>NZ_AYXG01000218.1 GCF_000564855.1 Actinokineospora spheciospongiae
CGCCATAGGGGCCCCGGCCAAACACATCCACCCAGCCGGGCACACCCACAAAAACCCCGGGCTCGAAAACACGCCAGGCACATCCATCCATCCGGGCGCACCAAAGCCCCGGGCTCGAAAAAAACAGCAAGCGAATCCCCCGCAGCACCCTCAAGCAAGTCCCGGCTCTCGAAACAAAGCCGAACGCGGAACCGCGTGACCAGCCACGAGATCCGCCCACGCCGGTTGTCGGTCCGATGTGGGAGGCTCGCCGCGTGAGTGGACCCCTTGTGCTGCTGGACTCGGCGAGCCTGTACTTCCGGTCGTTCTACGCCCTGCCGGAGTCGATGACCTCCCCCGACGGTGTGCCGGTCAACGCGGTGCGCGGCTTCGCCGGGATGATCGCCCAGGTCGTGACCGAGCGGCGACCGTCGCGGCTGGTGGCGTGCCTGGACGCGGACTGGCGCCCGGCCTTCCGGGTGGCGGCGATCCCCAGCTACAAGGCGCAGCGGGTGGCCGACCCGGCCGTGAACGCCGAAGAGGTGCCCGACACGCTGACCCCGCAGGTCCCGATCATCCTGGACCTGCTCGACGCCCTGGGCATCGCCACCGCCGGGGCCGCCGGGTACGAGGCCGACGACGTCATCGGCACCCTCGCCCACGCCGAGGCCGAGGCCCCGGTGGAGATCATCACCGGTGACCGCGACCTGTTCCAGTGCGTCCGCGACACCCCCACCCCGGTCCGGGTGGTCTACGTCGGCCGAGGCTGGTCGAAGGCCGAGGTCATCGGCCCGGCCGAACTCGCCGCCCGCTACGGCCTGCCCGCCCACGGCCCCGCCTACGCCGACATGGCCGTCCTGCGCGGCGACCCGTCCGACGGCCTGCCCGGCATCACCGGCATCGGCGAGAAGACCGCCGCCAAGCTGATCACCAGGTTCGGCAGCCTCCAGGCCCTGGTCGACGCCGCCGCCGCAGGCTCGAAGGACGTGCCACCCCGAGTCCGCACCGCCTTCGAGCACGACGCCGACTACCTGGCCAAGGCCCCCGTGGTGGTCGCGGTCGCCACCGACGCCGAGTGCGCCCACACCGGCGACCCGGTCCTGCCGCACGCGGTGGCGGACGTGGACCGGGTCCGGGCGTTGCAGGAGCGCTGGGGCCTGGGCAGCGCGGTGGACCGCCTACTGAAAGCGATCACTCCACAGTAGACATCGGGTTTCGGCGACCGGCCGGCTTCACCCGAAGCTCACCGGTTCGGTGGAGTGCGCGGGTTCGGTGGATGGCTAGATTGGGTCGGGCAAGCGCCCATCGCTGGGGATTGGGCGCGCATCCACCCTGGGGCATCATATGTCGAGAACTGTGGGCGGCTTCGGCCTGCCCAGAACCCGCTTCACCCGACTGACCCGCCGCGCCGTGCTGACCATGACCGGCGCGGTGCTGGCCTCCGCGCTGCTCGCACCGGGTGTCGCGCACGCCTACACCGGCTACACCGTCAGTTGGGCCGGGGACAACACCTACGGGCAGGCGAACGTACCCTCGACCCTGGCCTCGGGCGCCACAGATATCTCAGCAGGCTTCTCGCACGCCTTGGCGGTGAAGAACGGTGGTGTCCTCGCGTGGGGGCGCAACGATTCAGGCCAGAGCACCGTGCCCGCAACGGCCACCACCGGGGTGACCAAGGTGGCTGCGGGCACCGGGCACAGCTTGGCGCTCAAGAACGGCGGGGTGATCGCCTGGGGCAACAACACGACCGGGGAAGCCACCGTGCCCGCAGCAGCCACTTCCGGGGTCGTGGGGATCGCGGCGGGCGGCCAGTTCAGCGCCGCGCTCAAGTCCGACGGCACCGTCGTGACGTGGGGCCAGGGCACCACCCAGCCGTCCGCAGGCAACGTCAAGGCCATCTCGGCGAGCCAGTACCACCTGGTCATGCTCAAGAATGACGGCTCGGTGGTCGACTGGCTCTACAACGCGTGGAAGCCGGTGCCGAACACGGTGGGCCTACCGATCACCGCCATCGGCGCCGGGTGGCTCTCCCACATCGCCATGTCCGCGGATGGCCATGCCTTCGTGTGGGACGCTTCGACCACCACGATCCGGTCGATGCCCGCGACGTTCGGCGTCAACGTGCGGGCCGTCGCCATCGGGGCGACCTATGCCGCGGTCACCCACACCAATGGGGGCCTCGAAGTCGTCCGACTCAACGATCTGTATTCCGTGACCCCGCCGACGGTGCTGCAGAGCGGTGTCGACCGAGCGGTGATGTCTTCGGACAACGCGAATGTGTGGATCGTCGCCGTCAAGTAGAACCTGAGTGGACAGTGCTGGCCTCCCGGTTCCCGGGAGGCCAGCACGCCTCAGAAGAACGTGCCGGTCCAGGCCGTCGCGGGCAGGGCGAACGCGGCATCGGCGCGGGCTGCCGCCTCTGGGTTGGCGACTCGGAGGCGGTTGACACCGGCCAGGGCGGACACGGTCCACCGGCCGAAGTAGAGCTGCGCCAACACGTCCACGTCCACCGACAACTCCGGTTCGGCGTCCACCCGGTCCACACCGGACTCCGACACCCGGTAGACCCCGGTGTTGCCGGGCAGGAGCGCGTCGCGGACTTCCAGGGTCAGGGGGCCTCCCCACGAGCGGGCGGCCAGGGCCTCCGGGACGTCGACCACGCGCAGCCACAGGTCGTTCATGGGGACGACCTTGCTCACCGCCCGCTGGTCGACGAACATGGCCTCCACCGGCTCGTCCACCGGGCGGGACAGGACCTTGACCTCGTCGACCAGGTCGATCGAGAGCAGGAAGCGCCACAGGGCCGCCACCGCCGCCGGGCTCGACCCCTGCAGGTCGTCGACCTCCAGGGTGGCGTTGCCCGCGTCGGGGCGGCGGGCGGCGAACACCGCGTACCCCTCGTCCCCGTCCGGCCCGGTGTGGACCGCGATCCGGGGGTCGTGCCCGGTTCCGATGGGCCACCCGAAGCTGGTGCGCCACAGCGCGTCCGGGCGGGCCATCGATCCCACCCGCGCTCGAACGATCCGCTCGTAGAGGTCGGGCAGGACCTCCAGCGCCCGGTCGGTGTCGAGCAGCCGCACCTCGCCGGTCGCGGGCAGGCCCGGGTGGAACACCGCCCGGTCGCGGGCGACGGTCACCGTGTGGAACCGGGTGGCCACCCCGTACCCGAACCGCCCGTAGATCACCGGCTCGGTGGCGCGCAGGCCCGCGAACACCTCGCCCCGCGCGGCCACCTCCGCGAGCTGCGCGCGCATCAACCCGGTCAGCACCCCGCGCCGCCGGTGGTCCGCCCGCACCCCGACCCTGGTCACCGCGGCCAACCCGCGCACCTGCCCGCCGGGCACCCGCAGCTTCGAGGCCCACGACAGCGCCGTCCCGGCCAGCACGTCGCCCGCGAACGCCCCCCACGTGCGCCCCGGTTCGAACGACCGACCCACCAGCTCCCACTGCTCGTCGGTCACCGGCGGCCGGTGCAGCGACCGCATGAACAGGGTTTGCGCCGTGCGCAGCTCGTCGTCGGCCAGGGTGCGGATCTCCACGTCAGTCACACCCCCGATCCTGCCCGGACGCGCCGAGGGCGCGCGACCGGAATTCCGGTCGCGCGCCCTCGGCGGGGAGAACCGCTCAGCCGTCGGACGGCGGGGCGACCTCGTATTCGCCCTCGTCGGAGCGCACGGTGATGTTGACCTTCTTCTGCTCGCCGCCGATGGTCACGTCGCAGGTGAACCGGGCGTCCTTCTTGACCTCCTGGTCGGCCGGGCACGACACCGACTCGACGTTCTCCACGGAGTACTTGCCGGTCAGGATCGACTTCACCCCGTCCTGCACCGCGTTCTGGTCGAACACCTTGGTGTTGGCGAACCCGGGGGTGACGAACGCCAGCACCGCCACCACACCGGCCACCAGCACGACGGCCACCACCGCGATCCAGATCCCGGCCCCGCCGCCCTTCTTCTCCGCGGGCGCGCCCGGGTACCCCGGGGGCATCCCACCCTGGGGCTGGTTCGGGTTGTACCCGCCGAACTGCGGCTGCTGCCCCGTCGGCGGCCCGTACCCCGACTGCTGCGCCCCCGGGTACTGCTGACCCGGCTGCTGCCCGGTCTGGGGCTGCTGCTGCGTGGGCTGGTAGGGCTGCTGCGGCTGCTGCTGGTAGCCGTACTGCCCCTGCTCAGGCGGGTACGGCGACTGCCCCGGCTGCTGCGGGTACCCGCCGCCCTGCTGGGGGAATCCGCCGGACGGGGTGCCCGGCGGGTTGCCGCCCCCGTAGGGCTGCTGCCCCCACTGCTGCTGGGGGTCCTGCCCACCGGACGGCCCGTAGGGGCTGCTCATCGTTCGCCTCCGCCAGATCTGAGGTCACGCGGCCGGGTCCTCGCCCCGACTCCACCGGACACCTGGGCGCGATCAAACCACAGCCCGCGCCCGCGCACCCACCCGCACCCGACACGGCCACCGATCGGCCGAACCCGCCACGGCACAACCTCACACCGAGGTCACACACCCGCACCGGATCGTGCCGCCAAGATCACACTCCCCGAACCCCACCGGCGCAGCGGCAACCAGCCGCCCCACGAACCGCAGACCCGGCCACTCCACTCACCCAGCCCGGCTACGCCCCGCCCGGGTGGGTGGAGGTGCTTGACCGGCCGACCACCCCGAAAACCGGCGGCCCGGCGAGCGAACTGCCCGGGTGGGTGGATGTGTTTGGCCG
>NZ_AYXG01000219.1 GCF_000564855.1 Actinokineospora spheciospongiae
CCCCGCCCAAGCAGATCCACCCACCCGGGCACGCCCCGAAAACGACCGGGCTCTAAACCCGGCCACAGCAAAAACCCGGCCACAGCAAACCAAAGATCAACCCAGCCAGACTCACAGGCAGCGCCCCAAGCCCTCAGCGGACCGCAGCACCCTCCACAACACGCCGACCAGAAGCCCCACCGGAAACCCCGACCCCACCGGCACGGCACAGATCAGCCGCCGGGATGACCGCCGTCAGCGGCCCGAGCGGGTTGACCACCAGCGGGCACCCGCGAAGCTGCCCGGCCAGTTCCCGCCCGGAGACCTCCCGCCACCCCGGCCACGCCCCCGGCACGTGCGTCGCCGACGTGCACGCGGGCACCAGCACCCGCCCGTCGTGGTTGCGGAACCCGGTGATCGCCCGGTCGTCGCCGCGGCGGGCGTAGACCAGCAGCGTGGCGTTCAGCACCACCGGCAGCAGGTCGACCTGCTGCCGGTGGCGGGTGTGCACAAGCTGCAACAGCTTCTCCAGCGGGTTGGACGTCACCGGGAGGCGCAGTGCGGCCGGGGAGGGCCGGTACCCGGTGTTGTACCGGAAGCGCTCGACGACCTCGCCGCGGTCGTCCACGGGGTAGGCGCCGACCACGCCCCACGGGGGCACGTCCACGTCCGGGCTGAACGCCGGGTCGATGACGTACAACCAGCTATTGGGGTTCGACCGCGCGCTCACCCGCATGTCGAGGGTGATTTCGGGCTGCTGCACCCTCCCAGCTTCGGTTACCTCGGGTCACTTGCGAACACCCCCCGTGCTGTACCACCCGAACGAGTGAGGAAGCGGTCGCGGGGGTACTGCACATCTGGCGGTCGGTAGTCGGAAAAGTGGTCACCAGATCCCCCGAAGGTGCGGGAACCGTTCCACATCCGCCCGCATCGGAGTTACAGTCGTCGCGTCCGCACACAGGAGGGGGTACGGGGTGTACCTGGCCGATGGAGGCGGAGGGTCGATCGCGCCCTCGGCGCCCGATTTCAGCGGAACCCGGACCCTGCGGATCGAACCGTCCGCCATCCCGGGTGCGCTGGCCGCGTTCCGCGAGGCGTTCGACCGGGTCGAGGCCAAGGTCACCGCGCTGGACGGGCTGGAGGTCCCGGAGTGGGCCAAGGACCCGGTGAGCGGCGAGGCGGCCACGGACTTCACCGCGCGCACCAACGGCGGCGGCGCGGACTCGGCCATCGCCTGCCTGCGCGGCTACCAGGAGCAGTTGCGCCGGGCGATCGAGTCGCTGGAGACCGCGCAGGAGGGGTACCTGCGCACGGAAGGCACCAACCACGCCATGTGGGGCAAGCGGGACCAGGGGTGAGCTGAGATGGCCATGCACCGGTGGGAGGGGTACGACCACCCCACGCTCTTCAAGATGATCAACAGCGGGCCGGGTCCGGCGGCGTCCACGGCGCAGACCGAGTACTGGTCCGCGCTGACCGCCGAGCTGGAGCAGATCGACGCCGACCTGGCGACCAAGCTGTCCACCATGCGGGCCACCTGGGAGGGCGGTGCCGCCGACCAGGCGCAGACCGGCCTGACCCCGTTGCAGGCCTGGGCCGCCGACGCGCAGTCCGGCGCCTCGCTGATGCGCGCCTCCACCGAGTACCAGGCCGACATCGTCGGCCGGGCCCGCGCCGAGATGCCGGAACCGGTGCAGGTCACCACCCCCGCCCCGTCGGGCTGGGACAAGCTGGCCGCGGGGACCGCGCTGCTGACCGGCAACGCCGGTCCGGCGGCGGGCGTGCTGGCGCAGTCGCAGGACCATGAGGCCCAGGAGGCCGCGCAGGACGCCGCCTCGCAGAAGGCCGTCGACACCATGGACTCCTACCAGTCCAGCACCAACTTCAACACGTCCACGCTGGGCACCTTCGTGCCGCCGCCGGACGTCGTCATCTCCACCCCGGCGCCCGACGGCGGCGTCGGCCACCAGGTCGGCTACGCCATCTCCCAGGCCACCGGGGGTACCGGCGGCTCGAACGGCGGCACGTCCGCCGCGTCGTACACCCCGGTGCAGCTCACCAGCGGTACCCCCGGCCAGTACCTGGCCCCGACCGGCGGCGCGAGCCCGGTGCACACGCCCCAGTTCGTCCCCGGTGGGAACCCCCCGGCCTTCACGCCGGTCAGCGCCTCCACCACGCCCGCGGGCTACGTCCCGCCGACCGGCGGTGGCACGCACACCCCGATCACCCCCAACGGCCTCACCGGTGTGCCCACCGGCGGCGGCGGTCTGCCCTCGGGCGACGCCACGCGCTTCCCCGGCGGCATCCGCCCCGGCCTCACCCCCACCGACGCGGGCCTGGCCCGCGGCGGCCCGGCGGCGGGCCAGGCCGCCGCCCAGGAGGCAGCCGCCCGGCGCGGTGCCCTCGCGGGCGGGCTCGGCGGGTCCGCTCCCGCCGAGGGCCCGGCGCGCGGCGGGGCCAACAGTGCCCTGGGCCGCGGCGGCGTCGCGGGCGCGGGTTCGTTCTCCGGTGACTCGCTGCTCGGCGGCCGCAACGGCACCGCCGGTGCCGCGGGCGGCAAGGCCGGGACAGGTGCTGGGGCGATGGGCGGCGGCCGCGGCGCGAACGCGGACGAGGAAGAGGACTTCGAGCACGCCAGCTACCTGGTGGAGACCGACGACATCTTCGGCGACGAGCGGCACGTGGCACCGGGCGTGCTCGGTTCCGACCGGTGACGGCGTTCGGGGTCCTCGACGTGGACGACCGCCCACCCATCGCGCTGTCCGCCCTGGAGTTCGACGTCCTCTGGGGCCACCTGCGCCCCGGCACCATGCCGCTGGTCGTCAAGGTGCCCTCCCCGGGCAAGACCCACGAGGAGCGCGCGGCGATCGAGGAGCGCGTGTGGGGGGACCTCGACCGGCGCGGCCTCGGCCGCAAGGTCGACGTGCACCCGGAGGTCGAGCACCTGTTCGCCCTGCTGGCCCGCCCGGACCGCGAGGTCGACGCCCGCACCTGGGTGGGCCGCGGCCTGCGCCTGATCGCCTGCGCCGCGGGCGACGACGCGGCGCTGGCGGTCCTCAGCGAGGACTCGATCACCCTGAGCCGCACCTCGGCGGCCAACCTCGCCGCCGCCGCCGTCGGCGTCCTCCCGGCGCACCCGGCGGGCCCCGGCCAGTCGGTCACCCTCCGCACCGAGGACTTCGAGGCGGCGGCCCGCGCCACCGACGGCACCCGCAAGGGCTTCGAACTGGCCCTCTCCGCCCGGGGCCTGCGCCCCGACGACGTGACAGCCCTGGTCGAGATGATCGACGACGTCCGCGGCACCGGGAACTTCGGAGCCGCCGCCCGCGACCGCCTCGGCCGCCGACTCCGCGCGGACCGGGTCGTCTCCTTCTTCGACACCGACGCGGGCCGCTACGTCCAGATCCGCCGCTCCGCCCCGGACGGCACCTTCTGGACCACCATCTCCCCCGCCGACCAGCGCCGCATGGTGCACCAGGTGGACGAGGTGCTCACCGAGGTCCGCCGGACCGCCGAGGGCTGAGCACGTGTCCGCACACCGGCCCCGGGGCTGACCCGGTGCCCTCCCGCAAACCGGTCACCGCCACCGACCTGCGCACCGCCGTCGCCGAGGTCCTCCCCTGGCTGAACGACGGCGCCCCCCAACCCCCACGCCCCACCCTGGCGGCGGCGGTCCGCCTGAGCCTGCGCACCCTCGAACAGGACGCCCCCGGCCACACGGTCGAGGTCCGCGTCCCGCCCTTCGCGGCGGTCCAGTGCATCGAGGGCCCCCGCCACACCCGGGGCAACCCCCCCAACACCATCGAAACCGACCCCAAGACCTGGCTCGAACTCGCCACCGGCACCCTCGACTGGCACACGGCGGTCGCCGAGTCCCGGGTCTCCGCCTCCGGCTCCCGCGCCGACCTCTCCGAACACCTGCCCCTGCTGCGCTTCTAGCGCAACAGGGGCCACCCCGAACCTCCTCGGGCACAGCAACAACCAGCCCACCAACAAGCCGCCGGCCCGGCTACGCAGAGGCCCGGGTGGGTGGATGTGTTTGGCCGGGGGTGGCGATCA
>NZ_AYXG01000220.1 GCF_000564855.1 Actinokineospora spheciospongiae
CCGCGGTCAGCCGCCCCGGGGTTCGCCCGCGCGCACGCTCCAGCGCCCGCCGGTGCGCGTGAGGCGGATCGGGTGGTCGAAGCACGTGCTGACCCGGTCGCTGGTCAGCACCTCGTCGGCGGGTCCGGCGGCCAGGCAGCGCCCCCCGCGCAGCAGCAGGACGTGCGTGGTGCCGGGTGGGAGTTCTTCGAGGTGGTGGGTGACCAGCACCGACGCCAGGTCCGGCAGGGTGGTCTGCAACAGGTCGACCCGTTCGAGGAACTGCTCGCGGCCCGCGACGTCGAGGCCGGTGGCGGGTTCGTCGAGCAGCAGCAGGCGCGGGCTGGGCATGAGGGCCCGCGCGATCAGCGCCCGACCCCGTTCGCCCTGCGACAGGGTGGGCCACTGCGCTTGGCGGCGCTCCCCCAGCCCGAGCAGGTCGATGAGCCGGTGGGCCAGGGCGACCTGCTCGGCGGTCGGACCCCACCGGGGAACCCACTCGGCGGTGTTGGTCAACCCGGTGAGGACGACCTCCCACAGCGCCAGCGGTGACCTCGGGGCGTGCCGCGGGTCGACGTGGCCGACGTAAGAGCGCAGCTCGCGCATGTCCACCCGGCCCAGCCGGTGGCCCAGCACCTCCACCACACCCCGGGTGGGGTGGGCGAACGCGCCGAGGAGGCTGAGCAGCGTGCTCTTGCCCGCGCCGTTGGCACCGAGCAGCGCCCAGTGCTCGCCCGCCCGGACCGTCAGGGACACCCCGCGCAGGATCGGGTTGCCCTCGCGGACGAAGTCGACGCCCTCGACGCGCAGGACCGGTGTCACGACGCGGCCCGGTTGACCGCGGCCAGCACGGCGTTGACGGAGGCGGTGAGGACCGAGGTGTCCCGGCCCGCGCCCCAACGCGCGACCCCGCCCACCCGGCACTCGGCGTAGGCGACGGCGTCGCCGCCGGTGGAGTGCTCGGTGCAGCCGAGGACGTCCACCTCGATGCCTGCGGCACCCAGCGCGTCGGTGAGGGCCGACAGCGGGCTGCTTCCCATTCCTCCGCAGGACAACCGCTGTTCCCCGGTGTGCAGGGTGCCGGTGAACCGGTGCTCGCCGGGTGCGGTTTCGGTGGTGCTCCAGGATTCCAGCGTGGTCGGGCCGTCCTGGGCGGGTGCGATGTAGGTGGTGCGGAACAGTTCCCACAGCTCCTTGTCGGACAGTTCCCGCCCGGTGGTGTCGGTGACGCGCTGCACCGCGCGGGAGAAGTCCGGGCGCAGCGCGTGCGGCAGGTCGAGCCCGTGGTGGGTGAGCAGCAGGTGGGCGATCCCTCCCTTGCCCGACTGGGAGTTGATCCGGATGACCTCCTCGTAGGTGCGGCCGATGTCGGCCGGGTCGATGGGCAGGTACGGCACCGCCCACGGCGCCTCGCCCGGGTCGACGCCCAGGGCAGCGGCCCGCTCGGCGTGGTGGGCCATGCCCTTGGCGATCGCGTCCTGGTGGGTGCCGGAGAAGGCCGTGTGCACCAGGCTGCCCGCGTAGGGGTGTCGCTGGTGCACGGGCAGCCGGTTGCAGTGCTCGACCACCTCGCGCACCGCGTCGAGGTCGGAGAAGTCGACCATCGGGTTCACCCCCTGCGCGTACAGGTTCAGCGCCAGGGTCACCAGGTCGACGTTGCCGGTCCGCTCGCCGTTGCCGAACAGGCAGCCCTCCACCCGCTGCGCGCCCGCCAGCACGGCCAGTTCGGCGCAGGCGACGCCGGTGCCGCGGTCGTTGTGCGGGTGCACCGACAGGATCACCGATCCGCGCCTGCCCAGGTGCCGGTGCGTGTACTCGACCTGGTCGGCGTACACGTTGGGCGAGGCGATCTCCACCGTGGCGGGCAGGTTGTGGATGACCGGCCGGTCCGGGCTCGCGTCCCACAGCTCGGTCAGGCCGTTGCACACCTCCAGGACGAAGTCCGGTTCGGTGAGGTTGAAGACCTCCGGGGAGAACTCGAACCGGGTGTCGGCGCGGGGCCGCTCCTCGGCCCGCCGCAGCAGGTGGGTGGCGGCGTCGCTGATGAGCGCGTGCACCTCGGTGCGGGAACGCCCGAGGACCACGTCCCGCCACACCGGGGCGGTGGCGGTGTAGAGGTGGACGACGGCACGCGGCAGGCCCTCGATCGAGGCGATGGTGCGGTCGATCAGGTCGTGGCGGGCGGGGGTGAACACCGAGACGGTCACGTCGTCGGGCACCTCACCGCTGCGGGCCAGGTGGCGCACGAAGTCGAAGTCGGTCTGGCTGGCGGAGGGGTAGCCGACCTCGATCTCCTTGTAGCCCACGGCGACCAGGAGGTCGAAGAACCTGCGCTTGCGCTCGGTGTCCATCGGCTCGGCCAGCGCCTGGTTGCCGTCGCGCAGGTCCACCGGCACCCACAGCGGCGCCCGGTCGAGGGTGCGCGACGGCCAGGTCCGGTCGGTCAGCGGCAGCGCGACCCTGGCGTGGGCGGGCCGGTAGCGGTGGTGCGGCATCGCGCTCGGGCGCTGCGGGTTCCACGCGGGCGCGTCCGCCGGGGGCGTGCGGGTGGTCTCGGAGAGGGGAACCATGGTTGGGGAAGCTCTTCCACTCGGTCATCCGTCGGTGACCGGCGCAGCCCGACACCCGCTGCGGGGAGCCGGTCGGATCAGGCCCCGCAGCGGCGGTGAAGGAGGAACCCCCGTGGCGACATGCGGGTACCGTAACCACAACCGCACTCCTCAGACAAGCTGACAAGTTGGAGACGTACGCCATGCCCCTGGGTTCCCTCCGACCGTCCCCCCTGGTGGAGCAGGCCGCCGAACGGCTCCGCGAGCAGATCACCGACGGCACCTGGGACATCGGCACGAAGCTGCCCGGTGAGACGACGTTGGCCAAGACCCTCGGGGTGGGCCGGTCGACCGTCCGCGAGGCCATCCGCGCACTGGCGGGCGCCGGGCTCGTGCAGGCGCGGCAGGGCGCGGGCGTGTTCGTCGTCGCGACCCGGTCGGAGCAGGACTGGTCGATCCGGTTGCGCCAGGCGGCGATCACCGACGTCTACGAGGTGCGCGTGCTGGTGGAGGTCGCGGCGGCGGAGCTGGCCGCCCGCCGCCGCACCGACGACGACCTCGCCGCCATCGACGCGGCCCTGGCCGGGCGCCGCGCCGCAGCGGGCGGGACCACCGCCGAGTTCGTCGAGGCCGACACCGCCCTGCACGCGGCCGTCGTCGCCGCCGCGCACAACCCCGTGCTGACCGGCCTGTTCACCGAGTTCCTGCCCGTGTTGCAGCGCGGCCTGGTCGACCTGGTGGACCTGCTCGACCTGCGCGCGGACGACCCGAACCACGGGGACGCGGGCCACGCGGAGCTGGTGGCCGCCATCGCCAGGGGCGACGCCGAGGCGGCCGGACGCGCCCTGCGGGACGAGCTGGAGCAGACCCTCGCCCAGCTCCACGCCCGGTGATCGACCACCCCTCGGGACTGTTCATCTCCCGTTCACGTCCGCGATGTCGCATGGACAGCCGAAGCGGGCAGGTCACCACCAGGAGGTTCACATGAGCGCATCGCATTCCATGGACGACCTTGCCGAGCAGGTCAGCACGCAGCTGCACCAGATGGAGGCCCGCCTGGTCGACGACTACGGCCCGGCCCGCGAAGCCGACATCCACGCCGCCGTGCAGGAGGAGCACGACCGCTTCCGGGAGGCCAAGGTGACCACCTTCGTGCCCATCCTGATCGAGCGCCACGTCCGGTCCCGGCTCGGCCGGACCGCCTGACCGAAGCCGGAACCGGGCTGGGCGCGCCCTCAGGTGCGCCCAGCCCGGTTCCGGCAGGAGCCGGTCTCAGCCCGGGAGTTCGCCGTCCATCAGGGCGTCGTCCTCGTGGACCGAGCGCAGCGCGGTCACCGTCACGTGCCCGCGGCCGAGCAGGTCGGCGTCGGTGCCGGGTTCGAGGTCGCCGTCCACCACGACGTTGCCGACCTCGATCGTGCCGTCGTCGACCTGCGTGACCTTGCTGCGCACCCGACCGTAGGAGGCCAGCCGGGCCCACCGGGCGGGCAGGAGGCGGTCGGCGGGCACGTCCGGCACGTTCACGTTCAGCACGGCCCCCACCTCCAGCGAGGCCAGCAGCGGCAGCAGACCGGCCACGACCGACGCCGCGGTGCCCCAGTTCGGCGGGGCGGTCGGGTCGAGCGGCACGTCCAGGGAGACGGCGAGCGCGCGGGCGCCGTTGATGGAACCGGTCAGCGCCGCCCCCACGGTGCCGGAGTGCAGCACCGCGCGGCCGATGTTGGCGCCCCGGTTGATCCCGGAGAGCACCAGGTCCGGCCGGTCGCCGAAGCCGCCGTGGCAGGCGGTGAGGGCGATCAGGCCGGGGTGCGCGGCCACCGCGTACGCGGGTGCGCCGGGGAGCCCGTCGAGGGTCCGGCGCTCGACCGCAAAGGTGCGGTCGTCCGTGGCCGCGGTGAGCCCCGCGCTGGTGCCGCTGGCCTCCGCGGCGGGCGCGGCCACGAGGGTGGTCCAGCCGAGGTCCACCGCGCACCGCGCCAGCGCCAGGAGACCGGGTGAGTCGATGCCGTCGTCGTTGGTCACGAGCACTCGGGGAGACATGTCGTAGGTGCTACCCCACCCGCGCGATCTCTACCCGTTCCACCAGCGACCGGACCGCGTCGCCGCTGCCGCTGCCCAGGCCGTGGCGGGTGATGTTGAGGGCGCCCGCCGCAGCGCCGAGCCGCAGCGCCGCCTCCAGGTCCGCGCCCTGGGCGAAGGCGGCGGCCAGCCCCGCCGTCATCGAGTCGCCGCCGCCGCGGGTGTCCACCGGGTCCAGCGCGGGGGCGGTGACGAGCAGTTCGTCGTCGGCGGTCACCGCCAGCGTCGGTTCCGCGGCCCGCGACACCACGACCAGTTCGACCCCGGAGGCCACCAGCTCGCGCGCCGCGCCGGTCAGGTCCGCGAGGTCGTCGGACTTGGCCCGGCCGTCCTCGATCAGCTCCTCGTGGCTGACCTTCACCACCGCGGGCGTGCCCTCCAGCGCCGCCGCCAGCCGCGCGCCCGCGAGGTCGACGACCACCCGGCAGCCGTTGCGCCCGAGGTCGGACGCCAGCCGCTCGTAGACCGACACCGGGACGACCTCCTCGGTGGCGACGTCGACCGAGCCGCCGAGCACGGCGACCCCGGCCGCCAGCCCCGCCACCACGGCGAGTTCGTACAGGTCGTCGACCTCGTGCCGGGTGAGCCGCCCGGGGTACTGCTCCACCAGTTCCTCGCGCTCGTCCTCGCGCCGGTCGTGGATGTAGGCGCCATTGCGCGCGGCCACCTGCCGGGAGCGCACCTCCAGGTCGGGGGCGGTCAGCAGGTGCCCCAGCACCGAGCCGGTCTCCCCGCCCAGCGCGCAGCAGAACACCACCGGCGACCCCAGCGCGGTGATCATCCGCGCCTGCCAGTACCCCTGCCCGCCCGCGTGCAGGTGCAGGTCCGGTCCACCGTCGAGGTCCTCCACCGTCACCGTGAGCTGCGGCGACGGCGCGAACACGCACACCTGGTTGTCCATGATCGGACTAATACCCCGAATCGCCCAAAACTAGTCGCGGCGCCGGGGACCCGGCCACCGCGAGCTGACCACGGGGATCACCCCGAGCCCAGCGCGATGGTCAGCTCCAGGACCGTCCTGGGGTCGTCGAGGCGGGAGCCGTACAGCTCGCGGAGCTGCCCCATGCGGTAGCGGACGGTCTGCGGGTGCACGAACAGTTCGGCGGCGATCTCCTCGCGCCGCCCGTGGTGCAGCAGCCAGGAGCGCAGGGTTTCCTCCAGCTTGGCCCGCTGCGGGGCGCGCAGGCCGTCGAGCGGGGCGAGGACCTGGGCGCGCAGGTCGTCGAGGGCGTCGGCGTCGGAGCGCAGGACGAGGTCGGCCAGGCACTGCTCGGTGTCCACGGTGGTCTCGGGCGTGGGGCGCAGGTCGAGCCGGGCGGCCCGCTGGGCGCGCAGGTAGGAGGCGCGCACCCCGGTCCACGGCCGGGCCGGGCCGAGGACGGCGCCCAGCCCCGCGAGGCCCGCCACCAGCGGACCGCGGAACGGGCCCTCGGCGTCGGGCACCAGGAGCACCGCCGTCCGGCCGTCGGGCAGGTCCAGGGCGCCCTCGAAGGTTTGCAGGGTGCGCGGGTCGAGGCGGGGCAGTACCCCGCGGGCGCGGGCCTCGGGGATGATCACCGCGGTCAGCGAGCGCGGCGGCTCCCAACCCGCCCGGTCCGCCGCGACCGCCAGCTCGTCCGGGCCGCTGCCGGTGAGCAGGCCGTACGCCAGGCGGTCGAGGTACTGCTGCCGGGCGCGGCCCGTGGTGGCCAACCCGTCGGCGTGGCCCGCCACGCTGATGGCGGAGAGCTGGTCGATGTAGGCGAAGAGGAGTCCGGCGAACCGGGCCATCCCGCCTGGTGAGAGGTCGCCGGAGGTGGCGATGGTGCTCAGCTCGCGCCAGGCGATCCGGGCGCCGACGCGGTAGGCGGCCTGCAACGCGTCCATCGACCGGCCGCTGCGGGCCTCGCCGACGCCGAGTTCGTAGGCACCGTCGAGCGAGGGCACCATGGGGGTGCTGGCCGCCGCTCCCCCGGCGCCCGAGGTCAGCTCCAGGAAGCCGCCGAGGGCCAGCCGCACGGCCGTTTCGAGCTTGCGACCGGTGCCGCCGGTGAAGACCTCGGTGTAGGCGGGCACCTCGGCCACGATCGCCGCAACGGTGCGCTCGGCGACCGACGGCAGCACCGACCGCATCGCCTCCGCCAAGCCCTCGGGCAGGCGGAATTGTTCTGATTCGAGTGAACTGTTCCCTGCGAACAAGAGCTGCTCCCCGATTCACGTCCCGGACACAGGAACTTACACCGCCGGTGCAGTCATGCTGAACCCATGGCGACGACGCAGACCCCGGTTCCCCTCCGCGACACGCTGCGCGCCCGCGCACGCCGGTTGGCCCGGTTGGTCACCACGCCGCTGGTGCCCGGCGACTACTGGTCGATCCTGGACCCCCTGGGGTCGAGCACGGACCTGCGCGGACGCGTGGAGGCGGTGCTGCCGGAGACCGCCGACGCCGCCACCCTGGTCATCCGGCCCGGCCGCGGCTGGGCGGGCCACAAGGCGGGGCAGTACCTGCGCATCGGGGTCGACGTGGACGGGGTCCGGCAGTGGCGCTCGTACTCGCTGACCTCACCGCCGCGCCCGGACGGCACCGTGACGATCACGGTCAAGGCGCTGCCCGGCGGCACCGTGTCCCGGTTCCTGGTGCACCACCTCCAGGCCGGGACGGTCGTGCAGCTCGACCAGGCGGCGGGCGAGTTCACCCTGCCCGCCACCCGCCCGGCGAAGGCGCTGTTCGTGACCGCGGGCAGCGGCATCACCCCGGTCATGGGGATGCTCCGCGACGGCGCCGACCGGCTCGACGACGTGGTGCTGGTGCACTCCGCCCCCCGGCCCGAGGACGTCATCTTCGGTGCCGAGCTGCGCGGCCTCGCCGCGCGCGGTGGCCTGCGGCTGGTCGAGCGGCACACCGACGTCGACGGCGTGCTCGACCCGGCGGAGCTGGCGGTGCTCGTCCCGGACATGACCGAGCGGGAAACCTGGGCCTGCGGTCCCAACGGGATGCTCGACGCCCTCCAGGACGCCTACGACGCCGCGGGCAGCGGGCAGCGCCTGCACACCGAGCGGTTCCGACCGGCGCTGGTCGCCGTCGGCGACGGCGGCACCGTCACGTTCACCGGCTCGGCGGTCACCGCCGAGGCCGACGGCGCCACCTCGCTGCTCGACACCGGCGAGTCCCGCGGCGTGCTGATGCCGTCGGGCTGCCGCATGGGCATCTGCTTCGGCTGCGTCGTGCCGCTGCGCGAGGGCGCGGTGCGCGACCTGCGCGACGGGCAGGTGACCAGCGCCGTCCCCGGCGACGGCGTCCTAGTGCAGACCTGCGTGTCCGCCGCCGCGGGCCCCTGCCAGCTCGACATCTGATCCCCACCAGCGATCCGAGGACCACAGCATGACCACGATCCAGAAGCAGGCGAACAACCAGATCGCCCACCTGTCCGCCGAGGACATCGAGCGCATCGGCGTTGAACTCGACGCGATCCGCGAGCAGGTGATCGCAGGCCGCGGCGCCGACGACGCCGCCTACATCCGCCGGGTGATCACCACCCAGCGGGTGCTGGAGATGGGCGGCCGCACCGTCCTGCTCGCCTCCCTGTTCCCGCCCGCCTGGTTCCTCGGCACCGCCGCGCTGACGGTGGCGAAGATCCTGGAGAACATGGAGATCGGCCACAACGTCCTGCACGGGCAGTGGGACTGGATGCGCGACCCGAAGATCCACTCCACCACCTGGGAGTGGGACCACGCCACCCCCGCGGAGCAGTGGAAGCACTCGCACAACCAACTGCACCACACCTACACCAACGTCCTGGGCAAGGACAACGACCTCGGCTACGGCATCATGCGCGTCGACGAGGGCCAGCGGTGGCACCCGTTCCACCTGGGACAGCCGCTGTGGAACTTCGTCAACGCCTGCATCTTCCAGTACGGGATCGCCGCCTACGACCTGGAGCTGGGCAAGAACCTGGCGAAGTCCCGGCGCGGCGCCCCGGAGTTCCGCGCCCGCGTGAAGCAGACCCTGCGCAAGATCGGGCAGCAGGTCACCAAGGACTACGTCGTGCACCCGCTGCTGTCGGGCCCGTCGGCCGCCACGACGATCACGGCCAACCTCACCGCGAACTTCATCCGCAACCTGTGGTCGCACTCGGTGATCATGTGCGGCCACTTCCCCGAGGGCGTCGAAACGTTCGAACGCACCTCCATCGAGGGCGAGACCCGCGGCGAGTGGTACCTGCGGCAGATGCTCGGCTCGGCCAACATCAGCGGCAGCAGGCTCATGCACGTCATGACCGGCAACCTGTCCTACCAGATCGAGCACCACCTGTTCCCGGACCTGCCCAGCAACCGGTACCAGGAGATCGCCCCGAAGGTGCGCGACCTGTTCCAGCGGTACGGGCTCAGCTACACCACCGGCAGCCTCCCCCGCCAGGTCGCCTCCGCCTGGAAGAAGGTCATCCGCCTGTCCCTGCCCAACAACTTCTTCGGCCACTCCGAACCCGTCCGGCCGCGCGGGGCCGCACCGGCCCCCGTCGTCATGCGGGTGCCGAACACCCCCGAGGCGGAACTGGTGTCCACCTCCTCCCGGTGAGGCACGGGGCAGGCCGAAACCCGTTCCACATCGGCACGGCAACCGGCCGCCCCGAACCCAACCGGCGCAGCAACGTCCACCCGGCCGGGTACACCCGCGAAACCCCGACGACCCGAAGCCGTCACCGGGTCAGGTCAGCCGTGATCGGCCCCGGACGCCGGTCGGGGACGAAGCTGTAGCTCAACCCCGTCGCGGTCTGCTTGATCGTGGTGTGCCCCGCGGTGCGGCACTGCTGGTTGGGTGAAGCGGGATCGGGTTCCCGCGCCTCGCGCAGCACGATCGCCTCCTGCGTGCCCCGTTCCAGCGTCAGGACGCCAACGCAGCCGAGCCCACCGTAGGTCGCCGTACCCACCTGCTCCCCGAACTGGCCTTGTTCCAGCGAGATCTCAGCGGTGTAGTCCTTCGCGCGCGGGTCCTGCGCCGCCATCGGGTCCTGCACGCGGCCCGCCTTCCAGGCCCCGAGCCAGCCGGTCGGCACGCGCCCCACCTGTTCGGTGCACTGCGAGGTGGTCAGCAGGGTGGACATGTCGCGCTTCGGGTAGGGGCCGACGATGCCGCTGTTGACGTCGATCAGCGCCGTGTCCCCCCACAGGCCCCGGTACCCGTACCAGGGTTGGTCGCGCAGGGCTCGCACGTCGGTCCAGGTCTGCCAGCGGGTGTTCCTGGCGGTCTTGTCGGTGCCCACCTGCTTCCCGTCGGCCCGTGAGAACTCCCCCGCGAAGCCGTAGGAGGCGTGCGAGCCACTCGCCGAGAAGGTCACGGGGTGGTCGCCCTCGGTGTCGAGGCGTTCCCAGGTGATCTGGCAGGGGGGCACCTCGTGCTTCGAGAACGCCACCGCGACCGGCCGGTCGCCGTCGACCTGCACGGCGACCCGCTCCCAGTCGGCCTCGTGGTTGTTGAGGAAGTCGTTGTAGGCGTACAAGAACCAGTAGACGTACGCGCCGACCCCCGGGCGCTGACCCGGCAGGTACTCCCAGTACACGGGTGCGGTGACCGTCCCGTCGACGGGTTTGTCGCCGTCCCGGGCGTCGTCGTCGAGGTCGAGGAGGAACCCCTTGCCGCTGCCGTCCTCGGCCGCCAGGTCGGAGCGGAACACCACCGGTTCGTCGCTCGGGGAGCAGTCGCGCTGGTTGCGGCGCAGCGCCGGGCTGGTGTGCTCGCCGCGGCCGAGCTTGACCGGATCGGCGCGCTCGGCGACGAGCCTCGGGTCACCGCAGGGCGGGCCGTGGTCGAACCGCAGGGTGGAGCGGCGCACGAACTCCCCCGCGTCGACGGGGAAGTTCTTCTCGTCCTGGTGCAACCACACCTCCGGCGCGAACCGCTCGGCCAGGGCCTGGTCGCCCTGCTCCACCGGCACCGCGGGCAACGCCGGGGTCCATACCCGGTCCACGTCGGTCGCCACCGGGGTGCGGGTGCCGCCGTTGACGAGGGAGAGGTCCTTGTCGCGGGACAGCTCCACCGACGTGCCGTCGCCCAGTTCGCGCACCGAGGCCAGGTCGCGGTCGTCGGTGCGGGTCCAGTCGACGCCGTCGTGCCGCCACTGCTGGTGCGGGACCAGGTCGGTGCACCGGGGCTGCTCCAGCGGGTCCGCCTGCTCGCACTTCCAGGTCCACGCGGTGGTGCGGATCGTGCCGTCGGACGCCCACCACAGGTGCTCGCGCGCACTGTTCCACGACTCGTCGGGCACGTCCGGCGTCTGCTCGCGCAGCCGCCGGTCGGTGGTCACCACCTGCGGCGCCGGACTGGTCGGGTCGAACCAGACGACCGACGCGGTCCCGGTCTGCGCGCCGGTCGACCCACTGGCGAGGTAGGCGTACCCGGGGGCGTCGCGCCACCCGCGCGGCGTGTACGCGCCGCCCGACGGTGTGCCGAGGTGGCCGGTGTTCCCGACCGTGGTGCTCGTGCCGGTGGCGGGTTGGAAGACGACGACGTCGGTGAGCGGCCTCGCGCCGTCCTCGGTGATCCGGAACATGACCAGGCGGTCGCCCGCGCCGTCGATGCCCAGCAGCCCCTTGCCCCCCGCGAGGTCCGGTCGCACGGCCTCCTCCGCGCGCAACGTGGTGACGTCGTGGACGGCCATCTCCTTCGGGCTGTACCCGTCGATGGAGTAGACCTTGCCGTCGGCGACAGCGAGGTGCGAGCACTCGCAGGGCGCGGTCGCCGTGGCACCGGTGGCGGTGTCGATCGACACCAGTCGGGTCGAGGTGGCCACGACCACCCGGGAACCGCCCGGAACCCACTCGGCGTCGACGACGTTCTCGTTCTCCGCCAAGGCGATGTCGGCGACGGCCGCGGCGCCGCGCAGCACCCGCACAGCGTCAGGCGTCGCGTAGGCCACGACAGGTGGGACGGCGACCTGCTGCGGCGCGACGCGCTCGGTCTTCGCGGGAGGCGTTGGCGGAGAGGAGGTGCACGACGCAGCCGCCATCACCGCCATACCCCACACGATCGGTTTCAGCCCACGCACAGCAGTCCCCTTCCCCCGAAACCCCTGGGTGGACAGTAGCGCTCGGGTCCGACGGAAATGGGCCTTTCGGCTCAGGCGAAGACGACGGCGTAGGTGAGGGCGACCGCGGTGACCGCGGCCGGGTAGACGATGCGCGCCCCGACGGTGATGCGGGCGGCGATGTCGTCGCGGCCGGTGGAGGTCAGCCGCTGGCGCACGAGGTGGGTCAGCAGGCAGCAGGTGGCCATCAGGATGAAGGCGTAGTAGGCCCATTCGATGGCCACGGTGTAGCTGACCTCGGGCAGCGGGGAGGTCACCGCCGCCAGCAGGACCGCGCTGGTGAGGATGGCGGTGATGCCGATGCTGTACCCGGCGGCGAAACCCGGGGGGAAGTACAGCGACAGGTAGGTCAGGGCGACGAGCAGCGCCAGCGGCAGCAGGTTCTTGACCAGGAACCCGCCGATGTCGCGCTGCACGCGGACGTCGGCGACGTACTGGCTGTAGTAGGTGCCGGTGCCCGTGTCGAAGGCGGGGTCGCCGAGTTCGGCGGTGCTGCCGACCGTCTCGCGGTAGAACTGGACCTCCTCGGCCGTCCAGTTCGGGATGCCATCGATGCTGGCGGAGGCGTTGGCGCCCCCGCGCAGCCGCTCGGACTGGGACCGGGTCAGCACCGCGGGGTCGGTGACGTAGACCAGTTGGGTCTCGGGCAGCAGCCGGTTCTGCAGGACCAGGGTGACGTGCTGGTGGTCGAAGGGGAAGTCGCGGAAGTCGAAGGCGGCTTTGAACTCCTCGGCCACCCGGTAGAGCCGGTAGTGCTGACCGTCGGTGGTCGAGGTGCGCAGGGGCGCGCCGAGGGCCAGGTCGGGGTCGACGGCGTTGACGAAGGTCAGGTCGGCGGCGGTGTCGTCGCCGGTGTAGCGCAACCACAGGAAGAAGTCGGCGAAGAAGGTGCCGTCCTCGGTGTCCAGCTCGCCGACCTCGTTGAGGTTGACGCCCGCGGTGACGACCCGGCGCGCGGTCAGTAGCTGCCCGTCGAGCTCCACCGCCCGCCCCGCCGCGACGTCCTCGGCGGCGCCGACCCCGGGTCGCGGGGCGTAGGGGGCGAGCTGCACGGGCGCGGAGACGAACCGGGACCCGTTGCTCCTGACCACCGCGATCTCCCGCCCGGTCGACCCGCCCGGGTCGAACCGGATCGGGCCCAGCACCCCCTCGGGCGCGGTCTCCGCGCTGGTCATGGCGGCCAGCGCGGCGCGGACCCGGCGCCGGTCGCCCGCGCGGCCGTCCTCGGTGGCCTCCAGGTCGGGGGTGCGCAGGGCGTGCAGCGCGGCGATGGCGCTCTCGTAGGCGGTGGCGGCGTGCCAGCTCGGGGTGTAGCCGTGGATCGCCCGGAACGAGGTGGCCCACTGCAACGCGGAGCCGGTGAGGGCGTCGCGGGACATCGGTGCGACGGCGTAGACCTCCCCCAGCGGTGGCGCGGGTCGGTGCTGGGCCAGCTTCGCCGAGACGGCGTCGTGGAAGTACTCGTCGGCGAGCGCGTCGGCGGCGAACAGCGGGGCGGTGATCCCGGCGGCGCGCAGGGCGGTGACCGCCCGCAGGCCCTGCTCGGCCTGGGCGGCCAGCAGGATGGGACCGGGGTCCGGGTCGGCGCGCAGGGTCGCCACCGCTTCCGCCAGCGCGTCCCCGGCCCGGGCGTCCTCGGCCCGGGCGGGGGCGATGGTCAGGTCGTGCGCGACGGTGCCCCGGGCACCGAACGCGGCGACGAAGCCCTCGTGGATGCCCCGGCCGTACTCGGTGTCCTCGCTCAGGACCGACACCCTGGACGCGCCCAGGACCTCGGCCAGGTAGACCGCCGCGAACCCGCTCTGCGCGTGGTTGCCGAACACCGTCCGGAAGTACCACGGGTTCTCGGTGGTGAGCCGGTCGGCCGTGGCGCTCGGCGTGATCGCGGCCAGCTCCGCCCCGGCGTAGACCGGGGCCGCGGCCAGTGAGGTGTCGCTGAGCACGTGCCCGACCACCGCCAGCGCGCGCCCGTCCTCCACGACCTCCTCGGCCCGCACCCGCGCCCGGCCGACGTCGTCACCGTCGTCGAAGACCAGCAGCTCCACCGGGTGGCCGTTGACCCCACCCGCCTGGTTGGCCTCGTCCAAGGCCATCCGCACCGCGTCCACCACGCCGCGCGCCACCTCGGGTTCCGGGCCGGTGAGCCCGGCGACCAGCGCCAGGTGCACCGGGTCCGGGTGGCCCGCCCGCTCGATCCCCCACCCCGCCCCCGCCAGCACCACGAGCACGCCCGCCACCGCCACCCACCGCCACCGCCGCCGCTTCCCCACCGCCACCTCGGGTTCCGGTTCGGGCGGCAGGGGCGGTTCGACCGCCCACTCCACCTCCACCGGCGCGACAGCCTCCACACCGCGCAACCGCCGCAGGGACCGCCGGGTCCGCGTGCTCGGCCGGGCGGCCAACGCCTTCTCCAGGCAGAACCTGCGCTCACCGTCCCGCTCGACCAGAGCGGCCAACCACACCCAGGCGGGCTCGTAGCCCGCGTCCTGCAACAGCGCCTCCCGCAGCACACCACGCGCGCCGGCGGCATCACCCGACTCCGCCAACCCGATCGCCCTGCGGGTGGCCTCGGCCGCCCGCAACGCCTCACCGCCTGCCACGCCGACCTCCTCGGAGGTCGTCCACGGCGCCGGGGGCCCCGCGCCCGCGCTGCGGCCGGTCCGGGATCACGAGACACCTCATTTCGCGGCATTGGTTTTCGAGGCAGTTCTCGCGCTCTCCCCCCTGCTTAACGCATCCCCGGCAATTGATCCACAATCGGGGCGAGCGCCACCCCTCCTGACGCCATCAGCCCCTCCGCGAGTGACCCCCGTCCGGGAACCGCCACCGTCGGTGACTCGGCGACGGTGGGACTGATGCGGGGTGGTTGCGGGGTTCTGTGCTTCGAGGACCCGCCCCAGGAGTTCAGAAGAGGGTGACGGGGTGTGGGTCTCCCCCTGCTCGGACAGCGACCACGGGGAGGTCGTCGTCCGCGGCCTGACCACCTCGCACTCCTGACCGCCGCGGAATCATGCGTGAGCCGCCCTCCCGCGGGTAGCCCGTGACCATGGAGGACAACCAGTTCGAGGACAACCACATCGACACCCCCCTGGTCCGGTCGTTCGTCGCCGCGCTGCGCCGGTTCGAGCAGAACTCCGAACCGGCGGACCTGGTCGACCTTTTCGCCGACGGCGCGACCGCCACCCGGCTCGACTCCCGTGGTGACCGCACCGATGTGGAGGCCTTCTGGCGGGAGTACCGGGAGCAGTTCCAGGACCTGTCGACGACGTTCGTCAACGCCGTCGAAGGCCCTGACCAGTGCGCTCTGGAGTGGACGAGCAAGGCGACGATGCCGGACGGGCGCCCGGTGGAGTACCGCGGCGTCACCGTCCTCGACCTCGACGGTGAGCGGATCGCGCGCCTGCGGACCTACTACGACTCGGCCGTGTTCGTCACCGTCCCGGCGGGCGTGGGCCGGTGAGAGCGCGGCGCCCGGGGGCTCGCACCGCCGGAGCCCTCGGGCGCC
This sequence comes from Actinokineospora spheciospongiae, assembly GCF_000564855.1. Lineage (GTDB taxonomy): Bacteria > Actinomycetota > Actinomycetes > Mycobacteriales > Pseudonocardiaceae > Actinokineospora > Actinokineospora spheciospongiae. The sequence goes on from NZ_AYXG01000220.1 coordinate 15,174, forward strand.
GTGCCGCGCGTCAGTTGATGAAGTAGCCGAACACGTCGACGACGAGGTCGAGCGAGCCGCCGCTGCCGTTGTGGAACGTCTGCCGGTCACCGCCGACGAGGGTCAGGTTGGGCACCGTCTGCCCGGGCCCCAAGTTGACCGTCGAGGACAGCGGACGGGACGGGGTGGACGGGTGGACCGTCAGGTAACCGCCCGTCTGTGGGTTGGTGACCGTCGGGTTCGCCACGACGGCGAACGGGAGGGTGGGACCGGAGTACTCGACGGTGGCGAAGGCGCGGTCGCCGCGGGCCGGGATCGCCTGCGGGGTCCCGCCTTGACCCAGGCCGGTGCGGGTGTCGACCCGGCGGGTCGGGGTCCACGGAACCTAGCGGCCCGCGTCGGCGGTGGCGGCGGTGAAGTAGCCGGTGACGTCGACCACGACGTCGGTGGTGGCGTTGGCGAACAGGGAGACCTTCCCGTCCGCGCCCACCGGTGCGATGACCGCGTTCGACACGGTCTGGCCCGGGGCGAAGTTCACGTTGGACACGGGAGGCCGGGCGGTGCCGTCGGCGTGGGCGGTCGGGTACCCGCCCAGGGTGGGGTTGGTGACGGTCAGGTTGAGCACCACCGCGGTGGCGCCCACCGGGACGCCCGCGCTGCCGCCGACCTTCAACCGGGCGGTGGCGAAGACCCGGCGACGCGGACACCCTCGCTCACCGGGGCGGGCAGGACGTTGCCCGCGACGACGTTGTCGGACCCGCCCTCGACCGCGATGCCGTTGCGGGTGTTCTCGGTCATCCAGGCCCGGGTGATCGAGTCGATGACGACCCGCTGCCCGGGTTCGACGACGTCGGCCGCGCGCTGCGGGGTGCAGAAGGGCACCGCCTGCGACCCGGGTCCGGTGTCCGAGCAGGACGAGGTGCCCGGGTGGACGTACAGCACCGCGGGGGCGGCCTGCGCCACCGGACCGGTGATCAACCCGGCCGCCACGACGGCAGCCGACACCACGACGCGCCTGCGCGACATGCGTTCCTCCGAGAGCCCCAGCAGCCCCCGGAACGGGCGGGCGGCGCCAGCGTAACCGGCGGCGTTTCGGCAGCAGGAACGCAATGCGATGTGAATGTCCGCCGTTTTCCCGGCCATTCCAGGGGGTTGGGAACCGACGGCCGCGTCGGTCGCCCGAACCGCTGTGTCCGGCGGCGTCGCCCGGCCCGTGCGGGCGGGGCGACGCCGCCGGGTGGGTCAGGCGCGCGGGGCCAGGGTCAGGCTGGCGGTGTTGCCGGAGCCCGCCACGAAGGCGCTGAGCAGCGGTGTGGCGGAGCCGCAGCCGGTCAGCTCGGGGATGGCGAAGGAACCGGTGAGGGTGCCGCCCGCGGACGGGGTGAAGCCCGCCGCGGTCAGGTTGACCTCGGCGGGGCGGTGGGTGTGGCAGGTGTTGCCGGTGGTGAGGGGGAAGCCCGCGAAGGTGACCTTCGACAGGCCGATGTCGACCGTGGCGGAGGCGGTGAGGGCACCGTCGGCGAGGGTGCCGGTGACCGGGCCGGTGGGGGTCAGGGTGACGTCCGCGGTGATCGGGATGATGCCCGCGATCGTGGCCTTCACGGTGGTGGGGTCGAGCGCGAGGGTGGTGGTGTGGGCCCCGGTGCCCGCCGTCAGCAGGCTGTCGGCCGTGCCGGAGAGGGCGACGTTCGCACCGATCTTCTTGACCTTGGCGGTGCCGGTCGCGGTGTAGTGCAGTTCGGTGTCGGCGGAGGGGGCGGGGGCGGTGCGGATGCGCACCGGCTTGCCGCGGCCGGTGATCGGGTAGTTGTTGTGGAGGCCCTGGATGGTGATCCAGTGATCGGTGTCGGGCTGGAGGCCGGTGAGCGTTCCGGTCAACTGCGGGCCGGTGGTGACCAGCGCGGGGGTGGCGCCCTCGTCGACGGTGACCCGGTAGCCGGTGGTGTCGCCCCAGATGGAGCCGGACTCGGTCCAGGTCAGGGCGATGCTGTCGCTGGTGACCTTGGCGTCGGTGACCGCGGAGCCGACCCACGTGTCGGACGACCCGCCCTGGAGCCTGTCCCACTGCGCCCAGCGGTCGGTGCCGCCGGTGCAGTTCACCTCCGTCCGGGGCAGCGCGCTGCCGTCGGCGCGCTTGGCGTCGACGCGCACCGCGATGTCGGCCACGTCGAAGGTCAACGGGCTGGCGGCGGTCAGGGTGTCGGGCATGTCGGGGGTGTAGGCGAGCAGGTCGGTGGCGGTGATGTCCTGCCCCGCGGTCACCGGCACGTTCCGCGCGAGCAGCGACACCACGCCGTGCGACACGGTCGACCCGTTGGTGATGGTGACACCGACGTCCACCGCGGCGTCGACGGTGGCGGCCCCGGCAGCGGCCAGGCCCGCCGACGGCAGCGCGATGCCACCGCGCACGGGCAGCCACCCCGTCTGCGGGTAGACCCACACCATGTTCCACAACGACCCCGTCAGGTCGGCGTGCACGCTCCCGATGACCGGCGACCCGCAGGCCCGGTCCGCGGAGACGGCGGTCTCCGCCGCCGACGCCTGCCCCTGCACCGCGACGGCCACCCCGGCGGCGACCGCCACCGCGGCGGCCCCGGCCCCGAACCTCGTTCTTAATCGCATGTCCCAACCTCTCCGATACCAGTGGCGAGATGATCGCAGCGCTCGATCGTAGGGAGGTTTTCCCAAGTGCCACAACAGTTTTCGCACACCAACCGACGGAATCCGGGAACCGCGCGTTCCACACAGCGAAATCCCGAGGCGTTGTCACCGTGCGCCAATCGGCGCCACCGGCCGAGCACGCGGGCACGCCCCGGCGTTGCCGCACGGCGCTTTCAGACGCCCGCCCCCTCCGACACCGGAATGCGCGTCTTGTGCGGGTTTCGTCGACGCGGCGGGCTCGGATATGGCACCCGTGTTCACCCAGGATCGTCCCTTCGCCCACAAGGGTGACTCCCCGGGAGGACCCTGCTTTACTCCACGGTAAAGAGGCGCTCGACGGAAGAGGACTCGATGAAGCGTTCGCGCTGGGCGGTCGCCTCGGCGGCGGCTGTCGTGGTGGTCGGCGGCGTGCTGGTGCCCGCCGCCATGGGCAAGACGTCGGCGGACGGGGACCGGGTGGAGACGCCGGTGGTCTCCTCCTCACCGGTGCCGGGCGTCGTGGAGAGCGTGGTGAAGGTCCGCGTGCCGCTGCCAGCGGAGGTCGGTCCGCACCCGGAGGCCTGCGACTGGGTGTCGTACCTGCGGTGGCGCAGCGCGGCCGGTCCGGCGGACTCGGCCGCGGCCGACCGGGTGCTCATCGCCCAGCCGGGCATCTTCGAGGGCGCGGGCGCGTTCGACAGCCTGGCCCGCAACACGATCACCCAGGCCGCCGGGCAGGGCGCGCACGTCGAGTTCTGGGCGCTGGACCGGCGGTCGAACTGCCTGGAGGACAACACCGGGCGGATGGCCGGGCTCGCCGCCCGCGACGTGCACGTGGCGGTGGACTACTACTACCGGGACAGGCAGGTCGACGGGAAGACCTTCGCCGGGTTCCAGACCAACGACCAGGTCGGCTGGCTCGGGCACGTCGGCATGGCGCAGACCCTGCGCGACCAGTACGACCTGATGCGCCACGAGCTGCCCGACCCGGCGGTGCGCAAGCAGAAGCTGTTCTGCGGCGGGCACTCCCTCGGCGGCATCATCACCGGCTACTTCGCCACCTGGGACTTCGACGGCGACCCGGCGACCACCGACGACGCGGGGTTCAACCAGTGCGCCGGGTGGTTCGCGCTGGACTCGCAGGTCCGCCCCGGCCTGCCCGGCGGCGGGATGACGTCGCTGATCCCCTCCGGTGACCCGGCGACCTCGCCGATCCTGGCGCTGCCCGCGCTGATCAACCCGGAGACGATGAGCATGCTCGGCCTGGCGGGCCTGGCCGCGGTCAACGACCCGACCGGCAAGTCCGACCTGCTGAAGTACCTGCCGCAGTCCGACAACATCAAGACCACGCTGAAGATCCTGTTCGCCAAGGACCTGGTCAACCTGCTCACCGGCATCCCCGTGGTGGACAACTTCGCCTTCACCAACCAGACCGCCATGGCCGCGCTGATGGACAACAACTCCATGCCCCTGGGCTTCCTCCAGGCAGGCGTCGGCTTCTTCGACGGCGGCCGGATCGCCGACAAGGAGTTCCCGATCGCCGGTGAGGTCGCCGACCTGCCGTTCCTGGCCGACCTCAAGGGCCTGCTCGGCCCGGACCGCAAGGCCATCCCCACCGACGCCGGGTTCCCCCTGGGCACCGGGCCGACCTACACCTGGCGCAACTACGACCAGATCGACGCGCCCGGTGCCCCGGTGCACAAGTCCCGCGACGGCAAGCCGTTCACCACCGCCGCCCAGGAGGTCACCGACGTCCAGCAGCTCGCCCGCAGCCTGGGCGAGGCGCCGCTGGACTTCACCGAGTGGTACTTCCCGGCCAAGCTCTCCGGCGACAGCGGCAAGCCGGACGCGGAGATGACCGCCCACTCCCTGCACCCCGGGGGCATCAACGCCCGCCCGATCCTGACCGTCCGGGCGGGTTCCGGGGTGAACTTCGGCGCGATGGACCCGAGCCAGCCCCCTGCGGTCGTGGCCCCCGGCTACCACCACCTCGACGTCCTGACCGCCGCCGCCAGGCAGAACGGTGGCCGCCAAGAGGTGGTCTCGGTCAACCTCGCGCAGTTCGTCCTGGGGAACTGACCCGCGGCGCCGCTCCGACCACCGCCCGCGGTGGTCGGAGCGGCGCTCACGCGGTGCCGGTCAGGTACTGGCGACCCGACACGGACGGGCGCGGGTGTGATGTCCTGGCAGGTCGTCGCCCCCTCAACACTTTGCCCTTGCGCTAAGTGTCGCGGCGATGGATACTTAGCCTCATGGCACAGTGTCCGGCTGAACTCGACGGGGTCTTCCTCGCTCTCGCGGACCCGACCCGGCGGGCGGTGGTCCACCGGCTCGGGCGCGGGCCCGCGAGCGTCAGCGACCTGGCCGGCGCGGCCACGATGACGCTGCCCTCGTTCATGAAGCACGTGCGGGTGCTCGAGTCGAACGGCCTGATCCACACGGTGAAATCCGGCCGCGTGCGCACCTGCCTGCTCAACCGGGAGCGGTTCGCGGTGGTGGAGGACTGGTTGGCGCGGCAGCGGCGCCTCTGGGACGAGCGCACCGACCGGCTGGAGCAGTTCGTCACCGATCCCAAGGAGGAGAACACCCCGTGAACCCCGAACTCGACCTCGGCATCGACCGGGTCATCCGCGCGCCCCGCAAGGTCGTGTGGGACGCGTGGACCGACCCGGACAGCCTGGCGCGGTGGTGGATTCCCGCCCCGACCGTGTGCCGCGTCGACCGGTTGGAGGTCCGACCCGGCGGCGGGTTCGTCACGCGGATGAGCGACGACGGTGTCGCGTTCGCACCGCACGTCGACGCGTGCTTCCTGGTGGTGGAGGAGTTCAAGCGGCTCGTGTTCACCACCGCCGTGGACAGCCGCTGGCGACCGGCGAACCCCGAACCGGTCGCGATGACCGCCGAGGTCGTGTTCGCCGACCACGCGGACGGCACCGACTACCGGGTCGTCGTGCGCCACGGGGACCCGGCGGCCAGAGACCTGCACGCCGAACTGGGGTTCGCCGACGGGTGGGGCGGCGTCACCGACCAACTGGCCCGGTTCGTCGAGAGCACGCGGTGAAGGTCGCCCCGGTGCGGTTCCCCACCCTCGACGGGGTGGGCCAGGGGCCCGGTTCCCGCACCGGTGACCACAGAGGTGCCGCCGACCTGCGGTAGGCCCCCGCGCGGACGAGCAGACGGCAGTCGGTCAGCGGTCGACGGCGTCCAGGACGGTCGGGTCCAGGCTGGTGAGGGCGGCGGTGATGAAGCCCGCGGCCAGTTCGCCCGCCGCCCCCGGGTCGAGGTCGTGGTGCAGGGCGTGGCGGGCCGCGGCGCCGCACAGGCCGACCATCATCGCGGCCAGCAGGGCCGGGCTGGGGCCGGGTTCCCGGCCGAGGTCGGCGAGGGCCTGGTCGATCTCCTCGGCGACCCGGCCGGTGATGACGTCCACCACGGCCTGGCGCGCCGTGGTCGTCTCGTCGGTCGTGGTGGCGTCGAAGAGCATCCGGAAGCTCTGCGGGTTGGCGGCGGCGTAGTCGAACAGGGCCATCACGTAGACACGCACCCGGCCCGCGACGTCCAGGCCGGGGGCGGACCGGTACGCCTCCACCACCCACCGCCGCAGCGCCTCGGACTCGCGGGCGAACGCGGCCTGGTACAGCGCCAGCTTGTCGCCGAAGTGCGCGTACAGGGTGGGTTTGGTGGAGTTCGCCCGCTCGGCGACGGCGTCCATCGTGGCCTGCCTGAACCCGCGCTCGGCGAACACCGCGCGGGCGGCGTCGAGCAGCTCGTCGTCGGTGGGCCGGGTACCGGGGCTGCGCCGACGACGAGTCGACCGGTCCTGGCCTGCGGGCTCGCTCATGGTGGGAACTCTACGATCCCCCGCCGCCCAGCCCGTGAGCGCAGATCGCTCCGACCGATCCCCCGGCGGCCCCCACCCGGGCCTGCAGCACCCGGGGCGCAGTACCCCGCGCAGCCCCACCCGGGTCAGCCGCGTCCCGGCCACCCCGCCCCGGGTCACGGCCCGCAGCCGCCGAGTGGCTGGTTCCCGCCGCAGGAGCCGCCGCGCGGCTGATCCGCCCACCGGGCCACCGATCGGCGCACCACACCGACACGGGCTCCGACCGGGCACCCGGTTCCGTCCCCTGTGGATTCGGCACCGCTCCGAACAGGGGTGTCCTGTCCCACGGGGGCGGTTCCACCCTCGCCGGGCGGTCGGTGGTGTCCGGCGCGATCACGGGTGGAGGGATGGCTGTGGCTGCTGCCAACCGCCCGGCCACGGTGGCAGGTCCGCCGCCGGGGATGGGCCCCGACGGCCAGGTCCCCGCCCCGGGCGGTGCGGTGGACGAGCGGGTCACCGTCGGTGGCCTGGCGGACGGGGTCAGCGGACCGGTACCGCCCGCGACCCGCTCGTGACCGAGCCCGGGGTGCGGTCACCCGACCGCGCCCCGGGGTCTACCCTCGACGGCGGACAACCGCCCCGGTGGCGCCCATGTCAACGGGGCAGCCCCCGGCGGCCCACCGATGCGAGAGGCGTCTCCCGAGCACCGCATGACTGGACCGACCAGCGCCGTCGACCCCCGGGTCCGGTGCTTCCACCTCGCCCCCGAGGCCCCCGCCCGCGTGGTCTGCTACCCCCACCTCGGCGCCACGGCGGGGCTGCTCGACGAGCCCGCCCCGCGCCGCGCGGTCCTGTCCGGCGACCACTTCCACCCGGTGGCGCGGCAGGAGGCGGTGCGGGACGTGCTCCCGGGAACCCTTCGACGGCTGGAGGTGGGCCGGTGACCGCGCCCGAGGACCTGAACCGGCTGCGCGCCGACTGCGGCTCGTGCTTCGCGCTGTGCTGCGTGGCGCTGCCGTTCCAGAAGTCCACGGACTTCGCCATCACCAAGCGCGCGGGCAGGCCGTGCGTGAACCTGCTCGCGGACTTCCGCTGCGGCGTCCACACCCGGCTGCCGCAGGAGGGTTTCCGCGGCTGCACGGTGTTCGACTGCTTCGGCGCGGGGCAGCAGGTCGCCCAGGTCACCTTCGGCGGTGTGGACTGGCGGACGGCGCCGGACACCGCCGGGGGCATGTTCGAGGTGTTCGGCGTGATGCGGCACCTGCACGAGCTGCTGTGGTACCTGACCGAGGCGGTTTCGCTGCCGCGCACCCGCCCGCTGCACGAGGACCTGCGGCGGGCGCTGGGCAAGGTGCGCAGGCTCACCGAGGGCAGCGCGGAGGCGGTCGCCGCGGTGGACGTGGACGCGGTCCGCGGCGACGTCGACGCACTGCTGACGCGCACCAGCGAGCTGGTGCGCGGCGGGGTGAAGGGCCCGACCAGGAACCACCGCGGGGCGAACCTGATGGGCGCGAAGCTGCGCGGCGCCGACCTGCGCGGCGCGCACCTGCGCGGCGCCCTGCTCATCGCCGCCGACCTGCGCGGGGCCGACCTGCGCAACAGCGACCTGATCGGCGCCGACCTGCGCGACGCCGACCTGTGCGGAGCGGACCTGACCGACTGCGTCTTCCTGACCCAGTCGCAGGTCAACGCCGCCCGCGGTGACGCGGCCACCCGCATCCCGTCCTCGGTGGACCGCCCGCCGCACTGGACCTGAGCGGCAGCCGCCACACCGGCTGCGCACCAGGGCGCCGAGGGTGGCCAGTTCGGCGCGCAGCGCGGTCTGCCGGGCCGCTCACCACGAAGTTGGTCGCGAAGTCCACCGCGGCCAGGTCCAGTCCCCCGAACAGGTCCGGGCGGCGGCCGTGGCCGGGCTCGTCCGACCGCCCGGAACCCACCCCGGAGAGCCGGGGTCACCGCCCGCACCGCGACGTCCGGCTAGCAGCTCTCCGCTTCGTCGCACCACTCGGCGAACGGGTCGACGAACTCCAGTTCGTCCGCGAGGGCCAACTCCTCGTCGGTGGCGAGGGCGGCGCGCAGGGCACCCGCGACGCGCTCGGCGGCGGCGGGTGTGGTCGTGATGGCGAAGACCTCCTGCGCGCGGTCGCCCGGGGCGGGCCACGGACCCAGGTCGTGCACGACCAGCCCGCCGCCCGCCGATTCCACCCACAGCGCCGCCTCCGGCCTGCTCACCACCCACACCCGCCCCTTGACCCGCACGACGTCCTCCAGCAGGCAGTCGAACGCGAGGTGCAGCCGCATCGGGTGGAAGGGCCTGCTCTCGGCGACGCGGACGACGCACACCCCGTGGGCGGACCCCAGCGGTGGTCGACCGCACACCAGGGGGTCGAACCCGTCGTCGACCCGACCGCGGCGCGCGTCCGCGGGCACGGCGGCCAGCAGCTCGGCGACGTCCAGCCCGCTCCGGGCCCGTCGGGGCGCGAGCGGGTTGAGGCGGTCGAGCACCGCGTCCAGCACCGGGTCGGCGGTCCCGTCCACCACGACCGCGTCGGCGAACTCGGCCTGCCCGACCACGACCTGGGCCACCGTGCGCTCGTCGGTGTCCGCGGCGGCCAGGCCGCGTTCGGCCATGGTCTCGTCGCCGGTGGCATCCGCCAGCCACGTCCGCGCGTCGACCACCGCGACCACGCCCGCCACCGCGATGCCCGCCTCATCCAGGGCGAGGCAGACGTGTTCGAGGTCCAGGGCCGGGTCCAGGGCGACCACGGCCCGACCGCCGACCCGTTCGAGCAGCGGGACCAGGTCCAGCCGCAGGGTGCACGACACGCAGCCGTGGGCCAGCTCGACCGTCTCCACCTCCGCGTCGACCCAGCGGCGGACCACACCGTCGGCCAGCCCGCGCAGGTCGTGGCGCACCAGGACCGACCCGTGCCACGCCCGCCACACCTCCTCGGCCACACCGCAGTCGTCCGGACCGGCCACCAGCAGCACCTCGGTTCGCATGCCACCAGATTAACGGAAACGATTTTCATTTCAATTCGGCCCCCGAAGACCGCCCGCCACCCGTCTCCTGGTTGCCGAGATGCGGCACTGCTCGCCGTGGGACATCACTACGATCACGCACATGGCCCGCTTCAAGCACTCCGAGTCGCTGGGGATCAGTGACGAGTTCCCGGTGCGGGTGACGGCGATCCGCCGCCTCGGTCCACTGCTCAGCGCCGCCGCGCTGCTCGCCGCCTGCGGTGGCCCCGAGCCGATCCCCCTCCCACCAGCCCCACCCTCGACCAGCACGACGGCCGCGTGCCCGGCATCGGGGGTCGCGATCACGGCGGGCGAGGTGGACAGCGCCTCGGGCCTGCGAGCGCTCGGCATCATCCTGACCAACTGCGGCACCCGCGACTACACCGCGAACGGCCACCCGGCGGTCCGGGTCCTGGACGAGAACCGGACCCCGCTCGACATCACCGTCGGCAACGGATCAGCCCCGGTCAGCGCACCGGACGCCTACGACGCCCCACCCCGGCCGGTGATGGTGCGCCCCGGTCAGCGGGTGACGGCGCGAGTCCTGTGGCGCAACACGGTGACCGACTCCACGGTGACCGCCACCGAAGGCCACTACCTGGAGATCACCCCGGGCCCCGGGGAACCCGCCCAACTCGTCGCCCCGGACGGCGGGATCGACCTCGGGAACACCGGGCGGCTGGCCGTGAACCCCTGGGCCGCCCGCCCCTGACCGCGCGCCCCCGGCGGTTCGCGGTGACCGGCGCGGACACTTCCACAAACCGAGGTTCCGTCGATAAGGTCACCCCCGGGGGACGGCACGGCTGCCGAGGGGGAAGGGGAGGTCGTGGCCGAGGAACCGACGCTGCTGGTGGTGCGCCCGCGATCGGTGCTGCGCCGCAAGCGGTTCACCTGGGTGCTCGTGCCCGCGGTGCTGGTCGCCGTGGTCGGGGCGATCACGCTGTCGACGAACGGGGGCGTCACCGCGCCGATCCCCGACGTCGTCGTGGTGGAGGCGAAGATGGCTTCCAAGGAGGACTTCTTCAACGACGCCGTGGTGCGCAGGGTGCTGATGGAGAACGGCATCCAGGTGCATCTGACCGCGACGGGTTCGCGCGAGGTCGCCACCGGTGACCTCGGCGGCTACGACTTCGTCTTCCCGTCCGGCCAGCCCGCGGCGCTGCTGATCAAGCAGCAGCGCAAGGCCGAGCGCAGGTTCGTCAAGCCGCACAAGCCGTTCTTCTCCCCCGTGGTGCTGGGCACCTACCGCGCCTACGCCGACGCGCTGGTCGAGGCCGGGGTGGCGACGCCCCAGCCGGGCGTCGAGCCGCCGATGTACTACAACGTGAACCTCGCCGGGTTCCTCGGCCTGACCAGGGCGGGCAAGACCTGGCAGGGCCTGGGCGGGGACGCGCCCCTGGGCAACGGCAACCGGGTGCTCGCCCAGACGTCGGACGTCTGCTATTCCAACTCCGCGGGCACCTACATGGGCATGGCGGCCTTCGCCGTGAACGACCGCAGGCCGCCCGCCGACGAGGCCGAGGCGGTCGCGCTGGCCGAGGAGATCCGGCCGCTGCTGACCGCGCAGGGCTTCCCCGGCGACGACATGGCCCAGGCGTACCTGGCGCCGGAGGGCCGGGGGCTGGCCCCGGTGTCGGTGTTCTACGAGCACCAGTTCCTCGCCCACCAGGTGCGCACCAAGGACCTGCACGGTGGGCCGGACTCCGACCGGGTGCTGCTCTACCCGGAGGACCAGGTGCAGGCGGTGCCGGAGCTGATCGCGCTGACGCCGAACGGGGAGCGGGTCGGCGAGCTGGTCACCAACGACCCGCGGCTGCGCCGTCGAGCGCTGGAGCTGGGGTTCCGGGTGTTCGAGACTGACGACGTCAGCACCAGCGGCGAGTTCGGCGCGTTCCTGCGGGAGAAGCGACTGCCGATGCCGGTCTCCGGGATCGGCGACACCGAGACCTTCCTGCCCCCGCTGGACCTGCTGGAGAAGATGATCAAGACGGTGGGGCGGTGCTGACCCGGTGGGCGCTGTGCGCGCTGCTCGTGGCCTCGGCCCTGGTCGGGTGCACGGCGGACACCGGTGACCCGGTGCGGCTGACCGTGCTCGCCGACCGGGAGCTGGGCGACCTGGGTCCGCTGCTGGCCGACCTGCGCCGCGACACCGGGGTGGACCTCGTGCTCGACCTGCGCGACAGCCGGGACGTCGGCACCGGCCCGGCTCCCGGCGCGTCGGGGCACGACCTGGCCTGGGTGGGGTCGGAGGCGCTGTTCAGGCTGCGGGCGGGCCGCGGCGGGCCGGTTCCGCTGTCCACCAGCACGATGGTCTCCCCCGTGGTCGTCGGGCTGCGCCCGGCGGCGGCGCGGCGGCTGCGGGCGGTGTCCGCGCGCCCGAGCTGGGCCGACGTCGCCGACCGGGTCGCGGCGGGGGAGCTGCGGCTGGCGGTGCCGGACCCGCACCGGTCCGACGTCGGGTTGACCGCCCTGCTCGGCCTGGCGACGGCCGCGGCGGGCACCGGGCAGGCGCTGCGCGCCGAGGACGTGACCTGCGACCGCCTGGCCGGTCTGCGGTCCGGGCAGGAGCCGACCGGCCCCGACCCGGCCGCGGAGTTCGCCGCGAGGGCGGACCGGCTCGACGGGGTGGTCGACCACGAGTCGGCGCTGCTCACGCTCAACGCATCGGGTTCGCTGGACGAACCGCTGGAGCTGGTCTACCCGCGCGACGGCGTGGTGCTGTCGGACTTCCCGCTGCTGCTGCTCGACCCGGGCGAGCGCGCCGCCTACGACCGGGTGGTGGCGTGGCTGCTCGACCCGGCGCACCAGCAGCGGATCATGGCCACCACCGCGCGCAGACCGGTGGACCCGGCGGTGCCGCGCGAGCAGCGGTTGAGCACCGACGTCGGCACGGGCATGTTCCTGCCGGAGAGCGCGGACGTGCTGGACCGGTTGCTGGCGGCCTGGGACGAGCCCACCACCGCGCACGTGGTGTTCGTGCTGGACTTCTCCCTGTCGATGGCGGGCGAGCGCGCGGCCGGTCTGCGGTCGGTGTTCGGCGCGCTGAGCGGCACCGGCACCGGCGGCTTCGCCCGGTTCCACCCCGGCGAGACGCTGACCGTGGTGCGCTTCGCCGGTCAGCCGCTCGACGAGCGGACCGTGACCGTGCGCGGGCAGCCGGACCTCGACCGGCTCGCCGCCGCCGTCGCCCCGGATGACTTCGGGCGGAACACGGCGATCTGGTCGGCGGTGCGGCAGGCCTACGCCCGCAATCCCACCTCGGTGGTGCTGGTGACCGACGGGGAGAACAACGCGGGCATCAGCGCCGACGACCTGCTGGCCGGGCTGCCCCGACCGGCGCCGCCGCTGTTCGCGGTGCGGATCGGCGCGGCGGACCCGGTGGAGCTGCGCCGGGTCGCCGAGGCCACCGGTGGCGCGCTGGTGGACGCCACCGGCGGGTCGCTGGTCGACGCGGTGAGGGGTGTCCGTGGCTGTTGACTGGTCGCTGTGGTGGTCCATCTGGCTGTTCCGGGTGCTGGTGTGGGGGGTGACCGCGCTGGCCCTGGTGGTGGCGCTGGTGACCGCCTGGTTGATGTGGCGGGCCCGCCACCGCTACGCCGAGTCGTCCAACAGCCCGGGCATCATGCTCTACCTGCGCGACGAGTCGGTGCTGGAGATCGCGCGCGCCAACGGGTTCAGCGAAGCGGTCGAGAAGGAAGTGCAGGACATCGTCGGCAGTGCCTCGGAGGGCCGAATGTCGATGGAGGCGATCAGGTTCGGCGCCTCGGGCGGCCACACCCGCAGCCGGGAGCGCACCGAGATCTACATCAAGTCCGCCGACCCGGTCGAGTTGATCGGCGTCGTGCTGCGCAGCCTCACCACCGGCAACGGGATGGTCCGGGTGGACCTCACCACGGGCACGATCACCCGCAGCGACGCGCTGGCGCAGGCGCTGGGCCCGGACCACCCGCACCGGGTGCGCCTGCAGGACGTCGACACCTACGTCCTGCTCAAGGGCCGCTTCCGCCTGGTGGGCACCGAGGACGGCCGCACCACCCTCGTCGCCCCGTACGGGACGGCGGGTGCCCACGTGCGCCTGGACTGCCGCACCGAGAGCCTGCGCCGCGAGGACATCCCGCCCGACGCGTTCAAGGCCCAGGCGCTGGGCCGGGTGCAGTCGTGGAACGCCGAGCGCGGCGAACTCCTGGTGCGCCCGATCGCCCTGTTCCAGTGAGCCGCAGGGCTACCGCCGGACCCGCTTCCCGGGTGCCCGGAGGGTGCCCGCGGCGGCGAGGATGCCGCGGAAGGTGGGGCACTCCAGGTGGCTGGGGGCCGGGCACGCCGCGGCGTGGCGGAGGCCGTCGCGCACGGCGGTGAGGTCGGCGATGGTCGCGTCGAGTTCGTCGGCCTTGGCGGTGAGCACCGCCCGGTCGGGGGCGGGTCGGCCGTCCGGGCCGAACATGCGGGCGATGTCGTCGAGGGTGAAGCCCGCGGCCCGGCCGACCGCGATCAGGGCCAGGCGTTCCAGGACCCCCTCGTCGAAGACGCGCTTGAGGCCGTTGCGGCCGGTCGAGGCGATCAGCCCCCGTTCCTCGTAGTACCGCAGCGTCGAGGCGGGCAGGCCGGAGCTGCGGGCCACCGCCGTGATGTCCAGTTCCGCCATCGCACCTTGACCTCAAGTCAGCTTGAAGTGACAGGGTAGGGCTGTCGGGTGGACGAGGACAAGGAGTGGGGATGGACGTGCGTGAGACCAACGGCGAGCAGGCCGCGCTGTGGGGCGGGTCGGCCGGGCAGTCCTGGGTGCGGGCGCAGGGACTGCTGGAGTCGATGTTCCAGCCGCTGCAGGACCTGCTGGTCGACGCCGCGCGGGACGCCTCCCCCGGCCGCGTGCTCGACGTGGGCTGCGGGACGGGCGGGGTGACCGCGGCCATCGCCCGGGCCCTGGGGAAGCCGTGCGTCGGCGTCGACATCTCCGAACCGGTGATCGCCGTGGCCCGGGCGCGGACCGAGCCGGGGGCGACCTTCGTCCAGGCCGACGCGCAGGTGCACCCGTTCGAGCCCGCGTCCTTCGACCTGGTGGTCTCCCGGTTCGGCGTGATGTTCTTCCAGGACCCGGTCCGGGCCTTCGAGAACCTGCGCCGCGCGGTGAGCGGTGGCGGGCAGCTCCGCGCGGTCGTGTGGCGCGGCGCGGCGGACAACCCGTTCATGACGACGGCGGAGCGGGCCGCGGCACCGCTCCTGCCGAACCTGCCCGCCCGGAACCCGGACGGGCCCGGCCAGTTCGCCTTCGGGGACGCGGACCGGGTGCGCAGCGTCCTCGACGGGAGCGGGTGGACCGGCGTCGACGTCCGGCCGCTCGACGTGGTCTGCGCCTTCCCGGAACCGGAGCTGGACCGCTACCTGAGCCTGCTCGGCCCCGTCGGCCTGGCCCTGCAGAAGGAGGACGAGCAGACCCGGGTCCGGGTGGTGGAGGCGATCCGCGGCGCCTTCGACCCGTTCGTGCACGGCGCGGAGGTCCGCTTCACCGCCGCCTGCTGGTCGGTCGCCGCCACCGCGGGCTGACCGGCGACCGGTGTCGTGGATGATCTGCCCACGACCTTCGGATGGGAGCCGCGATGGGCAAGCTGGTCTACTCGATGATCACGTCGCTGGACGGGTACGTCGAGGACGCGAACGGCGAGTTCGCGTGGGGCGCCCCCGACGACGAGGAACTGCACGGCCACATCAACGAACTCGCCGCATCGGTGGGCACGTTCCTCTACGGGCGCCGGATGTACGAGACGATGCTGTACTGGGAAACGGCGTACGACGTGCCCGACCAGCCACCGGTGGTGCTGGAGTGGGCACGGCAGTGGCAGGCGACGGACAAGGTCGTCCACTCCCGCACCCTGACCGACGTGTCCAGCGCCCGCACCCGCCTCGTCCGGGAGTTCGACCCCGACGCCGTCCGCCGCCTCAAGGCCGAAACCGACCACGACCTCACCGTCGACGGACCGGACCTCGCCGCGCAGGCCATCCGCGCGGGCCTCGTCGACGAGTACCACCAGATCGTGTGCCCGGTGCTGGTGGGCGGCGGCAAGCGCTTCTTCCCCGAAGGCGTCCACGTCGACCTCGACCTGATCGACGAACGCCGCTTCGCCGGGGGCGTGGTGGTCCTACGCTACGCGAGCAAGCACTGACCCACGGGATCGGGTGAGCGGGCACCGCGGCCGATGGTGATCCGGCCTGCGCTGCGGCTCCGGAGCGCAGTGCCGCTCATCCGCCCGGGGGTTGCTCCCGATCCTCTGGGGCCGGGTGGGGGCGCTCCACGCGGGTGGCGGGTCGGAGCGGGGTCACCAGCACCGGGTTCGCCTTCCTGCTCAACGATTGCGTTCCGGCGGTTCGTCGGTCAGCGCTTCCAGTGGTCCTCCAGGGCGTCGACGAGTTCCCGCGCGCGTTCGTCCGGGAAGAACAGCCGGGCTCCGGGGACCTCGACGACGCCGGTGGCGCCGGGGATGAGGTCGACGAGCCAGTCGGCCCAGGAGCGGTGGAAGAAGATGTCGCCGGTGCCCCACACGATGGCGGTGGGCACCTCGCACGCGCCGAGGAGGGGGCGGATCGGCGCGAGTTGCCCGGGGGTCATCGACGACAGCAGGGCCGCCGTGAAGCGGGCGCCTCCCGGGTTGCCCAGGATGGGGGTCAGGTAGTCGGTGATCACGTCGTCGGGGACGGCGGAGACGTTCTGGTAGCCGGTGCGGTAGAGCTGCTTGGCGAGCTTGGGCAGCCTGGCCAGCGGGGCGCCCGCGCGCAGCAGGCCCGCCCTGGCCGCCCAGACGGCCGGGCGGAACGCCGGTGGCGGGAAGTTGCCCTCGGTGTCGCAGTTGGTGAGGGCGAACGACGCGAACCGCTCCGGTTCCCGGGTGAGCACGACCTGGGCGACGGCGCCCCCGGTGTCGTTGCCGACGAGGTGGACCCCGCGCAGGTCCAGCTCCCGGATGACCGCGCCGACAGCGTCGGCCAGGCCCCACACCGACGGCTCCCCCACCGGTGGTGTGTGACCGTGGCCGGGGAGGTCGACGGTGACGCAGCGGCGGTGGTCCGACAGCAGCCGCACGCAATTGCGCCAGAGCCTGCCGTTGGTGAAGACCCCGTGCACGAACAGCGTGACCGGGCCTTCCCCCACGTCGGTGAAGCTGATGCCGCCCGCGGTGCGGCGGTGGGCTGCGAACGTCCCCGAGTCATCCCCCATGACGACTTCACATTACCAGCGCGCGCGGTCGGGCCGGTCCGGTTCACCGGATCGAGAGGGCGCGCAAACATGCATGATCTGGAATACGTTGCTACTCTGCGTCAACAACCTTGCTACACACGGGTAACAGGAGGCAGATCATGACCACCCACTTGGAGCACACCGGCCACGACCACGTGCACGGCGACGACTGCGGCCACCAGGCCGTCAACCACGGCGACCACGTCGAGTACGCCCACGACGGCCACCTGCACCGCAAGCACGACGGTCACTGGGACGAGTGCGAACCCGCGGGCCACACCGTGCACGAGGGCCACGACCACCGCCACAGCGCGGACTGCGGCCACCAGACGGTCCCCCACGGCGACCACGTCGACTACCTGCACGACGGTCACCGGCACGCCGAACACGGCGACCACTACGACGACCACTGAGACCTCTTCCCCGGCATCGGCGAGGGGGCTCGGCCCGGTGCCGGGGAACTTTCCACCGCCTGTTCCGCGGCACCGAACACAGTGCTCGCGACACCTGGTCAAGCATCCCGCCGAGGCACGGCCGCTCCTCGGAGTCGGGCGCATGGGCTACTCTAACGGAAACGATTGTCGTTTCCGTAGAGGTCCGGGCTGACGTACCGCGTCCCCGGCCCCGTGCCCGCCACGAGGATGACCAGGTTCACATGACCGCAGATGCGCGCGTTCCCGTCACCGTCCTGTCCGGCTTCCTCGGTGCGGGCAAGACCACCCTGCTCAACCACGTCCTGGCCAACCGGGAGGGCCGCCGGGTGGCCGTGGTGGTCAACGACATGAGCGAGGTCAACATCGACGCCGCGCTCGTCTCCGGCCGCGGCGGGGAGCGGCTGGTCGAGCTGACCAACGGCTGCATCTGCTGCACCCTGCGCGAAGACCTGCTCGACAGCGTCGGGGCGCTGGCCCGCGAGGGCCGCTTCGACACCATCCTGATCGAGTCCACCGGGATCTCCGAGCCCATGCCGGTCGCGGCGACCTTCGAGTGGACCTTCGACGACGGCACCAGCCTGTCCGACCACGCCCGCCTGGACACCATGGTCACCGTCGTCGACGCCGCGGGCTTCCTCGCCGAGGTCCAGCGCGGCGACCGGCTCGACGAACGCGACCTCGCCGCCGCCGACGGCGACGAACGCGGCATCTCCGACCTGCTGGTCGACCAAGTCGAGTTCGCCGACGTCCTGGTCCTCAACAAGACCGACCTCGTCACCGCCGAACAACTCGCCACCACCGAGGGCCTGCTCCGCAAGCTCAACCCGAACGCCAGGCTCCTGCACTCCCACCGCGGCACGATCGACCTCGCCGAGGTCCTCGACACCGGCCGCTACGACCCGGTCACCGCCGCGACCTCAGCGGGCTGGGCCGAGGAGCTGGCGGGCTCGCACACCCCCGAGACCGAGGAGTACGGCATCCGCTCGGTCACCTACCGCGCCGACCGCCCCTTCCACCCCGCCCGCCTCGCCGCCGCCCTGGCCGACTGGGAGGGAGTGGTGCGCAGCAAGGGCTTCTGCCACCTCGCCACCCGCCCCGACACCCTCGCGGTCTGGTCGCAGGCAGGACCCACCCTCACCATCGAACCCGGCGAACTCCTCGACGACCACACCGCCCGCCAGGAACTGGTGTTCATCGGCATCGACCTCGACCGGGCAGAACCACGCCGTCGCCTCGACCCGGCCCTGCTCACCGACGCCGAACTCGCCGAAGGCCCCACCGCCTGGCGGCAGTACGACGATCCGCTGCCACCGTGGGAGGACCTCGACGCCCACGAGCACCACCGGCACTGACGGCACCGGGTCGGCTTATTGCCGTGCGCGGGGATCTCCGAGCGCCTAGCGTTGCGCCCCCACGGGCACGGCACCCGGTCCGCCTACAGATCGGAGGTGCGGAGCCGATGACCTGCCACCTCCACGCGCTCTGCTTCGACGCGAACGACCCCCGCGGCCTCGCCCGCTTCTGGGCGGGCGTCCTGGGCTGGGAACACGTCGACGACCCCCGGGACGGCGTCGCGCTCCTGCCGGGCGACGACACCGGGTTCCGGGTCCGGTTCCTGCCGAGCCAGGAGCGCAAGACCGGGCAGAACCAGGCGCACTTCGACCTGACCAGCACCTCGCCGGACGACCAGCGCGGGACGGTGGCCAAGGCGCTCGACCTCGGCGCCCGGCACATCGACGTCGGCCAGCGGCCCGAGGAGGGGCACGTCGTGCTCGCGGACCCCGAGGGCAACGAGTTCTGCGTCATCGCACCGGGCAACGACTTCCTCGCCGAATGCGGTTTCGTCGGGGCGCTCGCCTGCGACGGGTCGCAGGAAGTCGGCTACTTCTGGAGTGCGGCGCTGGGGTGGCCGCTGGTCTGGGACCAGGACCGGGAGACCGCGATCCGCTCACCCCTGGGCGGTCCGAAGCTCACCTGGGGCGGGCCGCCGGTGGCGGCGAAGACCGGGAAGAACCGGTTGCACTTCGACCTCGTTCCGGGTGCCGGTGGTGATCAGCAGGCGGAGGTCGACCGGCTGGTCTCCCTTGGGGCGCGGCGGCTGGACATCGGTCAGGGTGGGGTCGAGTGGGTGGTCATGGCTGATCCTGACGGCAACGAGTTCTGCGTGCTTCCCTCTCGGTAGCTCGCGTGCTTTGGCTCGCGGCGTACCCGGCCGGGCCGGCTTGCCGTGTTGTTGAGGCCGGGATTTCTGGTGTGGTGATGCGAGCGGTTCCGCTTACGGTGCTCGACACCGGCTGCATCGACGCGGTGTCGGTGCGGTCGAAAAGGGGGCGAGCTGACCGGCCGCAGCCCCACTGACCGGGGTGGAACCGGCTCGAAGTACCACGTTCTGTGCGACGCGAACGGGCTACCGCCGCACATCGTGTTGTCGGTGGCAAACACCCACGACAGCATGCTGTTCGAGCCGCTGCTGGACACGAACCCGACCGTGCGCGGCCACCACGGCCGGGCGGGCAGGCCACGATGCCGACCGGACAAGCTGCCCCTTCAGAGGCGTTCGACGCGGTCGGCCTGCGGGCCCCGGTCGCTGTGACGCACCGCGTACCGGACCCGGTCACCCTTCTGCAGCGGCTCCGACCCCATGATCACGGACACGTGGGCGAAGAGATCGTCGCCGCCTGCGTCCGGGGTGATGAAGCCGAAGCCGCGGTCGCCGTCGTAGCGCGCGACGACGCCCTCGCCGCCTCGTGCGGGCACGTCCCGCGCGGCAGGCCCTGCGGCCGCGGCAGGTGCCGACCGCTGCGGCGCCGTCTGGGGCTCGGCGCCCCGGACCAGGTGCACGTCGCGGGCCTGCGGGCCCTTGTCCCCACTGGCCACCTCGTAGGCGACGCGGTCGCCCTCCGCGAGCCACGTCAGCCCCTCGGCCAGGGCCCGGGCGTGAACGAAGATGTCCCCGGCGCCGGAGTCGGGGTTGATGAAGCCGAAGCCCTTGTCCTCGTCGTACCAGGCCACCGTGCCGTCGGCACCGTCCGCGACACCGGCCGCAGCGGGTGAGCCTGCCCCTGCTCCCAGCGGGATCACGTGCCCGGCCTGCGGGCCGCGCTCGCCTTCGACGATCAGGAAGGCCACCCGCTGCCCCTCGGTGACCACGCCGCCGGTCACGATGGCGGAGCTGTGCACGAAGATGTCGGCGCCGCCGCCGTCCGGCGACGCGAAGCCGTACCCCTTGCCCGGCTCGTACCAGTTGACGGTGCCGAGCAGGCCCACGGCGCTGCCGGTGGCCGCATCGGCGGTGACGCGAACGCGCAGCGCCTGGGGCCCGCGGTCGTTCTCGCCGACCTCGAACACGACGGCCTGACCCTCGCGGAGCATTTTCGCGCCGCCGTCCTCGACGATCTCGGAGGCGTGCACGAACACGTCCGGCGAGCCGTCCTCGGGCGCGAGGAAGCCGAAACCCCGTTCGGCGTCGAACCAACGGACGGTCCCTTGCGGCATCAAATGCTCCAGGTCGAGAGGGCGGGCACTGGCCCCCATTCTCCCTGACGGACTTCCGGTCTGTCGGACCGGGCCCACAGGCGGGCGGTGCGGAGCCAGGGGCAGGCCGTTGGTCCACCTGGCGACACGCCGAGTTTTGAGACCAGGTCCTAAGGGCCCGGGGTTTTGGTGGGGGTGCCCGGGTGGGTGGATGGCGATGCGCTGGCGGGTTCGGGCGGTTGGCACCCGGACCGGGGTGGTTGGCGGCTGCGCCGATGTCGTGCCTGGGTGGGTGGGCTGGCGGTTGCGGGGTGGATGCGGCTGTGCCGGTGGGTTCGGGGGGCGGGCAGCGGTTCTCGCGGTGAGCGTCCGGCTGTGTGGCCCGTCCTGGGGCGCTCCGGTGGGACTTATGGGTCTGTGGGTGCCGGTGCTGGTGGTGCTGGTGGTACTGGGCGTGGTCGGCACCGTGCTGCCCTACCTGGCCGGGTTGTGTGCGCTGCGTTACCTGTCCCCGGCCCTGGCGAGCGTGCTGGCCCTGGTGGAGCCGCTGGTTGCCGCCGCGCTGGCCTGGCTGCTGCTCGGGCAGGGCCTCGGACCGGCGCAACTGGTCGGGGCGGCGGTGCTGCTCGTCGGCGCGGTTCTGGTGCGGGTGGCCGACTCGGGGTGGCGACTGGCCGGTGTTCGGAGCGTTGTCGTTCGGCGGAGAACGTTCGTCGGGTGGCCACGAGCCGTCGGGGTGGCGTGGCGATCGGAGGGTTCTTCACCGCGTGGGCCAGGCGAAACCGGGGCCTGCCCGTGGTATAAGGTGCCCTCTCGTCACAGGGGGATGAGGAGTGCGCGCGTGCGGATGATGAGCCATGCCGAGTACTTGGCACTGCGACGGTTCCCCGCCCTGGACGGGCTGCGGGCCGTCGCGGCGGCGATGGTCATCCTCGTGCACTTCGGTGGGCCGTCCTGGGGTTGGCTGTCCGGCTGGGCCGGGGTGCAGTTGTTCTTCGTGCTCACCGGTTTCCTCATCACCACGCTGGCGCTGCGCGAGGAATCGCGCACGGGTCGGGTGTCGCTGCGGGAGTTCTACCTGCGGCGGGCGTTCCGGATCATGCCGGTGTACTTCGTCGTGCTCGCGTTCGTCGTGGTGCTGCTGTGGTTGCGGCGGGAACCGGCGTTCGCGCTGCTGCCCGACCAGTTGCCGCTCTACCTGACGTTCAACAACGACCTGGTCGCGCCGGGGCCGTTGCACTGGGTGGGGCCGGTGCACCTCTACGGGCAGTCGTGGACGTTGGGGGTGGAGCAGAAGTTCTACCTGGTGTGGCCGCTGCTGGTGTTCGCCGTGCCCGCCATGCGCTTCAGCCGCAGGCTCGGCCTGGCGCTGGCCGCGATCGCGCTGGCGCTGGGCATGACGTCGACCATGGGCGGGTTGACGGTGCACTACGAGGTCATCCTGGCGGGCTGCGTGCTGGCGATCGTGCTGCACGACCCGCGCGGTTGGGCCGCGCTGCGCTGGGTGACCCACCCGGTGGCCGCCACGGCGGCGGCGCTGGTGTTCGTCTGCGCGCACCTGGCCCTGCCGTGGGGCATCCGGCAGGTGGGCGAGGTCACGGCGATCGCGATCTACGCCCTGCCGGTCGTCGCGCTGATCGCCGCCATCGCCCCCGGTCGCGGGCTGGCGGCGTGGCTGCTGTCGCTGCGGCCGATGGTGTGGCTGGGGCAGCGGTCGTACTCGCTCTACCTGGTGCAGCACATCGCCGCCATCGTGGTGCTGTCCTCGGTGCCGACGCTGCAGGACGGGCGCACCAGGACGGCGGTGGCGATCCTGTTCGTGTCGCTGGCCATGGCCGAGGTGCTCTACCGGTGGGTCGAGCTGCCGATGATCGACTGCGGCAGGCGGGTCATCGGCTGGTTGCGCGCCCGTTCGGACACCACCGGCGGCGCGGAGCCCGAGACGGTCACGGTGCCGCCGGTGCCCGCGTTCGCGCCCGAACCGACCGGCGCGGGCCAGGTCCCTGCCGGGAGCCGCGTGCCCTGATCAGGGCGGATGCCCACCCGGCTGGCGCCGCCACCGGCTGAGATCCGGCTACCCTGGGGTCGACGCGTGCCCGGCGCTCCCGGGCACGACCGGTGACCAGTGAGGTGGACGTGCGAGAGATCATCAGGTCCAACAACCCCGTGCTGCTGTCGTTCGCGGCCTCGGTGCTGGCCGAGGCGGGCATCCACCACCACCTCGCCCACGCGCACGACGCGTCGCTCGAGGGTTCGATCGGCGTGGTGGAGCAGCGGCTGCTGGTGGCACCGGACCGCTACGACGAGGCCCACCGGCTGCTCGTGGACGCGGAGGCGCTCGACGCGCCGCCCGCGTAGGCCCGGCACGACCCCCGCGGCGGGCACACGCCCGACCTGGTGCCTGCCGTGGGCGGACGCGAGCACAGGACCGGGGCAGCACCCGCGGGCGGGCGCTGGCTGTGCGTGCTCGCCTGCCGCACCCCGCTGACCCGCCGGACAACCACCGCTCACCGGGCGCTGAACGCGCGGGGTGTCCCCCGGCGCGACGTGACCCGCCGGGGTGTCTGACAGCGGCCAGATCGGCGCAACCTGTTCTGCCACAGGGGTTCCGGTGTGATCACCCCAATGGCGGCCCGCACCACCCCGGTGGCGGATGATCACCGGTGCGGCGCCTGGTTTGCTCGACCGGCAAGCGTTCCGCTGACGGAAGGATTCCTCGTGTCGAGTTGCAGGCGGTTGCTCGGGTTCGCGTTCGGTGTCGTGCTGCTGGCGCTGGGCCTGGCGCCCGCGACGGCGTCGGCGGCACCCGCCGGGATCAGCGGGGTGTGGGCGTGCTCGGTCCCGGCGGGCAGCACCTACACCGGCGTGCGCCTGAGCAGCAACTGCGGTGGCTTCTCCTACGAGTACAACGTCACCGCACCCTCGAACGGCCTCTGGGCCTGCACCGTCCCGTCCGGCTGGTCCTACACCGGCGCCCGCCAGGGCAGCAACTGCAACACCTCCAGCCTGTCGTGGGAGTACAACCTCTCCACCCCCAGCACCGGCACCTGGATGTGCACGGTCCTGTCCGGCCACACCTACTACGGCGTCCGCCAGGGCACCAACTGCGGCTCGGGCCTGACCTACGAGTACAAGATCGTCATCCCGGTGAACGGGGTCTGGGCCTGCTACCCGCCCACCGGCTGGTCCTACACCGCCACCCGCCAGGGTTCCAACTGCGGCTCCGGCTTCACCTACGAGTACCTGCTCTTCAAGCCCTGACCCGCCACACGCCCCGGCCCGCCACCGCGTGGGCCGGGGCGTGTCCGCGTGCGGTGGGCAGTGGCATCCCGCCCGGCGCGATGGACGGGCCGGTCACGGCAGCGGTTTCCGCATCACCGCGCACACCGTCTCGTACCGCTGGATCACGCCGTCGGGGGTTTCCTCGTCCCAGGCGTCGGGCTCGCGGCCGTAGGCGGTGTAACCGAGCCGCTCGTACAGCGCCCGGGCGCGGGGGTTGTTCTCCTCCACCTTCAACTCCGCGCGATCCAGGCCCCGGGCGGTGATGCGCTGTTCGGCCGCGCGAATCAGGAGGCTGCCGATCCCGCACGACCGCAGCGCCGGGTGCACGGTCAGTTGCCACAGGGTTCCCGCCCCCGGGCACACCTCGTAGTCGACCCCGCCGATCGCCACGGGCAGGTCGGACGGCGGGCACACCGCCAGGTAATCCACCGCGCCGGTCCGAGCGCGCTCCAACTCGTGCGCGACCCGGGTCAGGTGCAGCGCCGTGCCGGACCACGAACACCACTCCAGATCGCTCGGGCGCAGGTCGCGCACCGACAGGTCCACCAGGACACCGGGCATCCGTACCACCTCCTGCCGATCAGGATGTCGGCGACCGCGGACCCCGGCAACGGAATTGCCCGCGCCGGGGTGTCGGTGACCGGGGGCTCACGCCGCGGGGGGAGCGTCACCCCCGGTGGTTTCCGCGGTCTCGTCCTGTCGGAGGGTGACCCACACCGCGATCTGGGAGCGCTTGGTGAAGTCGAGCTTGACGAGGATGTGCTGGACGTGGGTCTCGGCCGTGCGCGGTGAGATGAGGAGCCGGGCGGCGATGTCGCGGTTGGACAGTCCCCGGGCCACCAGGCCGGCGACCTCCCGTTCCCGCTTGGACAGGGGGTTGCGCTCCGGGCCGGGAGCCGGGGTGTCGTCGAGTGCGTGGCGCCGCGCCCGTTCCGGCGGCAGTGCCCGTCCCCGGCTGTGGGCGCTGTCGAACCGCCGGTCGCCCAGTGCTTGCCTGGTGATCTCGGTGAACTCCCGGTGCGGGCGGGCCACGAGGTGCGCGATGGGGGACGCGAGGAGTTCCCAGGCGGTGGCCGCGGCGCCGAACAGGGTCGCGGCCCGCTCGTGCTGATCGCGCTTGCAGGCGGCCCAGGCGAGGGTTTCGAGGTGGAAGGCGTCGCCGAACGGGCTGTCCAGCGTGCTGGACGCGAGGGCGGTGCGGGCCGCGGCGGCCGCGGCGCCCACGTCGCCGAACTTCACCTCGATGAGGGCGAGGCCGAACAGGGCCATGTCGCGGTAGTGGCTCCCGCCGCCCGCTTCGCCGAGTGCGATCACGCGGCGCAGCTTCTCCCGGCCGGTGCCCAGGTCGCCGTTGTAGGCGGCGATGATGCCGTGCAGCGCCAGGGTCCGCAGTTCGCGGCGCAGGTCGCCGTGGGCGCGCAGCACGGGCACGCACTCCTCGGCCAGGTCCGCCGCCCGGGGGTCGCGGCGCAGCATCACCTCCAGGACGCGGACGCTGGTGATCTGCGCGGTGAGCAGGTCGTCGCCGATCGCGGCGGCGAGCCGTTCCGCCTCGGTCAGCGACGCGGACGCGGCTTCCAGGTCGCAGCACCACAGGGCGTGCAGCGCGGCGGTGGCCAGCGCGAACGGGCGATCGGGGTGGTCGGCGGGGGCGGCGGCCAGCGCGCGGTCGAGCCACCGCTGGGCTTCGGCGTCGAGGCCCAGCAGCGTCCAGTGCTCGTCGACCCGGGCCGCCATGCGCAGCGCCACCCCCGCCTGCCCGGGTTCGGCGACCGACCAGCCCAGCGCGGCCCGCAGGTTCGCCTGCTCCCACCGCAGCCGCCGCGCCCACCGCGACTGCTCCGGGCCCGCCCACCGCGCGTCGGCCAGGTGGGTGAGCCGGTCGAACCAGTCCCGGTGCCCGCGCAGCACCCCGCCGAGGGCGCCGGAGCGCTCCAGCCGCTCGTGGCCGTACTCCCGCAGGGCTTGCAGCATCCGGTACCGGGCGTCGCCGTCGTCGACCTCCACGCGCTGGAGCACGGACTTGTCCACCAGGGCGTCGACGACACCGCACACGGCGGCCGCGTCCACCCCGGAGCCCGCGCACACGTGCTCGGCCGCCGCCAGGTCGAACGAGCCCGCGAAGACCGACAGCCGCGCCCACACCAGCCGCTCGACCTCCGAGCACAGCCCGTGGCTCCAGTCGACGGTCGTCCGCAGGGTCTGCTGCCGCTCCGGCGCGGTGCGGCTGCCGTTGGTCAGCAGCGCCAGGCTGTTGCCAAGCCGCTCCGAGATCTGCCGCGGCGACAGGCCCTGGATGCGCGCCGCGGCCAGCTCGATCGCCAGCGGCAGGCCGTCGAGCCGCCCGCACAGCCGCGCCACGTCCGCGCGGTTGCCCTCGGTGATCCGGAACCCCGGGTGCACGGCGGTGGCCCGGTCCACGAAGAGCCGCACGCCGTCGTACCGGGCCAACAGCTCCAGCGGCGGGGTGTCCCCGGGACCCGGGACCGACAGCGGCGGCACTCGCAGCACCTGTTCGCCCGGTACACCGAGGGATTGCCTGCTGGTGGCCAGCACCGCCACCCGGGGGCACGCGGTCAGGACCCGGTGGACGAAGGTGGCGCAGTCGTCCACCAGGTGCTCGCAGTTGTCCAGCACCAGCAGCACCGCGCGCTCCCGCAGGTGGTCGAGCACCCTCCCGGTGGCCGAGCGCCCCGACTGGGCGCGCAGCCCCAGCAGTTGCGCCACCAGGTCGGCCTGCGACGCGCCGTCGCGCAACTCCGCCAGCTCCACGAGCAGGACCCCGTCGCGGTGGTCGGGCGCCGCCTCCTGGGCCACGAGGGCCGCGAGCCGGGTCTTGCCGACCCCGCCGGGGCCCGCCAGCGTCACCAGCCGCCCGGAGCCCAGCAGTCGCCGGGCCTCGGCCACCTCCCGGCGCCTGCCGACACACCTCGTCAGCTCGACGCCGAGCCGCGTCCGACCCGTCCCGCGCAGCTCCCCGTCCGGGGCACCGGCGGCCGGGGTGGGGCTGTCCGGAACCATCGCACACTCCCTAACAGTCGTTAGGCATAGTCGCAGTGGACCACGTCACCGTCAACCCGGGACCGAGCGCTTTTACGTAGTTCTGCCGATGCCGGGCCGCCGACACCCGTGCCTATCCTGTGCACCGGATCACACCGGACGGGCGTGGCCTACCGCCGAGGAGAACAGCAGATGACCAAGATCCGCCGCAGCGCCGCGGCCCTGGCGCTCACCGTCGCGGCAGGCGCTGTCGTCGCCGCGGGCAGCCTCTCGCCCGCCAACGCCGCGACGCAGAAGTACGTCGCACTGGGCGACTCCTACTCCTCCGGCGACGGCGCGGGCTCGTACGGGTCCAGCGGGGCGTGCCTGCGCAGCGCCAACGCCTACCCGGAGCTGTACGCCAAGGCGCACCCGGGGACGGCGCTGTCATTCGTCGCGTGCGCGGGCGCGAAGGTGGAGGACGTGCTCGGCAAGCAGGTGCAGGCGCTGACCGCCGACACCGGCCTGGTCACCATCTCCATCGGCGGCAACGACGTCGGCTTCGCCTCGGTGGTCACCACCTGCACCTTCGGCTCCGACGCCGCGTGCACCGACCGGATCGCCAAGTCGACGGCCACCGCCACCACCGCGCTGCCCGGCAAGCTGGACACGACCTACGCCGAGATCAAGACCCGCTCGCCCCGGGCCCAGGTCGTCGTCCTGGGCTACCCGCGCCTGTTCGCCTCGGGGCCCGCGTTCTGCGCGATCAGCCAGACCAAGCGCACCGCGCTCAACAAGGCCGCCGACAGCCTCGCCGAGATCATCGCCGACCGCGCCCGCAGCGCCGGGTTCACCTACGAGGACGTGCGCGACGAGTTCGCCGGGCACGGCGTGTGCACGTCCAACCCGTGGATTCACGGCATCCGCCCGCTGGCGGTCGCCGAGTCCTACCACCCCACCCTGGCGGGCCAGAAGAACGGCTACCACGCCGCCCTCACCAACGCGATCGGATAGGCCCCGCCGGTCTTGACAACGGGAACGCGGTCGGCTGGCATGACCCCGACACGGCTCCGGTGCGGCCGTGCCCGGCGCGGTGGTGTCCGCCCGGGCACGGCCGACTCCCGGTGCCGTCGGCAGGCAGGCGGACCGGGAGTGGCGCGGTGGACGAGTTCGTGCGGGAACTGGTGGACCTCACCGGGTGGCGGGGGTCGGCCTACGGGCCGGTGGCCTGGGACGCGGTCGAGGCGGACCTGGGGGTGGAACTGCCCGCCGACTACAAGGAACTGCTCGCCACCTTCGCACCCGGCACCTTCAACGCCGCCAACCTGAACCTGGGCAAGGCCATCGTGATGCCGCCTTACACCGCTGCGGGGAAGCCGGATCACCTCCACCAATTCAGGACCGAGATGCGCGAGCTGCGCGAGTGGCAGGAGGAACATCCCGAGGACGTCCCGCACCCGATCCACCCCGAGCCCGGCGGGATGATCCCCTGGGCGCGGGCGGCGCGCGAGGTCCTGCTGTGGGTCCGCGAACCCGGCCAGTCCCCCGACGAGTGGACCATCGCCGTGTCCAACGGGGGCATCTGGCGATTCGACAAAACTGTCCAGGTCGTCGAGGAATTCGGCTGCGGGGCGGTGGAATTCCTCGCGGGCCTGGTTCGCGGGACCACTGTCAGCACGGTGCTGGCAGGCGACCCGGAGAACCTGACCTCGCCGCCATTGGCAGCCCGGTTCCCCTTCCGGCCGGTATCCGAGGACGACTGGTGGAGCATGTCCACCATCCCGGCGGACGACGAGTGAGCGGCGCGCGATGAGGACACGGAGTGGCGCAGTGGATGAGTTCGTGCGGGAACTGGTGGACCTCACCGGGTGGCGGGGGTCGGCCTACGGG
>NZ_AYXG01000221.1 GCF_000564855.1 Actinokineospora spheciospongiae
CTGGATGTCGTCGGCGTTGACCAGGTACTCGCTGGTGACGCCGAAGCGGCCGGAGGCCACCTGCTTGACCGCCGAGCGGCGGGTCAGGTCGTAGAGGCGCTCGGGGTCCTCGCCGCCCTCGCCGGTGTTCGACTTGCCGCCCAGGCGGTTCATCGCGACCGCCAGCGTCTCGTGCATCTCCTTGGAGATCGAGCCGTAGGAGATCGCACCCGTGCCGAACCGCTTCACGATGGACGAGACCGGCTCGACCTCCTCGATCGGCACCGGCGGGCGCAGGCCCTCGCGGAAGGCGAACAGCCCGCGCAGCGTCTTGAGCGCCACCGACTGGTCGTCGACGAGCCGGGTGTAGTCCTTGAAGACCTCGTACTGCCCGGAGCGCGTCGAGTGCTGGAGCTTGAACACCGTCTGCGGGTTGAACAGGTGCGGCTCGCCCTCGCGGCGCCACTGGTAGTCGCCGCCGACGGTCAGCTCGCGGTGGCTGGGGTGCAGCTCGCCCGCCGGGAACGCGGTGGCGTGCCGCTGCGCGACCTCCTCGGCCAGCACGTCGAAGCCGATGCCGCCCAGCCGCGAGGTGGTGCCGGTGAAGCAGGCCGCGATGACCTCCGGGCCCAGGCCGAGCGCCTCGAAGATCTGCGCGCCGTGGTAGGAGGCCACGGTGGACACGCCCATCTTCGACATGGTCTTGCGCACGCCCTTGCCCAGCGCCTTGATCAGGTTGCGGGTCGCGGTGTGCGCGTCGGTGCCCTTGACCAGGCCCCGGTTCGCCAGGTCCTCGACCGTGGCCATCGCCAGGTACGGGTTGACCGCGGACGCGCCGTAGCCGATCAGCAGCGCCACGTGGTGCACCTCGCGGGCGTCGCCGGACTCCACCACCAGGCTGACCTGGCTGCGGGTCTTCTCCCGGACCAGGTGCTGGTGCACCGCGCCGACGAGCAGCAGCGACGGGATCGGCGCCTGGTGCTGCTGCACGCCGCGGTCGGACAGCACGATGACCTTGGCGCCGTGCCGGATCGCCCAGGACACCTCCGAGCGGATCTCGTCGAGCTGCTCGCGCAGGGCGTCGCCGCCGCCGCGCACGTCGAACCGGCCGTGGACGGTGACCGACTGGAACTCCGGCAGGTCGCCGTCGTCGTTGGCGTGCGCCAGCTTGGCCAGCTCGTCGTTGTCGATCACCGGGTAGGGCAGCGAGATGCGGCGGCAGGAGTCCGCGCCCGCGGCCAGCAGGTTCGGCTCGGCGCCGATCAGCGTGCCCAGCGAGGTCACCAGCTCCTCGCGGATGGCGTCCAGCGGCGGGTTGGTCACCTGGGCGAAGAGCTGGCTGAAGTAGTCGAACAGCGGTCGCTGCCTGCTCGACAGCGGCGCCAGCGGGGCGTCGTTGCCCATCGAGCCGATCGGCTCCGCGCCGGTGCGGGCCATCGGCTCCAGCAGCAGCGCCAGCTCCTCCTCGGTGTAGCCGAAGGCCTGCTGGCGGGTCACCAGCGACGAGTGCGTGGGCACCTCGCGCTCGCGGGCGGGCAGCGTCTCCAGCGGCAGCAGGCCCTGGCGGACCCACTCGCCGTAGGGGTGCTCCGCGGCCAGCGAGCCCTTGATCTCCTCGTCGTCGATGATCCGCCCCTCGGCGGTGTCGACGAGGAACATCCGGCCCGGCTCCAGCCGTCCCTTGCGGACGATCGTGGTCGGGTCGATGTCCAGCACGCCGACCTCCGACGCCAGCACGACCAGCCCGTCCTCGGTCACCCAGTAGCGGGCCGGGCGCAGGCCGTTGCGGTCGAGCACGGCGCCGATCTGGGTGCCGTCGGTGAACGACACCAGCGCGGGGCCGTCCCAGGGCTCCATCAGGGTGGAGTGGAACTCGTAGAACGCCCGGCGGGCCGGGTCCATCTCGGTGTGGTTCTCCCAGGCCTCCGGGATCATCATCAGCACCGCGTGCGGCAGGCTGCGCCCGCCCAGGTGCAGCAGCTCCAGCACCTCGTCGAAGGAGGCGGAGTCGCTGGCGCCGCGGGTGATGACCGGGAAGATCCGCTTGAGGTCGCCGGGCACCAGGTCGCTGGCGAGCATCGACTCGCGGGCGTCCATCCAGTTCCGGTTGCCGCGCAGGGTGTTGATCTCGCCGTTGTGCGCCACGTACCGGTACGGGTGCGCCAGCGGCCAGGCCGGGAAGGTGTTGGTGGAGAACCGGGAGTGCACCAGGCCGATGGAGCTGGTGACCCGCTCGTCGGACAGGTCCGGGAAGAACGCCTCGACCTGGGGCTCGGTCAGCATTCCCTTGTAGACGATCGTGCGCGCGGAGAGACTGGCGAAGTACACACCGTGGTCGACCCCGGCGTGCTCGGCGCGCTTGCGCACGCAGAAGGCCAGGCGCTCCAGCGCCATCCCGGCGCAGCCGTCCGCGGCGGCCAGGAACAACTGGGCGAAGGCGGGCATGACCGCCCGCGCGGTGGCCCCGGTGTGCTCGGGCACGACCGGCAGTTCGCGCCAGCCCAGGACGACGGCGCCCTCTTCCCGCGCCACCGCCTCGATCCCGGCGACGGCCTCGGCGCGCGCGCCGGGGTCGGTGGGCAGGAACGCGGTGCCCACGGCGTAGGCGCCGGGCTCGGGCAGCGCGAAGTCCACGACGTCGCGGTAGAACGCGTCCGGGACCTGGATCAGGATTCCGGCCCCGTCACCGGTGTCGGGTTCGGCGCCTCTGGCACCGCGGTGCTCCAGGTTGCGCAGGGCGACGAGAGCTTTCGCCACGATCGCGTGGTCCCTGCGGCCTGCGAGGTCGGCCACGAAGGCGACGCCGCAGGCGTCGTGCTCGAAGTTCTCGTCGTAGAGACCACCGCGGAGGTGGTCTTGGCGGGTCGTCACAGCTAGCGGCCCTCCCATGGTCTGGAGCGCACACGCGGTCGCTCGAGCAGGCGGGAAGGCCGGATGAGCACCTTCACCGGCGACTCGGCCCGGTGTCGCGGTCGGTGAAGTCCCGGCGACGGGTTCGCCCGGGCTCGGGCGGTGGAGCGCACCTCATCGTGCGGGAGTGGGTGAAGCACCGCGCTGTGCTTCGGGTGTGGTGCAGGTCCCAGCGTGTGCTGGATGCCGATCGCGGGCGGCGGCACCGGTGTCCGGTGCGGGCGGGGCCGTCGCCGAGCGTAGCGTCGGGCCCGGGGTCATCCGGGCGTTCTCATGACAATAGTGTGAACTCGGCGTTATCGGGATACACCGTTTGGCCCCCGTGGGAAACGCCACGTGGCCTTGACGTGCTCCCCGATCGGGTGATTTTGCCGCTGACCTGGCGTTTTCCGGTGTCGGGAGCGTTTCCGAGCCCTCGTGCGTTGTAGAGACATCCGACCAACAAAGCGGTACAGGACCCCACCGGGTGCTGACAGAGGAGCCCACGCCGTGCCCATCCTGTTCATCATGTTCCTCGCTGTCGTAGCGGAGTTCACCGTCGTGGTCACCGTGGGTGGCCTCCTCGGTGTGCTGCCGACGATCTTGTTGCTGGTGGCCGGAACCGTGCTCGGCGGTGCCCTGCTGCGCCGCGAGGGCCGCAAGACCCTGGCGGCCCTGCAGGAGTCGGTCCTGCTGCGCAGGCCCCCGCAGAAGGAACTGGTCGACGGGGTGTTGATCGCCGCCGCGGGCGTGCTGGTGTTCCTGCCCGGCTTCATCAGCGACGTCCTGGGCCTCCTCCTGTTGCTGCCGCCCACGCGCGCGGTGGTGCGCGGCTGGGCGCTGCGCCGCGCCGACCGCGCCGGGACCCGGCCATTCGTCGTGGACTCGCAGGTGGTCGATTCGGTGGTCGTGGAGCCGGACCGGGCGCACCGCGATGCGCCGGAGGTGATCGTCATCCCGCCGCGTCGGAGTGAGTGATCGCACTCGATGAGGTGAACCACCGGGGGTGTCCGGTTGGGAGGGACGCCGGGGTGGAATTGTTCCCCACATGCATGTTGTCGGCGCCCTCTTCCTGCTGCTGTTGTCTCCCGCGGCGCAGTTCTCCCCGACCGGTCCGCTGTACACCTACGACGCCGCCGCGGTTCCCGCCGGCGCGTCCGCGATCGCTGTACCGATCGAGGCAGGCGGCCCCCTGGACGCCGTCCCGGTCGAATCGGGACGCCGGACGGTGGTGCTGCTGCGGGTGCGCGGCCTGCTGCCCGCCCACCACTACGGCGCGCACGTGCACACCGGCAACTGCGGTGCGGACCCCGCCGCTGCGGGTCCGCACACCCAGAACCGGGCCGACCCCGTGCAGCCCTCGGTCGACCCGGCCTACGCCAACCCGGAGAACGAGGTGTGGCTCGACTTCACCACCGACGTGGGCGGCAACGCCATCACCAGCGCCGAGGTGGACTGGTCGCTGTCCTCGCGCCTGGCGAACTCGGTGGTGCTGCACGCCCAGCACACCCACACCGAGCCCGGCCAGGCGGGCACGGCCGGTGCGCGCCTCGCCTGCCTGCCGCTGACCCGCCAGTAGTCGGACGGGTTCTCGCCGAGAGTCGTCAAGTGGGCACCCGCCGTCGCTGAACCGGTGCAGTGCGTTCCTGCGCGGGAAAGCGTTCGCGCCGAACGGGTCCGGTGCGCAGCGAGGTCGGGGCGGGCGGTCAGCCCAAGCGGTCGAGCAGCCAGCGGGGGCCGAGGACGTCGGCCCCCTCCGCCGCGCAGCGGGCCCGCAGTTCCCGGTCGGCGGTCACCACGAAGCACGGCCCGCCCGCGTGCGCCCGCACCTGCTCGACGATCGTGTCGTCGCCCTCGCCGGGGGAGTCGACCACGGTGACCCCGTCGACCGACCCGATGCCGCGGGCGCGGCCCTCGACCACCAGGACCGCCTCCGGGTACGCGGTGTCCAGGCCCGCGAAGTCGGCCACGCCCGCGCGCACCACCTCGGCCAGCCCGTCGCGCAGCCGGGTGGCGGCGCCCGCGCGGTCGCGCCACCAGCCGTCCGGGCGCGACCCCATGACGTTGGCGCAGTCGACGACGATCACGGGCAGGGTCAACTTGTCCATGAGTTCCGTCCAGCTCGCGGCGAAGGGGGCGAACAGCTTCCGCGCGGTGACCTCGGGCACCGGCACCCAGGCGGCGGCCCTCGTCTCGTTCGACCCGGGGCGCACCCGCGGCATCGCCGAGGCCACCGCCAGCACCGTCGTGTAGGCCCACCCGCCGTGGTCGACCACCCGCGTCCCGAACGGCCGCACCAGGTCCAGGTCGAGGGTGCTCTCCTCCGCGGTCTCCCGCAGCGCCGCGGTCACCGCGTCCTCGTGGCTGTCCCGCGCGCCGCCGAAGACCCCCCACGTGCCGCCGCCGGGGGTCCACAGGGCGCGTTGCTGCAACAGCACGTGCGCCCCACCCCCGTCGGGTCGGTGGACCGGCAGCAGACCCGCCGCGCCGTGGCGGCCCCAGTGCGCGTGCCCGAGGCCGCAGCGGACCACGCGGTCGCCGTCGCCGCGCACGGGCCTACAGCTCGCCCGCGGCGGTGATGTGGAGCACCGCCGTGCCCGCCTCGTCGGAGGCGGCGAGGTCGACCTCGGCGGTGAAGCCCCAGTCGTGGTCGCCGTTCGGGTCGTCGAAGACCTGCCGGACCAACCAGCGCTCCGGCTCGACCTCGATCGCCAGCAGCCCGGGGCCCCGCGCGTCCGGGCCCACCGAGATCTGGCTGTGCACCTCGAAGTACGGGGAGACCGCGTCCTCCCACGCCTCGGCGTCCCACCCGGTGTCGCCGTCGAGCTGCCCCAGGCCGTACCAGTCGCGCCGGGCGGCGAGCTGCACCCGCTGGAACAGCGCGTTGCGCACCAGCACCCGGAACGCCCTCGGGTTGGCGGTGATCGCGGGCGGGGTGTCGTCCACCGGCGCCTCGGGGTCCCCGTCGGGGTTGTCGCTGGGGTTGCTCAGCTTCTCCCACTCGTCGAGCAGGCTGGAGTCGACCTGGCGGACCAGCTCGCCGAGCCATTCGACCAGGTCGGTCAGCTCCTCGGTCTTCATCTCGTCCGGCACCGTCTGGCGCACCGCCCGGTAGGCGTCGGCCAGGTACCGCAGCACCAGCCCCTCGGACCGGGCGAGCTGGTAGAACGAGACGTACTCGGTGAAGGTCATCGCGCGCTCGAACATGTCGCGCACCACCGACTTCGGCGACAGCCGGTGGTCGCCGACCCACGGGTGCCCGCGCCGGTAGGTCTCGAACGCCGCGCCGAGCAGCTCGGCCAGCGGCTTGGGGTGGGTGACCTGCTCCAGCAGCTCCATCCGCTGGTCGTACTCGATGCCCTCGGACTTCATCGCCTGCACGGCCTCGCCGCGCGCCTTGTGCTGCTGCGCCGAGAGCACCTGCCTCGGGTCGTCCAGTGTGGACTCCACCACCGACAGCACGTCCAGGGCGTAGCCGGGCGCCTCCCGGTCCAGCAGCTCGAAGGCGGCCAGCGCGAACGGCGACAGCGGCTGGTTGAGCGCGAAGTCCAGTTGCAGGTCCATCGTCAGCCGCACCCGGCGGCCCTGCTCGTCGGGCTCGGGCAGCTCCTCGACCACACCGGACTCGCGCAGGCCGCGGTAGATGGCGATGGCCCGCAGGATGTGCCTGCGCTGCGCGGCCCGGTCCTCGTGGTTGTCCTCCAGCAGGTGCCGCATCGCGGCGAACGCGTCGCCGGGACGGCCGATCACGTTGAGCAGCATGGAGTGGCTGACCTTGAAGCTCGACGTCAGCGGCTCCGGCTCGGCCGCCACCAGCCGCTCGAACGTCGGCAGCCCCCAGGAGACCATGCCCTCCGGCGGCTTCTTGCGGACGAACTTGCGCCGCTTCTTCGGGTCGTCGCCGATCTTGGCCAGCGACTTCTCGTTCTCGATCACGTGCTCGGGCGCCTGCACCAGCACGGTGCCCAGGGTGTCGAAGCCCGCCCGGCCCGCCCGGCCCGCGATCTGGTGGAACTCGCGCGCCTTGAGCAGCCGGGTGCGCACCCCGTCGTACTTCGACAGCGAGGTGAACACCACCGTGCGGATCGGCACGTTGATGCCCACGCCCAGGGTGTCGGTGCCGCACACGATCTTCATCAGCCCGGCCTGGGCCAACCGCTCCACCAGCCGCCGGTACTTGGGCAGCATCCCCGCGTGGTGCACGCCGATGCCGTGGCGCACCAACCGCGACAGGGTCTTGCCGAAGCCGGAGGAGAACCGGAAGTTCCCGATCAGCTTGGCGATCGCGTCCTTCTCCTCGCGGGTGCACACGTTCACGCTCATCAGCGCCTGCGCCCGCTCCAGCGCGGCGGCCTGGGTGAAGTGCACGACGTATACCGGCGACTGGTTCGTGGAGAGCAGTTCCTCCAGCGCCTCGGTCAGCGGGGTCATGCCGAAGGAGTAGAACAGCGGCACCGGGCGCTCGGCGGAGGTGACCACCGCGGTCGGGCGGCCGGTGCGCCGGGTCAGGTCCTCCTCGAACCGGCTGACGTCACCCAGGGTCGCCGACATCAGGACGAACTGCGCCCCGGGCAGCTCGATGATCGGCACCTGCCAGGCCCAGCCGCGGTCGGGCTCGGCGTAGAAGTGGAACTCATCCATCACCACCTGGCCCACGTCGGCCTCGGCGCCGTCGCGCAGGGCGATGTTGGCCAGGATCTCCGCGGTGCAGCAGATGATCGGCGCCCCGCCGTTGACGCTGGAGTCACCGGTCATCATGCCGACGTTCTCCGCGCCGAAGGTCTCGATCAGCGCGAAGAACTTCTCCGAGACCAGCGCCTTGATCGGCGCGGTGTAGAAGGTGCGCCGCCCCTCGGCCAGCGCGGTGAAGTGCGCGCCCGTGGCCACCAGGCTCTTGCCCGAACCGGTGGGCGTGTTGAGGATGACGTTGGCCCCCGACACGATCTCGAGCAGCGCCTCCTCCTGCGCGGGGTAGAGGCTCAGCCCCTGCTCGCCCGCCCACTCGGAGAAGGCGTCGAACAGGCTGTCTGGGTCGGGGGAGGCGGGAATCCGCGCGGTCAGCGTCATGGTGAGCCGATCGTGCCAGACGGTCCGCCGGGTCCGCCCGTCACGTCACCGGGCTTCGCGCCCCGGTCAGAAGCGGTGGCCGTAGAGGACGCTGCGGACGGCGCCGATCACCGAGCCCGCCTGTGGCAGCACCGCGTGCTCCGGGGTGGGCGCGGTGACCCAGTGGGTGACCTCCTCCGGGGTCTGCTCGGTGGGCAGCAGCACCAGGGCCTCGACCGACTCCACCCCGGGCGGCAGCGGGCGGCGGGCGCCGTCGGGGGCGGGTTGCACCAGGAACGTCCACTCGGTGCGCTTGGCCGGGGTGGCCAGCACCGGTCCGGCCAGCATCCGCAGCCGCAGCCACCACTGCACCTCCGCGCCCAGCCCGGCGCGCATCCGCAGCCCGCACACGTCGCGGCCGAGTTCGAGGTAGACGCCGAACCGGTCGCCGTCGGCGGGCCAGCCCAGGCCCCGCCGGTAGTCGTGCACGTCGAACGCCGGGGTGCCCCCGCCGGTCAGGGTTGTGGACAGCTCCGCCGCGGTCATGGCCCGCCACCTCTCGCACAGGGTGACCGGGGGAGCCCAGACCCCGGGATGGGCTGGGCGGCCGGTCGACCGATGCACAGAGGATGGCCGGGATTGATCACCGCGGTGACATCCCACCTGGGCATAACATGGCGTGATGGCAACCACATTGACAGGGGTTGCCGCAGGTCAGGCCGGGTTCACACCCGTGACGGGGTGGGAAGTATCCGGCGCAGCACGCCGTGCGGGTGGCCGTGCCTGCGCCACTCGCGCGGGTAGCCGAGCGAGACCTCCTGGAACTTGACGCCGTCGTGGTGGGTGATCCGTGGGATGTGCAGGTGCCCGTAGATCATCCCGGCGGTGTTGAACCGGGTGTGCCAGTCGGCGGTCAGCTCGGTCCCGCACCACTGCGCGAACTCCGGGTAGTGCAGGACCCGGGTGGGCTCGCGGACGAGGGGGTAGTGGTTGACGAACAGGAACGGGACCGACTGGTCGCAGCCCAGCAGCCTGCGCTCGGTCTCCGCCACCCGCGCCCGGCACCAGTCGTCGCGGCTCGGGTACGGGTCGTGGTGCAGGTAGTACTCGTCGGTGCAGACCACGCCGGTGTTGTGGGCGTAGGCCAGCGACTCCTCCTTGGTGGACGTGCCCGGCGCGCACCAGGTGTAGTCGTAGCCGAGGAACAGCGGGGTGATCCGGACCGGGCCGCCCTCGCCGGTCCAGACCGGGTACTCGTCCTCCGGGCTGACCACGCCCAACTCCCGGCACAGCGCCACCAGCGCCTCGTACCGGGCCACCCCGCGCGCCTGCACCGGGTCGTCCTTCATCGTCCACAGCTCGTGGTTGCCCGGCACCCAGACGACCTTGGCGAACCGCTCGGCGAGCAGCCCGAGCGCCCACCGCACGTCGGCGACGGTCTCGGCCACGTCACCGGCCACGATCAGCCAGTCGTCGGGGGAGTCGGGTCGCAGTCCGCGCACGATCTCGCGGTTCTCCTCGTAGGAGATGTGCAGATCGCTGATCGCCATGAGGGTGCCCACCGACCGATCTTCGCATCCCGCCGCCCGTCCCCGCTGTGGTGGGGGACACCCGGGCCGCGTTCGGGAAGCGCGGCGCCCGCCCGGGCTGCCGGGAACTAGCGGTTGTTGTAGGCCGAGCGGGCGGCGTCGATGTGCGGCAGGTGCGCGATGCTCCACTCGAGCAGCGGTGCGGTGGCCTCGCGCAGGGTCCGGCCCATCGCGGTCAGCTCGTAGCTGACGTGCGGCGGCATGACCTCGCGGACCGTGCGCGTCAGGAGCCCGTCGCGCTCCAGGTCGCGCAGCGTCACGGTGAGCATGCGCTGGCTGATGCCGTCGACGGCCCGCTTCAGCTCGGTGAAGCGCTTCGGCCCGTCCTTGAGGGTGCGCACGACCAGCAGCGCCCACTTGTCCCCGACGATCCCGAGCACCTCGCGGGCCTGGCACGGGTCCTGCACGGTTACCTCCTGGGAACCGAGGCACTTGAAAGTGCCGTATTGCCCGGTTCGCGTCGCGGGGATGACGATGTCCTCGGTTACCGAATGGTACCGAGGCACGAAGGAGAACCGCATTCCCATGGGCACATTTCTGCTGGTGCACGGCGCCTGGCACAGCGGGCGGAGCTGGGACCGGGTGGTCCCGCTGCTGGAATCGGCCGGGCACCGGGTGTTCGCGCCGTCGCTGACCGGGTACGGCGACAAGGCGCACCTGCTGGGTCCTGAGGTCGGGCTCGGCACCCACGTCGACGACGTCGTGGGGTTGGTCGAGCGCGAACGCTTGGACGACGTCGTGCTCGTCGGGCACAGCTACGCCGGGATGGTCATCTCCGGGGTGGCCGACCGGGTGCCGGAGCGGATCGCGCACCTGGTGTTCCTGGACGCGATGGTGCCCGAGGACGGTGAGGCGGCGGTGGACGTGCTGCCGATCACCGAGCAACTGATCGCCGGTGCTGTGGACGGGTGGCGGGTTCCGCCGATGCCGGAGCAGCCCGCGCCGCTCGGGTTGTTCGGGGTCACCGATCCTGATGACGTCGCGTGGTTGCGGTCGATGTTGTCGGATCAGCCGGTGCGGTGCCTGCGGGAGCCGGTTCGGATGGGCGATCCGGCTGGGCGGACGATTCCTCGGACGCATGTGCACTGCGTGGGGGGTCGACCGGAGGGCATCGTCCGGCGGCCGGTTCCGGTGGGGGAGCGGGTGCGGGAGCTGCCGACCGGGCACGACTGCATGATCACGATGCCTGGTGAGCTGGTCGGGTTGCTGCTCGAGGCGGCTCAGGCGCCGCGCATCAGTTCGGCGGCTCGTTTGATCGCCTGGCGGACCCGGAAGTAAGAGCCGCAGCGGCAGACGTTCTCGATCGCGTCGATGTCGGCGTCGGTGGGGGTGGGGGTGCGGCGGAGGAGGGCGACCGCGGCCATGATCTGGCCGGGTTGGCAGTAGCCGCACTGGGCGACGTCCTGTTCCAGCCAGGCCTGCTGGACCGGGTGCAGCAGCTCGCCGTCGGCCAGGCCCTCGATGGTGGTGACCGAGCGGCCCGCGACCTCGGAGACGGGGGTGACGCAGGGGTTGAACGCCTCGCCGTCGAGGTGGCTGGTGCAGGCCTTGCAGACGTCGATGCCGCAGCCGTACTTCGGGCCGGTGACGCCGAGCTTGTCGCGCAGGGCCCAGAGGGTGGGCAGGTCGGCGGGGGCTTCGACGGTGACCGTCTTGCCGTTGACCGTGAAGGTGTGCTGGGGCATGGCGGCCTACCTCGGGAACGGGTCGAAGTCGACGGGGAAGTTCAGCGGGAACCGGCGGGGTTTGCGGCCGGTGGCCCGCGCGTAGGCGTTGGCGATCGCCCCCACCGCGGCGGGGACGCCCAGTTCGCCCGCGCCGCCGGGGGTGCCGGTGGTGGGCATGGTGAAGATGCGGACGTCGGTGGGGGAGTCCTTCTGGCGGGCGTAGTGGAACTGCGAGTAGCTGCCCTCCAGGGGCAGGCCCCGGTCGATGTGCAGGCCCGCGCGCAGCGTGGTGGAGATGCCGTCGGTGAGGGCGCCCAGCAGTTGCGACTCCAGGCCGCGCGGGTTGATCACCCGGCCGGTGTCCACGGCGATGGTCGCCCGCACCACCCGGGGGTCGGCCGGGTCGCGGGCGTCGAGTTCCACCAGGTAGACCACGCAGGACTTGTACTCCTCGTGGAAGGCGATGCCCTGGGCGAACCCGGCGGGCATCGCCCGGCCCCACTGGCCCTCGGTGGCGGCCTTGGCGAGCACGGCGCGCTGCCGGTCGGTCTTGAGGAATTCCCGGCGGAAGGCCACCGGGTCGCGGCCCATCGAGCGGGCGAGTTCGTCGACGACGATCTCCTCGGCGCCGCGGGTGTTGGCGGAGTAGACCGACCGCCAGCTCCCGGTGTGCATCTTGAGCGGGACCTCGGTCAGCGACTG
Source organism: Actinokineospora spheciospongiae (assembly GCF_000564855.1). Lineage (GTDB taxonomy): Bacteria > Actinomycetota > Actinomycetes > Mycobacteriales > Pseudonocardiaceae > Actinokineospora > Actinokineospora spheciospongiae. The sequence continues at coordinate 11,873 of NZ_AYXG01000221.1, forward strand.
GCCGGTGAGCCCCAGGTTGTACGGGGACTTGATCGTGGTCAGGAAGACGACCTGGGCGAAGACCAGGCCGCCCGCGACCGGTAGCTGCGCGGCCTCGGCGGTGATCGCGTCGCCCACCCCGTGGCCGAAGTCGGTCTCCACACCGGCCACGCGGTGCTCGAAGCTGACGACGTTGCCCAGCGCGTGCACGGCGCGGATCTTGTGGTGGCTGGCGGCGCGGGCCCGGCCGTGGCGCATGTCGTCGACCCGCGACCACATCAGCTTCACCGGCCTGCCCACCGCCCTGGAGACCAGGGCGGCCTCCAGCGCGGCGTCGGCGAAGAGCCTGCGGCCGAAGGAGCCGCCGCCCTGGGTCACGTGCACGGTGACCTTGTCCACCGGCAGCCCGAGGGCCTTGGCGATGCCCTCCTGGGCGTTGATCGGCGACTTGAGCCCGGCCCACACCTCGGCCCGGTCGGCGCGCACGTCGGCGACGGCGGAGTTGGTCTCCATCGGGGCGTGGCTGACGAAGGCGAAGTCGAACTCCGCGTCGACCGCACGACCCAGCAGCGGCGGTCCGCCGAACCCCGGCGCGGCGGCGCGCAGCTTCGCCGTGATCGTGTCGTCGGACTCGTCGTCGACCGTGCCGCCGTTCCAGGTGACGGCCAGCGCCTCCTTGGCGTCGAGCGCCTGGCCGAAGGTCTCCGCGACCACGGCCACGCCGGTGGGGATCACCGCCAGGGCGAGCACACCGGGCATGGCGCGCACGACGGCCTCGTTGTCCACCGAGCGGACCGTGCCGTTGATCGTGGGCGCCCGGCGCACCATCGTCGGCAGCGCGCCGGGCACGTCGAGGTCGAGGGTGTAGCGCTGCTTGCCGGTGACCATCGCCCGCGCGTCGATCCGGGAGGTGGGGGTGCCCACGACGGTGAAGTCGCGCTCGGGCTTGGGGGTGACCAGGCCGACGAACAGCTTCGGGTCCGCCGCGGCGGCGGCCAGGTCGCCGTAGCGGGCGGCGCGGCCGTCGGTGGCGGTGATGACGCCCGCACGGGTGGTGAGCGCGCCGGTCGGCACCCGCAGCCGCGCCGCCGCCGCGGCCAGGAGCCGGGCCCTGGCCAGGGCGGCGGCGTTGCGGATCGGGCCGTAGACCGAGCGGATGGTGTTGGAGCTGCCGGTGAGCTGGTTGAACAGCAGCTCCGGCCGGGCGTCGTCGAGTTCCACCCGGACCCGCTCGACCGGCAGGTCCAGCTCCTCGGCGACCAGCATGGCGGCGGCGGTGGTGATGCCCTGGCCGACCTCGGCGCGCGGCAGCCGCAGCGTGGCCGTGCCGTCGGGGTCGACCCGCAGGACCAGCATGTGCGCGGTCGGGGTGCCCGCCAGGATCAGCACGTCGCCCAGGTCCAGGATGTCGGCCGGGGCGGGCAGGGAGGGGAGGACGGCGTCCGCGGTGGGGGTGTCCAGCAGGTTGCCCGCCACGGTGAGCGTGGGGGCGGCCACCAGCAGGGTGAGCACGGTCCGCCTGCCGATCCGCGAGCTGGTCATCAGCGCCTCCTCGAACCGGGACCGGATGACGACCCTATGTGGGCGAAGCGGCCGAGGGCAACGGTGCGTAGTCACCTGGGCGACTTCTGCTCACTCTGTGCGGCACCCGTGCGCCCGATTGTGTGTACAACCACACTCTCTGCGGCCGGACGGCCCAGGGCGCGCGCGGTGTGCGGCGGCGGCGCGGGGGCCGATCAGCTCGCGTTGCGCTTCAGGATCTCCACGTGCAGGGGGTGGTCCTCACCGTCGCCGAGCCAGGCGCGCGCCTCGTCGGTCAGGGTGCGCAGGACGTGCCAGCCGAAGGAGTCCGCAGAGGGCAGCCTGCCGTCCTTCGACGGCGCCGCCGCGCTCACCCGGATACCCGCGGCGGTGGAGTGGAACGCGCAGGTCAACTGGGCGCCCGGCCGGGCAAGGGCGATCACCTGCGAGCACACCTCGTCCACCGCCAGGCGCAGGTCGGCGATCGCGTCGACGGTCAGGTCCGCCCCCATCGCCACGGTCGCGGCGACCCCGCGCACCACCGGCAGGCTGCCGAACTCGGCGGGCAACCGCAGTTCCACCCGGTTGTGCGCTGTCTCCGACACAGTCATGCTCCTCAGTCCCCCGCTCAGCACGGCGGCCATCCCTCCCGGCGGACGCACGCCCCGGCTGGCTACCCCGGGCGATCACGTTCGACACGCCTTTCCAGGGCTCGGTTCGGCGGACCCCGCCCGGTCCCGACTAATATCGCCGCGGGACGTTGAGCAGCCAGCGGCCCTCGTCCCCATGCTCCGTTCCGGAAGGGCTGCCATGAGTACGTCCGAGATGTTGACGGTCGAAGCGGGCGACAACGCCGAGGCCATCCTGTTGCGCGTGCGCGGTGAGATCGACATGGGCACCGCCCCCATCCTGCGCCGCGGCCTCGACGACGCCGCCGCCCGCCGCACCGACGAGCGCCCCGTGGTGCTCGACCTCAGCGGGGTCGGCTTCCTCGCCTCCGCCGGGCTCGCCCTGCTGGTGGAGTACCACCGCACCCTGCTCGACCGGGGCGCGGCGCTGCGGGTGGTCAGCAACGGCGGGCCGGTGCTGCGCGCCATCCAGGTCAGCTCCCTGGACAAGGTCCTCACCGTCTACCCCTCCGCTGAGGCCGCCCTGGCCGCGGACCACGCCTCCGGCTGAGCGGGCTCAAGCTCGGGGGTTTGGAGGCCTGCCGTGCCTGTGTCCTGTGAAGCGCCGAGGCTTGTGGTGGTGCCGGGTAGATGTGTTTCGCCGCGCGCTTCGGCTCAGGCCCGGTCTTTTGGTGTGTGGTGCCCGGCTGGGTGGATGTGTTTGGCCGGGGCCCCTATGGCGATCATGT
>NZ_AYXG01000222.1 GCF_000564855.1 Actinokineospora spheciospongiae
CACCCGGGCAGTTGCTTGGTCGGGCCGCCGGTTGCGGGGGTGGTCGGTTGGCCAAGCACCTCCACCCACCCGGGCAGTCGCTCGCCGGGCCGCCGGTTCCCGGGGTCGTCGGCCGGCAAGCGCACCCACCCACCCGGGCACCACCGCACAAGCCCGGGTTGCACGGGCCCGGGTCAGACCAGGGAGTCGCGCCAGGTGGCGTGCAGGGTGGCGAAGTGGCCGCCCCCGGCGATGAGGTCGGCGGGTGGGCCGTCCTCGGCCACCCGGCCGTCGGCGATGACCAGTGCCCGGTCGGCGATCAGGACGGTGGAGAACCGGTGGGCGATGATCAGGGCCGTGCGGTCGGCGAGGACCGACTCCAGCGCCCGCTGCACGACCTGCTCGGTCGGCACGTCGAGGCTGGAGGTGGCCTCGTCCAGCACCAGCACCGCCGGGTCGGCCAGGTAGGCGCGGGCGAAGGCGATGATCTGGCGCTGGCCCGCGGACAGCCTGCCGCCGCGCTTGCGGACGTCGGTGTCGTAGCCCTCGGGCAGGGCGGTGATGAACTCGTGCCCGCCCACCGCGCGGGCCGCCGCCTCGATCTGCGGCCGGGTGGCGGTGGGGTCGCCCAGGGCGATGTTGTCGGCCACCGAACCGCTGAACAGGAAGTTCTCCTGGGTCACCATGACCACCGACCGGCGCAGCTCCGCGTCGCCGAGGGAGCGCAGGTCCACCCCGTCGAGGCGGACGGTTCCGGCGGTCGGGTCGTAGAAGCGGGCCACCAGCTTCGCCACGGTCGACTTGCCCGCGCCGGTGGGGCCGACCAGGGCGACGGTCTGGCCCGCGGCGATGTCCAGGTCCAGCGGGTGCAGCACCACCGGGGTGTCGGGGCGGTAGCGGAACTCCACGCCGTCGAAGGTGATGCGCCGACCGCCCGCGTGCCGGGGCAGTTCCACCGGGTGGTCCGGTTCGGCGACGTCGGGGCGCTCCTGGAGCAGGCCGGAGATCTTCTCCAGGGCCGCGGTGGCCGAGGAGTAGGAGTTGGCGAACATGGCGATGTCGTCGAGCGGGTCGTAGAAGCGGCGCAGGTACAGGGTGAACGCGGTCAGCACCCCCAGTTCCAGTCCGCCGCCGATCACCCGCCAGGCGCCGATCGCGAGGACCAGGGCCAACGACAGGTTGCCGATCAGCCGCACGGCCAGGGTGAAGTGCGCCATCAGGTCGAACGCGCGCCGGTTGGCGCCGCGGAACTCGTCGTTCAGGCTGCCCAGGATCGCCTCGTTGCGCGGTTCGCGGCGGAACGCCTGCACCGCGCGGATGCCGTTCATGGTCTCCACGAACTGCACGATCACCTTGGCGATCGCGCCCCGGGTGCCGCGGTAGGCGCGGTCGGAGTGGCGCTGGAACCACCGGGTGATGAACCAGATCGGGATGAACCCGGCCAGCACCAGGACCGCCAGCGGCGGGTCGAGCACGACCAGCAGACCGGCGATGCCGACCATCGACAGGACCGCGGTGAGGGTGTTCTCCACACCGGTGTCGAGCAGGTCCTCCAGCGCGTCGACGTCGCTGGTCATCCGGGAGACGACCTTGCCGGAGGTGTAGGACTCGTGGAACGACACCGACAACCTGCCGGAGTGCTCGAACACCCGCTGCCGCAGGTCGGTCAGCACGTCGCGGCCGATCCGCCCGGACAGGCGCATGAACGCGTAGTACAGCAGCGAGGACGCCACGGCCAGCGCCAGGTACCCGCCGACGCACCAGGCGAGCGTGGTGCCGTCGCCGTCGAGGGCGCGCGGCACGCCCGCGTCCAGGGCGACCGCGATCAGCAGCGGACCGGACAGCGCCGCCGCGTTGTGCAGCACCACCAGTGAGAACGCCAGCAGCACCCACCACCGGCGCGGTCGCAGCAGCGAGCCCAGCAGCACCCGCGACCGCCTGCGCAGCTTCACCCCGACCGCGGCGGTCAGTTCGTCGGTGTCCTCCGCGGCCACCCCGCGCCAGGCCTGCTCGTCGGTCACGCCGACCCCACCCTCTCCCGCTCGTCGTCCAGTGTGGACAGCAGGGCGCGGTAGTCCGCGTTGCCCGCCAACAGGTCGCTGTGCGTGCCGACGGCGGTGATCCGCCCGCCGTCGAGCAGCGCCACCCGGTCGGCCAGCCGCACGGTGCTCGACCGGTGCGCCACCACCAGGGCGGTGACCCCGCGCAGCACCTCCCGCAGCGCCCGCTCCACCTCCGCCTCGGTGTGCACGTCGAGCGCGGACAGCGGGTCGTCGAGCACCAGCACCCTCGGTCTGCCGACCACGGCCCTGGCCAGCGCCAGCCGCTGCCGCTGGCCACCGGAGAGCGACAGCCCCTCCTCGCCGATCCGGGTGTCGAGCCCCCACGGCAGCCGGTCGACGAACTCCTCGGCCTGCGCGATCCGCAGCGCCACCCGCACGTCGGCGTCGGTGACGCCGGGGGAGCCGAGCGCCACGTTCTCCCGCACGCTCGCCGAGAACAGCACCGGCTCCTCGAACGCGGTGGCCACGGCCGTGCGCAGGTCGCCCAGCCGCAGGTCGCGCACGTCCACCCCGTCGACGAGCACCCGCCCACCGGTCACGTCGGCCAGGCGCGGCACCAGCGCGGTGAGCGTGGTCTTGCCGGACCCGGTCGGCCCCACGAGCGCCACGGTCTCGCCGGGGCGCACCACCAGGTCGACCCCGGACAGCACCTCGCCCGCCGCGCCGGGGTAGGCGAAGCGGACGCCGTCGAGCCGCAGCTCGCCGTCCCCGTCGGCGGGCAGCGGCACCGGGTCGGCCGGGTCGGTGACGGTGATCGGCGAGTCGCGCACCTCCCAGTACCGCTCGCACGCCGTCGCCGCCTGGTTGGTCTCGGCCAGCAGCCAGCCGATGGAGTCGGTCGGCCAGCGCAGGTAGGTGGCCACGGTGATGCCCGCGACCAGGGTGCCGATCGACATCGTCCCCTGCGCGATCCCCTGGGTCCCCACCAGCAGTTGCAGGCCGATGCCCAGCTCCGGCAGGAAGATGATCACGCCGATCAGCCCGGCGATGACCTTGTACTTGGCCAGTTCCGTCGTCCGCAGCTCCCGCGCCTGCTGCCCGAACCGGCGGGCGATGTCGGGCCCACGGCCGAACGCCTTGAGCACCCGGATGCCCAGCACCGACTCCTCGACCGTGGTCGCCAGGTCGCCCGCCTGGTCCTGCGACCGGCGGGAGAGCACGGAGAAGCGCAGCTCGTAGCGGGTGGAGATGACGATCAGCGGGGCCGCGCACAGCAGGGTGATCAACCCCAGCCACGGGTCCAGCGCGAACAGCACCCCGATGCCCATCACGATCGTCAGCGCGTTGACCACCATGAAGATCGCCGCGAACCCGATGAACCGCCGCAGCGTCGACAGGTCCGACACGGCGCGGGAGAGCAACTGCCCGGACTGCCACTGGTCGTGGAAGGCGACCGGGAGGCTCTGCAGGTGGTGGTAGAGGTCGGCGCGGAGGTTCGCCTCGATCCGGGTGGACGGTTCGGAGACCAGCCTGCGGCGCAACCAGATCAGCCCCGCCTCGGCGATTCCCAGGACCACGATGAACCCGATCATCCACCCGAGCCCGCCGGTGTCGCGGTGCGCCACCGGGCCGTCCAGGATGGCCTTGACGACCAGGGGCATGGTCAGGCCGCAGGCCATCGAGCCCAGCACCGCCAGCCCGGAGCCGATGAGGTACCAGCGCAGCGGGCGGACGTACGGGCCGAGCCTGCGCAGCGCGGCCAGCCTGGAACCCGGACGCGGGTCCTCGCTCATGGTGCCCCCTTCGTCGCCTCGTCCGACGTTAGCGAGGAGGGGTGACAATCGGCACCCGGTTTTCCACAGGGCGGGGTTTCGCTTGCGGCGCAAGGGAAGTGATCACAACAGCGGGGGCCGGCTCGCACGCGGGGGCCGGGGCGGGCATCATGTGGCCATGACGGTGCGCTTCCTCCGCACGGCGCCGAGCATGGCCTTCCCGGACGGGAGGCTGCTCGCGGTCCGCGACACGCAGGTGTACCTGCTGGCCCCGGACGGGTGGACCCGGTTGGGGGCGCCGCGCACCCGGTCGGCGGAGCCGCTGGACCGGGAGGCCGCGGAGGACTGGTGCGAGCGGGAGGGGTGGGACCTGCACCTGCTGGACGCCGTCCCCGGGTGAGACCGCCCTGGTCGCCGCGACGGCGGCTGAGCACGCCGTGACAACACGGTCCGCACCCGCTTCCCGAGGGGGGACGGCTTGGCCTGGAGCACCCGGCAGATCGCCGAACTCGCGGGCACCAGCGTGCGCGCGGTGCGGCACTACCACGAGGTGGGCCTGCTCGCCGAGCCCGAGCGCCGGGCCAACGGCTACAAGCGCTACGGCGTCGCGCACCTGGTGCGCCTGCTGCGGATCAAGCGCCTGACCGACCTCGGGTTCTCCCTGCCGCAGATCGCCGGGATGGGCAACGCCGACGAGCACCCCGAAGAAGCGCTGCGGGCGCTGGACGCCGAGGTCGCCGGGACCATCGAGCGGTTGCAGCGGGTGCGCGCCGAACTCGCCCTGATCCTGGACAAGGCCGCCCCCACCGACCTGCCCGCCGAGTTGGCCCAGGCCGCCGCCGACGCGAAGCTGACCGCCGCCGACCGCTCGTTCGTCGTGGTGATGAGCCGGTTGCTCAGCCCCTCGGCCATCACCGCCTACCGGGGGATGCTTGAGGCCTACAGCGCCGATCCCAGCACGGACGAGTTCGACCACCTGCCCCCCGACGCCGACGAGCAGACCCGCGAGGACCTGGCCCGGCGGATGGTCGGGTACATCCGCGAACTCCAGGCCGACCACCCGGGGATGCGGGAGCTGAAGGCGGACACACCGGCCGCCGCGCGCCTGGCCGCGCAGACGATGGCGACGGCCCTGCACGACCTCTACAGCCCGGCCCAGGTCGACGTCATCCGCCGCGTGGGGAGGCTGCTCGCGCTCGACCCCGGCTGACCGGTGCCCCGACTGCCCTCAGTGGACGCTGGTGGGAACGCGGAAGCCCCGGCTCTGGTGTGAGCCGGGGCTTCCGCGTTGCGTTCCGGTGCCGCGCTACCCGCGGTTGGAGCGGGTGCCCAGGAGGACGTCCTCCCACGAGGGGACGATCGGGCGGGCCTTCTTCCCCTTGGCGGGGCGGCGGGCCGCCGCGGGGTCCTGCTTGCGGGGCGCCTCCTCGGCGGGGGCGTCCTGCTGCTCGGGCTCCGGGGCCTGTGCCTCCTCGGGGAACTCGACCACGGCGGCGGGCTGGGGGGCGGCGACCGGCTCCGGGACGGCCAGTTCCTCCTCCAGGTCCAGCGCCACCGGTGCCGGGGTCGGCTCGGGCTCGGGCGTCAGCTCGAAGTCCTCGACGAAGTCCTGCTCCGGGTCGCGGCGGTCGGGCTCGGCGGCGGGCACCACCGGTGCCGAGGGGGCCGCGGGCGGCTGCTCGGGCCCCGGGTCCGCCGTCTCCAGGCTCATGGCCGCCTGGGCCAGCTCGGTGACCGGGCGGACCGTGCGCAGGGTGCGGGTCGGCTGCGGGTCCAGCAGGTCGTGGGCGTGCTCGTCCAGCGGGGTGACCGTGCCGCCCTGGGCGCCCGGGCTGAACGACCAGTGGGCGCGGTTGTGCGACCGACCCGCGGCCCAGCTCAGGCGGACGATCCACTTGCCTTCCTCGTTGCGCCACGAGTCCCACAGCGCGACCTCGGCGTAGTCCTGCCCGCGCAGGGTGAAGGCGTGCTGGACCACCTCGTCGAGGGTCCGCACGTCCGGGCCCTCCTCGCGGACCGGGTGCGCCCGCTGGGCCATCTCGGCGTAGCGGGAGCGCTCCTGCAGGACCGGGTAGGCGAAGCGGTCGATCTTGTGCGTCGGGAGGCCGGAAGCCTCCGCGACCTGCTCGACGGACTCACCCGCACGGATGCGGGCCTGGATCTCACGAGGACGCATCTGGCTCTCCAGCTCGATCTCGATCTGGCCGAGTCGGGTGACGTCTCCTCGGGCGGCCGCGCGCAGCCGCTCGTCCGCCGGGAGGGTGAAGCGCTCGCCTCGCGCCGAGTCCTCGCAGACGATGGTCTTGCCATCATCCGCCAGCCCGACGACCCGCAGCGCGCGCATCGAGCACCTCCCGTACGACATGAGCAGAAATCACTCGTCTGCGTCCCACGGTAGATCGGCGGTACGGCCTGACGCGCCAGGCGCGCCGCGATCCCCGTGACATCCACTCGTGATCTTGCCGTATCCACCGGGGCCGCCGCATCCCGATTGGGGCGCGGTTCACCCATTCGCGAGCGTGTCAGCGTGGACACGCCGGGGGGCCACCGCCGATAGTGATCGGTTGGTGGCCCTCCGGGGTGATCACCCGGGCAGTTTAGCCCGAACGGCTCAGCCGAGGCGCTCGACGACCCAATCGATGGCGTTGGTGAGGGTGGTCACATCGGTCGGCTCGATGGCCGGGAACATGGCCACCCGCAACTGGTTGCGGCCCAGCTTGCGGTACGGCTCCACGTCCACGATCCCGTTCGCCCGCAGCGCCTTGGCCACGGCCGCCGCGTCGACCCCGTCGGCGAAGTCGATCGTGCCCACGACCTGGGAGCGGTGCGCCGGGTCGGCCACGTACGGGCTGGTGTACGAGGTCTTCTCGGCCCAGCCGTACAGGCGGTCCGAGGAGTCCTTCGTGCGCGCGGTGGTCCAGTCGAGGCCACCGTTGCCGTTCATCCAGTCCAACTGCTCGGCCAGCAGGAACAGCGTCGCCACGGCCGGGGTGTTGTAGGTCTGGTCCTTGACCGAGTTGTCGACCGCCGTGGTCAGCGACAGAAACTCCGGGATGAACCGGTCGGTCGCGCCGATCTCGGCCACCCGCTCCAGCGCCGCCGGGCTCATCAGCGCCAGCCACAGGCCACCGTCGGAGGCGAAGGACTTCTGCGGGGCGAAGTAGTAGCAGTCGAAGTCCTCGGCCTTGACCGGCAGACCCCCCGCGCCGGAGGTGGCGTCGATGGCCACCAGCGCGCCGTCGGACCCGGCGGGCCTGCTGACCGGCACGGCCACACCCGTCGAGGTCTCGTTGTGCGCCCACCCCACCAGGTCGGCACCCTCGGCGTAGGCGATCTCGGGGGCGCTGCCCGGCTCGGCGCTGACCACGATCGGGTCGGCCAGGAACGGGGCCTTCTTGTTCACGGTGGCGAACTTCGAGGAAAACTCACCGTAGGTGAACAACTGCGCGCGCTCGCGCACCAGCCCGAACGCGGCGGCATCCCAGAACGCGGTGGTGCCACCGTTGCCCAGGACCACCTCGTACCCCTCGGGCAGGGCGAACAGGTCCCGCAGACCCGCGCGCACCCGGCCGACCAGGGACTTCACCGGCTTCTGGCGGTGCGAGGTGCCCATCAGCTTCGCGCCCTCGGCGGCCAGCGCCGCCAACTGCTCCGGGCGCACCTTGGACGGCCCGCAGCCGAAACGGCCGTCGGACGGCTTGAGCTCCGCGGGGAGCTCCAGCGTGCTCGGATCGGCGGTCTGCGTCATCTCTGCGCCTTTCAACGTGCCGGTTGGGCTTCGGCACCCAGCCTAGGCCCGTCCACCATGTGGTCCCACTCGGCTGGGGTGGCCTCGGGGTCGCCCGATCCGGTCGATCGCGGGCTGCGGGGGTGGGCAGGACTTCTTGTTCAGTCGTGGCTGTGGTTCAAGGGCCCGGTCGTTTTGGGGGCGTGCACGGGTGGATCTGCTCAGCCGTGCCGTGGTTTCAAAGTCCGGTCGTTTGTTGGGCGTGCCCGGGTGGGTGGATCTGCTTGGGCGGGGCCCCTACAGCGATCATGCGCCCGGTGTGACCGAGTGGGGCGAAAAGAGTGCCCCACTGCCCAGGCAGGCTCGCACATGATCGCTTCCCCCACCCAAGCACATCCACCCACCCGGGCATTCTGGCGCCGGGCCGGCGGTTTGTTGGGTGGTCGGTTTCGCTGCGCCCGGTGGGGTTCGCGGTGGCGGGCTGGCGGGTGGCTGGTGGCTGGCCCGCCCGGCCGCCGGTTTGTCGGGTGGTCGGTAGCCGGGCCGACGGTTTGTCGGGTGGTCGGCGGCTGTGCGGTGTGGGCCCCGGGTGGCCGGCCGCCCGGCCGTTGGTTTGGCGGGTGGCCGGGCCGCCGGGTTCGGGGGTGGTGGATCGGTGTCGGGTCAGGGGTGGCGGGGGCGCCAGCCGTGCTTGTCGACGCCGCCGGGGATGGCTTCGGGGGTGCCGTAGGGCTCGCGGGTGAAGATGAAGGTAGCGAGGTCGAGGTGGCTGGGGGTGCCGTCCGGGGTTCGGTGCAGGGTGAGGGTTTCGCCCGCGTAGTAGCCGTCGAGGCCCTGCCAGGTGTCTTCGGCTGTGGGGCGGAAGCGGGAGGCCCGACCTCGGCCCGAGGTGGGGACGAGGTTGAGCAGGCGGTCGGGCAGCAGCTTGAGGGTGTACGGGGTGGGGCCCCAGTGCCACTGGCCGGTCAGGGCGAGCAGGGCCGGGTCGACCTCGGGCATCGGTTCCCACTCGGCGGGCAGGGCGGGTTCGTGCTGCTCGACGAGGTCGATCAGGTCGGCGGCGAGGGTGCCGACGCCGACGCCGGAGGTGCTGTTGGCCAGGCAGAGGGCGCCGGTGCCGGTGGCGGGGTCGGTGAGGACCATGGCGAGGAAGCCGGGCATGGAGCCGCCGTGGCCCGCCAGGCGCCTGCCCTTGACCCGCATGGTCTGCAGGCCCAGGCCGTAGCCGGAGGTCCAGGTGTCGTCGTCCTCGACGTGGGCGGGTTCGCGCATCTCGGCGACCGTGTCCGGGTGCAGGACGTCGCCGGTGTCGCCCGCGAGGAAGCGGGTCCAGCGGGCCAGGTCGTCCACTGTGGACCAGAGTTGGCCCGCGGGGGCCATCGCGCCCGCGTCGGGGGTGGGCTCGTGCAGCAGGACGTCGGCGTAGGGGTGCACCGCCCAGCCGGTGGCCGCGTCGGCCTGCGGGTGCGGGGTGGTGCGGGCCATGCCGAGGGGTTCGAGGACCTCCCTGGTCAGGGCCTCGTACCAGCCGGTGCCGCGGTGGCGGGCGACGAGTTCGCCGAGGACGCCGAAGCCGACGTTGGTGTAGTGGAAGCGGGCGCCGGGGCGGTGCCTGGTGGCCTCCGGGCCGAGGCTGGCGTTGAGCGCGGCCCAGTCGCCGCCCGCGGCGCGCTCCCACCAGGTGCCGGGGGACTCGGAGGTGAGGCCCGCGGTGTGCGCGAGCAACTGCGCCACCGTGGCCCCGCCGAAGGTCGTGCCCGGCACGTGCCGCTCCAGCGGGTCGTTCAGGTCGAGCCTGCCCTCGTCGCGCAGGCGCATGACCAGGGCGCCGATGAAGGTCTTGGTGATCGACCCGATGCGGTACTGGGTGTCGGCCGTCGGCGGCCTGCCCTCCACCTTGCCGCGGCCGCCGCTCCAGACGAGCCGGTCGCCCCGGACGACCCCCGCCACCAGGGACGGGGCCCGGCTCGCCGCCTGCTCGGTGGCGAGCCTGCGCAGCAACGCGAACTCAGTGGTCTGCAACATGGGGAGATTGTCGGGCATAAGGTGATCCGATAATTCCCCGGGCACGGCGAAGGCCGCCTCCCCGGGTGGGGAGACGGCCTTCGCGCTGCGCTGCGGGGGGACTAGTGGTTGATGGTGTCCCAGCCCTCGACGTCCTCGGGCTTGCGCGGGCTCGGGCCGATGTACTTGGCGGCCGGGCGCACCAGCTTGCCGGTGCGCTTCTGCTCCATGATGTGCGCGCACCACCCGGCGGTGCGGGCGCAGGTGAACATCGCGGGCATCATGTGCGTCGGGACCTCGGCGAAGTCCAGGATGACCGCGGCCCAGAACTCCACGTTCGTCTCGATGGCGCGGTCCGGGCGGCGCTCGCGCAGCTCCGCCAGCGCGGCCTGCTCCAGCGCGGCGGCGGCCTCGTAGCGGGCCGCGCCCAGTTCCTGGGCGGTGCGGCGCAGCACGCGGGCGCGCGGGTCCTCGGCCCGGTAGACCCGGTGGCCGAAGCCCATCATCCGCTCCTTGCGGTCGAGCAGGCCCTTGACGAAGCCGCGGGCGTCGCCGCTGCGCTCGACCTCCTCGATCATCGGCAGCACCCGGGCCGGGGCGCCGCCGTGCAGCGGGCCGGACATGGCGCCGATGGCCCCGGACATGGCCGCGGCCACGTCGGCGCCGGTGGAGGCGATCACCCGGGCGGTGAAGGTGGAGGCGTTGAGGCCGTGCTCGGCGGCGGAGACCCAGTAGGCGTCGATGGCGGCGACGTGCCGGGGGTCGGGCTCGCCGCGCCAGCGGGTCATGAACCGCTCGGTGATGGTGCCCGCCTCGTCGATGCGCCGCTGCGGGACCGCGGGCTGGTGGATGCCGCGGGCGGACTGGGCCACATAGGACAGTGCCATGACCGAGGCGCGGGCGAGCTGCTCGCGGGCCTCGTCGTCGGTGATGTCGAGCAGCGGCCGGTAGCCCCAGATGGGGGCCAGCATGGCCAGCCCGGCCTGCACGTCGACCCGGACGTCGCCGGAGTGCACCGGCAGCGGGAACGGCTCGGCCGGGGGCAGGCCGGGGCCGAAGCGGCCGTCGACCAGCAGCGCCCACACGTTGCCGAAGGTCACCTTGCCCGCGAGGTCCTCGATGTCGACGCCCCGGTAGCGCAGCGAACCGCCGTCGCGGTCAGGCTCGGCGATCTCGGTGTGGAACGCGACCACACCCTCCAGCCCGGGGCGGAAGCCGTCGTCTGGTTCGGCCGCCGGGTTGTGCGCCGATTTGTCCTGCACCGCGTGTGTCATCTCTGCTCAGCCCTTCCAGCGCCATGTGCGTGACGGTTCGCCCGCAGCGGTCGCGACAGCACCAGGGGCAGCTTCGTGGCAGGTCACCGGCGCCGGGCACCACTGCACGGCTGGAAAAAACTTTCCTCTCTACTCCGCTCGTTAGCAATCGTTCACTCTGGTGGGATGTGTCACGATCCAGTGAACCGATCCAGACGACCCGACGCCCACGGTGGGTGACGAACCCGGTTCGAGGGCAAGGATTCGGTGGTCGTGGTCACCTTTCGAGCGGTTTCCGTTCACCGGGAATCCCCGTACCTTTCAGGTTGCGAGGTGATCCCGGCGCGCCACTTGCGAGGAGAACACGATGCCTGACGGTGACATCGCCCTGAAGCTCCCGACCATGCGGGTCGCCTACGAGGGCGGCACGCTGGGCGAGTCCGAACTGCTGCCGACCTGGCACGAGCAGTTGCAGCGGTGGCTCGACGAGGCCGCCTCCCAGGGCCTGCCGGACGCGAACGCCATGGTGCTGGCCACCGCGGGCGGCGACGGGATGCCGTCCTCGCGCACCGTCCTCGCCAAGGGCCTCGACGAGCGCGGTGTGGTCTTCTTCACCAACTACACCTCGGCCAAGAGCCACGACCTGCTCGCCACCCGCTACGCCTCGGCCACCTTCCCCTGGTACGGCCTGCAGCGGCAGGTGACGGTACGCGGGACCGTGGAGAAGGTACGCAGTGCCGAGACCGCCGCCTACTGGGCGCAGCGGCCGCGCGGCTCGCAGCTCGGTGCCTGGGCCTCGCCGCAGTCCATCGTGGTCAGCGGTCGCGGCACCCTGGAGTCGGCGCTGGCCAATGTGGAGCGCCAGTTCGCCGACGCCGAGACCATCCCCGTCCCGCCGCACTGGGGCGGCTGGCGCATCCAGCCCGAGACGGTCGAGTTCTGGCAGGGCCGCGCCGACCGGATGCACGACCGGCTGCGCTTCAAGAACACCCGCGGCGGCTGGAAGGTCGAGCGCCTCGGCCCCTGACGGTCCCCTCCCCGGCGCCGCGGACGTCACAGCGGGCAGATCCTTAGCTGGCCTAAGCTCTCTGTCGTGAGCAACGGAGTCCCACCGCGCGGTCGCCTGCGGACCACCCTCGGCAAGATCGTCATCGACACCCGGCCGCTGCGCGTGCGCGACTACCGGATGCTGTGGTTCTCCACGGTCGTCACCGCCGTCGGCAGCCAGCTCACCGCGGTGGCCGTGCCCAAGCAGGTGTTCGACCTGACCGGCTCGTCGGCCTACGTGGGCCTCGCGGGCGCGGTCGGGCTGGTGCCGCTGCTGGTGTTCGGGCTGTGGGGCGGGGCGATCGCCGACGCCCTGGACCGGCGCAAGGTCATCGCGGTGAGCAACCTGGGCGTCGCGGTCACCTCCGCGCTGTTCTGGATGCAGGCGTTCCTCGGCTTCGACTCGGTGACCTTCGTGCTGGTGCTGCTCGGCGTGCAGCAGGCGTTCGTGGCGGTCAACGCGCCCGCGCGCAGCGCCGCCGTGGCCCGGCTGGTGCCCAGGGAACTCATCCCGCCCGCCAACGCGCTGAGCTTCACCACGTTCACCTTCGGCACCGTGTTCGGGCCGCTGCTCGCCGGGGCGCTGATCCCCGTCCTCGGCCTGTCCACCCTCTACCTGATCGACACGGTCGCCCTGGTGATCGCGCTGGCGTGGGTGCTGCGGCTGCCCCCGATCCCGCCCGGCGAGGGCTCCACCCGCACCGCGGGCGTCGCCGACGTCGTCGCCGGGTTCCGCTACCTGGTCGGGCGCAGGCTGCTGCTGGTGTCGTTCCTGGTCGACATCATCGCCATGGTCGCCGGGATGCCCAGGGCGCTGTTCCCGGAGATGGCCGAGCGCACCTTCGGCGACCCGCCCGGCGGGGGTGTGGCGCTGGGCCTGCTCTACGCGGCCATCCCGATCGGGTCGGTGGTGTTCGGCCTGTTCTCCGGCTCCTTCGCCCGCCTGCCCCGGCAGGGCGTGGTGATCACCCTGGCGGTGTGCGCCTGGGGCCTGGCGGTCGCCGCGGCCGGGCTGACCTCGTCGCTATGGCTGGCGGTGCTGTTCCTGGCCATCGCGGGCGGGTCCGACCTGGTCAGCGCCGTGCACCGCAGCTCGATCCTGCAAACGGAGGCGACCGACGAGATGCGCGGGCGGATGCAGGGCGTGTTCACCGTCGTGGTGGCGGGCGGGCCGCGGATCGCCGACGTCCTGCACGGCTGGGGCGGCGCCGTGTTCGGCACCGCCGCGACGGTCACCATCGGCGGGGTGCTGGTCGTCGTGCTGACCGTGGTCGCCGTGGCCGCGCTCCCCGCCTTCTGGCGCTACCGGTTCACGGCGGACGTTTCCCGAACGTGACCGCCGCCCCCGCTGCGACCTGGGAGACTTTCCGCCCATGACGGACAAGTCGGGGGTCGCGCGGGAGATCGGGGCGGACGGGCAGCCGGAGCTGAAGCGGGTGATCGGCCCCGGGCTGCTGCTGCTGTTCGTGGTCGGCGACATCATCGGGACCGGCGTCTACGCGCTCACCGGGACGGTGGCGGGCAAGGTCGGCGGGGCGCTGTGGCTGCCGTTCCTGCTCGCGTTCGCGGTGGCGTTCCTGACCGCGTTCAGCTACCTGGAGCTGGTCGGCAAGTACCCGCGCGCGGCCGGGGCGGCGCTGTACGCGAACCGGGCGTTCAAGGTCCAGTTCCTGACGTTCATGGTTGCCTTCGCGGTCATGTCCTCCGGGATCACCTCCGCGGCCTCGGCGGCGCAGGCGTTCGGCAACACCTACCTGCGCAAGCTGATGGGCGACTCGCTGACGATCCCCACGGTGTGGATCGCGGTCGGCTTCGTGCTCCTGCTCGCCGCGGTCAACTTCCGCGGCGTCGCCGAGTCGCTGTGGGCCAACGTGGTGCTGACGTTCATCGAGCTGTCCGGCCTGCTGATCATCATCGTGGTCGGCGTGTACGCCGTCAGCGGCGGCCAGGGCGACCCGGCCCGGCTGACCCAGATCGACACCGCGGGCCAGTCCCCGCTCATCGCCGTCACCTCCGCGACCGCGCTGGCGTTCTTCGCCATGGTCGGCTTCGAGGACTCGGTCAACATGGCCGAGGAGTGCCGCGAACCGGTGCGCATCTTCCCCCGCGCCATGCTGCTCGGCATGGGCATCGCCGCGGCCGTCTACGTGCTGGTCGCCCTGACGTCCTCGCTGCTGCTCCCGGCCGACGAACTGTCCTCGGCGGGCAGCGACGCGCTGCTGCGGGTGCTGTCGGTGGGCGCCCCGGGCTTCCCGCTGTGGGTGTTCGCGCTGATCGGCCTGCTGGCGGTCGTCAACTCCGCCCTGATCAACATGCTGATGGCCAGCCGCCTCGTCTACGGCATGGCCCGCGAGCGGATCATCCCCCCGTTCTTCGGCACCGTGCACCCCGGCCGCCGCACCCCGTGGGTAGCCATCGCCTTCACCACCGCCATCGCCGCCGTCCTGGTCGCCACGGTGAACATCAACGACCTGGGCGGCACCACCTCGCTGCTGCTGCTCGTCGTCTTCACCCTGGTCAACGTCGCCGTCCTGGTCCTGCGCCGCGACCCGGTGGAGCACGAGCACTTCCGCGCGCCGACGGCGCTGCCGGTCATCGGCGCCGTCACGTGCGCGTACCTGGCTAGCCCGCTGTCGGGGCGGCCGGGGCGCGAGTACGCGATCGCGGCGGTCCTGCTGGCGGTCGGGGTGGTGCTCTACCTGCTCAACCGGTTGGTGCTGGGGCGGGTGCGGTCGGGCGCGGCGCAGTCGTCCGGGTGATCACCGCTCAGCCGCCGGGTTGTCCCCGGGGGCTGAGCGCTCAGCCGCCTCGGCCTGCGAGAGCCCGGCTTCCCCGCGCAGCCGGGACAACTCGAAACCGACCACGTACGCCTGTGTCCGCGCGTGGGCCACCGCCCGCGCCCGGTCCACATCCCGCCCGCTCGCCGCATCGATGCGCGCCTTGTCGGCTCGCGTCTCCTGCCATGACCGCGCCATTGCCCAAGCCCTCCCCGCGTGGTTCCCGCCCATGGTCGGGTATTCAGTGTTCCCCCGCTTGACCGGGGTTTGTTTCAAGATGTGAAGCGGGTCAGTTCGGTGTTGTCGTGGGCGGAGAAGACGGTGATGTCGTCGTTGTCGCGGTGTAGTTCGCGGAGGCGTTGCTGGTTGGCCAGGCGGGTTTCGGCGATCGTCTGGGCTTGGGCCTCGAACGCCTTGAGCAACGGGGGGATCGACGGGGTGGGGTTGAGCTGGTCGCGGTGGAAGTAGGCGTCGCCCGCGTGCAGGAGCCAGCCGGAGTCGGTGCGGACGGCGACGCCCGCGTGGCCGCGGGTATGGCCGGGGAGGGGGATGAGCAGGAAGTCGTCCTCGGGGAGGTCGGGGAGGGGGCGGACCGACTCCAGGCCGAACCAGCGGTCGCCGCCGGTGGGTTCGTGGACCTGCCACTTCGGGCCGTGGGCCCACTGGGCCTTGCGGTAGCGGGTCTTCTCCGCGGCGGTCGGGGGGTTCATCGCGGTGCGGAACTCGGGGCCGTGGACGTGGACCGCCGCCTCCGGGAAGTCGGAGATGCCGCCCGCGTGGTCGAGGTCGAGGTGGGTCAGGATGATGTGGCGGACGTCGGCCGGGTCGTGGCCGAGTGCCTTGACCTGCTCGAACGCGGTCACGGTCGGGTCCAGCCTCGGGCGGACCAGCCACAGGAACGGCCTGGGCAGGGTGCCGGGTGGCGAGGCCAGGTCGGCGCGGGAGAAGCCGGAGTCGACCAGGACCAGGCCGTCGGCGGACTCCACCAGCAGGACGTGGCAGCACAGCTCGGCCGGGCGGAGCAGGCCGGGGCGGCCGTCGACCAGGCTGCCGCCGAGGGGGCGCATCGGACCGCAGTCCAGGTGGTGCACGCGCATGTTCAGTGCCTTTCCAGCAGGTGCCGCGCGGTCGCGGCGACCGCGCGCAGGGGGGCGGTGTCGCGGCAGGTGCGGGCGAGCAACTGCGCGCCCTCGACCAGGGCGAGCAGGGTGGTGGCGAGGTCGGCTGCGCGATCGCCGAAACCGTGGTGGCGCAGGTGTTCGGCGAGCAGGTCGTGCCACCCCGCGAAGGCCCGCGCGCACGCCTCGCGCACCCGGTCGGCGTCGGCGTCCTGGGCGATTGTCCCAACGGGACAGCCGAGGGTGAAGTCGGACGCCGTCATTCGCTCGATCAGGTGATCGATGATCGCGGAGAGCCCGGCTGCCGGGTCTTCGGCCGTCGCCAGCGCCTCCGCCATCTCGGCGCGGAACTGCTCGCCCGCGAGGGCCACCGCCTCGGCGGCGAGTTGCTCCTTGCCGCCGGGGAAGTGGAAGTAGAGCGAGCCCTTGGGCAGGCCGCCCTCGCTGAGCACCTGGTTGAGGCCGGTGCCGTGGTAACCGCGGGCGCGGAACAGCTCGACCGCGGTGCGCAGCGTCCGGTCGCGGGTGTCGGATCGTGGGGCCACGAGCCGTACTATACAGACCGGTCTAGTGAGTAGCGGGAGGCCGTTAGGCTCTGGACCATGAACGCTGAGCAGTGGGAGATCCGTTCGGGCCGGGCCCGCGCCGTCATCTCGGAAGTGGGCGCCACGCTGCGCGTGCTGGAGCTGGGCGGGGTCGCGTACGCCGAGACCTTCGACGCGGGTGAGCCCGCGCCGATGGGCGCGGGCGCGGTGCTGGTGCCCTGGCCCAACCGGGTGGCGGGGGCGACCTGGCCGCTGGAGGGGGTGGTGCAGCACCTCAACGTCACCGAACCCGAGCGCGGCAACGCCAGTCACGGCCTGGTGCGCAAGGAGCTGTGGACCGCGGGCGAGCGCACCGAGGACTCGGTGACCCTCTCGGTCGTGGTGGACCGCCGCCCGGGGTGGCCGTTCACCTTCGAGGCGACGATGACCTACCTGGTGGACGACAACGGCCTGACCGTCACCCACGGGGTGCGCAACCTGTGCGCCGACCCCATGCCCTTCGGCGTCGGCGCTCACCCCTACCCGCGCCCCGGCGCCCTCGACGTGGACGACTGCGTGCTGCGCCTCGCCGCGACCACCCACCTGCCGCTGGACCCGGAGAAGATGGTCCCCTCCGGCCCCGCCACCCCGATCACCGAGCACGACTTCGCCGCGGGCGTCCCGCTGCGCTCGCTCACCCTCGACGACGCGTTCGGCGGCTGCGAACCCGGCCCCGACGGCCTGGTCCACCACTCCCTGACCGGACCCGGCGGCGGCGTGGAGGTGTGGGCCGACCCGGTGTTCGGCTGGGTGCAGGTCTACACGCCGGACTCCTTCCCCGGCCGCCCCGGCCGGGCCGTGGCGATCGAGCCGATGACCTGCCCGCCGGACGCGCTGAACTCCGGCACCGACCTGCTGACCGTCGCGCCGGGGGACGGCTGGACCGGTTCGTGGGGAATGAGGTCGGTCTCGTGACTATCGCGGTGACAGGCGGTTATGTGGTTCCGGTGGAGGGTTCTCCCATCCACGGCGGCACGGTCCTGATCGACGGCGGCAAGATCGTCGCGGTCGGCCCGGCGGCGGAGGTGGACGTCCCCGACGACGCCGAGGTCGTCGACGCGTCCGGGTCCTGGGTGCTGCCCGGCTTCGTCGAGGCGCACGGCCACCTCGGCGTGCACGAGGAGGCCGAGGGCTGGGCGGGCCAGGACACCAACGAGATGACCGACCCGGTGACCGCCAGGGTCAAGGCCCTCGACGGCATCAACCCCGACGACGAGGGCTTCCGCGACGCGCTCGCGGGCGGTGTCACCACGATCGTGGTGAAACCGGGGTCGGGCAACGTGATCGGCGGCCAGACCGTCGCGGTGAAGCCGTGGGGCCGCACCGCCGACGAGATGGTCCTGCGCGACCCGGTGAGCATGAAGAGCGCGCTCGGCGAGAACCCCAAGCGCGTCTACGGCGAGAAGAAGACCATGCCGTCGACCCGCCTGGGCGTCGCCGCCGTCATCCGCGACGCGCTGACCAAGGCGCAGGACTACAAGGCGCGCCGCGACGCCGCGGAGGGCCCGTTCGACCGGGACCTGACGTGCGAGGCGCTGGTGCGGGTGCTCGACGGCGAACTGCCGTGGTGCCAGCACGCGCACCGCGCCGACGACATCGCCACGGCCCTGCGCCTGGCCGAGGAGTTCGGCTACCGGCTGGTGCTCAACCACGGCACCGAGGCGCACCTGCTGGCGGACCTCATCGCCGAGCGCGACATCCCGGTGGTGATCGGCCCGCTGTTCACCTCGCGGTCCAAAGTGGAGCTTCGGCGGCGGACCCTGCGCAACCCGGGCGTCCTGGCGCGGGCCGGGGTGCGCATCGCCATCACGACCGACCACCCGGTGGTGCCGATCAACTTCCTGGTGCACCAGGTGACGCTGGCGGTGAAGGAGGGGCTGGACGAGGAGACCGGGCTGCGGTCGATCACGGTCAACCCCGCCGAGATGCTGGGGCTCGACGACCGGGTCGGGGCGTTGAAGCCCGGGCTCGACGCCGACGTGGTGATCTGGTCCGGGGACCCGCTGGACGTGATGAGCCGCGCGCTGCGGGTGTTCGTCAACGGGCGGCAGGTCTACCGGTTCGACGAGGGCAGCGGGGTGGGCGTGACCGAGAACCCCTACTACAGCGAGGGCTGACGGCCCGTTCGCGGGGTGCCCGTCGTCCGGGCGCCCCGCGAGCGGTCAGTGGGCCAGGTCGACTATCTCGCCCACGGTGCTGTCGGGGCGCCTGCCGCAGTTGTAGAGGACGCTGGCGACCGCGTACATCCCCTGGGCCTCCTCCGGGTGGCCGTGGGCGCGGTGGGCCTCGACCAGCAGTGCCCGCTGCTCCGGTTCCGTGAGGACGAAGAAGGTCCGGCAGGGGGTCGTCCCGTCGCGGGGGTCCTCGGAGAGCACGGTGGTGGCCAGGGTCGCGCCCCCGATCCCCAGCACGACCGCCGCGACGGTCCCGGCGACCAGGATGCGCAGGGTCGGGCGCCGGGGGGTTTCCGGTTCCTCGGGTTCGGCCGCGGGGACCAGGGCGGCGACCGACTCCCGGAAGGCGGGGTCGGTGTTGAACTGCCGGTCGAGGACCTCCGCCAGGGCCGCCCGGCGGCGGGGGGACTGGGGATCGGCTTCGAACACGTCGTAGGTGCCGGTCGCGCGGGCGTGCCGCAGGCGGCCGATGACCAGGTCGAACAGGGTGTCGGCGGCCCGGCGGTCGGGGCCCTCGATCGTCGGGAGGCGGGCCAGGACGTCCACCACGCTCTCGGTCAGGCGCACGGCGTTCACCCCCGGGTCGGGGGGCAGGACGGAATTCCGCATGGCGTTGTGTCGTCCTGTTCCTCGGGCGCGTTAGGGGGCCGGCCAGTTTACGACCGCTTGAGCTGCCGGGCGATCACCACCCGCTGGATCTGGTTGGTGCCCTCGAAGATCTGGGTCACCTTGGCCTCCCGCATGAAGCGCTCCACCGGGAAGTCCCTGGTGTACCCGGCGCCGCCGAGGACCTGCACCGCGTCGGTGGTGACCTTCATGGCCGCGTCGGTGGCGACCAGCTTGGCGATCGAGGCCTGGCGGACGAACGGCAGGCCTCGGTCGCGCCTGCGGGCCGCCTCCAGGTAGGTGGCGCGGGCCGACTCCACGGCCGCGGCCATGTCGGCCAGCAGGAACTCCACGCCCTGGAAGTCGACGATGGCGCGGTCGAACTGGCTGCGCTGCTTGGCGTAGGCCACCGCCTCGTCCAGTGCGGCCTGGGCCAGGCCGACCGCGCAGGCGGCGATGCCGAGCCGCCCCGAGTTGAGGGCGTCCAGGGCGAAGCGCAGGCCGTCGCCCTCGGCCCCGATCAGGCGGTCGGCGGGGACGCGGGCGCCGTCGAACACCACCTGCGCGGTGGTCGAGCCGGTCAGGCCCATCTTGCGCTCGGGCGGGGCGGCGGTCAGGCCGGGGGTGGCGGCGTCGACGAGCAGGCAGCTGATGCCCCTGGGTCCGTCGTCGGAGGTGCGGACCATGGTGGTGTAGAAGTCGGCCTCGCCGCCGTGGGTGATCCAGGCCTTGGTGCCGGAGACGGTGTACTCGGCGCCGTCGCGGCGGGCGCGGGTGCTCAGCGCCGCCGCGTCCGACCCGGCGTGGGTCTCCGACAGGGCGTACGCGCCGAGCAGGTCGCCGCCGAGCATGTCCGGCAGGAACCGGTCGCGCTGCTCGTCGGTGCCGTGCTGCGCCAGGGCCCAGCAGGACATGGTGTGCACCGACAGGCCGACGCCGACCGACATCCACGCGGCCGCGATCTCCTCCACGACCTGGAGGTACACCTCGTAGGACAGGTCCGCCCCGCCCCACCGCTCGGCGTACGGCAGGCCCAGCAGGCCGCTGCGGCCCAGCAGGCGGAACTGCTCGCGCGGGAACTGCCCCGCCTCCTCGTGCTTCGCCGCGTCGGGCGCCAGCTCCTCGCGGGCGATCTCGCGGACGAGCTTGAGCAGGTCCTCGGCGTCGGTGTCGGGCAGGAGGCGGTCGGCGGGCATCGGGTCCTCCAGGTCGGAACTGGGTACTGAAAACAGTACTGGCGTGCCATTCAGAGTACTACTCCGGTTCGGCGCCTGTCGATAACCTGGGGAGATGACCCGTACCACCCGGCGCGCGCCCACCGCCCGGCAGGCGGCGCTGCTGGACGAACTGCTGGCGCTGTTCCTCGCCGAGGGCTTCGCCGAGGCCACCCTCGACGACTTCGCCGCCCGGCTGCACTGCTCGAAGTCGACCCTCTACGCCCTGGCCCCCAGCAAGGAGCAACTGGCGCTGCGGGTGGTCGGCCAGTTCTTCCGGGTGGCCACCGAGCGCATCGAGAAGCGGGTCTCGGCGGCGGCGGACGCCCGCGAGCGGATCTCGGTCTACCTCTCCGGCGCCGCCGAGGAACTGGGGGTCGCCTCGGTCGCGTTCGTCACCGACGTGTCCGACTTCGCCCCCACCCGCGAGGTCTACCGGCGCAACGCCCAGGCCGCCGCCGCGCGCATCCGGGCGTTCATCACCGAGGGCGTCGCCGAGGGGCTGTTCCGCGACGTGCACGCCCCGCTCGTCGGGGAGATGGCGGGCTGGCTGATCGAGGGCATCCAGGCCGGGGTGGTCGGTGAGCGGGCGGGGGTGTCCGACTCCGACGCCTTCGCGGGCCTGGCGGACCTGCTGCTCGGCGGCCTCGCCAGCCCGGCGGACCGCTGATCGGGTGACCGCTTGTGATACGTGTCCCAAGACCGCCCGCGAGCACGGCGTACGGGTGTCCGTAATGCGGCCCGAGCACTAGCGTAGGAAGCTCAGGACCCCAACGGGGCGGTGCTGCGCTGCGGCGACATCGAGCCGCGTTCGCACCCGACCAGGGCCGCACCGGTTCGGCCGTCATCACCGCCCTGTCCGAGTGTGAGAGGTACTTGCACATGCCAGACGGGACCGCTGTGCCCACCGGCACCGATCAGTCCGCGCGATCCGCAGCCCTCCGCTACCCCGGTGGCGAGCACGAGATGGCGATCGTCACCGCCACGGAAGGCACATCAGGCGTCGACCTGGGGAAGCTGCTGGCCAAGACCGGTCTGGTGACCCTCGACAGCGGGTTCGTCAACACCGCGTCGTGCTCCTCGGCGATCACCTACATCGACGGGGACGCGGGCATCCTGCGCTACCGCGGCTACCCGATCGAACAGCTCGCGGAGAAGTCGAGCTTCCTGGAGGTCAGCTACCTGCTGATCTACGGCGAGCTGCCGGGCAAGACCGAGCTGGAGGACTTCACCCACAAGATCAGCAGGCACACCCTGCTGCACGAGGACCTCAAGCGGTTCTTCGACGGCTTCCCGCGCGACGCGCACCCGATGCCGGTCTTGTCATCCGCCGTTTCCGCGCTGTCCACTTTCTACCAGGACAGCCTCAAGCCGTTCGACTCCGAGCAGGTGGAGATCTCCACCATCCGGCTGCTGGCCAAGCTGCCGACGATCGCCGCGTACGCCTACAAGAAGTCCGTGGGCCAGCCGTTCCTCTACCCCGACAACTCCCTCGGGCTGGTGGAGAACTTCCTGCGGATGACCTTCGGGTTCCCGGCCGAGACCTACGACCTCGACCCCACCCTGGTGCGCGCGCTGGACCAGTTGTTCATCCTGCACGCCGACCACGAGCAGAACTGTTCCACCTCGACGGTCCGGCTGGTCGGCTCGTCCGAGGCGAACCTGTTCGCCAGCATCTCCGCGGGCATCAACGCCCTGTTCGGCCCGCTGCACGGCGGCGCCAACAGCGCGGTCCTGGACATGCTGGTCGGCATCCGCGACCAGGGCGGTGGCGACGTCGACGCCTTCGTGAAGAAGGTGAAGAACAAGGAGGACGGCGTCAAGCTGATGGGCTTCGGCCACCGGGTCTACAAGAACTACGACCCGCGCGCCGCCATCGTCAAGAAGACCGCCGACGACATCCTCGCCAAGCTCGGCGTGGACGACTCCCTCCTCGACATCGCCAAGCAGCTCGAGGAGCACGCCCTCGCCGACGACTACTTCGTCGAGCGCAAGCTCTACCCGAACGTCGACTTCTACACCGGCCTGATCTACCGGGCCATGGGCTTCCCGACGAAGTTCTTCACCGTGCTGTTCGCCCTGGGCCGCCTCCCCGGCTGGATCGCCCACTGGCGCGAAATGATCAACGACCCGGCCACGAAGATCGGCCGTCCCCGGCAGGTCTACACCGGGCACACCGAGCGCGAGTACAAGGCGCTCAACGAGCGCTGAACCTCAGCTCACTGAGAGGGCCGTCCCCAGCTCGGGGCGGCCCTCTTGTCGTTCGCCCCCGGCGTCCCCGTCCCTCTACTGTGGACTGATCAGGAGGGTCGGGAACCGGCGCGCAGGGCGTCGCGGACCCTGACCCGGCCGTCGGTGCGGAGGATGGCGCCGGTGTAGACGCGACCGCCGAGCCAGGCGAGGGCGGCGACGGCGGCGAGCAGGAGGGCGGCGGCCAGGAGGACCTGCCAGGCGGGGGCGGTGCCGAGGGCCAGGCGGGCGGGCATGAGGATCGGCGCGAACGGCGGCAGCAGCGACAGCACCGCGGTCCCCGTGCCGGTGGGGGAGCGGGTGAGCAGGCCGAAGGCGAGGACGAAGGTCAGCACCAGCACCGAGGTGACCGGCAGCAGGACCGCCTGCGTCTCCTCCTGCCGCGACACCAGCGAGCCCGCCGCCGCGAAGACCGCCGCGTAGAACAGGTAGCCCAGGACGTACCAGAACAGGCCCCACAGGAGCGTGCCCGCAGCGGCGGCGGGGATGGTCAGGGCGCCCGCGGTGGCGGCCAGGACCAACCCGGCCGCGCCGATCACCGCCAACTGGGCCAACCCGACCAGCCCCAGCCCGACGACCTTGCCCAGCAGCAACTGCCAAGGGCGCACCGCCGCCAGCAGGATCTCCACGACCCGGCTCGACTTCTCCTCCACCACCCCCTGCGCCACCATTGTCCCGTGCAGCAGCAGTGACATGTAGAGCAGCACGACCAGCACCAGCGCCACCACCAGCCGCTGGTCCCCGGTGGGGTCCGGGGCGGCCAGGGCGTGCACGTCCACCGTGGCGTCGGACATGGTGGCCAGCAGGTCGTCCGGGCTCGCCCCGTCGTCGAGGGTGGCCAGGAGGCCGCGCAGGACCTCCTTCTGGACCAGGGTGTTCAGGGCGCCGCGCAGGTTCTCGTCGACCGAGTCGCGGACCAGCACGCGCAGGGTGCCGGGGGCACCGGTCACCAGGGCGTCCAGGTCGCCGTCGGCCACCTGGGCCGCGCCCTCGGCCGGGTCGCGGACGGTGCTGGTGCTGACCGCCAGACCGCGGGACCGGGCCTCGTCCCGCAACGGTTCCGCCACCGCGGTCGCCTGCCCGGACAACCCGACCCTGGTGTCGGTGTGCCGCGCGAACAGCGACGTCTGCACCAGCACGAACGCGACCAGCACCACCACCGACACGGCCGTGCCCACCAGGAACGAGCGCGCCCGCAGCCGGGTCCGCACCTCCCGCCGCGCGATCACCCACACCGCCCTGGCCATCACCCGGACCGCCCCACCCCGTCGCCGAACCCGCCGCGCTCGCCCGGACCGCCGGCGCCCTGCCCGGGCACGCCGGGCGGGCCGTTCCGGTACCCGGCGTCGATGGGCTCGGACGAACCGTTCGCGGGCCACCCGATGTCCTGATGGGCCCCGGGCCACCGCGTTCCCCCACCCGGGCTCGCCGCGCCGCCCGCGCTTGTCGCGCCGCTGGCGCCTGCCGCGCTCGCCACGCGGCCCGCGCCCGTGCCGGCACCTGTGCCCGCTCCGCTGGCCGCGCCCACTCCGCCGCCCGGGGTCGCCGGGTCGGTTCGCCCCAGCACGTCCCGGTACAGCTCCGCCAGGCCCGGCCGGTCGCGGCGGAACTCCCGGACCGGTCCGGTGGCCAGTGCCGCGGCCAGGACCGGCTGGTCGTCCGCCCCCTCGGCCAGCCGCAGCGTCGTCCGGCTCCCGGCCACCGCCAGCACCCGCACCCCCGGCAGCCGGTCGGCCCAGCCCGCCGCCGCGCCGGGCGCGTCCACGACCAGGGTGGTGCCGCTGCCCGCGCGCAGTTCCCCGACCGTCCCCGTGGCCACCACCCGGCCCGCGCGGATGATGCCCACCCGGTCGCACAGCCGTTCCACCAGGTCGAGCTGGTGGCTGGAGAACAGCACCGGCACCCCGCGCGCCGCCTGGTCGCGCAGCACCCCCGCCAGGACGTCCACCGCGGTCGGGTCCAGCCCGGAGAACGGTTCGTCGAGGACCAGCAGTTCCGGGCCGTGCACCAGTGCGGCGGCAAGCTGCACGCGCTGCTGGTTGCCCAGGCTCAGCCGCTGGACCTCCTGCTCGCGGTGCGGGCGCAGGCCGAGGCGGGCGATCCAGTACTCGGCGGCGCGGTGGGCGTCGTCGACCGGCAGGCCGTGCAGTTCGGCCAGGTAGACCAGGTGGTCGAGGACGCGCATCCGCGGGTAGAGGCCGCGTTCCTCCGGGAGGTAGCCGAAGCGGGC
Organism: Actinokineospora spheciospongiae; assembly: GCF_000564855.1. GTDB lineage: Bacteria > Actinomycetota > Actinomycetes > Mycobacteriales > Pseudonocardiaceae > Actinokineospora > Actinokineospora spheciospongiae. Next base: position 24,739 of record NZ_AYXG01000222.1, read on the forward strand.
GCGGCGGGCCGGGGTGATCGGTTCGCCCGCCCAGGTGACCCGGCCGGAGTCGGCGGGCAGCACGCCCAGCACGATCCGCATGGCCGTGGTCTTGCCCGCGCCGTTGCCGCCGACGAAGCCGAACACCTCGCCGCGGTCGACCCGCAGGGTGAGGTCGTCGCAGGCGGTGCGGGTGCCGAAGCGCTTGCACACGCGGTCGACCACGAGGCCGGTGGCGCCGTCGGCTGCGAGCACTGGCGACCCCCTCCCACCCGGTCCCGTCCTGCCCCAGTATCCCCGTCGGGGGCGGGTGGGCACCGGTCGGCCGGTGCGACCGCAAACGAGTTGGGCGTTTCCCTCCCGGCCGGGAACCGATCAGAGGATGCTCCGTCAAAGATGGGCGGATGATCCGGGTAGGACCATTGGAGAGATCAGGATGAATCCTGAACAGTGGCTCGCGCAGTACAACGACGAGCTGCAGGCGGTGGCGGCGCAGGCGGCCAAGACCGAGAAGGCGCTGCGCGAGGTGGGCGGTGCGGCCACCTCCTCCGACGGGGAGATCTCCGTGCGGGTCAGCGCCAACGGGGTCACCACCGGCCTCGTCCTGCGCCAGGGGGTCCGCGAGCTGGAGCCCGAGCACCTGGCCCGGCAGATCCTGGAGGTCACCCGGCAGGCGCAGCGCGACGCGAGCGCGCAGGTGCTGGCGGCCATGGAGGGCCTGGTGGGCGACAGCCCGGCGCTCGACGTCGTGAAGGCGAGCATGCCCGAGGGCTACGCCGGGGACGTCGAGGACACCGGTCGACCGGTCCGCCGCGGGCGCGACGACCGGTCCGACGACGAGTACTTCGACAACCCACCCGAAGTCGTCAACTAGAACGGGGCGGAATCCGATGGGCACAGGTTTCAACGTCAACGTGCAGGAGCTGGTGAAGCACGCCGCGACCGTGGCGACCATCTCCTCCCAGGTGAACGCCGCCACCGGGTCGGCGCAGGCCGTCTCCGGGGACGCCTTCGGGATGATCGGGCAGTTCTTCGCCCAGGCCATCCTCGGTGCCTGCGGTGACGTGGTGCAGGGCATCACCAAGGTCGCCACCGCGGTCGACGACGTCCGCAAGGGCATCGAGGCCGTCGCCAAGGAGTACCAGGACATCGACTCGGCGAACGCGAACACGTTCGCCGGAAGGCTGTGAGGCGCCGGATGACCAGCACCACCCAGACCACCTCGACCGCCTCCGGCCCGCGCACCGCCGAGCAGGGCGCGCAGAACATCACCAACGACATCACCAGCGTGAAGTCGGCCATCGAGCGCGGGGACTGGCTCGAGGCGGGCATGTCCATCACCAACGTGGCGATGGACGTCATCGGCATCGCGGGCGACCCGCTCTCGGCCGCGGGCAGCGCCGGGTTCGGCTGGATCATCCAGCACATCTCGTTCCTGCGGAAGCCGTTCGAGGCGCTGTTCGGCAGCGCCGAGTCGATCCTGGGCAGCTCGTCGGGCTGGGGCAAGACCGGCTCGCAGCTCACCCAGACCGCCGAGCAGTTGCGGCAGGCGTCGGTCAAGGAGACCGGCAACTGGACCGGCGTCGCCGCCGACGGCTACCGCAAGGCCGCCGCCACCCAGGCGCAGGGGCTCGACGCGCTCGCCGAGGTCAGCAAGGCCATCGGCGAGACCATCAAGGGCGCGGGCCAACTGCTCGCCGAGGTCCGCAAGACGGTGCTGGACTTCATCAACAAGTGCGTCATGAAGGTCATCCAGATCATCATCGAGGCGCTGGCCAAGGCGTGGCTGAGCTTCGGCGCCAGCATCGCCGAGGGCATCGCCCGCTCGATCGCCGAGGCCGTGCAGACCGCGCAGAAGATCGCCTCGAAGATCCAGAAGTTCGTCTCCTCGCTGCAGAAGATCATGCAGGCCGTGCAGAAGATCGTGCAGCTCGCCAAGGCGGTCAAGCAGCTCCTGGCGACCATCGGCGGCAAGGCCGCGGGCACCGCCCCGGCCGCCACCACGCAGGCGCCGCAGGTCAACCCCGGTCAGCTCGACACCGCGGCGAACACCCAGTACAGCAACAACGGGCAGACCAACCAGGCCAACTACAACCAGGGCCAGGTGCCCGGCTACGGCGGCTACCAGCCGCTGCCGGGCGGTCAGCAGAACACCGCGAACTACGGCCAGCGCCCCGCCCCGGGCTACGGCGGGTACCAGCAGCCGGGCGGCGGGCAGACCAACCCCGCCAACTACGGCCAGACCCCCGCACCCTCGTACGGCGGCTACCAGCAGCCCACCGGCGGCGGCTCCCACCAGCAGCCGAGCTACGGGCAGCAGCCCAATATCCCTTCCTACGGCGGTTACCAGCAGCCCACCGGCGGTTCCCCGTACACCAACCCCGGCGTGCCGACCACCGGCGTCCCGGGCCAGGTGTCGCAGGTGACCCCGCCCGGCGGCTGGGGCCCCTCCGGCCCGCCGCCCACCCCCGGCGCCCCGGCGTCCATGGTGGACCGGGCCCGCTGGATCGGCTCCGCGGTGGAGATCCTGATCAACCACGGCGTCGACCCGTCGAAGATCGACGCGGGCCAGATCGCGCAGATCGTCGACCGCGCCTCCGGCGGCAACCCGCACGCGGTCGACCTGTCCGGCCCCGGCGCCACCGACGGCAACCCGCCCAAGGGGATGCTCCAGGTGACCGACTCGCAGTTCCAGCAGCACCAGGTCCCCGGTCACGGCAACATCTGGGAGCCGATCGACAACATGCTGGCGGGTGTGCGGCACATCCTCCAGGAGTGGGGTTCGATCATGGTCCTGCTGGAGGCGCTGAACTCCGGCGACGACAAGATGACCATCCAGGCCTGAGGCCGCAGCACGCCGAAGAGGCCGCTTCCCCTTGGGAGGCGGCCTCTTCCGCGTCTAGACCGCGCTGGTGAGGCCCGCCAGGGCGCGGTCGACGAGCGAGGTGACCGCGGGGGCGGCGGCCTCGGCGTCGGCCGGGACGAGGGCGAGGCGGGTGCGGCGCTCCAGGACGTCGGCCGCGGTGAGGGCGCCCTCGTTGCGGACGGCCCAGACGACCTCGGCGGCGGTGGTGCGGTGCGCGATCGGCGCGGCCAGGTCGGGGTCCAGCTCACCCAGGGCGTGCACGACCGGGGCCTCGGTGCCGTACCGCTCCACCAGGTGCCCCGGTGCGTCCAGTGTGGACAGAACGGTGCGCGGGGCGGCGCCGACCAGCGGGAGGGTCGCGGTGGTGCTGGGACCGGCGTTGAGGCCCGCGTGCGCGATCGCGCGGTCGACCGCGTCGGCGGCCATCCTGCGGTAGGTGGTCAGCTTGCCGCCCACCACCGTGATCACCCCGCCGCGGGAGGTCAGCACGGCGTGGTGGCGCGACAGGTCGGCGCTGCGGCCGGTGGCGGGCAGCAGCGGGCGCAGCCCGGCGAACGACCCGAGCACGTCGGCCCGGCGCAGCGGGGTGGCCAGGGCGGAACCCGCGACGTCGAGCAGGAGGTCCACATCGGACTGCGGGACCGTCGGCACGTCCGGGATCGGGCCGTCCACCGGCTCGTCGGTCAGCCCCAGGTAGGCGCGGCCGTCGGGCTGGGGCAGCAGCAGCGCGTACCGGCCCAGGGAGATCGGCACCATCAGCGCCGACCCGGTCAGCCCCGCCGCCCGCGCGTCGAGCACCAGGTGGGTGCCGCGCGAGGGGCGCAGGGTGACCTCGTCGACGAGCGTGCCCGCCCAGACGCCCGTCGCGTTGACCACCGCGCGGGCCCGCACCTCGAACGGCGAGTCGGTGAGGGCGTCGGTCACCGCGGCGCCGGTGCCGGTCAGCGCGGTCACGCGCGCCCGCGTGAGCACCCGCGCACCCAGGCCCGCCGCGGTCCTGGCCAGCGCCACCACCAGCCGGGCGTCGTCGACGAGCTGCCCGTCGAACGACAGCAGCCCGCCGCGCAGGCCGTCGCGGCGCAGGCCCGGCACCAGGGCCAGCGCCTCCGGTGCCGACACCCGGCGCGGGCGGGGCAGCAGCGCCGACGGGGTGCCCGCCGAGCGGCGCAGGGCGTCGCCCGCCAGCAGGCCGGACAGGGTCAGCGCCGCGTCCCGGCCGGTGGTCGGGCGGTGCAGCGGGATGAGCTGCGGCAGCGCCCGGCTCAGGTGCGGGGCGGTGGTGGTCATCAGCACCCCGCGCTCGACCGCGCTCTCCCTGGCCAGCCCGACGTCGCCCTTCGCCAGGTAGCGCAGGCCGCCGTGGACGAGCTTGCTCGACCAGCGGGAGGTCCCGTGCGCGAGGTCCTGGGCCTCCAGCAGGGCCACGCTCAGCCCGCGCGCCGCCGCGTCCAGCGCCACCCCGGCCCCGGTGACCCCGCCGCCGACCACCAGCAGGTCGACCACCTCGCCCCCGGCGAGCGCGGCCAGGTCGGCGGCGCGGCGGGCGGCGTTGAGGGCGGTGCGGGGCTCGGGCACGGGAACTCCCTGGTCGGGGTCTGGACTGGTCGGGGGCGGAGGTCGGTCAGGGGCGGAGGGTGGTCTCCAGCAGGTGGGCCAGTTCGGCGAGCAGGTCCTCGGGGTCGAGGTCGGCGGTGGCCGGGACGTGCGAGAGCACGAACGACTGCACCACCAGCAGCAGCGCCCTGGCCTGCACCAGCGGGTCGGCCCGGCGCACGGTGCCGTCGGCGTGGCCCGCCTCGAGCTGCGCGCGCAGGAACCGCTCGGCGATCTGCTGCGTGCTGCCCAGCCGGGACACCACGTAGGGCAGCACCAATTCGCCGTCGCGGTCGAGCACGGTCCGCATCAGCGGGTCGTTGGCGATCGCCCGGACCCCCGCGACCGCGCCGCTCACCAGCCGGTCCCTGGCCGAGGGCCGGTCGGCGACCGAGTCCTGGGTGCGGGCGAGCGCCTGGCCGAACTCCCTGGTCATCAGGGCCGCCAGCAGGCTGCGCACGTCCGGGAACCGCCGGTACAGCGTCATCCGGCTGACCTCGGCCCGGCGGGCGACGTCGGTCAGCGTCGTGCGCCGCACCCCGGTGGCCAGCACGCAGTCGCGGGCGGCGTCGAGCAGGACGTCGTCGGCCACCCGCGTGGGCGCACTGCTGTGACGTTTGGACGTCATATGTCACACTCTATCCCGTGAGCGCTGAGATGGACCACCTCGACCACCTGGTGCGAAGCGGTTGGACGCGGGCCGGAGCGGCGGACGCGGACCTGCCCGCCCACGCGAGCAGGTGGCTGGCCGCCCGCACCGGCCTGCGCCCGGCGAGCACGCCGGTCGCCCCGGGCTCGGTGGCCCCGGTGCCCGACTCCGCCCTGCCCGCCGCGGTGCGGGCCGTCCTGGGGTCCATTGTCGGGGCCGAGCACGTCCTGGTCGAGTCGCCCGACCGGCTCGCCCGCGCGGGCGGACTGTCCTACTTGGACCTGCTGCGCCGCCGGGGCGCCGGGGACCTCGCCGTCCCGGACGCCGTGGTCGTCCCCGCCGACCCCGCCGAGGTGGTCCGGGTGCTCGCCGCCTGCGCCGAGCACGGGGTCGCGGTGGTCCCCTTCGGCGGCGGCACGTCCGTGGTCGGCGGGGTGTCGGCGCTGCGCGGCGGCTTCGACTCGGTCATCGCCCTCGACCTGGCCCGCCTCGACCGGCTGGTCAGCGTCGACCCGGTGTCGCGGCTCGCAGTCTTCCAGGCGGGCGTCCCCGCCCCGGTCGCGGAGCGGCTGCTGGCCCGGCACGGGTTCACCCTCGGGCACTTCCCGCAGTCCTACGAGCGCGCCACCATCGGCGGCTTCGCCGCCACCCGCTCCTCCGGCCAGGCCTCCGCGGGCTACGGCCGCTTCGAGGACATGGTGGCGGGCGTGCGCGTCGCCACCCCGCGCGGCGACTGGCGGCTGGGCACCGCCCCGGCCAGCGCCGCGGGCCCGGACCTGCGCCGGCTCGTGGTCGGCAGCGAGGGCGCGTTCGGCGTGATCACCGAGGTCACCCTGCGGGTGCGGCCCAAGCCGGTGGTCTCCCGCCACGAGGGCTTCGTCCTCGACGGCTGGGAGGCGGGCGCCGAGGCGGTGCGCGCGCTCACCCAGGAGGACGTGCGCGGCGCGGTCACCCGCCTGTCGGACCCCGAGGAGACCGAGGTCGGCTTCACCATGAACGGCGGCTGGAAGACCCGGGCCGTCCGCGCGTACCTCCGGGCGCGCGGCGTGCGCGAACCGTGCCTGCTGGTCATCGGCTGGGAGGCGTCGTCGGCGGCGGCACTGCGGGCCAAGCGCGCGGCCACGCTGAAGGTGCTGCGCGGCGCGGTCCGCCTCGGCCGCCCGGTCGGCGAGGCCTGGCGCCGCGGCCGCTTCTCCGGCCCCCGCCAGCGCGACGCCCTGATGGACGCGGGCGTGTGCGTCGAGACCCTGGAGACCGCCGCCCACTGGTCCGGGCTGTCCGCCCTGCGCACGGCGGTCACAGCGGCGCTGACCGGCTCGCTGACCCGCGACGGCCGCCGCCCCGTCGTCGCCTGCCACATCTCGCACACCTACGAGACGGGCGCGTCGCTCTACTTCACCGTCCTGGTCCCCCGCGACCCCGCCGACCCGGTCGGGCAGTGGCAGCGCGCCAAGCACGCCGCCAGCACCGCCATCACCACCCTCGGCACCATCACCCACCACCACGCCGTGGGCGTCGACCACGCCCCCTACCTGAGCGCCGAGATCGGCGACCTCGGCGTGGACGTGCTGCGCGCGGTGAAGGCGGAACTGGACCCGGCGGGCGTGCTGAACCCCGGCAAGCTCATCCCCGGACCCGCCACCGCACCACGGTGAGCGCCAGACCCCCGACCACCCCGGCGGCGAGCAGCGGGAACCCGGTCCCCGCCCGGTCGCTGATCGCCTCCTCGCAGATCCCGACGTAGGCCACCACGGTCGACCGGTCGGTGGACCGCAGGTCGTCGGTCACCCACCGCGTCTCCACCCCGCCGACGACGTTCCCGCAGTTCACCGACCCGGCACCGGGGTCGGGGTTGGCGACGTGCACGGGGACCAGGAGGAGGGTCAGTCCGAGCAGCAGCGCGGCCACCGCCAGCACGGCCGCGAAGCGGCGCGGGGTCAGCGTGATCTGCGCGAGCGGGTCCGCCGCCGGACGGGGTTCGCGGGGGTCCTCAGCGGTCATGCCCCGAGCGTGGCCCATCGGCGGCGGAAAAGCCCGGGGTTTCGCGGAGAAGAGAGCACTCGGAGAGTGTCCACTTGAGATGAGCGCTCCAGTCACCGCACGTACGTTGCGTACGTGGTGTACTTGACGTACGCGCCAGCTCAGGGCACCATCGATGATGTGGTGAAGGGGGTTGGGCATGTCCGCTGTTCACGCAGATGGCTTCAATGACGCGCGCACGCACCTGAAGGAATTGTTCAACGCTGCACTTCGCGGACACGTCGCGACGGTACGGCGAGACAATTCGCAGGTTGTTTTGGTCGACGGCGATCGCATGCGCCATTTCCTGGCGTCCATAATTTCATCCAAGGCCGAAGTGGTCAATGAGGGCGGTGGCTGGTCGGTCTTCATCCCCGGACTGCCCGTGGCCGCGGACGGGGCCACTTTCAACGATGCGATCGACGAGATGGTCGATGCTCTGCGAGAGTATGCCGACGATTGGCAGGAGCGACTTTCGGTTGCGCCCAACCATCAGGAAAATTGGGCACTCGTGCAGTTGATCAGCCTCAGTGGCGATCTCGAGCTTCGAGACTGGTTGGTGGGATCTCCTCGGTGAGTTGGCCTCCGGCAACCCGGCAAGATCATGAAACTTTCTGTCGTGTCGAGGGGTGGCAACGCGTCCGGGATGCGGTTGGCAGGAAAGGGACCCATCATGTGACTTACGAGTTCGCTATGCATGATGGCCGGATTCTCCGAACTCGAATCTCGCATCCGGTCGACCGGTCGGACTATGGTCCAAGTATGTGGTCTCATATTCTTCGAGATCAGCTCGACGTTGTTGAAGCGGTGTTCTGGGATTGTGTGCGCCACAAGGTGAAGCCGAATCGTGGCGCTCCGGAGCCTCCGGCCGAAGCGCTCCCGGTCGACCTCGTGCACCTGTTGATCAATAGGGTTGGTCTCGGTGAGGACGAGGTTGCGGCGATGAGCAGGGAAGAGGCGATAGCTCGGGTGAACCGCCACTGGGCAGAGGGTGGATGACCGCGCCTGTCGGTGCCTGGTGATGGGTTGATCCAGAGTCGCGGTGAAGGGGAGTCAGGCCAGGGTGGTCTTGACCGCGTCCTCGATGGGGGTCGGGGTGTGGCCGAGGAGGGTGGCCAGGTCGGGGCGGACCTCGGCGAAGACGCCGGTGGCGATGTTGGCCTCGATGTCGGTCAGCAGGTCCGCCACCGGCTCGGGCAGGCCGAAGCCGACCAGGGCCGCCCGGCGCTGCTCGGGGGTCACTGCCGTGTGCGTGGTGCCCGCGAGGGCGGCCAGTTCGTCGAAGGTCCAGGCGGTGGGGCCGGTCAGCTCGTAGGTCTTGCCGTGGTGGCCGGGTTCGGTGAGGGCGATCGCGGCGGCCTGGGCGAGGTCGTCGCGGGCGGCGGTGGCGATCCGGCCGGTGCCCGCCGCGGTGGTGAGGGGGCCTTGGAGCAGGGCCGGGGTGTAGTTCTCGTGGTACATGCCGTTGCGCAGGAAGGTGTGGGCGACGCCCGTGGCGCGGATGGCTTCCTCGGTGGCCTTGTGGTCGGCGGCGAGGGCGACCGGGGAGGTGTCGGCGTCGGTGACGCTGGTGTAGGCGATGTGGCGGACGCCCGCGGCGACCGCCGCTCGCACGGTGGCCCGCTGCGTCGTCGCGCGGTCGGGGCCGTCGGCGGAGATCAGCAGGAGGGAGTCGATGCCGGTGGGGTCGATGCCCGTGGCGAAGTCGCCCCGGCGGACCTCGATGCCCTGGGTGGCGAGGGGTTCGGCCTTGCGCGGGTCGCGGACGGACACGGCGATGTCCGCGGCGGGGACGCGGGCGAGGAGGTGGTGGACGACGCGGGCGCCGAGGTGGCCGGTGGCGCCGGTGACCAGGTACTTCACGGTGGACTCCTTCGGAAGCGGGTGTTGGGGTCACCGTAGGAGTGTTACTTTCTCTTCGTAAGTACCTACCTTCAGGTGCTGTACTTACCTTGAGGGAAGAAATGAGGTCAGCGGGGTATGGGCGTGACTGAGGCCACACCGTTCCGGGCCAACGTGTTCGACCCGAACTGCCCCGGGCGTGGCGTGATGGAGCACGTCGCCAGCCGGTGGGGGGTGCTCGTGCTCGGGGTGCTGCTCGACGGGACCCTGCGCTTCGGCGAGGTCCGGCAGGCCGTCGGCGGGGTCAGCGAGAAGATGCTGGCGCAGACCCTCCAGGCGCTGGAGCGCGACGGGCTCGTGCACCGGGAGGTGCGGCCGGTGATCCCGCCGCACGTGGACTACTCCCTGACCGACCTCGGGCGGCCGATCGCGGAGGGCGTGCGCGGGCTCTACCGGCTCATCGAGGAGTCCACGCCGTCCGTGCTGGTGGCGCAGGCCACCTTCGACGAGCGCAGGGCCGCCCGCTAGGTGTTCGTCGACGCCGAGTTCCCCGCCGTCCCCTACCCGGGCGCCCGGCCGCCGTACTCCTACGCGCACGACGGCGGGCGCGGTGTCCGGCTCACCGCCGACCCCGCCGCGCTGTCCGGGTGGCGGGCGGGTGGCGTCGACCTCGACGAGTGGCTGGACACGCGCGGGGGTGCGCCGATGGCCGGGCGGGTTCCCGTGCTGTCCTACGGGTCGAACCCGTGCCCGTCGAAGCTGACGTGGTTGCGGGACGCGCTCGGGCTGGTGGGGCCGGTGGTGGTGCTGCGGGCCCGGTGCACCGGGCTGGCCGCGGTGTGGGCGGCCGGGTTGCGCGTGGTCGACGACCAGCGGCCGGTGGTGCTCGCCGCGCTGGACGGGGTGGAGGACCACGCGGTGCTGATGCTGGCACCGGAGCAGGTGGCGGTGCTCGACGTGTGCGAGGGGCGCGGCCACCGGTACGCCCTGGCCCGGGTGCGCACCGGCACGGTGGAACTCTTGGATGTCACAGCCGACGGCCCCTTCATCCATGGCGTGCTCGCCTACGTCGGTGCGGCGGTGATCCGCAGGCCGCTGCTGGTGTCCGGTGCCCCGGTGCGCTGCGCGGACGTCCCGCAGGCCGAGGCCGTCGGGTTGATCGGCGAGCCCGCGGCGGGCGATGGGCTCGACGTCGAGGTCGTCAGCGGCCCGCCCGCCCCGGAGGCGTTCCCCGACAGGCTCTTCGTCTACGGCACGCTGCAACCCGGTGCGCCGATGTGGCCCCTGCTGGCCGGGGTGGCCCGCGGTGAGCCCCGGCCCGGACGGTTGGCGGGATCGTTGTACGACACCGGTTTGGGCTACCCGGCGCTGCGCCTCGGCGACGGGCCCGGGGTCTCGGGTTGGACGGTGCCGCTGCGCGCGGGGGTGTCGCTGGCGGCGCTCGACGAGTACGAGGGGTCGGAGTACGCGCGGGTCCGGGTGGTCGTCGACGGGGTCTGGGCGTGGACCTACGTGTGGTTGGAACCGGTCGAGGGGATGTCCGTGCTGTCCGCGCCCTGGCCCGTCCACGGCAACACGGACGGGTGAACTCCGGGTTGGGGCGGGCGGGCGGCGGGAACGGTTGGGGTGTGGAACTGTCCGGACTCGACGCCTACGACCCCGCGGGCAACAGGATCGGCCGCATCGGCGGCGTCTACCTCAACCGGGGCACCGGGGAGCCGGAGTGGGCCGTCGTCCACACCGGACTGCTCGGCCTCCGGGAGAACTACCTGCCGCTGGCGGGCGTCCGCCCCGTCGGGGACGGTGTGCAGGTGGGCGTGGGCAAGGGCGTCGTCCGGGGTGCCCCGCGCGCCGACGGTCCGCTGACCGACACCGCGCCGCTGTGCGCCCACTACGGCCTCCCGCCGGGTGCCGTCCCGGTCCCGGCACCGCGCACGCCCTCGGACGTGCCGCGGCGCCGGTACGTCGTGGCACCGGACCTCACCGTGACCGCGGAGTGCTCTACCGCGTGATGATGTAGGCGATCCCGCCCGAACCGCCCGCGACCGCGCCGGAAGCGGTGTACCGCTTGGTGCGCAACCAGATGTTCTCGAACTGCGCCCGCTTGTACACGTGCCGCACCGCCGCGTTGTCCGGCGACGCCGGGTCGTTGGCGATCACGTCGCCCTCGGCGGTGAAGCCGACGACGACCATCAGGTGCCCCGCGGTGCCGTAGCCCGCGCCGTCGAGTTCGTCCGCCCGGAAGGACTGCGAGGTGACCACCGGGATGCCGCGGGCGATGTGGGCCTCCAGCTCGGTCAGCGACCGCAGCCGGGTCACGTGCGCCGACAGGCCGTAGGACGCGGCATAGGCGGTGTTGAACGGCCAGTTGCCGGTGCCGTCGTAGTCGTGGTCGTAGGTGGCGCGGGCCGCGTGGTCGACCGAGCGGTCGGCGTAGGTCGGGTCCACCCAGGCCAGGTCGTCGGCCGACGGCCGCTTGCCCCAGTACTCGACCACCATCTGCGTCGAGGTGGGGCTGCACCACGCCTCACCGCCGCCGCCGTACTGCGGGTACTGCCCGATGTGGACGTTCTGCGAGTACGCGGGCACCGCCAGCTCCACCGCCCGCCCGAGCGACGGCGCGCTGGCCGCGACGGTGAACCGGTCCGGGATGGCCGAGGTCATCGCCCCGGCGGTGCGCAGCGTCGGCGTGGCCCGGGTGCCCGCGGCCCGGAACAGGGTGACCCGGAGCTGGTAGGCGCGCAGCGGCCTGCCCGGGGCGGCGACGAAGGTGTCCACGTCGACGTACCCGGTGTCGTCGGACTGGTCGGGCACGCTGCTGCGGATGATGTCCTGGTCGCCCAGCGCCCAGCGGCCCAGGGTGAACCAGGTCGGGCCGTCGCCGCGCAGCTCCACCCGCAGCCAGGTGCCCGCGGGGGTGGTGGCGTTCCAGGAGGCGACGAGCTGGGTGGCGTCGAAGCCCGGCCGGTGGACCGGGGAGGTCCAGGTGCCGTAGTCGTAGCGGCGGGTGGTGCCCAGTTCGGGTTCGGTGTGCTCGACGCTGCCCGCGGGCCTGCCGATGCGCAGCCCGCCCGGGCCGGGGAGCAGGCCGTCGGAGCGGCCTCCCGCGAAGTCGCGCGGGAAGGTCCACCGGTGGTGGTCGACCGGCGCGCCGTCGGGGCGGTGCGTGGTGGTCGCGGACGCGGGTGGGGTGGCGACCGCGGCGGCGGCCAGTACGGCGACCCCGGCGGTGAGCAGGCGCAACGGTCTCATGTCGAGAATTTTCGCGCCACGCGGTCAGTATGTAAACAGCCGTCACCGGCTTGCCGCGCGGTCAGCCCGCGGGTGGCGCCTGTTCGGACGGACCGGCGTCGAGTTCGGCGAGGAAGTCCGCCCAGAACTCCTCCACGCAGCGCTCGAACCGGATGCCCAGTTCCAGGGACTTGAGCTGCCACGGGTCCGCCACCCCGGCGACCTGCCCGTACTGCACGACGTAGTTGTCCCCGCGCGCCTTGTGCGACTCGTAGCGGTCCCTGGCCAGGCCGCGCAGGGTCCGCGGGTTGCCGTGCGCGGCGAAGAACAGCTTCAGCAGGCCGAGGTCGCGGACCTCGGTCTCCTCCGGCGTGGGGGCGACCAGCCACTCGCGCAGCGCCTCCCGGCCCGCCTCGGTGATCGAGTAGGTGCGCCTGCGCCTGCCGCCGTCCTCGACCGCGGAGACCACCAGGCCGTCCTCGGCCAGCCTGCTCGGCTCGTCGTAGAGCTGGGAGTGGGCGAACGCCCAGAAGTGGCCGATGGTGTAGCCGACCCGCTGCTTGAGGTCGTAGCTGGTCGCCGGACCCGCGGAGAGCATTCCCAGGACGACGTAGGACGTCGCGTTGAGCTTGCGACCACGTGCGCTGGACTCGCCTGACAGGCCGGTCACCTCCCCGTTCGCGCCGCCCACAGTGCGAACCATACCCATCCCGGGAGCGGCGGGGGCGGGCGGACGCGCCTCGCCCCGGCCGGGCCGGGCGGGTTCGCGCGGGGCCGGGTGAGCCGGTCGCGCGAACCCGCTCGGCGGCGCTCAGCCCAGGTGCTTGACGTCGAGCCTGCCCTCGGCGTGCGCGGCCCGCAGCACCTTCTTGTCGAACTTGCCGACGCTGGTCTTCGGGACCTCCTCGACGAAGGTCCAGTTCTCCGGGAGCTGCCACTTGGCGACCTTGTCGCCGAGGAAGTCGCGCAGCTCCTCGGGGGCGGCCTCAGCGCCGGGGCGCAGCACGACCGCGACCAGCGGGCGCTCGTCCCACTTCTGGTCCGGGATGCCGATGACCGCGGCCTCGGCCACCGCCGGGTGGCCCATGACGGCGTTCTCCAGGTCGACCGAGGAGATCCACTCCCCACCGGACTTGATGATGTCCTTGGAGCGGTCGGTCAGGGTGAGGAAGCCGTCCGGGGTGAGCGTGCCGACGTCCCCGGTGCGCAGCCAGCCGTCGCGGAACTTCTCCGCGCCCTCACCGTCCTCTTCGAGCCGGTAGTAGGAAGCGGCGATCCAGGGGCCGCGCACCTCCAGCTCGCCGACGCTCTCGCCGTCCCACGGCATCTCGTTGCCGTCGTCGTCGATGAGCCTGGCCTGCACGCTCGCCGGGAGGCGGCCCTGCGTGTAGCGGTACTTCCACGCCTCCTCCTCGGTGAGGCCCGCGGGCGGGCGGCACACGGTGCCCAGCGGCGAGGTCTCGGTCATGCCCCAGGCGTGCACGATGTGCACGCCGTACTTCTCGGCGAAGGCGTGCATCAGCGCGGGCGGGCAGGACGAGCCGCCGACGACGACCTCGCGCAGCGAGCTGAGGTCGGCCGGGTTCTGGTCCAGGTGGGCCAGCACCGCCTGCCAGATGGTCGGCACCGCCGCGGAGTGCGTCGCCCCCAGCTCGGTGACCATCCGGACCAGCGGTTCCGGCTGCAGGAAGCGGTCCGGCATGATCAGCGACGCGCCGGACATGAACGCCGCGTAGGGCATGCCCCAGGACATGGCGTGGAACTGCGGCACGATCACCAGCGAGCGGTCGGTGGAGGCCAGGCCGATGCCGTCGGCCATGCAGACCTGCATCGAGTGCAGCCAGATCGAGCGGTGGGAGTAGACGACGCCCTTGGGGTTGCCGGTGGTGCCGGAGGTGTAGCACATGGCGGCGGCGGTGCGCTCGTCCACGTCCGGCCAGTCGAACTCGTCGGACTGCTCGGCCAGCAGCGCGTCCCAGGAGTGCACCTGGACGCCCTCGGGGGCGGTCAGCGCCTCGGCCGGGCCGTTGGCCACGATCACGTGCTTGACGGTGGTGAAGGTGGGGAGCTGCCGGGCCAGCAGCGGGGCCACGGTCGCGTCCACGATGACCACGTGGTCCTCGGCGTGGTTGGCGATGTAGGTGAGCTGCTCGGGGAACAGCCGCAGGTTGAGCGTGTGCAGCACGGCGCCCATCGCCGGGACGGCGAGGTAGGCGACCTGGTGCTCGGCGTTGTTCCACATGAACGTGGCGACCCGCTCGTCGCCGGTGACGCCCAGGCCGCGCAGCGCGTTGGCCAGGCGGGCGGCCTGCCTGCCGACCTCGGCGAAGGTGCTGCTGCGGCTGCCCTCACCGGTCCAGGTGATCACTTCGGCGGTCCCGTGCACCTTCGTGCCGTGCCGCAGCAGTGTGCCGATGGACAGGTTGCCGTCCTGCATGGTGCTCAACATGGTCGATCAAGCTCCCTGGGGTTGACGGCCTCGGCCCTCGGTGGACATCGGCCCCGACTAACTTACTGGCGGTAGGAAAGCCTAGTGCGCAAACGCTGTCGGCAACACTCCCGAAATGCCCGGTTCCGCCAACTTGATCATGCTGTCACGCTGCGTGCCGCCCCCGGACGTGATGGGCTCCGCAGGAGGTTTGCGCGTGTCGGGGGTATGTTGCCCCCCGAGGTGTCGTTTACTGGTGAAAGGCGTCGGGCGGCCGGGTCGCGCGGTGCGTCCGGGGTGGGTAGGTTCTTCCGCTCCGGTGACTGTCGGTAGTCACGATGCCCCGATGAGGCTGGGCCCGTCGCCACCGCGGCGGGTGATGAAGGAAAGGACAACCACGTTGGCTCTGCCCACGTTGACTCCCGAGCAGCGCGCGGATGCGCTCGCCAAGGCAGCCGAGGCGCGCAAGGCGCGCTCGGAGCTGCTGGCGTCGATCAAGTCCGGTGAGCGGACCATCGCGTCGGTGCTCGGCAAGGCCAAGGACGACAAGACGATCGGCAAGACCAAGGTCGCCGCCCTGCTCAAGGCCGTTCCCGGCCTCGGCGCGGTGAAGGTCGCCGCCCTGCTCGAGCAGGCCGGGATCGACCCCGACCGCCGCGCGGCGGGCCTCGGCGACCGGCAGCGCTCCGCGCTGATCGACGCGCTCGGCTGATCAGGACCACGACAGCGGGCGGGTGGCCGGACGGCCGCCCGCCCGCTGTCGCGCGTGGGGCAGCCCACGAACTTCGCCGTGCTCGGCGGCCCCCGATCGGGTGGCCGTGGGCAGAATGGAAGGGTGGCTGAACACGTGGTGCGGGACTACCGCCCGGGGGCGTTCCTGCTCGCCGGACCGACATCGACGCTGCTCGCGGAGGGTGAGCGAGCGGTCGTCACCGAGTCCGACCCGGAGGAGCTGTCCGCCAGGGTGGAGAAGGCCCTGGCCGACAGCGGCGCCCAGGTCGCGGTCGGCGCGCTGCCGTTCGCCCCGGGGGCACCCGCGCACGTGGTCGTGCCCGCCGAGGTCCGCCGCACCGGGTCGGCGCACCCCTGCTCCGCCGCGCCCGCCGCCGGGGCCGCGCCCGTGTCGGTGACGCCGGTGCCGTCCGGGGCGGGGTACGAGGCCGCGGTCGCCGCGGCGGTCGCGCTCCTGCGCGGGCCCGGCGAGCTGCGCAAGGTCGTCCTCGCCCGCACCCTGCGGCTCGGGTTCGCCGCCCCCGTCGACCTCGCCGCCCTGCTGCCCGGCCTGGTCGCGGCCAACCCCCAGGGCCACACCTTCGCCGCGCCGCTGCCCGGGGGGCGCACCCTGCTGGGGGCCACCCCCGAACTGCTGGTCTCGCGCACCGGCACCCGCGTCGTGTCGAACCCGCTGGCCGGGTCGCTGCCGCGCGGGATCACCCCGGAGCAGGACCGCGCCCTGGCCGACGAGCTGCTGGCCTCGGGCAAGGACCAGGCCGAGCACCGGGTGGTGGTGGAGGCGGTCGAGGAGGTGCTGCGCCCGTTCTGCCGCAGCCTGCACGTGCCCGCCGGTCCGTCGCTGGTGGCCACCCCCACCGTCTGGCACCTGTCCACCCGCATCACCGGGGAACTGGCCGACCCGGGGATCTCCGCGCTGCGCCTGGCCGCCGCGCTGCACCCGACCCCGGCCGTCTGCGGCACCCCCGCCGCCGCGGCGGCGGCGGCGATCGCCGACCTGGAGCCGTTCGAACGCGGCTTCTACAGCGGGGCCGTCGGCTGGACCGGCGCCGACGGTGACGGTGAGTGGGTGGTGTCGCTGCGCTGCGCGGAGGTCTTCGACCGGGAGATGGTGCTCTACGCGGGTGCGGGCGTCATGCCCGCCTCGGTCCCGGCCGCGGAGCTGGCGGAGACCTCGGCGAAGTTCGCCACCCTGCTGCGCGGCCTGGGCATCGATCTGCCGGGCGCGTGACAACCCCGCCCGGTCCGGTGCGCACGCGCGCACAACGGCGCTGAAAAGGTGCTGAAAACTCTTCACGGATAGGGGAGTGCTCCGAATCCCCTGCTCGGATACCCTCCACCGGTGGTCGATCTCGTATCGGAACCGGGGGTCGCGGACGTGTCGGTGTACCGCGACACCGGGGGCACCGGGGTGCCCCCGGACGAGAAGGTGCGCCGCGAGCTGATCGACCGGCTCCTGGAGGGCCGGTTCACCCGCCGCTCCGAGCTGTCCGACGCCGCCCGCGTGCTGGAGCTGCCCGAGGACGGCCTGTTCGTCGTCCTCTACGGCGACGGCAGCACCGACGAGGCCCGGCCGGAGGTCAGCGCCACCGCCGTCGACCCCAGCCGCAGGCGGGTCATCGTCTGGCGCAGCCTGCCGGACGCGGAGATCGGCATCGTGTCGGTGGAGCGGGTCGAGGACTTCGACGGCCTGCGCGCCGCCCTGGCGGCCAGCGGCCAGGTCATCGGCGTCAGCCGCCCGGTGTCCGGCCTGGCCAGGGTCCCCGCCGCGCTGCGCCGCGCCCGCATCGCCCGCCGCTGCCTGCCGCCGGGGGAGACCGGGGTCGCCGTGTTCGGCGAGCGCCCGGTCACCACGCTGGTCGCGGGCGCGCCGAACCTGGCCCGCGAACTCGCCATCGAGGTGCTCGCCGGTCTGGACGCGCTCGGCGCCGAGGAGCGGGCCGAACTGCTCACCACCCTGCGCCTGTGGTTCGCCCACGGCGGCGCGGTGAAGGTGGTCGCGGAGCTGATGTCGACGCACCCCAACACCGTCCGCTACCGCCTCCGCCGCGCCGCCGAGGTCACCGGCCGGGACATGGAGGACCCGCGCGACGTGGGCGAGCTGTACCTCGCCGTCGAGGCCACCCGCCTCACCCCCGCCGAGCCGCCCGCGGGCGACCCGGCGGGGTGAGCGTTCAGCGCCACTCGTAGGCGGTCGACTCCGGCGCGGTGGTGCTCACGATCGTGCCGCCGGTCCACGGCAGGAACGGGTGCAGCGCCGAGCCGAACGGGTTCCCGCCCGTGGGCAGCGGCAGCACCTCGGCCGTCCCCCGCCGCCAGAGCGACAGCTTCGGCACCGGGGCGAACTCGGTGACGGTGACCGTGCCGGTGCGGTTCACCGCGAACGCCGCGCCGCTGTCCGCACCCGGGGTCAGGTCGGTCATCACCCTGCGCTGCCAGGAGAAGGCGTGGCTGCGGCCGTCCGCCGTGCTGGACTGGCCGACCACCTGACCGGAGTCGCTGAGCCACGGCCCCGACCCCTCCTGGCTGACGGGGATGTGGGTCTGGCCGCCGCCGAGGGAACCGATGTCGGTGGTGCGGCCCGCGCTCCACAGCAGCAGCTTGCCCTCCGCGGCGACGAGGACCTGCCCGGAGGCGTTGACGTCCACCGGGGTGCCCGCGCCGATGGCCACCGGCGCCCGTCCGGGGCGGGCCAGGTACGCGGTGCCGTCGGCGGTGTAGGTGACGTCGCCGCCCGCGCCGAGGCTGCCGAAGTACGCCGACGGGCTCTCCACGACCGTGCGCCAGGTGCCCGCCCGCCACAGCGACAGCCGCCGGTCGTCGTCGGCGTCCACGCTGCTCACCAGGACCTCGCCGCGGTTGTTGACGTCGACCGCCGCGCTGTCGACCGCCCCGGCCGGGGTGAGGTCGACGCGGCGCCCGGCCGACCACAGCACGGCGTGCCGCACCCCGTCGACCTCGCGGTACCCGACGACCTGGTCGAGGTCGTTGCCCTCGTGCACCAGGCTGTTCACCCCCTCGGGTTCGAGGTCGACGCGCTCGCCGCCGCGCCAGGTGACGGCCCGCGAGCCCGCGTCGGTGAGCACCACGCCGTGGATCAGCCCGGTGGCGCTCATGCCGATCCCGGCCGCCTGGCGCGCACCGGCCGGGGCGGGCAGCGGGCGCACCCCGGCGTCCGCGTCCGCCTCCGCGGTGGCGCCGACCAGGATGAGCAAAGCGGCCGTGGTGGCCGAAACGGTTGTCCTGACACGCATCGGTGTGTGTCCTTCCTTCGGGGTCAGACCGTCCTACTGGGACGTGAAGAGCGAGGTGGCGGAACTTCCCGGGGCCGCGTCCATGCCCGCGACCTGCGGCAGGCGGGGGTGCAGGGCGGTCGGCATGGTCAGGTTGCCCGGGGTCGCGGCGCCCAGGTCCGTTGTGCTGCGGCGCTTCCAGAGCAGCGCGTGCGTGCCCGCCGCCCCGGGCGCGGGCACCTCGCCCGCGATGTCGCCGCGCTCGTTGATGGCGTAGCTGGTGCTGTACGGGGCGTGCGGGGTCAGGTCGGTCATCACCCCGCGCCGCCAGCGGAAGGCGTGGTAGCGGCCGTCGCGGGTCTCCGACAGGCCGGTGACCTCGCCGGAGGCGTTGAGCCACGGGCCGTGGCGCGGGCCGGTGCCGACGAAGCGGGTGTCGCCGCCGCCCAGCGAACCGAGGTCGGTCAGGCCCCCGTCGCGCCACAGCGCCGCCCGGCCGCGGCCGTCGTCCTCGCAGGCCAGCAGGACGGCGCCACCGGCGTTGATGCCCATCGGCACCGGCGCGCCGCCGCCGAGGCCCACCAGCCGGATGCCCGGGCCCCGGCCGCGCGGGAACAGCAGCGCCCGGTCGTCGACCAGGACCGCGACGTCACCGGCCGCGCCCAGCACCGGGTCGTGGAACCGGCCGTCCTCCACCAGGGTGCGCCACCCGCCCGGCCGCCACAGCGACAGCCGCCGCGCGGTGCCGAGGGTGTCCGAACTGACGTGGTGGCTCACCACCAGCACCTCGGCGCGGTCGGTGATCCCCACCGCGGCGCTGCGGAAGGCCCCGCGCGGGTGCAGGTCGACCCGGCGCCCCCCGGTCCAGAGCACCGCCCGCTCCTCCTCGCCGGGGCGGCGGGTGTAGGAGCCGACGACCTGGTCGTGGTCGTTCGCCGCGGTCGGGGTGCTCGGCCCGGTCCGCTCCAGCAGGGTCAGCCTCCCGCCGCGCCACACCGCCGCCCGCGCGGGCCCGCCGCGCCCGCGCACGAACCCGTGCACCATGCCGGTCGCGGTCATCCCGGTCAGCCCGGCCTCGGTGTCGGGGCCGGGCAGCGGCAGCGGGCGCAGCCGGGGGGACCCGGAGCCGGTCTCGGTGGCCGCGGCGACGGTCACGGTCGCCAGGAGGGCGGCGGTCAGCACCAGGGCGCGCATGACGCACCTTCCGGTCGGGAGCGGTGAGCGGTACGCCGAGACTGTAGCGATAACGGCACTATTCAAACAATGGCGTTATATGGGCTAATCTTGGCGTAGCCACGACCATTCAGACCAGTTGATGCGGCCCAATGGGCCAATTTTTGAGCAGGGCCTCCTCGTGGTGGACCTTCGGGCACGAAAAAGAGCGCGCAAACCACCGCGACTTTAACCGGATGTGACAAACGCCGGCCGGATGAGGTTCCCGCCGCGATCAGGCGAAGCGGCGCAGTGCCCGGCTCAGGGCCGCGTCGGACGCCGCCGTGGACTGGTGGCCGGAGCCCTCCAGCACCACCAGTTCGGCGTCCGGCCAGTTCTTGACGAGTTCCCACGCCGTCTCCAGCGGCCCCGCCAGGTCCACCCGCCCGTGGATGAGCACGGCCGGGATGCCCGCGAGCTTCCCCGCCTCCCGGATGAGCACGCCCTCGTCGAGCCAGGCGCCGTGGGAGAAGTAGTGCGCGCAGATCCGCACCAGCGCCAACCGCTCGGCGGAAGTGCTGCCGCTGAACGGTTTCGCGGGTCCGTCCTCGTGCGACAGGACCGCGTCCTCCCAGGCGCACCAGTCGTGCGCGGCGCGGGCGCGGACCCGCGGGTCCGGGTCGTCCATCAGCCGCGAGTACGCCGCGAGCACGTCCTCCCGGCGGGTTCCGGCGGGCACGCCCGCGCGGAAGCGCTCCGCCGCCTCGGGGAAGATCCGGCCCAGTCCGGAGTAGAGCCAGTCGATCTCGCGGCGGCGGGTGGCGGTGACCGCGAGCAGCACGATCGCGCTGACCCGCTCCGGGTGCGCCTGCGCGTACGCCAGCCCCAGCGTCGACCCCCAGGAGCCGCCGGTCACCACCCAGCGCTCGATGCCCAGGTGCGCGCGCAACCGCTCCATGTCGGCGATCAGGTGCGCGGTGGTGTTGACCGACAGGTCGGTGGCCGGGTCCGCCGCGTTCGGCGTGCTGCGACCGCAGCCGCGCTGGTGGAAGAACACCGCCCGGTGCCCGTGCGCGGTCAGCCTGTCCCGCCAGCGCTCGGTCGTCGCCATCCCCGGCCCGCCGTGCACCCACACCAGCGGCGTGCCCGCCGGGTCGCCGCAGGTCTCCCAGTGCACCCGGTTGCCGTCGCCGACGTCGAGCATCCCGCTCGCGGTGGGGACCGCGGGTTCGGCGGGCACGTCAGTTCGCCGGTGCCTTGCAGTTGGGCGGCTGGCACAGGAACTTGCCCAGGGCCGCGTAGAAGATGTCGCTGATCTTCGTGGGGTCCGCGGTGGCGAACGCCTTGCCGCCGGTGGCCGCCGACAGCGCGTCCAGTTCGGCCTTGTCCACGTCCGGCCCGATGCCGACGCCGACGATGGGCAGCGGCCTGCGCGGGTCCTGGAGCTTGTCCAGTTCCGCCAGCAGGTCGTCGCGGCTGATGCCGTTGCCGTCCTCGTTGCGGCCGTCGGTCATGATGATCACCAGGTTGAGCCGACCGGGCTCCCAGTCCGCCCGCCCGGACCGGTAGGCGGCGAGCACGGTGTCGTAGAGCCCGGTGGCGCCGCCCGGCACCGCCTTGATCGCCGCCACCTGCTCCCGCGCGCCCGCGGCGAGGTGGTCGCGGACCGGCTTCATGGGCAGCAGTTCCCGGTAGTCCCTGTCCCCGTCGAGGTTGGTGGAGAACAGGGTGTAGCTCAGCTTGGTGTCCGGTTTGAACAGGCCCAGGCCGAGCACGGCGGCCCTGGTGGTGACCGTCATCCGGTCCAGGTCCGTGCCGGGCACCTCCTGCGCCATGGAACCGGACACGTCCATCAGCACCTGCACCCGCGCGGCCAGGTTCGCCCCCGCCCACTGGTTGAGCAGCGCGTCGACCGCGTCGTTGTCCGGCACCTCGGTGCGGTCGACCTGCTCGGCCCCGGTGCGCCGGTCCTGCGACCGGTCGCGCAGCACCCGGCCGTCGGCGGCCCGGTACCCGGCGTCGGCCAGCGCCCGCACCGAGGTCTCGTCGAGCAGCCTGCCGAGGAACTTCAACGCGGCGTCCC
The DNA here is from genome assembly GCF_000564855.1 of Actinokineospora spheciospongiae. Taxonomy (GTDB): domain Bacteria; phylum Actinomycetota; class Actinomycetes; order Mycobacteriales; family Pseudonocardiaceae; genus Actinokineospora; species Actinokineospora spheciospongiae. The sequence goes on from NZ_AYXG01000222.1 coordinate 46,546, forward strand.
GCTCGGCCGGGGCGGTCTGGGGCAGCACCGTGTACGGGTAGTCCATCGACGGCACGGCCGGTTCGCTGTAGGTGGCGACGAGCTCGTAGCCGGACTCGGCCGCGTTGTGCTTGAGCAGGTCGTGCTCGGTGGTGGCGATGACGTCGATCGGCTCGTCGGGGCTGCCCGCGCCGGGCAGGCGGGCGTAGAGGTCCGCGGCCAGCGGCCGGGTATTGGCCGAGATCCGGCGCAGCGTGCTGGTCAGCGCCGCGTCCGGGTCGGGGGTGGTCTGGGTGGTGGTGCGGACGCCGAACATGGCCGAGGTGCCGACCGGGTCGCGGGCCGGGTCCGGGATGCCGATGGCGGTCTCGGCCGGGGTGGCGAGGACGTCGGCCCAGGTGGGGGTCTTGTCCGGCCAGCCGAGCGCGCCCGCGGTGTCGTCGGTCAGCGCCAGCACCACCGGCGACGAGGCGATCGAGGTGCCGCTGACCTGCCCGTCGAACGCCCCCTTGGCCTGGGCCCGGCGCAGCACCATCGTGCTCTCCGGAATCCACACGTCCGGCAGGGCGCCGCTGTCGGAGACGGTCAGCGCCTCGGCCACCGACGTCGAGTCCTCGGCGGCGACGGCGACCCGGTAGCAGGCGTTCTCGTCCCCGGCGGCCTGGTCGTCGGCGACCCGCTTGCCGAACTGCTCCACCAGCGGCGCGATCTCCGGCGTGGCGGCCACGTCCAGGGTCACCGGGTTCTCGCAGGACGGGCCGACCCAGCCCCGGACCAGGGTGACGCCGAGCCAGCCCACCAGGGCGACCACCACCAGGAGGCCGATCAACACCACGGGGCGGGGCCGACCCCTGCCCGACGAGTGTCGCCCCATGGTGTCGGCCCTCCCCCGAGATGAGTTTCAGTCAGGTTAAGCGAAACCCCGCGCCCGGGGGAGGGCCGCCGAGATGTGAATCACTGTTGTGAATCAGCCTCGCCTACGAGTAGAGCGCGTCCACCTCGGCCCCGAAGTCCTTCATGATCACCCGGCGCTTGAGCTTCAACGACGGCGTGAGGTGCCCGGTCTCCGGGGTGAACTCGGTGGCCAGCACCCGGAACTTGCGCACCGACTCGGCCTTCGACACCGCCGCGTTGCCCTCGTCGACGGCCTTCTGCACCTCGGCGAGCAACTGCGGGTCGTCCACCAGGTCGGCCACGGTCGCCGACGCGGGCTTGCCGACGGTGGTCTTCCAGTAGGTGAAGTAGTCCGGGTCGATGGTCACCAGCGCGGCGATGTACTTCTTGCCGTCGCCGACCACCATGGCCTGCCCGACCAGCGGGTGCGAGGCGATCCGGTCCTCGATGACCGCCGGGGCGACGTTCTTGCCGCCGCTGGTCACCAGGATCTCCTTCTTCCGGCCGGTGATCGACAGGAAGCCGTCCGCGTCGAGCTGCCCCAGGTCGCCGGTGGCGAACCAGCCGTCGGCGTCGAGGACCTCGGCGGTGGCGGCGTCGTTCTTCCAGTAGCCGCCGAACACCTGCCCGCCCTTGAGCAGGATCTCGCCGTCCTCGGAGATCTTCACCGAGGTGCCCGGCAGCGGCTGCCCCACGGTGCCCGCCTTGAAGTTGTCCGGGGCGTTGGTCGTGGCCGCGGCGGTGGTCTCGGTCAGGCCGTAGCCCTCCAGCACCACCAGGCCGATGCCGCGGAAGAAGTGCGTCAGCCGCAGGCCCAGCGCGGCGCCGCCGGAGATCGCGTACCCGGTCTTGCCGCCCATGGCCGCGCGCAGCTTCGAGTAGACCAGCCTGTCGAACACCGCGTGCCTGATCTTGAGGCCCAGCCCGGCCTTGCCCTCGGCCTCGCTGTAGGCGATCGCGGTGGCCGCGGCGGCGTCGAAGATCTTGCCCTTGCCGTCGGCGTGCGCCTTCTGCCGGGCGCCGTTGTAGACCTTCTCCAGCACGTAGGGCACCGACAGGATGAACGTCGGCCGGAAGGTCGCCAGGTCGGGAAGCAGGTTCTTGGCGTCCGGGCCGTGGCCCATGGTGGTCTGCGAGTACACGCAGCCCACCTGCACCATCCGGCCGAAGACGTGCGCGATCGGCAGGAACAGCAGGGTGGAGGCGTCGCCGGGCACCCCGGTGCCCTTGAACAGCCGGGTCAGCACCTCGCCGCCGTAGCCGACCTCGGCGAAGAAGTTGTCGTGGGTCAGCGCCACGCCCTTGGGGTTGCCGGTGGTGCCGGAGGTGTAGATGATCGTGGCCAGGTCCGACGAGGACACCGCGGCCCGGCGGGCGTGCACCTCGGCCTCGTCGACCCCCCCGCCCGCCTCGATGATCTGCTCGACGGCGCCGGTCTCGATCCGCCACACGTGCTGGAGGGTGGGCACGTTGTCGCGCACGTCGGCCACGCGCTTCTCGTGCTCCTCGGTCTCCACGACCACCGCGACGCACCCGGAGTCGGACAGAATCCACTGGATCTGCTCGGCGGAGGAGGTCACGTAGATCGGCACCGGCACCGCGCCCGCGGCCCAGATGGCGAAGTCCAGCAGCGTCCACTCGTAGCGGGTGGCGGCGAGGATGGCGACCCGCTCGCCCGGGGCGACGCCCGAGCCGATCAGGCCCCTGGCCACCGAGGTCACCTCGTCGGCGAACGCCCGCGCGGTCACGTCCGCCCAACCGCCGCCCGACTTGCGCTTGAACTGCACGTGCTCCGGGGTCTTGGCGGCATTGCTGTACACCAGGTCGGCGAGTCCGCCCGCCTCTTCACGCTTGGCGACGGGCGGCACGGCGAACTCGCGCATGGTCTTCTCCTCCGGACGGCGCACGGCGGTCGTCACCTGGTCACCTCGGGTGTGCACCAGGCGGCTACCTGACAGTAACTTTGTCCGTATCTTGCCCGGAACTACTCCGAACGGCCAGACTTCGAACCCAACTGATACCGACCGGTGTGACAAAACCGCCACCGACCACCCGGTGCGCGACGGCCGGGGCCCCGGTCGAGACCTGCGCGGTCTCGGCCGGGGCCCCGGGGTGGTCGACCTAGAAGGCCAACTTGAAGCTGTCGATGTAACCGGTGTCGGCGCTGTAGACGTCCTGCACCTTGAGCTTCCAGGTGCCGTTCGCGGGGACGGCCGAGGCGTTCACCGTGTAGGTGGTGATCACGTTGTCGGCCGAGTCGGACGAGTTGGCGTTCTTCAGCCGGAACGCGGTGCCGTTCGGCGCGACCAGGTCGATCACCAGGTCACCGCGGTAGGTGTGCTTGATGTCCACCCCGACCGACAGCGCGGCGGGGGCGTTGCCGGTGATCCCGTTGACGGTGACCTCGCTGGTCACAGCCGCACCCGCGTCGGTGATGGTCACGTTGGTGGCGTTCTCGAACACCTGGTTCCCGGGCGGGGTGTTCGGGTCGCCCATGGCCGCGGCCTGCTGGGCGATCGCCGCGGACAGGGCGCTGACCTGGGCGTACACGCCCGGGTAGTTCGGCCGGGCGCAGCCCTGGCCGTAGGAGACGATGCCCACCTGGACCCAGTTGTTGTTGGCGTCGCGGCGGACCATCGGCCCACCGGAGTCACCCTGGCAGGTGTCGGTGCCGCCCTGCGGGTAGCCCGCGCAGATCTCCACCGCGGTCTTCATGCTCGGGTACGCCGACTTGCAGGTCGCGTCGTCGACGAACGGCACGTTCGCCTTGAGCAGGTAGCGCTGCTGGGCGCCGCCCTCGGT
>NZ_AYXG01000223.1 GCF_000564855.1 Actinokineospora spheciospongiae
GGTTTTCGGGGTGATCGCTGGCTGCGCCCGATGGGGTTCGAGGTGGCTGGCCGCTGGGCCGGCGGTTTTCGGGGTGGCTGGCGGCTGCGCTTGTGGGGTTCGGCGTGACGGGTCGCCAAGCCGGCGGGTGGCAGGGTGGTCGGCCGCTGCGCCGCTGGCGCTTCGCGTGGTTGGCCGCCAGGCCGCCGGTGTGTGGGGTGCCCGCCGCTGCGCCCGGCGGAGTTCGGCGTGGCTGGCTGCCAGGTGGGCGGTTCGGGGGTGGTCGGCGGCCGGGTCCGTGGTGGGCGGGGTGGCTTCGTGGGGTGGTCAGCGCAGGGTGAAGCGGGACCACACCTTGTGGTGGTCAGACTGGTCGGTGGGGACGACGTCGATCCAGTCCGGGTTGAACTTGCCCGCCAGGGCGAAGGTGTAGTCGATCTTGCGGCCGCCGTCGGCGGTGGCGGGGCCGCCTCGGGTGCAGCAGCCTGTCGCCTCGGTGAGCCTGCCGGTGGCGCCGCCGCCGTAGGCGGGGAGGTACAGGGGGTCCAGTTGGTCGTCGGTGGGTTCTGCGTTGAAGTCGCCGCCGATGTAGGTGGCGTGGCCCGCTGCGGTGAAGTCGGCGACCAGGGTGGCAATTTCCCTGATCTGGGCGCCCCGGGTGCCGTCGGCGTGGAAGTCGATGTGGGTGGAGCGGGCGAGGGTGGCCGGGGCGCGCAGCATGGCGCAGACCGCCTTGCGCGGCTCGTGGCCGCCCGGGTTGGGCAGTGGGTGCACCCGGTGCCAGGCGGCTTCGCCCCGGTGGACCAGGGCGATCCCGTAGTCCGACCCGTCGTCGCACCGGTGGGCGGTGGGGACGTGGATGACCTTGTAGCCCGCGGCGCCCAGGCGGGTGCGGAGGCGTTGGGCCTGGCCCGCGCACACTTCTTGGAGGGTGGCGGTGCGCGGGCGGGTCGGGCGGTCGAGGATGGCGTCGGCGGTGGAGTCGGCGACGGCGGGTCTGCCGCCGTTGCACTTGTTGCCGCACAGGTTGAAGCTCAGGTTCAGGAAGGAGAACTCGGCTGCCCGCGCGGGTGCGCCGGGCAGCACCAGGCCCGCGACCAGGAGCACCACCGCCATGAACGAGCGCATCTCGACCCCTCTCGTGGACGACGCGCCCAACGTAGCGATCGCACGTGAACGAGTCACCACGATCGGGTGGATCAACCGCGCCTGCCCTGGTGCGGCACCGCAGCGGCCAGATCCGCCTCGGCGTCCTGCGGGCCGCACCGGGGCGGGCGTCAGTGGGCCTCGTGCGGGATCTTCTCCCCGGCCTCGACGGCGAACGGGAGCCGGTTGCCCTCGGGCGGCAGCGGGCAGGTCGCGTACTCGGTGAACGCGCACGGCAGGTTGACCGCGCGGTTGAAGTCCAGGCGCACCCGGCCCCGCTCGTCGGGTTCCGGCACGCTCAGCGAGCGGTTCGCGGCGTAGGTGGTGACGCCGCTGGTGGCGTCGGTGAACAGGATGCTGAAGCCGTCCTTCTTGCCGTTGAACGCCGTCAGGGTGTGCTCGGTGCCGTCGTGGGTGAAGCGGACGACGCCGGGGGCGGTGTAGACGTGCGTCAGGCCCGCGACGACCGCGCCTACCGTGGTGGGGCGGGGCTCGTCGAACGGTTCGTAGGTGCCCTCCAGGACCCAGGACTCCTGCGGCTCGTAGCTGGGCACGCCCCGGAAGGCGCGGACGGCTTCGGCCTTGGGGTCGTGCACGCGGATCAGGTACCCGCCGCGCCTGGCGACCTCGATCTCCAGGTCACCGCTGCTGACCCGGGTGCCGGGGCCGCTGTTGACCAGCTCGAACCGGTGCACCCCGGTGAGCGCGGTGCCCTCGTGCTCCAGCACCGCCCCCTGCGGGTCGACGTGGGCGGCGTCGGCGTCCTGCCACCAGCGGCCGGGCAGGCCGGGGTACTCGCGCGGCTCGTCCTCCAGCCAGTCCAGCGACACCAGCGCCAGCCAGCCGTGCGGCTCGGCGAGGTCGCGTTCCCTGGCCGTCTTCCAGTCCTGCCACTGCGCCGTGAAGCCCATGGTCGTCCTTCCCGCGTGTGTTCCAGTCACCGGGGACAACGTGGTCCTGGGACAGCGGATTCCGTTCCCACATGGTGGATGCGGTGAGCTTTCTGAGCCGCTGGGGGCGCCCTAGGATCGGCGGGGTGACGGACAGCGCTGAGGTGTTGTGGCGGCCCACGGCCGAGCAGGTGGCCGGGTCACCCCTGGCCGACTTCCTGCGGTGGCTCGCCGCGTCCCGGGGGTTGGGGTTCGGCGGTTACCTGGAGCTGTGGGAGTGGAGTGCCGAGCACCCGGCGGAGTTCTGGGGCGCGGTCTGGGAGTACTACGGCCTCGACCGGGTCAGCTCCTACGAGGAGGTGCTGCCCCGGCGGGAGATGCCGGGGGCGCGGTGGTTCAGCGGGGCGCGGCTCAACTTCGCCGAGCGGTGCCTGGCAGGTGCGCGCACCGACCGCCCGGCGCTGATCGGCGTGGACGAGCGCGGCGAGCCGGTGGAGACCTCCTGGGAGCGGTTGCGCGCGGAGGTGGCGGCGGTGTCCGCGCTGCTGCGCGCGGAAGGCGTCCGGCCGGGTGACCACGTCGCCGCGTACCTGCCGAACGTCCGGGAGGCCGTGGTCGGGGTGCTGGCGACGGCGGCCGTCGGAGCTGTGTGGACGGCGTGCTCGCCGGACTTCGGGATCGCCAGCGTGCTCGCCCGGTTCCGGCAGGTGGAGCCGGTGGCGCTGCTCGCGGGCGAGGGCTACGTGTACGGCGGCAAGCGCTTCGACCGGCGGGAGCACGCGGCGGAACTGCTGGACGGACTGCCCTCGGTGCGGCTGCTGCTCACCGTGAGCGGCGAGTGGCCCGACCGCCCGGGCGTGGTCACCCGGGCGTGGCCGGAGCCCGGGGGTGAACCGGAGTTCGCCGACACCGCGTTCGACGACCCGCTGTGGGTGCTGTGGTCCTCGGGCACGACCGGCCTGCCGAAGGGGATCGTGCAGGGCCACGGCGGGATCGTGGTGGAGCTGTTGAAGTCGCTGGGGCTGTGCGCGGGCATCACCGGCGACGACCGGTTCGGGTTCGTCACCTCGACGAGCTGGATGGTGTGGAACTACCTGGTCGGCGGGCTGCTGCACGGTGCCACGGTCGTGCTCTACGACGGCAGCCCGACGCACCCGGACGTGGACCAGGCGTGGCGGGTCGCCGCGCTGACCGGCACCACCGTGCTCGGTGTCGGCGCCGGGTACCTGGTGGCGGGTGAGAAGTCCGGGGCGGAGCCGGGGGCGCGGTTCGACCTGTCGCGGCTGCGGTCGGTGTTGCAGACCGGGTCGACCATGCCGCCCTCGGCGTGGCGCTGGGTGTACCGCGGCGTCAGCGCGGACGTGTGGTTGCAGTCGATCTGCGGCGGCACCGACGTGTGCTCGGCCCTGGCGGGCGCGGCGGCGGACCTGCCCGTCCATACCGGACGCATCCCCGCTCCCGCGCTCGGGGTGGCGCTGGCGTCGTGGAGCCCGGACGGGGTGCCGCTGGTGGGTGAGCAGGGTGAACTCGTGGTGACCGAGCCGCTGCCGTCGATGCCGTTGCGGTTCGTCGACGACCCGGGCGGCGAGCGGTACCGGGCGGGTTACTTCGACGTGTTCCCCGGTGTGTGGCGCCACGGCGACTGGGTGACGGTGCACGCCGACGGCAGCCTGGTCGTTTCGGGCCGCTCGGACTCCACGCTGAACCGGATGGGCGTGCGGATGGGGTCGGCGGACATCTACGCCGTGGTCGAGCGCTTCCCGGAGGTCGCCGACAGCCTGGTCATCGGCGCCGAACTCCCCGACGGCGGCTACGCCATGCCGCTGTTCGTGGTGCTCACCGGTGGCGCGGAACTGGATGACGACCTGCGCGCCCGGCTGCGGGCGGCCATCCGCACCGAGCTGTCGCCCCGGCACGTGCCCGACGACATCGTGGCCGTGGCCGCCGTGCCGCGCACGCTGACCGGCAAGAAGCTGGAGGTCCCGGTGAAGCGCATCCTCCAGGGCGCCCCGCCGGAGCAGGTGACCTCCCCCGGCGCGGTCACGAACGCGGAGACGCTGCCGTGGTTCGCCGAGTACGGGACCCGCCTGGGCTGAAACCCGGTGGACAGCGCCCGCCCTCCCCCGCTGTGATGGTCGGACACCACGAGGGAGGGCGCCCGCGTTGACGGTCGACATCGATGTGCCACTGGTCCGGCGGCTGCTGGCCGCACAGTGTCCACAGTGGTCCGATCTGGCGGTGGCGCCGGTGGCGAAACCCGGCTGGGACAACATGACCTTCCGCGTCGGCGACCGGCTCTCGATCCGGCTGCCGAGGTACCCCCGCTGGGAGGAGCAGGTCACCCGCGAGCAGCGTTGGCTGCCCGTCCTCGCCCCGCACCTCCCCCTGGCCGTGCCCACGCCGGTCTTCCAGGGCGAGCCGGGCGAGGGTTACCCGTTCCCCTGGTCGATCATCGAGTGGCTCGACGGCGAGGATGCGGTGGGCTTCACCCCCACCGAGGACTCCGTCCTGGCCCTGGCGGGCTTCTTCCGCGCGCTGCGGGCGATCGATGCGACCGGCGGCCCGCCACCGCAGTGGAGCAACGGCTTCCGCGGTGTCGCCGTCGCCGACGAGCGGGATTCGGCGATCGTGGCCGAACGCCTCCGCCCGAAGCTCGAAGCCCTGACCGGTCTGACCGATGTGGACGGTCTGACCGCCGTCCGGGAAGCGGGGCTGGCCGCCCCCGCGTGGTCGCACCCGCCGGTCTGGGTCCACGGCGACCCCGCCCCGGGGAACCTGCTGGTCCGCGACGGCCGCCTGGTCGCGGTCATCGACTTCGGGACGGTGGCCGTCGGCGACCCGGCCTGCGACTTGATCGCCGCCTGGGCGTCGGTCCCCGCCCGGCACCGCGCCGCCTACCGCGAAGCCCTCGGCGTGGACGACGCCACCTGGGCGCGGGGCCGGGTCTGGGGCATGACCGCGACCCTGCCCACCCCCGAGGACTTCACCACCGACCCGGCGGGCGCCCACCGCCGGGTCGCCGAACTGCTCGACGACGCTCAGGCGGACGCGACCGCGTAGTCCGGCAGGTCGATCGCCTCGGCGGGCGGGGTGGCGAAGTGGGCGCCGACGCGGATCAGGACAGTGCGGCTCATCAGGAGTTCCCCTCGATCCAGGAAACCGGTCGGTCTGCGGTCATGGCGTCGGCGGCGGAGGTGTAGACCGCGACGACGTCACCCAGGAACCGCGACACCACCTCGCGGTCGGCGGGGCTGAGCGCGCCCACCAGCCGCTCCACCCCGTCGAGCAGTGGTCGCAGGTGGTCGAGCAGGCGGACGACGGACTCCTCGACGGGGTCGACGAGCACCTTGCGCCGGTCGGTCTCGTGCGCGCGCCGCCGCACGTGCCCGGCCCGCTCCAGCCGGTCCACCACGTGCGTGCTGGCCGCCGTGGAGATCCGCAGCCGGTCGGCCAACTCCCGGCCGGTCAGCGGTCCCTCGGTGATCAGCCGGTCCATCGCGGCCAGGTCCGTGGGGTTGATCCCCAGCGCCCGCCCCAGCCGCTGCTCGACCACCACCGTCAGCACGCCGACCTCCTGCAACCGCTCCATGACGTCGTTGTCGGCACCGGGGGTGGACACACCTGCCGAGATCGCGGCACACCGCCGCGCGGGGCGCTCTGCCGGGTTCACGAAACCCAGACTATCAACGAAGTAACTAACCAGCTTAGTCAGTCGAACAAAGTCGGGTGAACAGTTCACGGCCGCGGTCGGACAGACAGACGCTGGTCAGCGTGCGGTGGGCGGCGGTCCCGAGTGTCCGAAGCGGCTCCCACCAGGCTGGACAAGGGGACGTGAACCTACCCCGCAGTCGGTCGAGGACGGTGGGCCGGAAGGCCTTCGGGCACCGCGACACAGCCCATGCGCCCGTGTACGGTGGCGGTGTCGACGGCGTATCGCGGGTTGGCGGTCCGGCCGACCTTCCGTCGCCGACGCCGGACGCCATACCGCCCCGACTCCCACCCACTCACGACCCAGGAATGGTGGCGGCACGTGACGTCGCTCGACACACCGGCCACGGCCGTCGGCAACTACGCCGAACTGGCCCGGGCCATCCGCGCCGAGGGCCTGCTCGACCGCCGCAACGGGCGCTACGTCCTGCGCATCGCGCTCAACATGGTCGCCTTCGCCGCGGGCTGCGTCGCCTTCGCCGCCCTGGGCGACTCCTGGTGGCAACTGCTCGTCGCGGTCTTCTTCGCGGTGATGTTCGCCCAGCTCGCCTTCGTCGGCCACGACGCCGGGCACCACCAGATCTTCAGCAGCAAGCGCGCCAACACCGCCATCGGCCTCTGGCACGGCGGCATGGTCGGCATGAGCTTCGGCGCCTGGATCGACCAGCACAACCGCCACCACCAGGCCCCCAACCACGAAGAGACCGACCCCGACGTCAACATCGCCGTGCTGGCCTTCACCACCGGCCAGAGCCTGGAGAAGCGCGGTTTCCTGCGCTGGATGGCCAAGCACCAGGCATACCTGTTCTTCCCGCTGCTGCTGCTGGAGGGCTTCAGTCTGCACGTGAACGCCGTGCAGTCGCTGCGCCGCAAGGAACTGCGCGGCAGGCGCGTGGAGATGTTCCTCCTGCTGGGCCACTTCGCGGTGTACCTGACCGCGGTGTTCCTGGTGCTGTCCCCGCTGACCGGCGTTGTGTTCATCCTCGTGCACCAGTGCCTGTGGGGCCTCTACATGGGCTGCTCCTTCGCCCCCGGCCACAAGGGAATGCCGACGATCGCCGCGGGCCAGCGCATCGACTTCCTGCACCGCCAGGTCCTCACCTCCCGCAACATCAGCGGCGGTCGCCTGGTCGAGTTCGCCACGGGCGGCCTCAACTACCAGATCGAGCACCACCTGTTCCCCACCATGCCCAGGATGAACCTGCGCCGCGCGAAGCCCATCGTCGAGCGCTACTGCGCCGAGCACGGCATCGAGTACACCGAGTGCGGCCTCGCCGCCACCTACGGCCACGTGCTGCGCCACCTGCACGCGGTCAGCGCCCCCCTGCGCACCCCCGTGGCGGTCCCGGCCTGATCCCCGCGCGCAGACGCGGCTGCCCGCAGCGACGGCGGGCAGCCGCGTCCGGTCGCGGTCGACCACCTGCCGGACCCGGCGCCCCGCGAACAGCCCCAGATCCCGCCAAGGACCTGTGCCCCGCCGGGCACTGCCGATAGGCTGTGCCCATGGCTGGAGGTGTCGCCACCCACCGCCCCCTGAGCCGGGCGGCGGTGCGCAGGCGGCACGCGGCGCTGCTGCGCGAACTGCCGGTCCCGACCCCGTTCGACGCGGCCGCGCTGTGCGCGCGGGTCGCCGAGCGGCGCGGCAGGCCCATCCGGCTGGTGCCGATGGCCGGGCTGACCGGGGTCTGCGGCATGTGGGTGGCCACCGACACCGCCGACCTCATCTTCCACGAGAGCGACACCACCCCACCGCACCGCGACCACATCGTCCTGCACGAACTGGCCCACCTGCTCTGCGACCACCGGATCTCGATCCCGCTGGCCGACCAGGCCCGCGCCCTGCTCCCCGACCTCGACCCCGACGTGGTCCGCCGCGTCCTCGGCCGGGCGGGCCGGGCGGGCCACGCGGGCGCCGAGGAGCGCGAGGCCGAACACCTGGCCTACCTCATCCGCCACCGCGAAGCACCGGGCACCACCCTCACCACCCGCCTCCGCGGTGCCCTGGGCGGCGACAGCCTTGTCTGAACCGCCCACCTCCGACACCACCGGGGCCGGGTGCCCGGGCGACCGGCAGCACGCGGCGCGCGCCCCGGCGGAACAGGTCCACCCGAGGACCGGCAGCCGACACCCCGGCGGCGGGGCCCGTGGCTGAACCGCTCCGCCAGTGGGCACCCGCCGCGGTGGCCTGGCTGCTCCTGCTGAGCAGGTGGAGCGCGGGCGACCCCACCCGCCGCTGTGTGCGCCTGGTGCTGCTCGGCCTGGCCTGCTCCCTGACCGCCCAGATCCCGGCCGCGGCCACCGCCCTCGGCGACCTCGTCGGCGTCCCGCACGCCGCCCGCCTGGTCAGCCACCTGGGCATGGTCCTGGCCGTGTGGGCGGGCCAGGCGTTCCTGGCCCTGGTCAACGGCCACCCACGCGGCGCCCGGTGGCAGGCGGGGTGGGCGGCGGGCGCAGCCACCCTGATGTGCGCCCTGTTCGTGACCATGCCCGACACGTTCCCCCAATCCCCGTGGGTCATGGAGTACTGCCTGGTCTACGCGCTCGCCCAGGCACCGGCACTGGCCGCACTGGTCCACCTCGGCCTGCGCCACGCCCGGCAGGCGCAGGACCGGACCACGGCGATCAGCCTGCGCCTGGTCGCCGCGGGCGCGGCCCTCGGCCTGCTGTACCTGGTGAACAAGTCCGCCCTGGCCACGGCGCCGAGGCTGGGATTCGAGTTCCCCTTCGGCCGCACCGCCCTCCCCGGCAAGGTGCTGCCCACCACGGCGTACCTGCTGGTCCTGCTGGCCGCCGCGCTCCCCGCCTGCCTGGGCTGGCTGCGCCGCTACCGCCTGCACCGCAGGCTGGGACCGCTGTGGCGGGCCCTGCACCGCGCCGACCCGGGCATCGCCCTCGACCCGCCCGCAGTGCCCGACGCGCTCGTGCTGGGCAACCTGCGGCCGCGCCTGTACCGCCGCGTCATCGAGATCCGCGACGGCCTGCTGGCCCTGCGCCCCCACCGCTGCCGCGAGACCGCGGCGGCCGCCCACGCCGCGGCCGTCGCCGCGGGCCTCACCGGCCGGGAGCTGGCCGCCGCCGTGGAGGCCGCCGCGGTGGTCGCTGCCCTGCGCTCCCGGGCGGGCGGTGCGCCCCCGACCGCGCACGCCGCCGCCGTCCCGGGCGGGACCGACCTGCTCGACGACGCCGACTTCCTCGGCGCCGTCTCCCGCCGGTTGGCGATCAGTCCCGCGACAAACCCAGCCAGACCCGGTCCCGGGTCAGCGGCAGGTCGGTGAACCGCACCCCGGTGGCGGCGCGCAGGGCGTTGGCGTAGGCGGGGGCGACCGGGTTGAACGGGCTCTCGCTCATCGACTTCGCCCCCAACGGCCCCAGCGGGTCGGTCACGTCGGCGAAGTGGACCTCCGTGCGCGGCACGTCGGCGAAGGTCGGCACGTGGTACTGCCGGAACGCCGCCGTGGTGACCGCGCCGTCCGCCCCGGTGTCGACGTGCTCGGCCACCGCGGCGCCGAACCCCTGCGCCACACCGCCCTCCACCTGCCCGCGGCACTGCATCGGGTTGAGCACCTGCCCGGCGTCGGCGGCGTGCACGCTGCGCAGCACGCGGACCTCCCCGGTGCCCGGGTCGACGGCCAGCCGGAACCAGTGCACGTTGAACGCGACCGACCGCGGCGTCCCGTCGCAGTGACCGGTCGTCGTCAGCGGCTCCCCGGCGGCCAGCTCCGAGAACGGCACCACCCGCCCACCGCAGTCGACCCCCCGACCCACCAGCGCGCACCGCGATACGTCCACACCGGACCGCTCAGCGGCGGCGCCGAGCAGCGCGCCGACCATCGCCTCGGCCGCGCGCAGCACCGCCGTCCCGGCGATCACCACCCCGGTCGACCCGAACGCCCCGGTGTCGTGCCGGACCAGGTCGGTGTCGGACTGCCGGATCGACACCCGCGAGGTCGCCACCCCCAGCGCGCTCGCCGCGAGCTGCCGGTGCACGGTGGTGGAGCCGTTGCCGAACTCCGCCGTCCCCACCGACAGCTCGAAGGTCCCGTCGGCGAGCAGCCGCAGCCGCGCCTCCCCGAAGTGCCCGCGCGGCGGGGCGGTGGCGATCATCGACAGCGCCGCGCCGTCGCCGACCAGCCACCCCCCGGGCACCGGCCCGACCGGTTCGGCCCGCGCCGCGCGCACCACGTCCAGGCACTGGTCAAGCCCGTAGCTGCCGATCAGCAGGTCTTCCTCGGCGCCCGACGCCGTGGTCAGGGGATCGCCGTCGCGGACGGCGCTGCGTTCGCGCAGCAGCAGCGGGTCGATGCCGAGCCGGTGCGCCAGTTCGTCCAAAGCGGACTCCACGGCGAAGATGACCTGCCCCAGACCGTAACCCCGGTAGGCCCCGGAGGGCACGTTGTGGGTGTAGACGGCGTACGCGTCGGTGCGCTTGTTCGGGCAGCGGTACGCGGCGATCGATTCCCCGCAGGAGTGGAACAGCACGCCGGGGCCGTGGTTGCCGTACGCCCCGGTGTCGCTGACGACGTGCACGCGCAGCGCGGTCAACGTGCCGTCCGCCTTGGCGCCGACCTCCACCTCCACGGTGAACGGGTGGCGGGTGGTGGAGCCGGAGAACTGCTCGGACCGGGTCAGCTCCAGCTTCACCGGCTCCCGCAACCGCAGCGCGGCCAGCACCACGACGTCCTCGACCAGCATCTCCTGCTTGCCGCCGAACCCGCCGCCGACCCGCCCGGCGACCACCCGCAGGTCGGATTCGGGCAGGTCGAACAGCGCGCACAGGGAGCGCCTGGTCAGGAACGGCGTCTGCGTGCTGGTCCGCACGGTGAGCCTGCCGGTCTCCGCGTCGAACCAGGCCAGCGCGCCGTGCGTCTCCAGGGCGGCGTGCTGGGCGCGGGGGGTGCGGAAGGTGCCCCGGTACACCGCGTCCGCCTCGGCCAGCCCGGCGGCGAAGTCGCCGAACTCGTCGTGCAGCTCGGCGAGCACGTTGTCGGCGGGCCGGGCGATCCGCGCCTCGACCGGGTCCTTGTCGTGCACCACCGGCGCCCCGGGGCGCATCGCGGCGTGCGCGTCGGTCACCGCGGGCAGCACCTCGTAGTCCACCCGCACCAGCCGCGCCCCCGCCTCGGCGGCGGCCTCGGTCTCCCCGACCACGGCCGCCACCCGCTGCCCGACGTGGCGCACCACGTCGTCGAAGACCCGGGTGTCGCACGGGTCGTCCTCGACGATCTCGTGCTGCGCGCTGGAGTACAGCCGCTGCGGGGCGTCCTCGTGGGTCAGCACGACCCGCACCCCGGGCACGGCGAGCGCGGCGGCGGTGTCGATGCCGGTGATCCGCGCGTGCGCGTGCGGGGAGCGCACCAGCTTGATGTGCAGCAACCCCGGCACGTCCACGTCGAAGGTGTAGCGGGCCGTCCCGGTGACCACCTGCGGCCCGGCGGGTGCCCCCAGGTTGCGACCGACCGCTTCCCCGTCGGCGGGCTCCTCCACGTGCTTGACGCCGGTGATCGCGTCCTCGATGGCCCGGTACCCGGTGCAGCGGCAGAGGTTCCCCTTGAGCGCCCTCGGCAGGTCGGCCCGCCCCTCGTCGTCGAGGGCGGCGGCGGTTATGAGGAACCCGGCGGTGCAGAAACCGCACTGGAACCCCTGCGCGGCCAGGAACTGCTCCTGCACCGGGTGCAGTTCGCCGTCGGTGGCCAGACCCTCCACAGTGGTCACCTGCTTGCCGTCGGCGCGCAGGGCCGGGTAGAGGCAACTGTGCACGGGCGTGCCGTCGACGTGGACGGTGCAGGCGCCGCAGTCCCCGGCGTCGCACCCCTTCTTGACCCCGAACCACCCGTGCCCGCGCAGGTAGGTCCGCAGGCACTGCCCGGGCCGAGGGGCGTCGTCGTGCGTCCGGCCGTTCACCCGGACCTCGAAGCCGGTCACGCCAACTCCTCCCGGATCTCCTCGGCCAGCCGCAACACCATGTGCCGCCGCCACGCGGGCAGGCCGTGGATGTCGTCGTACCAGTCGGTCACGGTGCCCAGGATGGCGGAACGCAGCTCGGCCGCGGTGGGCGCGGTGGGGAAGTCGAGGCGCACCGGGCGCGGGGTGGCGGCGGTGATGGTGAGCGCGAACCCGGTGTCGGCGGTGCCGATCAGCAGGGCGCCGGAGCGGCCGTGGGCGTGCAGGGACACCTGCCGGAAGGCGGACCTGCGGTGCAACGCGGCCTCGGGGATGGTGATCGAGCGCAGCAGCTCACCGTCGGTCAGCACGGACTCCCCCGCCCCGCGCACGAAGTCGACCACCGGCACTCGCCGCTCCCCGCCGCCGGTCCGGAGCAGGCAGACCCCGTCGAGGGCGGCGGTCAGCGAGATCATCGGCCCGGCGGGCAGCGCGTTGCACAGGTTCCCGCCGACGGTGGCGGTGTTCCAGACCTTGAAGGAGGCAAGGAACGCCCGGCAGCACTGCTCCACCAACTCGGCCACCGGCAGCCCACTGTCCCGCCCGAACCGGGACAACTCGGCGATCGTGCAGGTCGCGGCCAGTTCCAGGTCACCGCCCAGGGTCACCGGGGGCCACCCGAACCTCGTCAGGTCCACCAGCCTGCGCACCAGGGGCTGCGGCTCGGAGAAAAGCTGCGTGCCCCCGGCCAGCCAGGCGTCACCGGGCAGCCAGGGGCCGGGCACGCGCGGGTCGCGCACCTCGACCACAGTGTTCAGGTCCATACCGCCACGCTGCCACGTTTCCCGCCCGCACGGGGTGCGCGGGGGTAAAACCGCGGTTGCCCGCCGTCGGGTCGTGCCGAGCTGTCTCCACCTGCCGAGGCCGCGCCCCCACCGTCAATCCACGGGCGCCCGCACCGCGTCGTCCACCGGGGTGCTCCCACCGACCAACCCCACGGTCCGCCGCACGCACCACGGCCCCGTCACCAGCGCGGCCAGCACGGCGGCCACGTCCGCCCGGGGCACCTCCCCCTCGGACACCCCTCCCCCGAGGCTGACCAACCCGGACCCCGGGTCGTCGGTCATCCGCCCGGCCCGCACGATGGTCCAGTCCAGGTCGCGGCAGGCGATCTCGGCCTCGGTCTCGGCCTTGGTCCGCAGGTACTCGGCCCGTTCCGGGCTGTCGTCGGCCCGCGCCTCCCCCGCCATCGTGCTCAGCAGCACGTAGCGGCGGATGCCCAGCGCCCCGACCCCGTCGGCGAACGCCAGGGCGGCCGGGCGCTCGGTCGGCCCGAGCGCGGTGCCCCCGGTGAACACCACGGCGTCGGCCCCGGGCAGGGTCTCCACCAGCCCGCGCGAGTCGAGGACGACGGGTCGGGCGCCGTGGGCGCGGACGTCGGCGCGGTGCCGGTCGGAGGGGACGAGGGCGACCACCGCGTCGCCCCGGGCGGACAGGAGGGAGGCCAGGCGCAGGCCCGCGCCGCTGTGGCCGCCCGCGATCACCACACGCATCCGCGAGACTCTAGAGGCCCCCCGCGCCCAGACCCGCCCACCCTCACCCGGGTGGGTTAATCCACGGGACACCGCCCAAGAAGCGAACGATAGTCACGAAAAGGGCGGTCGTCGCCCTCCCCCGCCGAAACGCGGCGGACCCGCACCCCCACCTCGCCCCGCGCTCCACCGACCCGGACCCCCCGGGCTTCCCGATCGCCCGCGTGATCACCGGCCGCCCCCTCCAGGCCCTCGGCCCACCACGGCCCGGGCCAACTCCGCCAGCGCCCACACCATCGGATGACTGGGCGGTGTGGTCCAGGCCAGCACCAGGGGAACCGGGGCCACGCCCGTCAACGGCACGTAGGCCACCTCCGCGTGCGGGTAGGTGCTGACGGTGGCGGTCGTGGTGATCCCCACGGCGTGCCCGGCACCGATCAGGGTGATCCAGTCGTCGGTGCTCAACACCTCGACGGCCTCGGCGGGCCGCCGGTCAGCGGGCCACAGGTCCAGGCTGGTGGTCCCCGACACCGGGTTGACCGCGATCGTCTCCCCCACCAGGTCCGCCAACCCCACCGAAGCCCGCCCGGCCAACGGCCCGCTCGCGGGCACGGCGGCCAACCGGGGTTCGCTGAGCAGCACCTCGGTGTGCAGCCCGGCAACCCGCACCTGCCCCCGCAGCAGCGCGGCGTCCACCCGCCCCCGCACCAGCCCGGCGGTCCGGTCGTCCACCCGGTTCAACTCCAACGCGGTCTCCGGGTGAGCGGCCCGCCAAGCCCGCAGCAGCGGAACGGTGTACTCCCCGAAAGCCGACCAGGCGTGCCCCACCCGCAACGGCCAACTCCCCAACTTCCCGGCGTCCAACACGTCGTCCACAGCGGCCACCGCCGCCTCGGCCCGGACCCGCGTGGCCATCCCGGCGGGCGTCAAGCGCACGTGGTGGGTGGACCGGTCGACCAACCGAACCCCCAGGTGCGCCTCCAGTTGCTGCAACGTCCGCGACACAGCGGGCTGGCTCAGGTGCAACCGCACCGCGGCCCGACTGATCGTCCCCTCCTCGGCGATCGCCAGGAACGCCCGCAGGTGACGCAGCTCAACCGACATGCCTGTAGAGCATAACCGCTGGTGAAACAGCATTTCCGCGGAGTGGTCCATCCTGCATACGGTCACCGCCGTGACAACCCTGGCAACCCGGACCACCCCCCGAGCAGCCGCCGTGGCCATGGTCGTGACCGGCGCCTTCTGCCAACCCTCCGGCGCGGCCGTCGCGGGCCTGCTCTTCCCCCGAGCGGGCGCCCTCGGCATGGTCATGCTCCGCCTGGCCTTCTCCGCGATCCTGCTCGCGATCACCTGCCGCCCCCGCTGGCGCGGCCACACCCGCGCGGACTGGCTGGTGATCGTCGGCTTCGGCCTCGCCCTGGCCACGATGAACACCCTGTTCTACCTGGCCGTCGCCCGAATCCCCCTCGGCGCGGCAGTCACCTTCGAAGTGCTCGGCCCCCTGGTCCTGGCGGTCGCCACCACCCGCCGCTGGCTGTGGGCAACCCTCGCCCTGGCAGGCGTGGCCACCCTCAGCCGCGCGGGCCTGACCACGGGCCTGGACCTCCCCGGCGTCGCCTTCGCCCTCGGAGCGGGCGCGATGTGGGCGGCGTACATCGTGCTGTCCCAACGAACGGCGGGCCGCTTCCCCAAGACCGACGGCCTGGCACTGGCCCTGGTCGTGGCAGCGGTCGCCACCCTGCCCCTGGGCCTGTCCACGGCGGGCCAGGCGCTGGCGGACCCGGTGGTGCTGGGCCTGGGGCTCGTCGTGGCGGTGCTGTCCTCGGCGCTGCCGTACTCGCTGGAACTGCGCGCCCTGCGAACCCTCCCGGCGGGCACGTTCGCCGTGCTGATGTGCCTGACCCCCGCCATCGCCACGGTGGTCGGCTTCGCGGTCCTGGGCCAGGCCCTGACCCTGGTGGAGGCAGCGGCTACAGCGTTGGTGGTCACCGCGAGCATTGGCGCCGTCCGCGCCAGACCACCGAGCCGGGAAGGTTGACACCGTCCGCAGCACCTGTCGCGCCACCGCTCCCGGCGCCGAACAGGGCGGTGCCGTGGATATGCTCGAAAGATGGTGCTGAAGGGCGCGGGCGAGAGCGGTGACCTCCCGTTCGGGGAGCGCCTGCGAGCCGAACTGGGTTCACCGACCGCGGTGGTCCCACTGGACAGCAGCCCCCGATCACGGGTGTGGCGGGTGGAGCTGGCCGGAACACCCGCCGTGGTCAAGCAGTTGGTGGCAGACCCGGAAGCGGCCGACCGCTACACCCGCGAGGTCACCGCCCTGCAGTTGGCTTCCCGAGCAACACCCCCGGTCGCCCCCTCGCTGCTCGCAACCGACCCGGAGCACCACGTGCTGGTCCTGGAACACCTGGAACACCACCACCCCGCTGAGGACTGGCTGATCGACCACGCCACCACCCTGGCCCGCCTCCACGCCACCATCGACCCCGACGCACCCCTCCCCACCTGGTCCGCCCCAACCCCCACCGACGCCGACGCCTTCCTCCGCCTCGCCCACCACCTCGACGTCCCCACCACCCCCGGCGTCCAAGACGAATTGAACGCCCTGCTCGAACGCCTGCGCACCATGCCCACCACCGCCCTCCTCCACGGCGACCCCTGCCCCGGCAACGACATGCACACCACCGCAGGCGTCAGGTTCATCGACTTCGAACAGGCCTCCCTGGGCAACGGCCTGGTCGAACTCGCCTACCTCCGCATCGGCTTCCCCACCTGCTGGTGCGCCACCGCCCCGCCCCCACACCTCCTGCACGCCGCCGAAACCGCCTATCGGACAACCTGGCTCACCACCACCGGCACCACCCTCCCCAGCACCACCGACGCCTGCGCGGGCTGGCTGCTCCGGGGCGACGCCCTGGTTCCCGGAGCCCAACGCGGCACCGTCGACCACCTGGCCGAAGCCACCACCCGGGACTGGCACTGGGGCACCGCCACCGCCCGCCAACGCCTCATCCACCGCCTCGGCGTGGTCAGCGAACTGACCGCCGACGACGGCGCCTTGGCGCAATTCGGCCTGCTGACCTCGGCGATGCGCGCCCGCGCACTCGCGCGCTGGCCTGGACTCGGCCCACTGCCCACCCGGCGGCCGTGAGGAAGTCCGAAGCCGCGCGAGGCACCCGGCGGCAGCCAGGGGCGCACAAGCCCCCTCGGGCACTTTCCAGTGGGGAACCATCCCCGATTTCTGATGTGTCCGAGGTTCAACCTGGATCGCCGGGCGGTGCTGCCCGTCTACAGATCAAGCCGTCGAGGGTGAGTGACCAGGCCGTGCTGTCGCAGGCGGGAGCCACCCGGGCTGTGACGGGTTCGGCGGATCGGGGATGTGGATTGCGCGGCGCGGACGTCTCCGGCGACCGGGAGAAAGCTGCCCACGGACATGATCATCGCGATCGACAACGGCGACCTGAGCCACTGCTCCTGGTCCACCGACAGCGGCCTGCTCACCTTTGACTCGGGCCGCTGGTGCCTGCGGACCCTGGAGATGGTCGGCGATCCTGACCAACCCTGCCTCTCCGCCACCCCGACCCCCACCTCCTGACCCTCCCGCCCTGGCACCGCCCCAGGAGGAGACAAGCCGGTGATGATCTCCTCGGCCCCCACCGCAGCTCCGATTTCGTCGAACCCCGGTCACAGCGAGCACCCGTGCTGATACCTTCGGTGGGATTCCACTGGGGGTGAAATGACCGGTTTCGACGTGGGTCCCGATGTGCTGCGCGCCGCGGCCGCCGCCGCGCGACAGGCTGCGGGAGTCGTGCGGGCACTGGAGTTGGGTCGGGTGGCGGACTTGGCCACCGCGCTGCCCGGGGCGGCGTCCGGCGCGACGGCCCGCGAACTCGGGCCGCAGTGGGAGGACACGAGTACGCGGTGGGCCGAGGGCATGGATTCGTACGCGACCGCGCTGGCTGCCTCGGCTGAGGCCTACCAGGCCCAGGAGGATGCCGCGGCGGACGGCTTCGGGCGGATGGGAGGTCGCTGATGGCCACCTGGGACGAGGTCAGGCAGTGGCGGGCCGATGCCGTCGGGCAGGTGGGCGACCACTTGGTGGCGCGGCGCAACCTCGTTGTCGGTCTACAGGACGAGCTCGACGGCAGCAAGCCCGCCGGGTGGGCGGGGGAAGCGGCGGAGGCCGCTGACAACGACCTGCGCGCCCGGCGCCAGGGCCTGGAGGAGTTGGCCTCGCGGTTGTCCGCGGCGGTGAAGGTCATCGACGACACCGAGCACGCCGTGCGGGAGTTGGTCGTCAGGGTCGAGGCGGTCGAGGACCAGGCCGCCCGCAACGGCATGCGGATCGTCAACGGTGAGGTCGTGGCGGCGGGTGGGGGCTTCTTGACCACCGTGGTCTTGCAGGCGGAGGTGCAGGCCACCTTGGCTCAGGCGACCGCGATCGACAGCGAACTGGACTCCGTGCTCCAGGGCATCCGCTCCGGCGAGATCGACGACGCGGGGGCGACGACGCTGGCCGACGCCGCGGCGGCGGGCGAGGACCACGTCACCGACGAGCAGCGCCACCGCGACCTGCTGGAGAAGTACCAGGTCCGGACCGACGCCACCACGACGTGGCCCAGCGGTCTGACCGGTTGGCTCGCCGAGCAGGCGGGGTTCTCCAAGGAGCAGGTCACCGAGGCCGAGGCGGCCATGCTCGACGACCTGCAAGCGCGCAAGGGGCTGCTGGGGGTCAAGGAGTTCGCCGACCTCCGGCAGGACGCGCTGCACGTGGCGGAGGGCAGGTTCGAGGGCAAGGGCCTGACCGACGGGCACGCGGACGCCTTCCGGCACGCCTACTGGAACGCGCTGATGACGCAGCGGTACGGCGAGGAGTGGGCGGGCGAGTTCGCCACCGCCCACGAGCGCAACCCGTCCAGCCACCCGGTTCCCGTCGGCATGGACCTGCACAACAACGAGGTGGGCCGCGAGATCGCGCGGGCCAACCCGGACGCGAGCCCCGAGGAACTGGCCTCCCTCGTGGAGCAGGCGGTCAAAGACGGCAGAATGGTGGTCATCGACAACGATGACACCCTCGTGCCGTCCAACGAGGTGAACCCCGGCGAGACCCGGGACACGAGGAACAACCCCTGGCCGACCGACAACCCGGGACGCGGCGACGACCGCGACCCCGGCAGGCCCTCAGCGAAGCCGGACCAGTACTGACATGCGTGTGATCGCGACCCTGCTCGTCCTGCTGGCACTGCTGGCGGGATGCGGCGGCGACACCTCGGGAGCAGCCGTGGAATTCGACGAGACCCTGCAACGGTCTGTCACCGAACTGGCCCGCGCGGGCGGTTCACGACCGCTCAAGGAATTGGCCCCGGGCGACTGGACCTCCGTGCACATCCTCCTCGGCCCCGCATCCGGCGCGCGCATCGAACGCGAACTGGGCCAGCCCACCGAAATCGACGGCGACGGCACGCACGGCGGGGACTACGTCCAGGACGGCAACCTCCTGGTCTTCCGGCGCGACGACGAGATCGTGCGGATGGTCAGCCTGGGCCAGGTCGCCGCGCTCGGCGAAGGCCGGTACGACGCGGACGTGGTCCTGACGGCGCGAGAGGGCGCCATCACGATGACCGAACCGGCGGATCGCTGACCTCGAACGGGGTCCTGGCCCGCGCACATGACCGGCCGGGTCACGAGGTCCGCATCGGCCCGGCGGGCACCCCATCGACGGTCAGCCGGAATTGACGGGACTGGCACTGGGAACCGCCAACGCCTCACCCACCGCCTCGCCGTCGTCAGCAACTGACGGCCGACGACGATACCCTGACGGACGTCAGTCTGCTGACTTCGGCGATGCACGCCAACGCACTCGCGTACTGGCCCGCACTCGAACCGCTGCCCGCCCGACGCCCACGAGAAGTCGAAGCTGCGCGAGGTACCCCTGGGTGCACGGCCGCCGCGCACCGGCTCAGTGTGGTCCTCATCAGAGGTGGGTTGCGTGCGGCGTAGCGGTTGGGTCGTCGGAGAAGCGGGGGCCTTGCTGGGGCATGGTCATGCTCCCGGGTGGTCGTAGCCCGCGGGCAGCGGGTGGGCCTTGAAGGCGCCGTTGCTGCCGATGATGTCCAGCACCCCACCGTGCACGGCGCGGACAGTGTTCTGGATGTTCATCAGCATCATGGGACTGATCATGTTGCCGAGGTCGTTGACGATCTGCAGCGGGTTCTGGAAGCCCTCCGGCCTGCCCGGCTCGGTCAACCGTCCGCTGGGGAAAGCGGTCTGCACCACCGCCGTGGGCACGGTTTCCGAAGGCATTCCCGGCAAATCAGGCACCTGGGGTGGCCGCCCGGGTCCGGGTGGGCTTGGTCGAGCCGATCGGCAGCGGCGGCATCCCAGCGGATCACCAAGGGGTGGCGACGTCCAGGAGGCCGATCATGCCGGAGACCAGGCGCATCTGCGGAATGGTGCGAATGTCGGCTTCGACCAGGTGCGGGGAGCAGACCAGGACCGCCACCGCCTGGGCTCGGGACAAGGCCACGTTGAGGCGGTTGCGGGACAGCAGAAAGTCCAAGCCCCGGGGAAGGTCGACCGCCGACGAGGAGGTCATGGTGGCGATGACGACGGGGGCTTCCTGGCCCTGAAAGCGATCCACCGTGCCAACCCGCACTCCACCGAACCCCGCCTGGTCCAACGCACGCGAAACCACCCGGGACTGCAAGTTGTACGGCGCCACCACAAGGAAATCCTTCTCCCCTAACGGCCGCACCTCCCCCCGGTCGTTCCACGAACGACCGATCAGGGCGGCCACCGTGGAAACCACAGCCACGGCCTCCTCCGGAGACCGCGTCGTGTTGCCCTCGTGTTCGACCGAGCAGACGTACAACCCCGGGGCGACACCGTCGACGGAGCGGTCGGCGGCGGTCGGGTGGGCGTGGAGGAGGCCCGCGTAGGACAGGTCTGACACCGGCTTGCAGACCGCCGGGTGCATTCGGCGGGTTTCGTCGAGGAAGTAGCCCAGTTCCGGGGGGATGACGTCGGCTTCGCCGATGAGGTGGCCGAGGGCTGAGGCGTCCGCACCCGCCGGGTGGGTTCCCTGGACGACCTGGGGGAGCTGCTGGGGGTCTCCGAGCAGGACCATCGTCCGGGTTGCCGTGGACACCGCCAGGGCGTCCGCCAGGGCGAACTGGCCTGCCTCGTCGATCAGGAGGACGTCGAAGGGGTCGGCTTTCAGGGCCGGGTTGGCGAAGGTCCAGGCGGTGCCGCCGACCAGGTGGCCTTCGGGGTGGTCGGCGCGCCAGGCCGCCAGGGCCTTGTTGTCCTTGGGGGTTTCCCAGAGTTCTTCGGCGGGGGTCTTGGACTTGGAGATCTTGGCGGCGGGGATGTCGGGGTCGGTGGTCAGGGCCGCGGTGAGGACGTTCTCCACCGCTTTGTGGCTGGTGGAGGTGACGGCGACGGTTTTGCCCGCGCGGATCAGGTGGGTGATGAGTTGGCCCGCCAGGTAGGTCTTGCCCGCGCCGGGTGGGCCTTGGACGGCCAGGACTGACCTGTCGAGGTTGTCCACCGCCTCGATGACCGTGGCGACCAGATCGAAGCCGGGATCGGGGAGGCGGCCGCCTCGGCGCATCCGGGGGGAGAGCCTGCGGAGGAGGTCGATGCCGGGGTGGGGTGGGAGGGTGGGGAGGGTGGCGATGACCGTTTCGGCCAGTTCTTCGATCGCCTTGTCCTTGGGGGTGGCGGAGATGGGGCGTCCGGGGAGGACCGCGGCGGGGGTGGCGTGGGATTCCTCGCCCACCGCCGCTGTCTCCTCGACGGTGAGGCGGTCGGCGGTGGCGTGGGTGACCTTCGCTTCCGTTCCCTCTGCGCCGTAGCGGAGGCGGACCTGGTCGCCCGCGGTGAACGGGTGGGGGCGGTCGGGGTCGCAGGTCAGGTGGAGTTCGCGGCGGGACTTGCGTTGGCGGCCGGTGGGTTTGACCCACTCCCCCACCTCGATCGCGACCGGGACCGCGCAGTTGGTGTCGACCTCCAGGTCCGACAGCGGGGTCTGGAGGCGGTGGAAGAACTCCCACCACGCCGGGTTGGACTCGCGGCGGTGGTAGCCGACGGCGGCGGCCAGCAGGGCGCGGGCGCGGTGGTCGTCGGTGAAGTCCGCGACGTCCTCGGGGAGGCCGTCGAGCAGGGGGGCGACCAGGGCGGCGATGCGGGCTTCGCGTTCGGCTCGCTCCTCGGCCTTGCCGTCGTCGGGGAGGGCGAGTTCTTCCGGGTCTCGGGTGGCGATGCCCTGTTCCACCCGGACCCGGTGCAGGAAACCGAACAGCTCCAGCGTGGAGACGCAGTCGTACTCGTTGTAGTCGGCGATGCCGCGCAGGACCTCGTCGGCGCGTTCGGGGTGGCCGAGTTGGGTCAGGGTCAGGTATTCCTCGTACGCCTCGATGCTGGAGACCGCGTTCTTGACGTCTCCTTCACGTTCCGTGGGCATGTAGAGGGGTTCCAGGTACTTGATGGAGTACGAGCGCTGCGACACGCGCAGGGCCTTGCGCACCACCGCGTACAGGTCGACCAGCGCCCCTCGGCGCAGCAGGTCGTCGACGGCCTGCTCGCGGGTGCCGTGCAGGGCCGCGAGGCGCTTGACCGCCGTGGCCTCGTACGGCGCGTAGTGGTAGACGTGGGCACCGGGGTGTTCGGCTAGGGCGTGTCCTGCGGATCTTTCCCATGATCGTGTGCAGATGATGGGGTGTGGTCGGACGTGGTGAGCTGACGGACAAGGCCTGGGCTGCGATCGCGCCGTTGCTGCCCGCGCAGAGCGGGCAGCGCGGTGGTCGGTGGCGCAGTCACCGGCAGGTGATCGACGCGATCCTGTGGAAGGAACGCACCGGCGCGCCCTGGCGTGACCTGCCAGGACGGTATGGGCCGTGGAAGACAGCGCACGAACGGTTGCGGAAGTGGACCGCCGACGGGACGTGGGACCGGATACTGGAGCACGTGATCGTCAAAGACGACTCACTCGGGACACTCGAGGACAACGTGGCCTTCGTGGTCAGCGTCGACTCCACGAGCATCCGGGCCCACCAACACGCGGCCGGTGCCCGGAAAAAGGGGGCTGCGCGGACTGGATCGAGAACCTCGCCATCGACGGGGAATGCCTCGGACGCTCCCGCGGAGGGCTGACGACCAAGCTCCATCTGGCCGTCGACGCGGCCGGTCTGCCGCTGGCGGTGATCCTCACCCCCGGCCAGGCCGGGGACAACCCGCAACTGCTGCCGCTGCTTGAGGACATCGATGACATCGACGTCGACGGGCAGCGGGTGCGGGTCGGGCGGGTGATCGCCGACAAGGCCTACGCCCACCCGAGCACCCGCACCGCGCTACGACAGCGACGGATCAAGGCCACTATCCCCGAGCGTGTCGACCAGGTCGCCCACCGCAAGGCCAAGGGCTCGGCCGGTGGCAGGCCACCGGCCTTCGACACCGACATCTACAAGATGCGCAACGTCGTCGAACGCTGTTTCAACCGGCTCAAGCAGTTCCGCGGCCTGGCCACCAGGTTCGCCAAACGAGCCGCCTACCACCGAGCCGAGATCATCCTCGCCTGCATCGTCCTCCATCTCAAGTGAAGATCCGCAGGACAGGCCCTAG
>NZ_AYXG01000224.1 GCF_000564855.1 Actinokineospora spheciospongiae
AGCAGATCCACCCACCCGGGCACGCCCAACAAACGACCGGGCTTTGAACCCACGGCACGGTTGGGCAGATCCACCCGGGCACGCCCCGAAAACGACCGGGCTTTGAAGCCCTGAACAGGACCACAAGCCAACGCCGCAAGGTCAAGCGGCGTGCTTGCGCTCCCGCCGCGCCTTCACGAACTCGATGATGATCGGCACCACCGAGATGAGCACGATGAGGACCAGCATCGCCTCGAGGTTCTTGTGGATGAAGTCGATCTGCCCGAGGAAGTACCCCAGCACGGTCACCCCGGTCGCCCAGAGCACCGCCCCGATGGCGGAGAACGAGAAGAACTTCTTCGGGTCCATCCGCCCCACCCCGGCGATGGCGGTGATGAAGGTCCGCACGATCGGCACGAACCGCGCCAGCACGATGGCCCGCGGCCCGTACTTCTCGAAGAACACGTGCGTCTTGACCACGTGCTCCTGCTTGAACAGCTTGGAGTCCGGCTTGCTGAACAGCGCGGGCCCGGCCTTGGCGCCGATCCAGTAGCCGACCACGTTGCCCAGGAACGCGCACGCGGTGAGCAGCAGGCAGGTGAGCCACAGCGGCGGCATGTCCACCAGGCCGTCCCCGGCGGCGTCCTTGGCGATGAACAGCCCGGCGGTGAACAGCAGCGAGTCGCCGGGCAGGAAGAAGCCCAGCAGCAGCCCGCACTCGGCGAAGATGATCAGGCACAGCCCTGGCACCAGGAACCAGCCGAGGCTGCTGAGGATGACCTCGGGGTCCAGCCAGCTCGGCAGCAGGGCGAGGTTCACGGGGAGATCGGTGGCGCGCACGCCCACAAGGTACAGGGCGTCCCTGTGTGCTATCTGGGAGCATCGCTCCCGTTAAGTCCGTTTTGTCCCGCAGCGGCGTCGGCGGCGCGGAACTCAGAGCAGGGTCAGGACGCCGACCACCGCGCCCGCGGCCAGCCCCAGCATGACCGCCAACCCGAGCACCCACCACGCCCGCGGCTGTTCGGTCCCGGGCATCCGCGCGGTCACCTCGGCGGGCGTCGCCGCCAGCGGCAGGTCGCTGCCGGAGAGCAGCCCGAAACCGCCGACCGGACCGGTCGGTTCCGACACCGGCGCCTGCGCGGCCTGCGCCCGCAGCGCCTCGGTGAGCAGCCGTTCCGGATCTGCCTCGGTCATGGCCCCGACCCTACTGACCCGCCCGCCCCCGGGCGGGTCGGAGCGGCGAACCGGGCGGCCCGTCGTCGTCGGGCGGAGCTGCCCGCGGTCGGGTCAGAGCCAGGTGCCGCGGCGGCAGACCCCGCTCAGCGCGAGGTCGCGGTCCAGCAGGACCAGGTCGGCCGCCAGGCCCTTGGCCAGCTTCCCGGTGGTGTCGGCCAGGCCCAGCAGGGCGGCGGGGCGGGTGGCGGTCGCGGCCACGGCCTCGGGGACGTCCAGCCCGCAGCCGCGCACCAGGTTCCGGAAGGCCGCGTCCATCGTCAGGCTGCTGCCCGCCAGGGCGCCGCCCTCGGCCAGCGTCGGCACCCCGTCGCGCACCCGGACCGCCAGGCCGCCGATCTCGTAGTCGCCGTCGCCCGCCCCGGCGGCGGCGATCGCGTCGGTCACCAGGACGGTCCGCTCGGGTCCGGCGTGCCGGGCCGCCAGGCGGACCACGGTCGGGCTGAGGTGGACCAGGTCGCAGATGAGTTCGACGCTGACCCGGTCGTCGTCGAGCAGGGCGCCGATGGGGCCCGCCTCCCGGTGGTGCAGGGGGCGCATCCCGTTGAACAGGTGGGTGGCGACCGTCGCCCCGGCGTCGACGGCGGGCAGCACCTGGGCCTCGACCGCGTCGGTGTGGCCCAGGGCGGCGATCGCGCCGCCGTCGACCAGTCGGCGGACCGCTTCGACCGAGCCCGCGAGTTCCGGTGCCAGGGTCACCATGCGGACCGCCCCGCGCCCGGCGGCGAGCAGCGCGTCCACCGCCTCCGGCTCCGGGGGCCGCAGGACGGCCGGGTCGTGGGCGCCGCAGCGGGCCGAGGACAGGAACGGGCCCTCCAGGTGGACGCCCGCGACGACGTCGTCCTCGACGAGTTCGCGCAGGGCGGCGATCTGGTCGGCGAGTTCCGGCACCGGCCGCGAGACCAGGCTGGCCAGCAGGGTGGTGGTGCCGTGCCTGGCGTGGGTGTCGGCGGCGAGCCGCAGGTCGGCGGGGTCGGGGCTGGTGAAGGCCGCCCCGCCGCCGCCGTGGCAGTGGATGTCGACGAAGCCGGGGACGACCCAGGCGCCGCCCGCGTCCACCGCGTCGTCGGCGCGCGGCGGGCCGCCGGTGCCCAGCGCGGCGATGTGCCCGTCCTCGACCAGCAGCCAGCCGTCGTCGAGCACGCCGTCCGGGGTGACCAGCCTGCCACCCGTGATGAGTTGTCCCGCCATCGTCGCCCCTCCGAGACGTCCAGGCACCGAGGTGCACAGTGGCAGTGTATTGGTCTGGACCGCAATGGTCTGGACCAAATCTACCCCGGGGGCGGTACGGCTCAGGGCTGGTTCATGATCTTCTGCAGCGCTTCCAGCGCCCGGCTGGCCGTCGACTTCACGGTGCCCTTGGAAATGCCCGCCGCCTCGGCGATCTCCGCCTCGGTGAGGTTGCCGTAGTAGCGCAGCACCAGCACCTCGCGCTGCCGCGGCGGCAACTGCGACAGCGCCTTCACCACGCCCTGGTGCTCGGCGGTGAGCATCGCCAGGCTCTCCGCGGACCGGGCGTTGACCGCGTGCGGCGGGGTGTACTCGCGGGCGGTCTTGCGCCTGCGCAGCACGCTGCGCGAACCGTTGACCACCGCCGTGCGCAGGTAGCCGACCGCGGCCGCCGCGTCGCGCAGGTTGCCCCAGTTGCGGTGCAGGCCGGTGAACGCCTCCTGCACCACGTCCTCGGCGGTCGCGGGCTCGTCGACGAGCAGCAGCGCCAACCGGATCAACCGCATCCGGTGCGTGCGGTAGAGGTCCTCCAGGGTCAGCGGCGCCTCCGGCTGCGGCGGTGGCGCGCTCCTGGTGTCGATGGCGCGCAGGCGGGTCAGCGTCTGCTCCACGCTGCGCTCCGCACGACCCTCCGGCGCACCGGAGCCGAGCTCACCGCGCCTCGGGGGGAAATCACCCCGGTGTCCACCATCCCCTGCCACGGGGGAACCCTACCGGTCCCGCTGGGTGAACACAGGGCCATCCGGTGTGTTCGGTGGTGCGATCATCGTCGCCATGACCTGGTTCATCATCGACACGACCTACACCACCGACCGCGAGCGGCTCCTCGCCAGCAGGCCCGCGCACCGCGAATACCTCTCGGGACTGGTGGGCGCGGGCACCGTGGTGGGCGCGGGCCCGTGGGGCGACGACCTCGGCGGCATGTTCATCGCCTTGGTCGCCGACCGCGCGGAGCTGGACGCGCTGCTCGCCGAGGACCCGTACCGGCGCGACGGCGTGGTGGCCGCCCAGTCGGTCCGCGAGTGGAAGCCGGTGCTGGGCGAGCTGGCCGAGCGGGCGGGTCAGTAGCCGCCGCCGAGCTTGCGGTGGTCCCAGGACACGACCTTCGTCGGCGTGAACACCAGGCCCACCCGCTTGACCGCCTGCACCCGCACGAACTGCGACGCGGCCACCGCGACCTCCTCGCTGCCGGTGTAGCGGTGGGTCAGCTCCGACCCGATGGCCGCGACCCGCTCACCGTCCTCCACCACCTCGACGTCGCACTCCATGCTGACGCCGCGCAGCTCCTCGTAGGAGTCCCCGGCCTCGACCAGCACCGTGGCCTGCGGCAGCCGCCGGAGGTTCGCCACCTTCTGCGAGCTGCCGTAGGTCCACGTCCGCAGGGTGGTGCCCTCCGGCACGTACCACAGCGGTGCCAGGTGCGGGCGCCCGTTGGGGCCCATGCTGGCCACGGTGGCGACGCGCTCGGCGAGCAGGAACGCGCCGACCTCCTCGGTGGTCATGACGATCTGCTCGCGTCGCGACATCGGTTCCTCCTGGGCGCTGGGGTGGCGGTCACCCCATCTTGCTCGGCTACGACTTCTTGCCGGCCATCGCCGCCGCGCCACCGGCGCCCACCGGCCGCGACGACACGTCCGCGCCGCGCTCGGCGATGTCGGCCAGCGCCGCCGCGTCCGCCTTCGCCACGACGTTGCCGGTCAGCCGCGCACCGTGCTCGATGATCAGCGGGATGGACGAGCGGACCAGCTTGAGCAGCCCGACCCACCCGGGCACGTGGATCGTCCGGTCGCGCCGCAGCACGCCCTTCTCCAGCGCGTCGAGCGCCAGCGGCACCGGGTACGCCTTGCCGATCGGGCCGGGCATGGACCTGCGCAGCGGCCCGAACACCGGGTGCTCGTCGGCGCCGTTGACCAGGTCGGTGGAGATCCACGACGGGTGCGCGACGCCGACGCGGACGCCGAGGTGCTTCATCTCCGAGCGCAGGCTGTTGGCGAACGCCTCCACCCCGGCCTTCGACGCGGCGTAGGCGGCCATGGCGGGCGCGTGCGTGATCGCGGCCAGCGAGGAGACGACGAGGATGTAGCCCTTGGCGGCGATGACGTGCGGCAGCGACACCCGCACCGTGCGCCACACGCCGAGCAGGTCGACCTCGATGGTCCGCTCGAACGCCTTCGGGTCGATCGACCGGACGAACCCGGCGGCGGCGATCCCGGCGTTGGCGATGACGATGTCGATGGCGCCGAACCGCTCGACCACCCCGGCCACCGCGGTCTCCATGGCCTCCCAGTCGGTCACGTCGGCCTCGAACACCGCCGCGTCCGGCCCGCACTCGGCGGCGACCTTCTTCATCTCCACCGGTTCGAGGCCCACCAGGGCCACCTTGGCGCCCCGCGCGGCGAACCGCTTCGCCAGCCCGGCGCCGAAACCGCGCGCGGCACCGGTGATCAGGATGACCTTGCCCTTGACGCTGCGCGGCCGTGCCAACAGATTCGTCGCGCCCATGGTTCCTCCTCGAACGAGTGGGTTGCCGGCCACGCTACCGCGACTTACCCAGAGTAAGCTACCGCGAGTAACAGGTAATTCTCTGCTTACACTTGGCTACTCTCCGCAGTTTCCGCTTGTGTCGGCACGTCTAGCTGAGTCAGGTGAACTTCCGCCCGGGTGGTTGGCGCAGTGCGGCGGACACCGTACGTTGACCGAAATGCACGTGCATTCGACCGTGCATCCGGTGAAAGAGGACCCCGATGACCTTCCGCCCCGCCCTGCTCCCCGTCCACCCCCGCACCTCCTGCGGCGCGGTGCCCGCGCGCCAGTTCGCCACCCTGCTCACCCTGCTGGCCTTCGTCGTGACCATGGCCGCGCTCGGGCACCCGCCGCACGTCACCGCACCCGCCGCCCTGGCCCTGGCCGCCGTCGCGGGCCGCGGACCCAAGACGGCGGCCTCGACCACCTCGCCCTGAGGCGGATCGACCTCAGTCCGAAGCGGCCGTCAACGCCGCCAGCTCGTCCTCGCCCAGCTCCAGCGACGCCATCGGCAGCAGGTCCGCGAGCTGCTCGACCGTGCGCGCGCTGGCGATCGGCGCCACCACCCCCGGCTGCGCCGCCAACCACGCCAGCGCCACCGCCGCCACGGGCACCGAGTGCGCCCCCGCCACCGCGTCCAGCGCCGCCAGCACCCGCCGCCCCCGGTCGTCCAGGTGCCGGGACGCCCCGCCCGCCCGCACGCTGTCCACAGTGGCGCCGTCGCGGTACTTGCCGGTGAGGAACCCGCTCGCCAGCGACCAGTACGGCAGCACGGCCAACCCCTCCCGGGCCACCAGCTCCGCGTACTCGGGCTCGTACTCCGCCCTGGCCACCAGGCTGTAGTTGGGTTGCAGGGCCGCGTACCGCGCCAGGCCCTCCCGGTCGGACACCGCCAGCGACTCCGCCAGCCGCTCCGCGCTCAGGTTCGACGCGCCGAGGTAGCGCACCTTCCCCTTGCGCACCAACGAGTCGAACGCCGCCAGCGTCTCCTCCAGCGGCACCGACGTGTCGTCGCGGTGCGCGTAGTACAGGTCGATGTGGTCGGTGCCGAGCCGCTTGAGCGACTGCTCCGCCGCCCGCTCGACGTTCGCCGCGGACAAGCCCTTGAAGCCCTCCATGGCGCCGACCTTCGTGGCGATCACCACCCGGTCGCGGTTGCCCCGGGCGGCCATCCAGTTGC
Organism: Actinokineospora spheciospongiae; assembly: GCF_000564855.1. Taxonomy (GTDB): domain Bacteria; phylum Actinomycetota; class Actinomycetes; order Mycobacteriales; family Pseudonocardiaceae; genus Actinokineospora; species Actinokineospora spheciospongiae. The sequence goes on from NZ_AYXG01000224.1 coordinate 6,146, forward strand.
CGATGACCGTCTCCGACTCGCCACCGACGTGCCCGGGCGCCCACTGCGAGTAGACGTCGGCGGTGTCGATGAAATTGCCACCCGATTCGGTGTACGCGTCGAGTACGGCCTCGGAATTCGCCTGGTCAGCGGTCCAGCCGAAGACATTGCCGCCGAGGTTGAGCGGGAACACGTCCAGGTCCGTGGAACCGATGTTCGTCATGGCTCGAAGCTACCCGCGCTAGGATTCACCACCTTCCACACCGATCGGAGGGCACATGACCGCCGAACTTGGCCGGGTGGGCGTCTGGAGCGGGGCCCACCTGTGGACCGACGGCGCGGAGCACGCGGCCGAACTCGAAGAGCTGGGCTTCACCGCGCTGTGGCTGGGCGGCTCCCCCGGCGGTGACCTCGCCGTCGTCGACGCGCTGCTCGGCGGCACCGCCGCGCTCGCCGTCGGCACCAGCATCGTCAGCATCTGGACCGACGGGCCCGCGGGGATCGCCACCGCGTTCGACCGCATCTCCACCCGGTTCCCCGGCCGGTTCGTCCTCGGCCTGGGCGCCAGCCACGCGGCCCTGGTGGAGAGCGTCACCGACAAGACCTACGAGAAGCCCTACAGCAAGCTGGTGGACTACCTCGACCAGCTCGCCGTGCCGATGGACTCCGTCGCCCTGGCCGCACTGGGCCCGCGCACGGTCAAGCTGGCCGGGGCCCGCACCCGCGGCGCCCTGCCCTACCTGGTCACCCCCGAGCACACCGCCCGGGCCAGGGAACTGCTCGGCGCGGGCCCGCTGCTGGCCCCCGAGCAGCACGTGGTCCTGGAGACCGACCCGGCCAGGGCCCGCGAGCTGGCCCGCGGCGCCCTGGCCATGTACCTGGGGCTGCCGAACTACGTCAACAACTGGCGCCGCCTCGGGTTCACCGAGGACGACGTCAAGGGCAGCGACCGGCTCGTCGACGCCCTCGTCGCCTGGGGCGACGAGGAGGCCATCCGCGAGCGGGTCGCCGAGCACCACGCCGCCGGTGCCGACCACGTGGCGATCCAGGTGGTCACCGCCGACGGCGGGCTCGACTTCGCCGCCTACCGCAGCCTGGCGGCGGCGCTCACGGGGTGATCTCGACCCCGCGCCAGAAGGCCACGTGGTCCTTGATCTCCGCCGCCGCGTCCTTCGGCGCCGGGTAGTACCAGGCCGCGTCGGTGTTCTCCTGACCGTCGACGGTCAAGGAGTAGTAGCTGGCCGTCCCCTTCCACGGGCACACGCTCGTGGTGGGGGACGCGCTCAGGAGGTCCCGGCGCACGGAGTCCGGCGGGAAGTAGTGGTTCCCCTCGACGACCTTTGTGTCGTCGCTCTCGGCGATCGTCTCGCCATTCCAGGTCGCGGTGGTCATGTGGTCAGTCTGACGGAGCGGACCGGTGCGCGCTGCTCGTACTATCCAGCGAAAGTCCCACCCCGAGGAGGACCACCGATGCCCATCGCCACACCCGAGGTCTACGCGGAGATGCTGGACCGGGCGAAGGCGAGCGAGTTCGCTTACCCAGCCATCAACGTGACGTCATCGGAGACGCTCAACGCGGCGCTGCGCGGCTTCGCCGAAGCCGAGAGCGACGGCATCATCCAGGTCTCCACCGGCGGAGCGGAGTTCGCCTCCGGCACCAAGGTCAAGGACATGGTCACCGGCGCGGTCGGCCTCGCCGAGTTCGCCCACGTCGTGGCGGCGAAGTACCCGGTCAACGTCGCACTGCACACCGACCACTGCCCCAAGGACAAGCTCGACGGCTACGTCCGCCCGCTCATCGCCATCAGCCAGGAGCGGGTGGACGCGGGCCGCAACCCGCTGTTCCAGTCGCACATGTGGGACGGCTCGGCCGTGCCGCTGGAGGAGAACCTGGAGATCGCCGCCGAGCTGCTGGACAAGGCCGCCAAGGCCCGCATCGTCCTGGAGATCGAGGTCGGCGTCGTCGGCGGCGAGGAGGACGGCGTCGCCAACGAGATCAACGACAAGCTCTACACCACCGCCGACGACTACCTCAAGACGGTCGACGCCCTCGGCGTGGGCGAGAAGGGCCGCTACCTGCTGGCGGCCACCTTCGGCAACGTGCACGGCGTCTACAAGCCGGGCAACGTCAAGCTCCGCCCGGAGATCCTCAAGCAGGGCCAGGAGGTCGTCACCCAGAAGCTGGGCCTCGACCCGGGCTCCAAGCCCTTCGACCTGGTCTTCCACGGCGGTTCCGGCTCGCTGCTGGAGGAGATCCAAGAGGCGGTGTCCTACGGCGTCATCAAGATGAACATCGACACCGACACCCAGTACGCCTTCACCCGCCCCATCGCCACCCACATGTTCACCAACTACGACGGCGTCCTCAAGGTCGACGGTGAGGTGGGCAACAAGAAGGCCTACGACCCCCGCAGCTACCTCAAGGCGGCGGAGCAGGCCATGGCCACCCGCATCACCCAGGCCTGCGAGCACCTCAAGTCCGCGGGCCGCATGATCGCGGGCTGAGCATTCGAGGGTCGCGCATCACAGGTTGAAACAACGACGGCGGCGGGGCACCTGCACAGGTGCCCCGCCGCCGCTGTTCGTCAACGCTGCTTGGCCCAGCCCCGGAGCTGGTCGAACGCGGTGGGCGCGAGCACAAGGTGACCGCTGTCCGGGCTCTTGCTGTCCCGAACAGCCGCTCCCACCGGCAGGTTCGCCAACTCAACACACTGCGCGCCACCCGCCGAACTCCGGCTCGACTTGCGCCAAGTCAACCCGGCCAGGGTGCTCGGGGAGATCGACATGGTGGGGACTCCCTTACTCAAGCTCGATGATCCTCCGTTTCAGCTCATCCTGACTGGCTTCCTCGTCCAACGCCAGGTCGCTCGCCTGCTCGAAGGCCAGGCTGTAGGTGTCCGTGGTCTTGAGGTAGTCGGCCCCGGTCAAGGTTTCGGTGTATGCGATCCGGGCATTGGCGGGCTCGATCCACAGCAGGGTGAACGGCCCGCCCAACCCGGCAGCCGCCCCAGCCGACCACGGGATCAGGCGGATCGAGATGTTCGGCAGCTCAGCGAACCCCGCGAGCCTGCGCAACTGATCGGCAAGCACTTCCCTGCCCCCGGTTTCGCGGTGCAGTGCCTCAAAGCCGAGCACCGCATAAACCTTCGTCCCCGATCCGCGCAGCCGTTCGCCCCGTTCGCGCCTGGCTGCCGCCATGCCCGCCACCTGGGCGCCGGGGATCACCGGTGAGCGCATCAACTGCGCCCGCGCGTACTCCACTGTCTGGAAGATGCCCGGAATCTCGTGGTACACCATGCGGATCTCGGTGGAGTCGCGCTCCAGCGCCACGTACTGCCGCGCCGAGTCGGTGACCCGTTCCGGCGCCGCCGACCGCCGCCCATCAGCGGCGAGCGACCGCAACTGCTCCGCCTCGTGCCCACTCACCCCGTAGATCCGCAACATCTCGTCGCACTCCCGGGGCTTGGTCGCCAACTGCCCCGTCTCCACCTTCGACAGCTTCCCGCGATACCACCCCAACGCGACGTTCGCCGCCTCCAACTCCACCCCGGCGCGCTCCCGAAGCTCCCTCGCCCGCGCCCCGAAGATCAACCGCTGGACCACCGGCCCCGGATCAGTGCTTTTCACACCCCAAGCCTGCCCGTCCACCCCGCGTCTCACAGAGCGTACTGCCAAACGTCACCCTTTGAGACTCATGATTCATCCAGGAGAGCCGCTTGTCTCCTGCGTCTCAAACGTAATCTCCAGTCATGCGCACCAACTCGCACATCAGCATCAGCACCGGCGTCATCTGCACCGCCGCCGTCGACCTCCGAGCCATGCCCGGCCACGGCGACGCCTACGACTTCGTCTTCGAATCCGACGACCAGCACTTCGCCCTGGCCTTCGACGCCCCCACCCTCGCCCACTTCATCGACCTGGCCCAAAACCTCCTCGCCCAGCAGGCCACCCCACCCGCCGCGCCCTGAACCCGCCCGCCCCGGCCCCACCCGGCCCTCGCGCGGCATGATGGCCCCATGAACCTGCTTGGCGGACCCGACCCCACGTACCTGCCCGACCGGCCCGAACAGCAGGCCGCCCTCGAAGCGGGCCAGGACCCGGTCGAGGTCGTCACCGGCACCCCCGACTTCAGCGAGGCCTGGGCCGCCTTGGCCGAGGGGTCCCTCGCCGACGGTCAGCCGGTCGCGGCCTACGCCTACGCCCGCACCGGCTACCACCGCGGCCTCGACCAGCTCCGCCGCGCAGGCTGGAAGGGCCACGGCCCCATCCCGTGGTCGCACCGCCCCAACCAGGGCTTCCTCCGCGCCCTCGCCGCCCTCGCCAAGGCCGCCCAGGCCATCGGCGAGACCGAGGAGCACACCCGCTGCGCCACCTTCCTCGCCGACTCCGACCCCCAGGCCCCCGCCGCCCTCGGTCTGGCCTGACCCACCCGCCCCCGGCTTCCACCCGCCCCGGCGACGAATCCCGTCACCGGGGCGGGTGGAAGTCGGGGTACCGGCAGTTCACGTGACCGTGGGGTGGTAGACGCCGGGCGGTGGCCGGGTGGTCTTGGGGTCGGGCCAGGGTTGGGCCGAGACGGGACGTGGAGGTTGGTCATGACGGTTGCCCGGATGCTGGGGGTTGCTGTGTCGGCATTGGCTTTGGTGGGGACCGCTGCGCTGAGCAGTGCTGCCGCTGCTCCCGAGCAGGCGGCTGGGCGGCCCGGGGAGCGGGCGACCCCGCTGGTGATCGGGCACCGGGGCGCTTCCGGCTACCGGCCGGAGCACACGCTGGCCGGCTACGAGCTGGCGGCGCGGATGGGGGCCGACTTCATCGAGCCCGACCTGGTCTCCACCAAGGACGGCGTGCTGGTGGCCCGGCACGAACCGGAGATCGGGGGGACGACCGACGTCGCCGCGCACCCGGAGTTCGCGGGGCGGCGGACGACGAAGGACCTGGACGGGGTCGCGGTGACCGGGTGGTTCACCGAGGACTTCACGCTGGCCGAGTTGAAGACGCTGCGGGCGACCGAGCGGATTCCGGACGTCCGGCAGGAGAACACGATCCACAACGGGCGCCACCAGGTGCCCACGCTCCAGGAAGTGATCGACCTCAAGAACCGGCTCTCGCGGGAGCTGGGGCGCGAGGTGGGGATCTACCCGGAGACCAAGCACCCCACCTACTTCCAGCGCCAAGGCCTCGCTCTGGAGCCCGAGCTGGTGCGGGTCCTCAACCGCAACGGGCTCAACCGGCGCAACGCGAAGGTGTTCGTGCAGTCCTTCGAGGTGGCGAACCTCAAGGCGCTGCACCGGGAGCTGCGGGTCCCGCTGGTCCAGTTGACCTCGGCCTCCGGCGCGCCCTACGACTTCGTGGCGGCCGGGGACGAGCGGACCTACGCCGACGTCGTCAGCGCCCAGGGCCTCAAGGAGGTCTCGACCTACGCCGACGGGGTCGGGCCGGACAAGAACCAGGTCGTGGCGCGGGACGCGGCGGGCAACCTGGCGCAGCCGACGCGGTTGGTGGCCGACGCCCACGCGGTGGGGCTCAAGGTGCACCCGTACACGTTCCGGGCGGAGAACACGTTCCTGCCGAAGAACCTGCGGTCGGACGCCGTCGCGGCCAACTACGGCGACCTGTTCGCGGAGCTGAGCGCTTTCTGGAAGGCCGGGGTCGACGGGGTGTTCAGCGACAACCCCGACATCGCGGTCGCCTCCCGGGCGGAGAACTTCCCGCGCGCGTAGACCACCCAGCCGCAGGAGGCCGTCACCGGAACCCGGTGGCGGCCTCTTTGGTCCTCCCGGTCAGACGAGGCGGTTGTCCGGGTAGCACCAGCGCCAGGACTCGCCCGGTTCGTGGGAGCGCATGACGGGGTGGCCGCTCGCCCCGTGGTGGGCGGTGGCGTGCCTGTGCGGGCTGGAGTCGCAGCAGGCGACGTGGCCGCAGGTGAGGCACTGGCGCAGGTGGACCCAGTGGCGTTCGCCGAGGGCGGCGCAGTCGGGGCACTCGTCGGTCGCGTCGGCGGTCACCCCGGTGGGGAGGTCTTCGGTGTGTGCGCAACTCATCGGCGGTCCTCTCGGGCGACTATGGGTCATCCTCGCGCAGAGGACCGGCGGGTGTGGAGGTACGGGTGGAACTGCTGCTGTTGTTGGTGGGGTCGTGGGCCGTGACGGTGCTGGCGCGGCGCGTGGACTGGCCCGCCCCGCTGGTGCTGACCGCGGTGGGCATCGGGGTGTCGTTCATCCCGGGGGTGCCGGAGTTCGGGCTGGACCCGGACCTGGTGCTGCTGGTCGTGCTGGCCCCGCTGCTGTACTCGGCCGCCCTGGACAGCTCCTACCTCGACATCAAGGCCAACATCCGGCCGATCGGGTTGCTGGCGGTGGGGCTGGTGCTGACCACGACCGCCGTGGTCGGGCTGGTGGCGCACTGGGTGGTGCCGGGGTTGGGCCTGGCGCCCGCGCTGGTGCTGGGGGCGGTGGTGGCGCCGCCGGACGCGGTGGCGGCGGTGGCGATCGGGCGTCGGCTGGGGTTGCCCCGGCGGGCGATGACGCTGCTGACCGGGGAGAGCCTGGGCAACGACGCGACGGCGCTGACCGCGTTCAAGGTGGCGGTGGCGGCCGCGGTGGGCGGGTCGGCGATCTCCTGGGGCGACGGGCTGGTGACGTTCCTGGTCGCGGCCGTCGGCGGGGTGGCGGTGGGGCTGGTGGTGGCCGTCGTCGTGCACGCGGTCCGGCTGCGGGTGGGTGACGGGGCGTTGGAGAGCGCGCTGGGGCTGCTGGTGCCGTTCGGGGTGTACCTGCTGGCCGAGGAGGTGCACTCGTCCGGGGTGCTGGCCGTGGTGGTCGCGGGTCTCTACCTGGGGCACAACGCGCCCGCGGCGGGCTTCTCGACCCGGTTGCAGGAGACGGCGGTGTGGAAGTCGCTGGACGTGCTGCTGGAGTCGCTGGTGTTCGCGCTGATCGGGTTGCAGGTGCGGACGGCCGTGGCGGACGCCGACCCGGGGTGGGACCTGCTGGGGGCGTCGGCGGTGGTGCTGCTGGCGGCGATCCTGGTGCGGTTCGCGTGGATGTTCCCCGCGGCGTACGTGCCGAGGTGGCTGTTCAAGCGGGTCCGGGAGCGCGAACCGGTGGCACCGGGGTGGCGGCAGGTGACGGTGCTCGGGTGGGCCGGGATGCGCGGGGTGGTGTCACTGGCCGCGGCGGCGGCCATCCCGCTGGAGATGCCCGGGCACGACGTGGTGCTGCTGCTGACGCTCGTGGTGACCGTGGGCACGCTGCTCCTGCAGGGCATGACCCTGCCCGCGCTGATCCGGCGGCTGGGCGTGCGCGACTCCGGGGAGCAGGAGCGGGCGCTCGCCGAGGCGCAGGTGCAGAACAACGCGGCGCGGGCGGCGGTGTCGCGGCTGGAGGAGATCGTCGACTCCAGCGCGGTGCCGGAGCACCTGGCGGCGCGGCTGCGGGCGCTCGCGGAGCACCGGGGCAACGCGGCGTGGGAGCGGCTGGGGCGGCAGGAGGAGGAGAGCCCGGCCGCGGCGTTCCGGCGGCTGCGGCGGGAGATGCTGTCGGCGGAGCGGGCGGAGTTCGTGGCGGCCAGGGACCGGCGGGAGATCGACGACGAGACGCTGCGGCGGGTGCAGCGGGAGCTGGACCTGGAGGAGGCGGCGTTGTCGCGGGAGTGAGCGCGGGTGGGTTGGTTCGGGGTGGTTCTGCTCGGCGTGCCTGTGTGTTGGCCGTGCCGTGGAAAAGCCCGGGAGTTTCGTGGGCTTGCCCGGGTGGGTGGTTCCGCTTGGGCGGGGCCCCTACGGCGATCATGTGCTCCAGCGTGTCAGGTGGGGCTGAAAAGATGCCCCACCGCCCAGACAGGCTGTCACATGATCGCCACCCCCACCCGAGCAGAACCACCCACCCGGGCATTCAGTCGCCGGGCCGCCGGTGTGGGGGTGGCCGGCGGCTGCGCCCGTTGTGCCCGGGTGGGGGTGATCTGCGGTGTGGGGCTGGCTAAACCATCTCGTGGCGGACGATGGTTTGGTCGCGGCCGGGGCCGACGCCGATCGCGGAGACGCGGGCGCCGGACAGCTCCTCGATCCGCTCCACGTACGCGCGGGCGTTCGCGGGCAGTTCCTCCCAGGTGCGGCAGGCGCTGATGTCCTCGAACCAGCCGGGCAGTTCCTCGTACACCGGTACCGCGTGGTGCACGTCGGTCTGGGTCATCGGCATGTCGTCGACCCGGGTGCCGTCGACCTCGTAGGCGACGCAGACCGGCACCTTCTCCAGGCCGGAGAGCACGTCCAGCTTGGTGAGGAAGTAGTCGGTGATGCCGTTGACCCGGCTGGCGTAGCGGGCGATGACCGCGTCGAACCAGCCGGTGCGGCGCAGGCGCTTGGTGGTGACGCCGATCTCGCCGCCGACCTTGCGCAGGCGCTCGCCCATGTCGTCGTCCAGCTCGGTGGGGAACGGGCCGGAGCCGACGCGGGTGGTGTAGGCCTTGAGGATGCCGATGACCGTGGTGATCCGGGTGGGGCCGATGCCCGAGCCCGCGCTGGCGCCGCCGGAGGTCGGGTTGGACGAGGTCACGAACGGGTAGGTGCCGTGGTCGACGTCGAGCAGGGTGCCCTGCGACCCCTCCAGCAGCACGACCTCGCCGCGCTCCAGCGCCTGGTTGAGCAGCAGGCGGGTGTCGGCGATGCGGTGCGCGAAGCCCTCCGCGGCGGCCAGCACCTCGTCCACCACGCGCTCGGGCTCCAGGGCCTTGCGGTTGTAGACCTTGACCAGCATCTGGTTCTTGATGTCGAGGGCGGCTTCGACCTTCTGCCGGAGGATCTTCTCGTCCAGCACGTCCTGCACCCGGACGCCGACGCGGGCCACCTTGTCCTGGTAGGCCGGGCCGATGCCGCGACCGGTGGTGCCGATCTTGGCCTTGCCGAGGTAGCGCTCGGTGACCTTATCGATCGCCACGTGGTAGGGCATGATCAGGTGCGCGTCCGCCGAGATCAGCAGGCGGGAGGTGTCGACGTCGCGGGCCTCCAGGCCCGCCAGCTCGGTGAGCAGCACCGAGGGGTCGACGACGACGCCGTTGCCGATCACGTTGGTCACCCCGGGGGTGAGGATGCCGGAGGGGATCAGGTGCAGCGCGAAGTCCTGACCGTCCGGCAGCACCACGGTGTGCCCGGCGTTGTTCCCGCCCTGGTACCGCACGACCCACTGGACCCGCTCGCCGAGCAGGTCGGTCGCCTTGCCTTTGCCCTCGTCGCCCCACTGGGCGCCGATCAGCACGATAGCCGGCATGTGAAACTCCAGGTGTTGGCAGTTGGAGAGACTGTGACACCCGTTCCCGCGCTGCCTCGGTGCGAATGCCGGTAACTGAGACTAGACCAGGAGACAACCGTGAGCGCACTCGTGCTGGCCTGCGGAAACGCGACGACCACCGCGCGCCCGGACGCGCTCACCGTGCGTCACGGGCTTGACCTGGTCGAACTGCCCGAACGGCCCGGCCGGGGGGCGCTCGACCCGGTGCTGAAGTCGTTCGCCGGGGACCGGCTCGTGGTGCACGGCACCGACGCCGACCTGGCCGCCGTCGTGCTGCGGCTGATGCGGACCGACCGGCTCGGCGCGGTCGCCGTCGGCTACCTGCCGGTCGACCCGGACGGGTCGCGGGTGGTGCCGCTGTGGGGTCTGCCACGTGACCGGGAGCGACTGGCCGCGGCCGCCGTCTCGGGGGAGGTCGACCCGTTCCCGCTGATCCGCGACGACGCGGGCGGGGTCCTGGTCGGCGGCGGGGTCGTCGACCAGCCGCAGGGCGTGGCCTACTGCGACGACGAGACGGCGCTGCGCGGGCGGGCGAAGCGGATCGAGGTCGCCCCCGACCCGGACGGCGGCCCCGGCCTGGTCGCCAGGGTCACCCGGGGCGGCCTGTTCGCCAAGAAGGTGAGCACCCACCACGGCCGGGCGTTCCAGATCGGCTGCCTGCGCACCCGCTTCGAGCGCGACGGCGTGCCCACGGACGCGGCCAAGTGGACCTGGTACCGGCACACCGAGGACCTGCGCGTGGCCCGCGGCCTCCTCTGAGCCCACTCACGCCCGGTCGGCGGTGAGGTCCTGGGTGCCGAGCACGCCCAGCAGTTCCAGCTTGCCGACGGTGTCGGTGCCCGCGGTGGGGGTGAACCACAGCAGCCGCTGGCGGCCGTCCTCGCTGAACAGGTTGAGGCAGTCGACCTCCAAGAGCCCGAGCACGGGGTGGACGAGCCGCTTGCGATCATTGCGGCGGAAGGCGACGTCGTGCTCGGCCCACACCCCGGCGAACTCCGCGGACTCGGCCAGCAGCGCCTCGACCATGGCGGCTGCCTCGGGATCGGCGGTGTCGCGGCGGGCCGCGGCCGCCCGGAGGTCGGCGGCCAGCACGCGGCCCTGGGCGTCGTGGTCCTCGCGCGGGTAGAGGTCGCGGGCGGTCGGGTCGGTGAACCACCGGTAGACCAGGCTGGCGCCCATGCCGCGCAGGCCCGACTGGTCGCCGGTCAGCGCGACCGCGAGCGGGTTCTGCGCGAGGGTGACGTGCAGGTCGGTGATGACCTGCGCGGGGGTGCCGTCGAGCCGGTCCAGCAGGCTGAGCATCCCCGGGTGGACGTGCGAGGCGGCGCCGCCCTGGACGGGGACCGGGCGGTTCGCCAGGTGGTGGAGGTGGTCGCGCTCGTCACCGGAGAGGCGCAGGGCGCGGCTGAGCGCGGCCAGCATCTGCTCGGAGGGCTGGGCGCCCGCACCCCGCTCCAGCTCGGTGTAGTACTCCACCGACGCGCCGGTCAGTTGCGCGACCTCGTCGCGGCGCAGGCCGGGGACGCGCCGCCGCGGTCCGTGGGGCAGGCCCACGTCGGCCGGGCGAATCCGGTCGCGCCGCGACCGCAGGAACGCACCCAGTTCGGCGTACTTCGGGCTGTTCACGAGGACCAGTCTGCCCGCGGGCGCGGCCCGGACCCAGGGGTTGCCGTCCCCACCACGGGCAGCCCCTGCCAGACCGGGCCGGGAGCGCGCATCGTGGACCCCGTGAACACCACCACCACAGACAGGGTCGCGATCGTGACCGGCGGTTCCCGGGGCATCGGGCGCGCGGTCGCCCTCGAACTCGCGGGCAGGGGCCTGCCCGTCGTCCTCGCCTTCGCCGGGAACCGGGCCGCCGCCGAGGCCACCGTCGACGACATCACCGGGGCGGGCGGCCGGGCGCTCGCCGTCCAGGCCGACGTCGCCGACCCGGACGCGGTCGCCGAGGTCTTCGACACCGCCGAGCGCGCGTTCGGGGGCGTGGACGTGGTCGTCCACGCGGCCGGGCGGATGGTGCTCTCCCCGATCGCCGACCTCGACCTCGACGCGTTCGACGACCTGCACCGCACCAACGTCCGGGGCACCTTCGTGGTCGCCAAGCAGGCTGCCCGCCGCACCCGGCCGGGCGGGTCGCTGGTGACCTTCTCCACCTCCGTGCTCGGGTTGCGGTTCCCCACCTACGGGGCCTACGCCGCGAGCAAGGCGGCCGTGGAGGCGCTGACGCTGATCCTGGCCCGGGAGCTGCGCGGCCGGGACGTGACGGTGAACGCCGTGGCACCGGGCCCGACGGCGACCGAGCTGTTCCTCGACGGCAAGGACGAGGAGACCGTCGCCGGGCTCGCGCGGCAGGCACCGCTGGAGCGGCTGGGCACCCCCGAGGACATCGCCGCGGTCGTCGCCTTCCTCAGCTCACCCGAGGGCCACTGGATCAACGGGCAGGTCGTGCGCGCCAACGGCGGCATCGTCTGACGCTCCGCGAGTGCACTGTCGTTGACCATTCGCGCACCACTGCTGTCGTCGGTGGGGAATTTGCGGGGTACTGGCCTCCCCAAGTTGCAGCGAAGGAGGCGCAGTGAAGCGGATGACGTGGGCGCTCGGCCTGGTGGCCGCCGCCGCGATCGGGGTGGCGGTGGCACCCGAGGGTGCGGCCGCCACCGCCGACACCATCTCCACCGACCGGTCGACGGTGCGGGAGTACCCGGGGCGGCTGGTGCTGGCCAACGCGGTAAAGGGCGACAGGGCGGAGGTGACCGCCTATTGCGGCGACTGGGTGCGCATCCGGGTGACGACCGCGCACGCCATGGCGACCCCGGTCGGCTGGGTGCTGCGCTCGAACCTGACCAGGGCGTCGCAGTCCGGCGGGCTGACCGGGGTGCCGGAGCGGTGCGGCACCGACGCGGACCGCTGGCGGGACTGGGTGGGGGCGATCAACGCGCCGTTCCACTCGCTGCGAAAGGTGACCGAGGGTGGCACGACCGGGTGGCGGCGGATCACCTTCGGCACCCGGGTGACGCTCACCGCGGGCGAGCAGTGCACCCCGTCGCTGAACTACACCCGGCGCGACGGCGCCGACGACGTGGTGGACCCCGCCCAGCGGGTCGACCTGGACCTCACCAAGGTGTCGTACCGGTACGTGACGCAGGACGGTTCGGTCGCCCTGGTCAGCGCTCCCCGGGCGGGCGGCAGCACCTACGGCGTGTGGTCGTTCGTGCCGTCGTCCTGCGTGCAGCCGAAGGACCGCCCGACGGTCTACTTCGACGAGCCGGTCGTGCAGCTACGCGACATCAGCGGGCTCAGCACCGGCACCTCGTACTCCGACGCGACCATCCGGAGCCGGGGCTGCACGGCCGGGCTGCTCAGCCCGTCGCGGCCCCGGTTCGGGTTCTGGCCGGACCCGGAGCCCGCGAACCGGCCAGCCTGCCCGGTGTGACCAATTGCCAGTTGGACCCGACAGTGACCCGGAGCTTCTACATTCGGTCGTTGGAGTGTCACTCAGAGGTATGACGCACTCCACCTGGCCCCGACAGGGTCAGTCCCGTCCCTGTCGACCCTCCACCCCTGCCACCGGAGGAAGAATGTCGAAGCTCCGGGCGCTGTTCGGCGCCCTGCTGTTGTCCACCGGCCTCCTCGTCGGCTTCGCGGGCACCGCCGCCGCGACGCCGCCGGGCATCCCGAGCGAGGCCACCGCGCGCTCGCAGCTCAGCGCCCTCACCGTCGCGGCGGCGGGCTCGATGACCGGGTACTCGCGGGACAAGTTCCCGCACTGGATCACCATCTCCGGGGCGTGCGACACCCGCGAGACGGTGCTCAAGCGCGACGGCACGAGCGTGGTCACCGACTCGTCCTGCGCGGCGACCTCCGGCCGCTGGTACAGCCCCTACGACGGCGCGACCTGGACGCTGGCGTCGGACGTCGACATCGACCACATGGTCCCACTGGCCAACGCGTGGCGCTCGGGCGCGGCGTCGTGGACCACCGCCAAGCGCCAGCAGTTGGCCAACGACCTGAGCGCGCCGCAGTTGCTCGCGGTCACCGACAACGTCAACCAGTCCAAAGGCGACCAAGGCCCGGAGAGCTGGAAGCCGTCGCTGACCTCGTACTGGTGCACCTACGCCAAGGCGTGGACGACGGTGAAGTACAAGTACGGCCTGAAGGTCACCTCCGGGGAGAAGTCGGCGCTGCTGACCATGCTCGACCGCTGCTGACCGAGGTGCGGGGGCCCGCGTCGCGGGCCCCCGCACCCGTTCGGCCCGCCGCGGAGTTCCGAACCAGCGGAGAAGGCGGCGCTGTCGGACATGCTGGGCACATGCTGAACGAGTACACCTCCCCGCTGAGCGCGGGCCCCGGCCTGATGACCGAGGAAGCGGGCGTCGTCACCGGCGACCTCGAACTGCGCACGGTGAGCACCACCGACGGCGTGGTCACCGCCAAGGTCCGCTACGCGGGCGCCGACGAGTGGTACCGCCTCCGCGGCGGCCAGTGCAAGCTCACCGACCCGGCCGACCACGCGGCGGTGCACTCGCTGCTGGCCGGGGTCCTGAACCGCCCCGCGGGCTGATCCGTCGCGCCTGCCCCTCCAGCCAGGATCACCCTCGGCCGCGTCCCCGTCCCGGGACGCGGCCGAGGTGCGTCCGCCCCGGGAACACGGCCGCCGCCGATCCGGGCTGACGGCGACCGGAGGCGGGTGGAGCGCGAACCGGGCACTCGATTACCGCCGTTCGGCGCACAGCCTCTACGCTCGCTCCTCGTGCGTGTCCTGGTGATCGGGTCTGGCGCCCGCGAGCATGCCCTGGTCCTCGCCTTGTCGAAGGACCCCGAGGTGGTCGCGCTGGCGTGCGCGCCCGGCAACGCCGGGACGGCCGCGCTGGCGGAGACCCACGGGGTCGACGCCGTGGACCCCGCCGCCGTGGTCGAGCTGGCCGTGCGGTGGAAGGCCGACCTCGTCGTCATCGGGCCGGAGGGGCCGCTGGTGGCCGGGGCGGCCGACGCGGTGCGCGCGGCGGGCGTCGCCTGCTTCGGGCCGGGTTCCGAGGCGGCGCGGATCGAGGGGTCGAAGGCGTTCGCGAAGGACGTCATGACCGCCGCGGGGGTGCCGACCGCGCACAGCGAGGTAGTCGACAACCCCGCCCGCCTCGACGCCGCCCTGGCGCGGTTCGGGCCCACCTGGGTGGTCAAGGACGACGGGCTCGCCGCGGGCAAGGGCGTCGTGGTCACCAAGGACCTGCGGGCCGCCCGCGCCCACGCGATGACGCTGCTCGACGGCGGGCACCCGGTGCTCCTCGAGTCGTTCCTCGACGGCCCCGAGGTCTCCCTGTTCTGCGTGGTCGACCCGGCCGGGGCCGTGGTGCCGCTGCTGCCCGCCCAGGACTTCAAGCGCGTCGGCGACGGCGACGCCGGGCCCAACACCGGCGGCATGGGCGCCTACACCCCGCTGCCCTGGGCGCCCGACGGGCTGGCCGACGACGTGGTCGAGCGCATCGTGCGCCCGGTCGTCAACGAGATGGCGCGGCGCGGCACCCCGTTCTCCGGGCTGCTGTACGCGGGCCTGGCGATGACCTCGAACGGGCCCGAGGTGATCGAGTTCAACTGCCGCTTCGGCGACCCGGAGACGCAGGCCGTGCTGGCCATGCTGCGCAGCCCCCTGTCCACCCTCCTGCACGCCGCCGCCACCGGCACCCTCGCCGCCCACCCGCCGCTGGAGTGGGAACCCGGCTCCGCCGTCACGGTCGTCATCGCCGCCGACGGCTACCCCGGCCGCCCCCGCACCGGCGACGTCATCACCGGCGCCGAGGGCGAAGGCGTCCTGCACGCGGGCACCCGCCGCCGCGACGACGGCGCCCTGGTCTCCGCCGGTGGCCGCGTCCTCGCCGTCGTCGGCACCGGCCCCGACCTCCGCACCGCCCGAGCCGACGCCTACCACCGCGTCGACGCCGTCCACCTCCCCGGCTCCCACCACCGCACCGACATCGCCCTCCGCGCCGCCGACGGCGAGATCACCCTCCCCGGGTAGCGGGAACCGCGGCCGGGTTTTCTCCGTCAAAGTTCAGGTAGGCCCTACCAGCACGTTGGTAACCTGCAACCGGAGATGACACGGTCACGATGAGTACCGGGGGTGCGTGACATGGATGCCAACCCACTCGGGGCACTGGGCGGTGTGGTCAGCGGTCTGCTCGGCGGCGCCGCCAACCTGCTCGACAACCTCACCCACGGCACGGCCCCGTCCAGCGGCGGCCACTTCGTCGTCAACCACGACAATGTCCTCGCCGCCGCCAAGATCATCCAAAGCCAGGTGGACGAGCTGACGGACACCTTCCACGCGGCGCGCGGTGAACTCCACGTCGTGGCACCCGGGGACGACGAGGTGTCGCAGCGGATGGCCAAGGCCTGGAACGACATCCTGATCAGGAACGAGGACTCCTACGCGGTGCGCGTGCAGGAGTACATTGAGGGATTGACCAAGCTGGTCAACCAGCTCAAGGCCACAGCCAAGGACTACGGCTACAACGAGGAGCAGATTACCTCCGCGCTCGGAGGGTCCCGCGTTGTCTAGCAAGCTGTTCCTGTCCGCATCGATCGCCGTCTTGGCGCTCGGTGGAGTCGCCGCCTGCACCACCGGCGAAACAGGCAGCCCGGTGCCGCAGGGCGAGCAGCGGACGGAAGATCCCCCTCAGGTGAGCAACACCACCGCGCCGGCACCGACGGTCGAGATCCCGCCCCGGCCCGCCGACCTCCAGTTGGACGCGGTCGACCCGTGCACCCTGCTCACAGCCGATCAGCTCAAGCAGTTGAAGGTGGACCGCACCCGGTCGACCACCAGCAAGAGTGAAGTGTTCCCCGGCGCGAAGCAGTGCGTCCTCAACGTCTCCGCGCAGGAGCCGTTCCACGACTACAACATCTCCGCCGTGACGACCGAGGGCATCGGTCCGTGGCTGACCGGCAAGCGCAACGTCGAGGCCGAGTTGGTCTCCGTCGGCGGTTACGGTGCCGCGCGGTACTTCACCCCGGGCGACGGACCCAACTCCGTGGACTGCACGACGACGATCGACGTCGCGCCGGGCCAGCAGTTGATGGTGAGCGCGGACGCGGTCAGTCCACTCACGTTCACCCAGGAACAGTTGTGCCAGATGAGCGAGGAGGCCGCGGGGCTAGCCCTCGCGACCCTGCGGGCTTCGAGGTGAGGGGCTGACATGGCGAACGACTACGGACTCGGCGACCTGCGGTTCCAGGGCTACAGCTACCAGGCCCTCGCCGCCCAGCTCGACGCGTTGCGCGGTGGGCCGGGCTCGGACAGCCTCGACCGGGCCGTCGGGGCGCTCAAGCGGATCGCCGACGGGCTGGACCAGACCGACCGCACGCTGCGCCAGGAGTTGGCCAAGATCGGTGTGGAGTGGGAGGGCGACGCCTCGCAGCGGGGGCAGGAGGCGACCAAGGCGGCGAGCGTGTACGCCGAGGACGCCGGGACCCGGGCGGGGGCGACCGGTGCGAACGTGGGTGAGCAGGGTGCGGTCTTCGACTCCACCAGGCACGCCGCGCCCCAGGGCGGGGAGTTGCGCGGGCCCACCCAGACGGGGTTCCTCGACGACCTCGCGGGCACGTTCGGCTACACCACCGACAACGCGCGCAGGGTCGAGGAGACCCGGGCCGCGCACGACGCGGCGGCGGCGGCGATGAACGACTACAGCCGGGGCAGCCAGTCGGCCATCGGGGGTGCGCAGGCGCTGCCCGTGCCGCCCGGGTTGGACCTGGTGGCGCAGCCCGCGCAGCACCTCGGGGGCACGTCCGCGCAGAGCTTCACCGGCAACCCCGGTTCCTTCACCCCCTCCGGTGCCGCGGGGGCCCCCGGTTCGCCGGGCAGCGTGGGCCTCGCGGCCGGGAACCAGGCGGGGGTGTTCTCCGGCGTCAACGGTGGCGGCGGCCCCGGTGGCAGCGGTTCCGGTGGGGCCGGGGGCAACAACCTCAACAACCCCGGCAACTTCAACAACCCCGGTGGTGTCAACTCCCCGCCCGGGAACGGCAACCCCGTCGGCAACGGGCGGATCGCGGGCATCGGGCCGACCGGTGGTTCCCCGGGCGGGTTGGCGCCCGGTGGTGGCGGCCTGGGCGGGCTCCGCCCCGGGTTCGGCCCGGGGTTCGTCGACGGGGTGGCCACGGCCGCGGGCATCGCCGGTGCCGGTGGGGCCGGTGCCGGGGTCGGGTCCGCGCTGGAGAAGGACCGGCTGGTCCGCGGGGGCGGCGCCAAGGGCGTCGCCGGTGCCGCGGGTGTGGACGGGTCCGAGGCGCGCAACAACAGGTCGGCGATCGCCGGGGCTCCGGAGGAGGAGGCCAGGGCGGCGCGCAACGCCGAGCGGCTGGGGGGGACGCGCGGTGGGCGCGGTTCCTCGCTGATGTCGCCCGCGGCGGCCGGGGCCGGGGCGCCCGGGGAGGACGACGACGAGCACGTGCGCAAGTACGGGATCGACTCCGAGGACGTCTTCGGTGACGAGCGGCTCGTGGTGTCGCCGGTGCTGGGCCAGGACGACTGAGCTTGTCCACCGGCGCCACGACCACCACAGTGCTCTCGGCGCTGGAGTTCGACGTCGTGTGGGAGGCCGAGCGGTTGCCGCGCAGGCACGTGGCGGTCGACGTGCCGAGCCCGGGGACGACCCACACCGAGCGGGCCGGGTTGGTCGAGGGCGCGTTCGCCTCGCTGGAGCGGCGGGGGTTGGTCGAGCGCGGGCGGGTGGTGCCGGAGCTGGCCGACCGGTTGAGCCTGCTGGCCCACCCCAGGCTGTCGGTGGACAGTTGGGTGTGGACGGACCGGCAGATCAAGGCCCTCGCGGTGACCTCGGGCGAGCAGGCGCTGCTCGCCGCGGTGGACCGGGAGGAGGTGTGGTTGATCCCGACGCGGGCGACGGCGGTGGCCGAGGCGGCGGTGTCGATCGCCGGTGAGGTCCCGGCCGGGCCGGGGCGGTCGGTGAGCCTGCCGACCGAGCTGCTGCTCGACGCTGACCGGGCGGCCGGGGGCAACCCGCAGGGCATGGTCACCACGCTGTACCAGGGCGGCGTCCTGCTGTCCGACGCCCAGGAGCTGGTGAGCATGGTCGCCGGGATGCGCGTGCGCGGGCAGCTCGGGGTGGAGCGGGTGGGCCGCGACCAGCGGCGCAGGCGGGCCGACCGGGTGGTGTCCTTCCACGACACCGAGGCGGGCCGGTACGTCTACCTGACCAGGCCGAGCAACGACGGTCGCATGTGGAGCACCATCACCCCGGCGGACAACGCCCGCCTCGCCGGGTGCGTGTGGGAGTTGCTCGAAGAGGTCTGAACCGGTGGGGAACCGACCCGCCGCGGTCCCCGTCTGAGGTCCCAGCACCGAACTGCTCGGAGGGGGTCGGACCGTGACCGGCGTGGACTACAACCTGCAGGCGATCGAACAGTGCCGGGCCGCCGTGGCCGGTCAGGCCGGGCCCATCGCGGCCGCGGGCGACGGCCTGCCGCTCGACGCCGACGCGGGCGCGTTCGGGCGGCTGCCCGCCTCGGCGGCGCTGGCCGACGCGGTGCGGGCGCTGGCCACCGCCGCGGGCACCGAGCTGGACCGGGCGGGCGCGCTGCTCGGCGGCGTGGACCGCGCCCTGGACTCCATCGGCACCTCGGTGGCGGGCACCGAGCGGGCCGCCACCCAGTCGCTGACGACGGCCTAGGGGGAACTCGTGACCGCGAGGGATTCGGCCGCGGGCCTGGGCGGGGTAGCCGCCCGGCTGGCCGCGGGCGCGGACGGGCTCTACTCGGCCCAGCCCGAGGTGATCGCCGACCTGGGCAGGCGGTTCAGCGCCGCCGGTGCGGCCGCCGCCGACTCGGTGGGCAAGC
Source organism: Actinokineospora spheciospongiae (assembly GCF_000564855.1). Taxonomy (GTDB): domain Bacteria; phylum Actinomycetota; class Actinomycetes; order Mycobacteriales; family Pseudonocardiaceae; genus Actinokineospora; species Actinokineospora spheciospongiae. The sequence continues at coordinate 25,252 of NZ_AYXG01000224.1, forward strand.
TCGACGGGTCGGTCAAGCAGCTCGACGGCGCCTGGCAGGGCGCCTCGGCCGACGCGTTCGTCGGCTACATGGGCACCTTCGGCACCGCGGGCAGGTCGCTCAACGACGCCCTCACCGCCGCCGCGGGCGACCTCGGTGCCGCCGCGACCGGTGTCCAGGGCGCCAGGGAGGCGCTGGAGGGCATGTTCGGCGAGCTGTACGACAACGCCACGAGCTGGATCGACGCGCACCCGGACGCCACCCCGGAGGAGCGGCGCCAGTACGTCGACGGCCTGGCGGGCGCCTACAGTGGCCGGGTCGGCGAGCAGTTGGACCAGGCCGACCAGGCCCTCAACGCCGCCGCGACCGCCCTCGGGGGCAGGCTCGACGCGGTCGACCCCAGGTTCTCCACCATCCCGGAACCGGGCGGTCAGGCCTTCACACCGGGCCCGGGCCGCACCATCGAGTGGACCCCCACCCCGGTCGAGGTCGAGGACGGCACGACCCCGTCCTCAGCGGCTCCGTCCAACGCCCAGCCCGCCGCGAACCCCCAGAGCGGCAGCAGCGGCGGTTCGGACAGCGGCGGCGGGAGCGGTGGTGGTGGCGGCTCCGGCCCCAGCGGTCCGCCCCCGGCGACCAAGCCGCCGGGCGACGTCCAGGAGTGGATCAGGCAGGCGATCGCCGAGCTGCGCGCCCGGGGGATCAACGTCTCCGACGCCGACGCGCAGACCATCTGGGAGATCATCCAGCACGAGTCCGGCGGCAACCCCAACGCGATCAACAACTGGGACTCCAACGCCGCCAAGGGCACCCCGTCCAAGGGGCTGATGCAGACCATCGACCCCACCTTCGAGTCCTACAAGCTGCCCGGCCACAACGACATCTGGAACCCGGTGGACAACATCTGCGCGGGTGTCAACTACGCCGTCCAGCGCTACGGCTCGCTGGCGAACGTCCCCGGCATCAAGGCCACCCACGGCGGCGGCGGGTACGTCGGGTACTGACGCATAGGGTGCGGGCATGCACCCCCTGAAGGTCGCCGCGCGTGCCAACGTCCCGCCGTTCTACGTCATGGACGTGCTCTCTGCGGCGAACGCGCGGCAGCGCACCCACGGCGACGTGGTGTCCTTCGCCGCGGGCCAGCCGTCGACCGGGGCGCCGCGGGCCGTGCTGGAGGCGGCGCGGGCCGCGGTGGGCGCCTCTGGCCTCGGGTACACCGAGCAGTTGGGCATCCCGGAGCTGCGGGCGGCCATCGCCGGGCACTACGACCGCTGGTACGGGCTGGTCGTCGAGCCGGACGACGTGGTGGTGACGACCGGGTCCAGCGGCGGGTTCCTGCTGGCGTTCCTGTCCGCGTTCGACGCGGGCGACCGGGTCGCGCTGACCCGCCCCGGCTACCCGGCCTACCGCAACATCCTCTCCGCCCTGGGCTGCGAGGTCGTGGAGCTGCCGTGCCTGCAACCGACGGTGGAGGTGCTGGCCGAGGCGGGGCCGCTGGACGGGGTGATCGTCGCCAGCCCGGCGAACCCGACCGGGACCGTGCTCGCCGCCGCCGACCTGGCGGGCATCGCGGGCTGGTGCGCCGAGCACGGCGTCCAGCTCGTCAGCGACGAGATCTACCACGGCATCTCCTACGGCGCCGATACCGCGACGGCGTGGGCGTCCGCCCGCGAGTCCATCGTGGTCAACTCGTTCTCCAAGTACTTCGGCATGACCGGTTGGCGGTTGGGCTGGCTGCTGGTGCCGCCCCGGCTGCGGCACGCGGTGGCCTGCCTGACGGCGAACTTCACCATCTGCCCGCCCGCGCTGTCGCAGCGCGCCGCCGTCGCCGCGTTCGCCGAGGAGGCCTACGCCGAGCTGGACGCGCACGTGGCCCGCTACGCCACCAACCGCGGCCTGCTGCTCGACGGCCTGGCGCGGCTGGGCGTCACCGGGGTCGCCCCCGCCGACGGCGCGTTCTACGCCTACGCCGACGTCTCGCACCTGACCACCGACTCGATGGGCTTCTGCAAGCGGCTGCTGGCCGACACCGGGGTCGCGGTGGTGCCCGGGATCGACTTCGACCCGGTCGACGGGGGCCGGTCGATCCGCTTCTCCTTCGCGGGCGCCACCGAGGACGTCGTGGAGGGCCTGCGCAGGTTGGAGCCCTGGTTGGGAACGTTCGGCACCCGCTGACCGTTGGAACGGTGAGCGTCGGTTCGGGGAGGGACACGCAATGGTTCTCAAGATCATCGGTGCGATCATCGTCATCTGGATCGCCTTCAGCCTCATCGGCTTCATCTTCAAGGCGATCGGCACGCTGCTGGTCGTCGCCGCCGTCGCCACGGTCGGCGTGCTGGCCTACGGCGCGATCAAGGGCAAGGCGGGCCGGGGCCAGATCCGCTAGCCACTGGTCCGAACGGGTTTCCCGGGTGAGGATGTCCGGGTGCCCGAACCAGCCGAACCACCCGAGCCCCGCCTGGCGGCGTGGGAGGCGCGCACCGACCTCGCCTTGACGGTGCTGGCGGTCGCGTTCCTGGCCGCCTACGCGTGGCAGGTGCTCGGCACCGGCGCCTCCCCCGGCCTGCGCACCGCCCTGGAGGTGGTGCTGTGGGTCGTGTGGGCGGTGTTCGCCGCCGAGTACCTGACGCGGCTGTGGTTGGCGGAGCACAAGCTGCGGTTCGTCGGGCGGCACCTGTTCGACCTGCTCGCGGTCGCGCTGCCGATGGTCCGCCAACTCCGCGCGCTGCGGCTCATCACCGTGTTCAAGGTGCTCAACCGCCGCCTCGGGGTGAACTTCCGCGGCCGGATCGGCGTCTACGTGGCGGGCACCACCGCCCTGGTCGTGCTGTGCGCGGCGCTGGCGGTGCTCGACGCGGAGCGGTCCAGCCCGGAGGCCTCCATCACCAGCTTCGGCGAAGCCCTGTGGTGGACGATGACCACCATCTCCACCGTCGGCTACGGCGACCTCTACCCGGTGACCACCGAGGGCAGGCTGGTGGCGGTCAGCCTGATGGTCGGCGGCATCGCCCTGCTCGGCGTGGTCACCGGGGTCATCGCGTCCTGGTTCGTGGAGAAGATCGCGGGCGCCGAGCAGTCCATCGAGGACACCACCCGCACCGAGGTGGACTCGCTGCGCGCGGAGATCCGGGAACTGCGCGAGCTGCTCACACGCGAACGGGGCGCTCCGCGCTGATCCGGCGCAGCGCCTCGCCGATGTCCGCCGTCGGCACGTCCCGGTGGGTGACGAACCGCACGCCGCCCGGCACGGCCACCGCCCGCACGCCCACCCCGGCCAGCATCGCCAGCGTCACCTGCGCGTCCGGGACCGGGGCGAGGACGATGTTGGTCTCCGGCCGCCGCACCTCCCAGCCCAGTTCGGTCAGCCCGTCGGCCAGCGACTTCGCGTTGGCGTGGTCCACGGCCAGGTCGTCCACCCGCTCCAGGGCCAGAATCCCGGCCGCGGCCAGCACGCCGCCCTGCCGCACCCCGCCGCCGAGCATCTTGCGCACCCGCCGACCCTCCGCCACCAGCGTCGACGGCCCCGCCAGCACCGACCCGACCGGCGCGCCCAGCCCCTTGCTCAGGCACACCTGCACGGTGTCGACGCCGACCGCGAGCGCCGCGGGCGGCACCCCGAGCGCCACCGAGGCGTTCCACAGCCGCGCCCCGTCCAGGTGCACCCGCAGCCCCGCCTCGCGCGCCGCGGCGACCAGCCGGGCGTGCTCGTCGGGCTGGGTGACCGTGCCGCCCGCGAAGTTGTGCGTGTTCTCCAGGCACAGCAGCCGCGTGCGCAGCGCGTAGTAGGGGCCGCTGGAGGACGCCATCGAGCGCACGTCCTCCACCGAGATCCGGCCCGGCCCGCCCGACCACTCCAGCGGGTGCGGCATCCCACCGGCCAGCCACGCCGCACTGCCCAGTTCGGACTCCAGCACGTGCGACCCGCGGGCGGCCAGGAACCGGTCGCCACGCCGCAGGTGCAGCACCAACGCGATCAGGTTCCCCATGGTCCCGCTGGGCACCCACAGCGCCGCCTCCATGCCCACCAGGCCCGCCACCTGCTCTTCCAGGCGGCGCATGGTGGGGTCGTGGTCCAGCACGTCGTCGCCCACCTCGGCCGCCGACATGGCGATCCGCATGGTCTCGTCGGGCTGGGTCACGGTGTCGGACCGGAGGTCGATCGTGCGCGGCGTGGTCACGATCCGATCACACCACACCGGGGGTGGTCCCACTCGACACCGGGAAAACCGGGGGTGGCGCACGTCTCACCCGGTGGGCGTGCAACCGTTGTGCGGGGAACGTCCGTCCCCCCATCGGAAACGACACGAGCGGGAGAGCGTCCGCGTGGAACAAGGCGAGGAGCAGGCGTTCGCGGAGTACTTCGCCGCCCGGCGCGACGCCGTGCGGCGCACCGCGTACATGCTCTGCGGCGACTGGCACCGGGCGGACGACCTCGCCCAGACCGCGTTCGTCGCGCTGCACCGCCGGTGGCGCAAGATCCGGGACCGCGGGGCCCTGGACGCCTACGTCCGGCGCAGCGTGGTCAGCGCGTTGATCGACGAGACCCGCCGCCCCTGGCGGCGGGAGCGCGGCGTCGACGAGGTGCCCGAGACGCCCGCCTCCGACCACGAGGTCGGCGAGTCGGTGGCGACGCGGTCGGCGCTGCTCGACGGACTGGCCAAGGTGCCGCCCCGGCAGCGGGCGGTGCTGGTGCTGCGGTTCCTGGAGGGGCTCGACGTCGCGGGCACGGCCGTGGCGATGAAGTGCTCCGAGGGAACGGTGAAGAGCCAGACCGCGCGCGGGCTCACCGCCCTGCGCGACGTCCTCGGCGACGCCCTGGACGACCTGAGGACCCCGTGACCGACCTGAGGACCCCGATGACGAGGAGGTGGAGCTGAGCATGGACGAGCGGAAGATCGCCGAGTTGTTCGACGACGCGGTCCCGGACGCGCCCCCGCCGTCGTTCGGCGCGGACGAGGTGCTGGCCGAGTCGGCCCGGCTCACCCGCAGGCGCAACGGCGCCCTGGCGGGCACCGCGCTGGGCGTGGTGCTGCTCGCCGGGGTCGCCGTCGCGGGGTTCGCCGTGTCGAGCGAGGACAGCGGGGCTGGCGGCAGCCCGGTGGCGGCTGTGGCGCCCGGGAACGCGGAGGGCACCGCGGGCACGACCCCGAACGGGGTGCAGGACAGCAACAGCCCCCGCGTCCTGACCGCCCCCTCGGAGGCCGGTCCCACGAACGCTCCGTCGGCTCCGCCCAAGCAGGGGGGCGGACCGACCGGAGGCACCGGCGGCTCCGGAGGAGAAGCCGGTGGCACCCCTGGTGGGTGCGCTGAGGTGGACCGGGAGCTCGCCGCTGCCCTCGCGGGCGGGCTCCCGGCCCCCTCTGCCACCTCGGGGGACTACGTCCGGTCCCCGCTGGCCTGCCCACCCGGTGCCCGGTCGGCGGCGTTCAACGCGCGCAACGGACCCACCCGCGGCCTGGTGTCGATCATGCTGGTGCCCGCCGGGGCGCGGCAGCTCCAGCAGCCCCCGTGGGACAGCCGCCCGGACGGCACCCTCGGCGTGGTCGTGCAGACCCGGTCCGGCGCCCAATTGGTGATCGCCGAGGAACCGGTCGCGGGCACCACCGACCTGCCCCTCGACGACGCGGCGCTGCGCGGCATCGGCGACAAGCTCGCCCCCACCCTCTGACCGGTCTGGCACGATCCACCAGACCATGACGACCGACAGCATGACGACCGACAGCATGACGACCGACAGCATGACGACCGACAGCACCGCGGCCGACCGCCGGGTGGGCGACGCATGACCACCGCGAGCACCCCCAAGGGGGAACGCCGCCGCCAGGCCCTGATCGAAGCCGCCGCCGCCCTGCTGGTCGACGGCGGCTTCGACGCGGTCCGGCACCGGGCCGTCGCCGAGCGCGCGGGCCTGCCACTGGCCTCCACCACGTACTACTTCGACTCGCTCGACGAGCTGGTCGCCGCCGCCGTGGAGCACCACAGCCGCGCCGAACTGGCCTGGGGCCGGGCCGCCCTCGACGAGCCCACCGACCCCGGCCGCCTGGTGGACCTCGTCCTCGACCTGCTGCTGGGCCCGCAGGCCACCGACCGCGACGCCGAGGCGGTCCTGCTCCGCTACGAGCGCCTGGTCGCCACCGGGCGGCGCCCGTACCTGCGGCCGCTGATGCTCGAACTCGGCGCCGAACTCCGCGACCTGCTCGCCGAGGCCGTCACCCGCGCGGGCGGGCACCTCCCGCCGGGGCGGCTCGAACAGCTCATCGCCCTGGTCGACGGCGCGGTGGTCAACGCCCTCATCGAGGTCAACCCCGACCCCCGGGCCGCCGCCCGCCGGATGCTGCGCGACTTCCTGGCCTGACCCGGGCGCCGGGAACCCGCCCGCCACCGCCTAGGCTGGTCAGACGTGACCGCCGCGCAGAAGCCCCGCATCCCCAACGTCCTCGCCGGACGCTACGCCTCGGCCGAGTTGGCCCAGCTCTGGTCCCCCGAGGAGAAGGTGCGGCTGGAGCGCGAACTCTGGCTCGCCGTCCTCTCCGCCCAGGCCACCCTCGGCGTGGACGTCCCCCCGGGCGCCGTCGACGACTACCGCCGCGTGCTCGACACCGTCGACCTGGCGGGCATCGCCGAGCGGGAGCGGGTCACCCGGCACGACGTGAAGGCGCGGATCGAGGAGTTCAACGCCCTCGCCGGGCACGAGCACGTGCACAAGGGCATGACCTCGCGCGACCTCACCGAGAACGTCGAGCAGCTCCAGGTGCGCCGCTCCCTGGAGCTGGTGCGCGCCCGCACCGCCACCGTCCTCGCCCGCCTCGCCCGCCTCGCCACCGAGCACGCCGACCTGGTCATGGCGGGCCGATCGCACAACGTCGCAGCCCAGGCGACCACCCTGGGCAAGCGCTTCGCCACCGCCGCCGACGAGCTGCTGGTGGCCTTCGCCCGCCTCGACGAGCTGATCGACCGCTACCCGCTGCGCGGCGTCAAGGGCCCGGTGGGCACCGCCCAGGACATGCTCGACCTCCTCGGCGGCGACGCCGACAAGCTGGCCGAGCTGGAGCGGGTCGTCGCCGAACACCTCGGCTTCGCGCACCGGTTCACCAGCGTCGGCCAGGTCTACCCGCGGTCGCTGGACTACGAGGTGGTCACCGCGCTGGTGCAGCTCGCCGCGGCCCCGTCGAGCCTGGCCAAGACGATCCGGCTGATGGCCGGGCACGAACTGGTCACCGAGGGCTTCAAGCCGGGTCAGGTCGGCTCGTCGGCCATGCCGCACAAGATGAACACCCGGTCCTGCGAGCGGGTCAACGGCCTCGCGGTCATCCTGCGCGGACACGCCTCCATGGTCGGCGAACTCGCGGGCGACCAGTGGAACGAGGGGGACGTGTCCTGCTCGGTGGTGCGCCGGGTCGCGCTGCCGGACGCGTTCTTCGCCCTCGACGGCCTGCTGGAGACGTTCCTGACCGTCCTCGACGAGTTCGGCGCCTACCCGGCGGTCGTCGCCCGCGAACTGGACCGGTACCTGCCGTTCCTGGCCACCACGAAGGTGCTGATGGCCTCGGTGCAGGCGGGGGTGGGGCGGGAGACGGCGCACGAGGCGATCAAGGAGCACGCGGTCGCCGTGGCCCTGGCCATGCGGGAGCGCGGGGCTGAGCGGAACGATCTCCTGGACCGGCTGGCGGCGGATGAGCGGATTCCGTTGGACCGGGGGCGGTTGGACGCGCTTTTGGCGGATCGGTTGCCGTTCACGGGGGTTGCTGGGGCGCAGGTGGTGGAGGTGGTTCGGCGGGTTGAGGAGGTGCTGAACCGGTTCCCCGATGCCGCTGGGTACGTGCCTGCGGCGATTCTGTAGCCGTGTCTGTGGTTAAGGGCCCGGTCGTTTGTTGGGCGTGCCCGGGTGGGTGGATGTGCTTGGGCGGGGCCC
>NZ_AYXG01000225.1 GCF_000564855.1 Actinokineospora spheciospongiae
GCCATAGGGGCCCCGGCCAAACACATCCACCCAGCCGGGCACCACCCACCAAACAACCGGGCTCGCGAAGGCACGGCCGAGCACATCCACCCACCCGGGCACACCCACCAAACCCACAGCAGCCAAAGGCCACAGCCAGGGCTGCGTGGACCTGCCGAGCCGGCGCGGCTCAGCCCCGGCGCAGCCGGTCCAGCATCGTCGACTTCCACTCGTCCAGCAGCCGGGTGCGCCGTTCCGCACCGCCGCCCATCATCGCGTCCAGGGCCAGGCCGCGGACCAGGTTCACGCTCAGCAGCATCAGCGTCTCCACCTCCGCTTCCGGCAGGTCGGCGCCCGTGGCCTGCCGGTAGAGCTGGAGGGTGGCGTGGCCCAGTGCCCGGTCCACCGGGCGCAGGGTTTCCCGCAGCTCCGCGTCGGTCCTGGCCGCCACCCACAGTTCCACCGCCGCCGTCGACAGGGTGCCGGAGTAGGCCTCCCAGAGCAGGTCGATGCCCTTGGCCACCCGCTCCGGGCCCGGGGGCAGCGTTTCCGCGGCGCTGGTCATCCCGCCGATGAGGCGGGCGAACAGGTGCTCCAGGGCGGCGGTCATCAGCTCGGCCTTGGTGGTGAAGTGGTGCTGCTGCGCGCCCCGCGACACCCCGGCCCGGGCCGCGATCTCCTGCACGGTCGTGCGGGCGTAGCCGAGTTCGACCAGGCACGCGACGGTGGCGTCGAGCAGGGCTTCGCGGGTCTGTTCGCTGCGCTCCTGCTGGGTGCGGTGGGTGCGCGTGGTCGTCACCTCGGCTGGCCTCCTCGGGTCCGCTCCCGGGTCACTTTACGGGCGGTCCGGTCAGCATGTACCTTCACGTCAGAACTTACATGCACCGCTGATTGTTTTATCATCGGTCCGCAACCCGGAGGTCTGTCGTGCCCGAGCGCTCCCCCTGGATGGACGAGGACCTGGACGCCTTCCGCGACCTGGCCCGCACCTTCTGCGAGAAGGAACTCACCCCGAACGTCGAGCGCTGGATCGAGAACAAGCAGGTCGACCGGGAGCTGTGGACCAAGGCGGGCGAGGTCGGGCTGCTGTGCCTGTCCATCCCCGAGGAGTACGGCGGCGGGGGCGGCACCTTCGCCCACGAGGCGGTGCTGCTGGAGGAGCAGGCGCGCGCCGGGGACAGCGGCTGGGGCGTCTCCCTGCACAACGGGATCGTCGCGCACTACGTGCTGGCCTACGGCACCGAGGAGCAGAAGCACGCCTGGCTGCCCAAGCTCGCCTCCGGCGAGTGGGTCGGCGCCATCGCGATGACCGAACCGGGCACCGGCTCGGACCTGCAGAACGTCAAGACCAGGGCGATCCGCGACGGCGACGACTACGTGGTCAACGGCGCCAAGACCTTCATCACCAACGGCAGCCAGGCCGACTTCGTCATCGTCGTGGCCAAGACCGACGCGAGCGAGGGCGCCAAGGGCATCTCGCTGATCGGGATCGAGACCGCCCGCGAGGGCTTCCGCCGGGGCCGGGTGCTGGACAAGATCGGCCTCAAGGCCCAGGACACGGCCGAGCTGTTCTTCGACGACCTGCGGGTCCCGGTGACCAACCTGCTCGGCAGCGAGGAGGGGCAGGGCTTCGTGCAGCTCATGCAGCAGTTGCCGCAGGAGCGCCTGATCATCGGCGTCTCCTCGGTCGTCTGCCTGGAGCTGGCCCTGCAGGAGACGCTGCGCTACACCAAGGACCGGCAGGCGTTCGGGCGGCCGGTGTTCAACTTCCAGAACACCAAGTTCGTCCTGGCCGAGGTCGCCACCGAGGCCAGGGTGTGCCGGGTGTTCCTCGACGACTGCATCGCCAAGCACCTGCGGGGCGAGTTGGACATCCCGACCGTGGCGATGCTCAAGTGGTGGACCAGCGACCGGGCGATGAAGGCCGTCGACGAGTGCCTGCAACTGCACGGCGGCTACGGCTACATGAGCGAGTACCCCATCGCGCGGATGTACACCGACCTGCGCGTGCAGCGGATCTACGGCGGCACCAACGAGATCATGAAGGAGATCATCTCCCGCACGCTCTGAGGTCCACCGGCACATGGATTGGTCTACGAAAGGGAACGAGAGCATGGGACCGCTCACCGGGATTCGGGTCGTCGAGCTGGCGGGGCTCGCGCCCGCGCCGTTCGCCTGCACCGTGCTGGCCGACCTGGGCGCCGAGGTGGTGCGGGTGGACCGGGCCCGGCCGGGCGCGGACGTGCTCTCGTTCCCCGATGACCCGCTGACCCGCAGCAGGCGGTGGATCGGCGTCGACGTCAAGGCGCCCGAGGGGCTGGAGCTGGTGCTGCGGCTGGTGGACCGGGCCGACGTGCTGGTGGAGGGCTTCCGGCCGGGGGTGGCCGAGCGGATGGGGCTCGGCCCGGACGCGCTGCTCGCCCGCAACCCCGGCCTGGTCTACGGGCGCGTCACCGGGTGGGGCCAGGACGGCCCGCTCGCGCCCACCGCCGGGCACGACATCAACTACATCGCCCTCGCGGGCGCCCTCGACCCGATCGGGGAGGCCGGGCGCAAGCCGGTGCCGCCGGTCAACATCCTGGGCGACTTCGCGGGTGGCGGGCTCGTGCTGGCCATGGGCGTGCTCGCCGCCCTGGTCGAGCGGCAGACCTCCGGGAAGGGCCAGGTCGTCGACACCTCCATGGTCGAGGGCGCCGCGTTCCTCACCACCCACCTGCACGGGCTGCGCAACATCGGGATGTGGCCCAACGGCCGCGGCGAGAACCTGCTCGACGGCGGTGCCCCGTTCTACGACACCTACGAGACCGCCGACGGCAAGTACGTGGCCATCGGCGCGATCGAGGCGCGGTTCTGGGCGGCGCTCGTCGGCGTCCTGGGCTGGGACCCGGACGGGGTGCCCGCGCACGTCGACCCGGCGAACTGGCCCGAGCTGCGCACCCGCCTGGCCGAGACGCTGCGCACCCGCACCCGCGACGAGTGGGCCGAGCTGGCCGGGGGCACCGACGCCTGCCTGAGCCCGGTGCTGACCCCGCAGGAGGCGACGACGCACCCGCACAACGTGGCCAGGGGGACGTTCGTCCAGGTGGCGGGCACCGCGCAGCCCGCGCCAACGCCGAAGTTCAGCCGCACCGCGCCCGCCGCGCCGACCGCGCCGAGCGACGCCCGCGCCGACACCGACGACGTGCTGGCCGGGCTGGGTGTGCCCGCCGACGACCTGGCGCGGCTCAGGGCCGCGGGGGTCATCGCCTGAGGCCGCGAGCGGGTCGGAACAACGAATGGCTGTGAGGACGCTTGTGGCATCCTCACAGCCTCGGTGTTGTGCTCGCGCGCCTGCTGGGCGCGCGGACTGGCCACGGGGGCCAGCGGCCCGCGGAGATCACTCCCCGGACGTGGACATTCTTATAACCGTTCCACAGTCCGTGGTGTCCACGGTCAGACAGTTGCGCAAAAGTGACACCGTTTCTGGGATCGGCGAGCGGCCGTTCACCGGGTCGAACGCGCAGCGGCATGTCCCCCTGTGTGATCGGGTGGCTACTTCCGTAGAGTGATCCCGAAGCAACGCGAGTGGCATCCAGGCGAAATTCTCACGCTGGGTGTCGCCGCTTGGGGAAATACGGCCTGACAGCCACCACTGTGGTGGATCATGGGCGGGGGGTTCCGGGCCGGGCCCGGGCCGGAGCGGACGGAGTTGCCGATGAATGTCAAGAAGGTGGCGATCCTCGTGGTGGTCGCCCTGCTGCTCTTCTACGTCATCACCCAGCCGACCCAGGCCGCGGGCATGTTCCAGGGAATCCTGTCCTGGCTGCGCGACGGCGCCGAGGCGATCATCACCTTCCTGAAGAACCTCTTCGCCTGACGCGTGGGAAACCCCACATGTGAACTACCGGTCAGTTCTACTGACCGGTAGTTCACACTGCCCGCCAACGGAATCCCGGCGCGACCGTCCGCGTGGCACGGAGCCGCCCAACTCGGTCACCGTCTGTGATGATCTTCCTCGATCCGAAGATCCACACTGGACCGTCCGGGTGGATCTGGGGGTCAACGGCCCCAATCCCACAAATGGGTCGGCCTGGGGTCTGGTGAATTGTCGGTCCCTGGCCCTACGGTTTCAGCCATCGAGTGATCATGAGACCTCCAGGAGGCAGAATGCTCGACGATCCCGGGGTCGACGCCCTGGTCCGCCAGTGGACCGCCGAGCGAGCACAGGACGCGGAGGCCGTCGAGGCGAGCCGCATCGCGTCCGAGTGGCTCGCCGACGCGCCGGTCGTCACCACGCCCGGCATCCCCGGCCAGCGCGCCCGCGGCGGTTCGTCGCGGTGGGCGTCGGTCGAGGCCGCCGACCCGCGCTACCTCTCGGCCATGCGCGACCGCCTGCCCGACGTGCCGCACGAGCTGCTGGCCGCCGCCGCGGGCTGGTGGCAGATGGTCGGCGGGGTGGCGGAGGCCGAGGAGTGGTGGGACGCGGGCATGAGCCCGCTGGACCAGCGCGCCCTCGACTACCGCGCCGCGGGCCTGGCACCGTCGGACCTGTCGCGTCGGCTCGGACCGCTGACCGTGCTGGAGCACCTCCGCCGCGGCAGCGCCCCGGCCTGGTGCGTGGCCCGGTTGCAGCGCCAGCGCCGCGACGGCGCCGCCTGAGGTCCACCACCGCGACCGGTCGCCGCCCGGTGGGTGTTCCACCACCCGGGACGGGACCGACCCGGCGTGACAGCGCGTCCCGCGTAACGCCATGGTGTTCCTGTCGTTGATGCTGTGCGTCACCGGGTCCGTCCCGGTGACCGGAGCGGAACCAGGGCTGGAGCACGGTGGCGGACACGAAGACCCCGATCGCGGACCCGGCGGTGCGAACCCCGGACGGGCTCCGGCGGTTCCGGTTCCCCCGGTTCCGCCCCGGCGGGGTCGCGGGCAGGCTGGCGGTGGTGGTCTTCGTACTGGCCGTCGCGGCGGGCTCGGTGCTGGTGGTGCGGTCGGCGCTCACCCCGCCGCCCGGTCCACCCGCGCCCGAGATCCCGGCCGAGCAGGTCACCGCGGCCGCGGTCGAGCCCAACTCCGTCGTGCCCGCGCAGGGCGCCGACACCGCGGCGGCCCCCCGGCCGCAGGCGGTGCAGTCCGGCGCCGACCCGCTGCGGGTGTGGGCGGGGAAGCTCGCCGGTCCCACCGGTGTGCCCGCGCGCGCCCTGATGGCCTACGGCAACGCCGAGCTGGTCGTCCGGTCGAGCACCCCCGGCTGCCACCTGTCCTGGGCGACCCTCGCTGGCATCGGCCGCGTGGAGTCCGACCACGGCCGGTACGCCGGGGCGGCCCTGGGCGATGACGGCCTGCCCTCCGAGCCGATCATCGGCGTGCCCCTCGACGGCTCCGCGGGCGTCCGGGCCATCGCCGACACCGACGGCGGCCGCTACGACGGCGACCCGTCGCTCGACCGCGCCGTCGGCCCGATGCAGTTCATCCCCGCCACCTGGCGCGCCTGGTCCTCCGACGCCAACCTCGACGGCCGCGGCGACCCCCAGCAGATCGACGACGCCGCGCTCGCCGCGGGCCGCTACCTGTGCGCGGGCGGCCGCGACCTGGGCACCCCCACCGGCTGGTGGGCCGGGGTGTTCTCCTACAACAACTCGGTGCCCTACGGGCAGAAGGTCTTCGGCCTCGCCGACGGCTACGCCCGCGCGGGCGCCTCGGCCTGAGCCCTCCGGCCCGGCTCTCAGCCGCCCCGGGTTAGCATCGGTGCGTGCCCGGCCCGCGGAAGTTCGTCGTCGTCGCGGTCAGTGTGCTGTCGCTGGTCGCCTGCTGCGGCCTCGCCTACTGGCAGTGGCAGCGCTTCGAGTCGGCCAACGGCACCTTCCAGAACCTGGGGTACGTGCTCCAGTGGCCCCTGTTCGGCATCGCCCCCGCCTACATGTTCTGGCGGATGCGCAAGCTCGCCCAGCAGCAGCCCGCCGAGGCACCACCCGCGGTCGAACCACCCCCGCCCCCACCCGCCCGGCCACGGCCCGCCGCGGTGGACGACGAGGACGACGAACTCACCGCCTACAACCGCTACCTCGCTAGCCTGAACGCCCAGGAGCCCCGATGAGCATGACCGACGAGGAGAACCCGGCCCAGGCGGTCGCCGCCAAGGGCACCCGGGGGGCCCTCGCCCGCTACCGGGTCTTGGCCTACGTGGTGGGTGTGGGCCTGCTGGCCCTGGTCGCGGCCATGGTGCTCAAGTACGGGTTCGACAACACCGCGCCGCTGGCGGTCGTCGGCCCCGCGCACGGGTTCCTCTACATGGTGTACCTGGTCTTCACCTTCGACCTGGCGCTCAAGTCCCGCTGGTCGGTCAAGGGCACGCTGCTGGTGCTGATCGCCGGGATGATCCCGTTCGTGAGCTTCGTCGTGGAGCGCAAGGTCACCCACAAGGTCCGGGCGGGCGAGAAGCTGTAGCACGCGGAGTCCCGGTCGGTGGTCGCACGACCACCGACCGGGACTCCCGCGACTACGCCGTGCGCACCCGGTAGGGCGGGATCGTGTTGCCGCGCAGGGCGAGCGCGTCGATCGTCTCCGGGCGGTACGGGAGGGTTTCCAGGCGGGCGACCATGCGGTCGGTGGTGCCCGGGTCGGCTTCGGCGAGGCCGAACAGGAAAGCCCATTCGTGTTCGTCGGAGCCGTAGTACACCGTTTCGCCGAACACGTCGGCGAAGCGCTTCCAGGAGCGGACCAGCGTCTCGTTGCGCCACATGGTCTGGCAGCCCGCCTGGCACACCACGACGCCGCCGGGGGAGAGCAGGGACTTGCAGCGGGTGAGGAACTCCTCCTCGTACAGGCGGTTGTGCTGGGCGAACTCCGGGCGCTCGTCCGGCAGGTCGACCAGGACCACGTCGTAGCGCTCGGTGCACTCCTGGACGAACTTCCAACCGTCCGCGTAGTGCACGCGGACCGGGCCGGTGCCCTCGACGGCGGCGGCCAGCTCCTCCGGGGTGTAGCCGTAGGGCAGGTGTTCCGCGCACAGCTCGACCGCCTGGCGGTCGATGTCCACGTGGTCGACCACCGAGGCCCCGGCGGCGACGGCGATCTGGCTGACCACGCCCTCCGACGAGCCGACCACCAGGACCCGGTCCACCGACGGGACCAGCAGCAGGGCGGGCACCAGCAGGGCCTCGTGGTAGGTGAGCTGGCTGAACTCGGTGCTCTGCCGGTCGTCGTCGCAGAACAGGCTCAGGCCCTGGGCGGTGCGGCCGATGACCAGGTGCTGGAACTCGGTGCGGGTGTCCACGACGACCTCGGGCAGCTCCCACACCCGGGTCAGGCCCGCGCCCAGCGGTTCGACGACGTTCACGCGGCCGACCCCGCGGCCCGGACCCCGGGCGCCTGCACCGGGTGTCCCCTCAGGACCGTGCTGATCCGCGCGTCGGCCGCGCCGAGGCGGTCGCGCAGCAGCTCGGCGGCCAGTTCCGGGTCCGCGGTCTCGCCGCAGGTGAAGATGTCGACGAACATCGAACCGATCTCCGGGTAGGTGTGGATGGAGGCGTGCGACTCCGAGAGCAGCGCCAGGACGGTCACGCCCTGCGGCTCGAAGCGCTTGGACACCACGTCGCAGATGGTGGCACCGGCGGCCCGCAGCGCGCCCTCGAGGGTGTCGCGCAGAAAGCCCAGGTCGTCCAGCAGTGACGGGTCGATACCGTCGAACTCGGCGAGCACGTGCCTGCCCGCGAACTGGCCGACGCCCGGATCGGGCGCGCCGTCGTACGACATGGAACCTCCTACAAGGGGTGTTGTGTTGCTCAGCCGACGAAGTGCGTCGGCAGGGGCGGGAAACCGTTGAACGACACCGAGGAATAGCTCGCCGTGTAGGCACCCGCGTCGAGGATGTCGACGTGGTCGCCCGCTCGCAGCGCCAACGGCAGACGATACGGGGTGTGCTGGTAGATCACATCATCCCCGTCGCAGGTGGGGCCCGCGAGGATCACCGGGCCGTCCGGTGCGCCCGGGTGGCCGGTGCGCAGGCGGTACGCGATGTACTCGTTCTCCGTCTCCGCCAGCCCCGAGTACCGCCCGATGTCCAGGTATACCCAGCGGTGCTCGTCGGTATCCGCCTTCCGCGACACCAGCACGACCTCGCTGCGGATCACCCCCGCCGTGGCCACGACGGCCCGGCCGGGCTCGACGACCAGTTCGGGCACCTCGGCGAAGTGCTCGGCGACGGCCGTGCGGATCGCCGCGGCGTGCTCGGCCAGCGGTGGGGCGGGCTCGGCGTAGCCGGTGGGGAACCCGCCGCCCAGGTTGAGCACCGGGGTCGGCACGCCCCGCGCGGCCAGCTCCCGGGCGATCCCGGCGGCCTGCGCGATGCCCGCCACCCACGCGGCCGGGTCGCGGTGCTGGGAGCCGACGTGGAAGCAGGCGCCGTCGACGACCAGGCCCAGCTCGGCGGCCCTGGCCAGCAGCCGCACCGCCATCGCGGGTGCGCAGCCGAACTTCGCCCCGAACGGGGTGCCCGAGGCGGGCGCGTCGACCAGGAACCGGCAGGCCACCCGGGACCCCGGGGCGTGCGCGGCCAGGTTCTCCAGGTCGCCGTCGGAGTCGAAGGTGAACCGGCGGACGCCGCGGGCGTGGGCGTACGCGATGTCGGCGGCCTTCTTGATCGGGTTTCCGTAGGACAGGTCCGCCGGGTCGGCGCCCCGGTCCAGGCACAGGTCGATCTCGCCGGTGCTCGCCACGTCGAACCCGGAGCCCTCGGCGACCAGCGCGGCCACCACCTCCGGCGCCGGGTTGGCCTTGACCGCGTACAGCACCCCGGCCTCGGGCAGGGCCGCGCGCAGCGCGCGGTAGTTGGACCGTACGGTGTCCAGGTCCATCACCAGGCACGGCGTCGCGGGCGCGTTGTCGTCGAGGAACGCGCGCAGCCGCGGGACGGCCTCGGAGGTGTCGAGCACGGCGTGCACTGTAATACCGCCCCCGCCGGTCACCGGACGCCGTGGCCATGGCCACACCGAACAGCCTGGTCGTACCATCCGGCCGCGCCGGGGCGGCCGGGCCCCGGCGCGGGTCCCGGCGGGCGGTCGGGTCGGGGCCCGCGACCCGACCCGGCGGCGCCGACCGGGGCGCGCGGCCCGGGTCGACGCCCACCGCGACCGGGTCTGCCGCTCACCGGCCCAGCCCGGTGAGCGAGCGGACCTCCATCTCCTTCTGCAACGCGGGGTCGGCCTTCTCCCGGCCGAAGAGCGTGCCGAGGTACCCGCAGACGAACGACACCGGGATCGAGACGATGCCCGGGTTCGACAGCGGGAACACCGCGAAGTCCACATCGGACACGATCGACGTCGGCGAGCCGGACACCACCGGGGACAGCACCACCAGCAGCAGGCACGAGCCCAGCCCGCCGTACATCCCCCACAGCGTGCCGCTGGTGTTGAACCGCTTCCAGAACAGCGAGTACAGCAGCGTCGAGAGGTTCGCCGAGGCGGCGAAGGCGAACGCCAGCGCCACCAGGAACGCCACGTTCTGCCCGTTGGCCAGGATGCCGCCGACGATGGCCAGCACCCCGATCACCACCGCGGTGATCCGGGCGACCTTGACCTCCGACCCCGGCGCGGGCTTGCCCTTGCGCAGGATGTTGGCGTACACGTCGTGGGCGAACGACGCCGACGCGGTGATCGTCAGCCCGGCGACCACGGCCAGGATCGTGGCGAACGCCACGGCTGCCACGATGCCCAGCAGCACCGTGCCACCGATCTCGAAGGCCAGCAGCGGCGCGGCGGCGTTCTCCCGCCCGGTCGAGTCCAGGATGCGCTCGGAGCCGACCAGCGCCGACGCGCCGTAGCCGATGACCAGCGTGGCGGTGTAGAAGACGGTCATCGTGCCCACCGCCCACACCACCGACCGGCGCGCCTCGCGGGCGTCGGGCACGGTGTAGAAGCGCATCAGCACGTGCGGCAGCCCGGCCGCGCCCAGGACCAGCGCCAGCGCCAGCGAGATGAAGTCCAGCGTGGTGGTCGAGGTCTTGCCGTACTGCACGCCGGGGCCGAGCACCTTCTCGCCCTTGGCGTTGTTGGTGGCGGCCTGTTCCAGCAGCGCGCTCAGGCTGAACCCGAACTTGCCCAGCAGGAACACCGTCATCAGCACCACGCTGAGGATCAGGATGGCGGCCTTGATGATCTGCACCCAGGTGGTGCCCTTCATCCCGCCGACCAGCACGTAGAAGATCATGATCAGGCCGACCACGGTGATCACCACCGCCTGCCCGCCGGAGCCGTGCACGTCCAGCAGCAGCGCCACCACCGCGCCCGCGCCCGCCATCTGCGCGAGCATGTAGAACAGGGAGATCACCAGCGTGGAGGTGGCCGCGGCGGCGCGGACCGGGCGCTGCCGCATCCGGAAGGCGAGGACGTCGCCCATGGTGAACCGGCCGGTGTTGCGCACCAGTTCGGCGATCAGCAGCAGGTTCACCAGCCAGGCGACCAGGAACCCGATCGAGTAGAGGAACCCGTCGTAGCCGTTGATGGCGATGGCGCCCGCGATGCCGAGGAACGACGCCGCGGACAGGAAGTCGCCGGACAGTGCGATGCCGTTCTGCACGCCGGTGAACCGGCCGCCCGCGGCGTAGTAGTCGGCGGCGGAGCTGTTGCGGCCGCTGACCTTGTAGACGATGTAGAGCGTGATCAGCACGAACCCGGCGAACACGGCGGTGTTGAGCACCGGGTCGCCGACACCGGTCGGGCCGGTGTCCTGGGCCAGGGGGATCAGGGCGCGGGTGGTCACGGTGCCTCCTCGGCGGCGGCGCGCACCTCGGCGGCCAGCGGGTCCAGCCGCGTGCGCGCCCAGCGGGTGTAGGCGAGCGTGATCAGCAGCGTGGTGGCGAACTGCCCGAGGCCCAGCAGCAGCCCCACCGTGATCGACCCGGCGACGCGGGTGGCCATCAGGTCGGGGGCGTAGGCGGCGAGCAGCACGTAGGTCAGGTACCAGGCGAGGAACAGCCCGGTGACGGGGAAGACGAACCGGCGGAACCGGCGGCGCAGGCCGGTGAAGGCGGCGCTCGCGTGCACCGCGGCGTAGTCCGGGCCGGGTGCCGGGCCCGCCCCGCGGGCGGCGGGGGGGCGGTCGACCCCGCCGAAGGTGGCGCCGCCTGCCCGGCGCGGCGGCGCGGACGTGGGTGGGACGACCTCGGTCATGCATTCCTCCGGGGGAGAGGTATGAGACGGGGAATGTTTCGCGGCCGAATGGCCGGGCGACATGTTAACCACGGCGGGGCGGAACAACCTAATGCACATCGATTCGGTCTGCGGAACGAGAAGTCGGCGATTTCGGTACGGTTGTCCGCATACACCACACGTAATGGTGAATTTGGGGGTCACGTTGCGTTGTGGAAGTTGCAGCCCTTCGCTGCTCGTTCTGCCCGGGGGTGGGGCGCCGAGTGGCGGGGTGATCGCCGACATGGGCGGTGTGCGGCCATTTCGCCTGCTCAGGGTACCCTTTTTCGGGTCCGGGAGACGCCTGTGCCGTGGCTGGAATCGGGGTACCCGATCGTGCGACTCAAGTCGGCAGAATCTCCGCAGAGTGACGAAAAGGGCACTCCGTACGGTCTAAAGTGGTCACAAGGTGGCCCTGGAAAGGCTTTGTCGAGCCTGTTCCGGTCCGTTCTCGCTGGTCAGCAATGGTGTCGTCAAGCCAATTCCAAGATCGCCGGATTGGGGTACGCTTCTGGCTCAAGTTCCACCGGAGATCGCCGATGACCGACTGGTGACCCGGTCTCCGTTGACGGAACCCCGCGAATGCCCTGTTGTCCCCAGTGCTGTCCATGATCCCCCGTGGAAGGAGAGCGGCGCGGTGAAGGTGTTGTTCCGACGGCGAGGTAGGACCGTCGTGGGAGGACGCGCGTGACCGTGACCGCCTCCCAGACCCCGTCCCAGACCACCGCAGGCCCCGACTCCCAGGACCGGGCCGGTCCCGGGACCGGCCGCGCCACCCCCTCCGGGCCGCCCCCGCGCCGGACCGCAGCCGGTGGGGAAGCCGGCGAGCGCTCCGCGTGGGCCGCGCTCGTCCGCTGGCGCGACTGGACCATCCCGGTGAAGCTCGGCGCGGTCATCCTCGTGCCGGTCGTGTTCGCCGTCGTGCTCGGCGCGCTGCGCATCGGCGACCAGGTCGACCGCGCCGACACCTACCGCGACGTCGACCGCGTCGTCGCCGTCACCGACTCGCTGCGCCGCGTGATCAACTGGGTCCAAGTCGAGCGCACCAAGTCCGCGGTGCTGCTCACCGGCGGCTACGGCGACATCGCCGGGGCCACCGCGGGCGAGCGGCAGAGCGTCGACTACGCCCGCCAGCAGCTTCGCAACGCGGTGCAGCGGGCCGACTTCACCTCCGAGGTCACCCGCGCCCGCTACGCCGACGTCGTCGACGCCCTGGGCAGGCTCGACGCCCTGCGCACCCCGGTCGCCGCGGGCTCGGTCGACAGCGCCACCGCGATCGAGCAGTACACCTCGGTCACCGACGCGCTGCTCGACTTCGACCGCGCCGCCGTCGAGGAGATCGCCGACAGCGGCCTCGCGGGCACCGCCGCCGCGCTGCACCAGCTCGACGCCACCCAGGAGGAGATCCGCTACCAGTGGGCCCAGGTCGCGGTCGGCATCGCCCGCGGCGGGCTCAACGCCGCCGACACCGCCGCCCTGCGCACCTCCCAGGCCCGGCTCGACGACCACGTGGCGGCCTTCGTCTCGCTGGCCACCGCCGAGCAGCGCGCCGAGTACGAGCGGCAGCTCGCCGTCCCGGCCGCGCAGACCCGCGCGGACCTGCTGCGGCTGGTCCTCATCGACCCCGCCACCCCGGCCGACGACGAGGACGAGGAGGAGGGCCCGGCGCCGCTGCCGGTGGCCGCGGCCGACTGGGACGTAGCCTCCGACCAGACCTCGGCCCGGCTCAGCGCGGTCGGCGCCACCCTCGGCGAGCGGATCAAGTCCGAGTCCGACGCGCTGCAGAACGCCGCCAGCGACGCCGCCGGGCTCGCCTCGGTGGTGCTGATCCTGGCGCTGGTGCTGGCCGCGGCCATCATCGTGCTGATCGGCAGGCAACTGCTGCGCTCGCTGGCCGAGCTGCGCCGCGGCGCGCTCGACGTGGCCCGCAACCGCCTGCCCGCGGCGGTGGCCCACATCCGCGACGGCGGGCAGGCCGACATCGGCGCGGTGGAACCGATCGCGGTGCCCTCGGCCGACGAGGTCGGGCAGGTGGCGCGCGCCTTCGACGCGGTGCACGAGCAGGCGCTGCGGCTGGCCGGTGAGCAGGCCGCGCTGCGCGCCAACTACGGCAACGTGTTCGTCAACCTCTCGCGCCGCAGCCAGGGCCTGGTCCAGCGCCAGCTACACCTGCTGGAACGGCTCGAGCGCGACGAGGAGGACGCCGACCAGCTCGACACGCTGTTCCAGCTCGACCACCTCGCCACCCGGATGCGCCGCAACAACGAGAACCTGATGGTCCTCTCCGGCAGCGAACCGGGCAGGCGCACCCAGCAGCCCGCGCCGCTGGCCGACCTGCTGCGCGCCGCGGTCTCGGAGATGGAGCAGTACCAGCGGGTCGTCATCCAGTCGCCGCCGACGGTGCTCGTCGTCGGCTACGCGGTCGGCGACCTGGTCCGGCTCGTCGCCGAACTGCTCGACAACGCAGCCGCGTTCTCCGCCCCCACCACCCAGGTCACCATCGCCAGCCACCACACCGACGGCGGCTCGGTGCGGATCGAGGTCGTCGACCGCGGCATCGGCATGCGCGACGACGAGTTCGCCGACGCCAACCGCAGGCTGGCCGACGCGGGCACCGTGGACGCCTCCACCGCCCGCCGGATGGGCCTGTTCGTGGTGGGCAGGCTCGCCTCCCGGCACGGGGTGCAGGTCCAGCTCCGGCCGGGCAACCAGTCCGGCACCCGGGCCACCGTGCTCATCCCGGCCGACCTGGTCACCTCCAACGTCGTCGACCTGCCCCCGGTGCCGCCGAAGGCCCCCGCCCCCACCACCCCGCCCGGCGGCCTTCCCCGCGGCACCACCAGCCCCGCCAACGGCAGCGGCCCGACCAACGGCAGCGGCCCCGCCACCGGCGTCAACGGCAACGGCGCCCCCGGTGCGGGCCGAGGCGCCAACGGCACCGGCCGCGCCCCGAACGGCAGCGGCGCGAACGGCCGGGGTGTCAACGGCGGCCACGGCGTCAACGGTGGCGGCGTCAACGGCAGCAACGGGAGTGCCCGCGGTGCCAACGGGACCGGCCTGCTCGGCGGCACCGGGAGCCGCGCCAACGGCGCCCCCCGGCACAGCGGTCCGACGAACGACGGGTCCAACGGCAGCGCCGTCAACGGTTCCACGAACGGCGCCACCGCCAACGGGAACCGGGTGAACGGCAACGGCGCCAACGGCTCCGCCGCACCCACCCAACGGCCCACCCCACCCCCCAACCCCATCAAGCCGACCCCGTTCATCAAGTCGACGCGGCCCGCCAAGCCGACGCCACCGAACGGTTCCGCCAAGCCGACCCCGCCCACCAAGGCCGACAAGCCCGCCACCGGCGGCCTGCCCCGGCGCACCCCGGCGGCCCCGCGCACCGGCGGCGACGGCGCCCGGATGCCGGAGGCGGTGCCGCCGCCGCGCGAGCCGGAGGCCGCCAAGCCCGTCGTCGACCACGTCCCGCTGCCCAGGCGGGAACCGCGCAAACCCGCCGAGCACCCGCCCGCCCCGGACTCCGGAACCCGGCTGTTCGACCCGATGCCCGCGGTCGAGCAGACCGGCTGGTGGGACACGCCCCCGGTGACCGCCCGGACCCCCGGCGCGGCCCGGCCGGTCGACGCCCTGCACGAGACCACGCCGATCTTCGACGAGATGATCTCGGCCTGGTTCCGCTCGGTCACCGACGACCCGACCTCGCGCCCAGAGGACCTGCGCACGCCGCCGACCACGGGCTGGGACTTCGCCGCCGACCGGGGTTTCAGCACCGCCCAGGCGGTCGCGGCCACCACCCCGGAGGACTTCACCGACACCGGGCTGCCGCGCCGCACGCCGCGGCGCAACCTGGTGCCCGGCAGCATCGGGCAGCCCCCCGCGGCCCGCGCGCTGCCCCCCGGCGCCCCGGTCGGCTCCCGCGACGCGGCCGAGCTGCGCGAACGGCTCTCCAGCTACCAGCGCGGCATCCACCGGGCGCGCGGTGCCCACGCGCCCGCCGCACCCGAACCGGTCGGCCCCGACCTGCGCGGCGCGGGCTGGCGGATCTCCGCCGACACCGACCCCGCCGAGGTCGCCGACGGCGGGCTGCCCCGGCGCACCCCGCGCGAGCGGCTGCTGCCCGGCAGCGTCGACGAGACCCGCGCGCAGTCGGGCGGCCCGCTGATGGAGCGCGACGCCGCGGCGCTGCGCTCCCGGCTGGGCAGCCTGCAGCGGGGCATCGGCCGCGGCCGGGAGAGCCTCGCCCGGCGCGGCGGCCCGGACGACCCGGAACCCGGACGTGGGTGGACCTGACCCGGTGCGCACCCAGAACACAGTGAAGACGAGGAATGGAGCACGATGACGACCACGCAGTCCAAGCCGAGCCAGTTCGGGTGGCTGGTGAACGACTTCGCCGAGCGGGTCACCGGTGTCGCGCACGCGGTGGTGGTCTCCGCGGACGGGTTGCTGCTGACGTCCTCGTCGCGGCTCCCGATCGACCGCGCCGACCAGCTCGCGGCGGTCGCCTCCGGGGTGATCAGCCTGACCCAGGGCGCGGCCCGCTGCTTCGAGGCGGGCGCGGTCAAGGAGACCGTGGTGGAGATGGAGCGCGGCATCATGCTCCTGATGGCGATCAGCGACGGTTCCTGCCTGGCCATCCTGGCCGCCCCCACCTGCGACATCGGGCAGGTCGCCTACGAGATGACCCTGCTGGTCGACCGGGTCGGGCAGATCCTCACCCCGGAGCTGCGGGCCGCGCTGCAGGGCTCCTCCGGCCGGATGGTCCGGCAGCCTGCGTGAGGCCGGCATGAACGACATCCCCGACGCGGGCTTCGCCGAGCTGCTGAACGGCTTCACGTTCGGCGGCCAGGACCGGCGCAGGCCGCCGCGCACCGAGGTGGTGGCCCCACCCGACCCGCCGCCGGTCCCCGAGCGCGGCGCGGTGGAGCCGCAGTGGCCGGGCACCGAGCCGGAACCGGTGTTCGCCCCGGAACCGGAGTTCGCCCCGGAGCCGCAGGAGCAGTCGTCGATCGTGCGGCCCTACGCCTGGACCAGGGGGCGCACCCGCTCCACCTTCGAGCTGCGGGTGGAGACCATGGTGTCCACCAGCGACCGGGCCGCCGACGCGGTCGCGTTCGCCGAGTCCGAGCACCGGGCGATCGCCAGGCTGTGCCACGAGCCGCGGTCGGTCGCCGAGGTCGCCACCCTGATGGGCGCCCCGCTGGGCGTCGCCAAGGTCCTGCTGGGCGACATGGCCCAGCTTGGGCTGGTCACCGTGCACAAGACAGCCACCGGTGGCGCCAACCGCGCGCACCTGGTGTTGATGGAAAGGGTACTCAGTGGACTCCGTCGGCTATGAGGACGCGGCGGCCCCGACGCTGACCTCGGTCAAGATCGTCGTCGCCGGTGGCTTCGGCGCGGGCAAGACCACCTTCGTCGGTGCGGTGTCGGAGATCGTCCCCCTCACCACCGAGGCGGTGATGACCAGCGCCAGCACCGACATCGACGACACCACGGCCACCCCGGAGAAGACCACCACCACGGTGGCCATGGACTTCGGCCGCGTCTCGCTGGACTCCGACCTCATCCTGTACCTGTTCGGCACCCCCGGCCAGCAGCGCTTCTGGTTCATGTGGGACGACCTGGTGCGCGGCGCGATCGGCGCGGTGGTCCTGGCCGACACCCGGCGCCTGGCGGACTCGTTCTCCCCGATCGACTTCTTCGAGGAGCGCGAACTGCCCTACGTCATCGGCCTCAACTGCTTCGACGGCGTCCTCAACCACGACCTCGAAGAGGTCCGCGACGCCCTCGCCATCTCCCCGGAGGTCCCCATCATCGCCTGCGACGCGCGGGACCGGGCGAGCGTCAAGCAGACCCTCATCACCATGGTCGAGTACGCCATGCAGCGCTGGGTCACCCTGCACGGCGCGGGCGTCTCCTGACCGGGTGACCCCGGCGGGCCGGGGGAGCGGACCCCGCTGACCGGGGTCTGCCGCCGGGTTCACCCCACGCGGGAGCGCAGGGCGACCAGGCCGGTGACGAACGCCTCCAGGGCCAGTTCGAAGCTCTCCGCGTCGATCTCGTCGGCGTGGTCGCGGAGGCGGTGGGCCTGGTCGAGGTGGGGGTAGCGGTCCACGTAGACCTGCACGTCGGCTTCGAAGCCGCGGGAGAACGACGACATGGCCGCGCCCAGGACGAGGTACTTGGTGGAGGCGCCGATCATCGTCGCGTAGCGGGGCGGCCAGCCCGCGCGGACCAGGCCGCCGTGGACGGCGTCGGCGCGTTGCAGGGCGGTTTCCCGGCGGGCGGGGCCCGCGGCGAGGACGGGGACGAGGTTCGGGTGGGCGGCGAGGGCCGCGCGGTAGGAGCGGGCCCAGGTGCGCAGGCCCGCCTGCCAGTCCGTCCCGGCGAAGTCGGAGACGTCCACCGCGGACATGACCGAGTCCGCGATGTCCTGGAGGAGTTCGTCCTTCGTGCGGTAGTGGCTGTAGAGCGACGCCGCCTGCACGCCGAGCCCGCTCGCCAGCTTGCGCATCGACAGGCCGTCGAGACCGGCGGCGTCGACGACCTGCAGGGCGTGCTCGCGGATGCGCGTGCGGCTCAGCAGCGGTGTGGTCGGCCGTGGCACTGGTTCGCTGTCTCCCGGGTCACGCCCGCGCCCTGTTGCACCGGGGTTGGCGGCATCCTATCCTGACTAAACCTAACACCGTATGGTTTAGTGACGGGAGACGGAATGGATCTGGCCCTCACCGGCGAGCAGCAGGCGCTGTGGGACCTCGCCAGGGACTTCATCGACCGCGAGGTCGTGCCCCACTCGCGCGAGTGGGACCGGCGCGAGGCGGTCGACCGCGACATCGTCGGCAAGCTGGGCGCGGTCGGTTTCCTGGGCATGACGATCCCGGAGGAGTACGGCGGCTCCGGCGGCGACAACCTCAGCTACTGCCTGATGATGGAGGAACTGGGCCGCGGCGACTCGGCGATCCGGGGCATCGTCAGCGTCTCCCTGGGCCTGGTCGGCAAGTCCATCGACAAGTGGGGCACCGAGGAGCAGAAGCGGCACTGGCTGCCGCGCATCTCCTCCGGCGAGTCGCTGGCCTGCTTCGGCCTGACCGAGCCCGACACCGGCTCCGACGCGGGCAACCTGTCCACCAAGGCCGTCCGCGAAGGTGACGACTACGTCATCACCGGCTCGAAGATGTTCATCACCAACGGGACCTGGGCCGACGTCGCCCTCGTCTTCGCCCGCACCGGCGGGCCCGGCGCCAAGGGCGTCAGCGCCTTCCTGGTGCCGACCGACGCCCCCGGCTTCGAGCACCGCGAAATCAAGGGCAAGCTGGGCCTGCGCGGCCAGTCGACCGGTGAGCTGATCCTCGACGGCGTGCGCGTCCCCGCCTCCGCCCGCCTCGGCGACGAGGGGGTCGGGTTCAAGATCGCCATGACCGCGCTGGACAAGGGCCGCATGTCCGTCGCCGCCGGGTGCGTCGGGCTGGCCAAGGGCGCGCTGGAGGCCAGCGTCAAGTACGCCCTGGAGCGCACCCAGTTCGGCAAGCCCATCGCCGGTTACCAGCTCGTGCAGGAGATGCTGGCCGACATGGCGGTCAACACCGACGCCGCCCGGCTGCTGGTGTGGCGGGTCGCCGACCTGATCGAGCGCGGCCTGCCCTTCGGCACCGCCGCCTCGATGGCCAAGCTGTACGCCAGCGAGAACGCCGTCACCGCCGCCAACCTCGCCATCCAGGTCTTCGGCGGCTACGGCTACCTCGACGAGTACCCGGTGGCGAAGTACCTGCGCGACGCCCGCGTGATGACCCTCTACGAGGGCACCACCCAGATCCAGAAGCTGCTGATCGGCCGCGCGCTGACCGGCATCAACGCCTTCGTGTGAGGAGCGAGCCGTGGATTTCTCCCTGAGTGAGGAAGAGCAGTCGGTCCGCGACTGGGTGCGCACCTTCGTGCGCAAGGAGATCCAGCCGCTGGAGCAGGAGGTGCTGCGCCGCGAGCGCGCCAACCAGCCCGGCCTGACCCACGACGTCCTGGTGGAATTGCAGGACAAGGCCAAGGCGTCGGGCTTCTGGGGCGTGCAGACGCCCGAGGAGTACGGCGGCATGGGCCTGGGCGCGGTGATGTCGGCGCTGCTGGAGGCCGAACTGGGCCGCTCGTTCGTCCAGTTCCGCTTCGGCGGATACGCCGACAACATCCTCTACCACGCCAACGACGAGCAGAAGCAGCGCTACCTGCTGCCCACGCTCTCCGGTGAGCGCCGCTCCTGCTTCGCCATCACCGAACCCGGCGCGGGCTCCGACGCCAGGGCGATCCGCACCAGCGCCCGCCAGGACGGCACCGACTGGATCATCAACGGTGAGAAGACCTTCATCACCGGCGGCAACGAGGCCGACTTCACGATGGTCTTCGCGGTTACCGACAAGGAGAAGGGCGCCAATGGTGGCGTGACCTGCTTCCTGGTCGACCGCGACCAGGGGTGGCGCTCGGAGTACATCGACACCATGGGCGAGTGGGGCCCGGCCGCGCTGGTCTTCGAGGACGTCCGGGTGCCGAAGGAGAACATCCTCGGCGAGGTCGGCCGCGGCTTCGAGCTGGCGATGAAGTGGATCGGCCGCGGCCGCTACATGCTGCCCGCCCGCGCCCTGGGCGCCTGCGAGCGCCTGGTGGAGATGGCGGTGGAGCACGCCAACACCCGGGTCACCTTCGGCGAGTCGATCGCCAACCGCCAGGCCATCCAGTGGATGATCGCGGACTCCGCCGTGGAGATCGAGGCCCTGCGCTGGCTCGTCCTGCACGCCGCCTGGGTCGTCGACCAGGGCGGGGACTCCCGGCACGTGCAGTCCATCGCCAAGCTCTACGGCGGGCAGAAGGCCAACGAGATCGTCGACCGCGTCCTGCAGATCCACGGCGGGATGGGCTACACCCGGGAACTGCCGGTCGAGCGCTGGTACCGGGAGCTGCGGCTGCTGCGCATCTACGAGGGCACCGACGAGATCCAGCGCCGCACCATCGCCCGCAACATCCTCAAGGGCCACGCGAGCATTTCCGGCACGCTGGGCTAAGACGCAGCTCACCCCCCGTGCTCCGCCGGTGTGGTGGAGCATGGGGGGCCTGCCACCGCGGCGACACCACCCACAGCAGCAACAGATCCGAGGAGCGACATGGTCAGGGCAGCCGTTCTGTCCGAGCAGGGCAAACCGCTGGAGGTCACCGACATCGTGCTGCCCGAGCCGGGGCCCGGCCGGGTGCGGGTGAAGGTCGTCGCCGCGGGGGTGTGCCACTCGGACCTGTCGCTGTCCAACGGAACCCTGCGCCAGCCGGTCCCCGCGGTCCTCGGCCACGAGGGCGCGGGCGTCGTCACCGCTGTCGGCGACGGTGTCACCCGGGTGGCACCCGGGGACCACGTCCTGCTCAACTGGGCGCCGCCGTGCCGCGAGTGCTGGTTCTGCGACAACGGCGAGCCGTGGCTGTGCGCGCACAACTCCGACGCCGCGGCGGTCCCGCACGGCACCCTCGCCGACGGCACCGACCTCTACCCCGGCCTGGGCGCGGGTGCCTTCGCCGAGGAGACCATCGTCCCCGAGCGCGGCGCGGTGAAGATCCCCGACGACGTGCCGCTGGAGCAGGCCGCCGTCCTGGGCTGCGCGGTCCTCACCGGCGCGGGCGCCGTCTTCAACACCGCCAAGGTGCGGCCGGGTCAGGCCGTGGTCGTCGTCGGTGTGGGCGGCATCGGCCTGTCGGTGCTCCAGGCGGCGCGGATCGCGGGCGCGAACCCGATCATCGCCGTCGACGTGCACGAGGAGAAGGCGGAACTGGCCACGGCCCAGGGCGCGACGCACTTCCTGGTGTCCGACGAGACCACGGCCAAGGCGGTCCGCAAGCTCACCGGTGGGCGCGGCGCCGACGTGTCCTTCGAGTGCGTCGGCATCCCCGCCACCATCCGCACCGCCTGGTCGGCCAGCCGCCGCGGCGGGCACGTGGTGGTGGTCGGCGTGGGCAGCGCCAAGGCGGTGGTCGAGTTCAGCGCGCTGGAGCTGTACTGGCAGGGCCGCAGCCTCACCGGCTGCCTGTTCGGCTCCACCGACCCCGACGTCGACGTCGCGCTGCTGCTCGACCTCGTCGCCGAGGGCAAGCTCGACCTGGACGGCCTGGTCACCACCACGACCGACCTCGACGGCGTGGAGCAGGCCTTCGAGGACATGCGCCAGGGCAAGGGCGGCCGGACGCTGATCCGCTTCTGAACACCCGTCCTCGGAGCCGGGTGTCCGGCTCCGAGGACGCGGTCCTCAGCCCATCGGGCAGCCGCGCAGCCCCGCCGGGATGGCCAGCGGGGTGGCGCGACCGCCGGTCAGCATCCGGGCGCTGGTCTTCAACAGCACACCGCCCGCCTTGTCCAGCACAGCCCGCGCCACCCGGTTGTTGTCCTCGGCCCGCTCCAGCGCCCGCAGCGCCCGCACGCCGCCGCCGACCACGCGGTTCCAGCCGGGGGAGTTCGGGACGTCCACCATGTCGGCGATCTCGTGGCCGATGGTCTGGCGCACCATGGCGGGCACCACCCCGTCGAACGCCCGCCCCGGCACGAAGTCCTGGTACAGCGCGAGGATCTGCGCGGTCAGCTCGGTGCCCTCCGGCGACGGGCTGAAACCGCCGTCGAGCAGCACCGCGTTCAGCTCGTCGGCTTCGGCGAAGGTCTCCGGCAGCACGTCCTCGCGGATGCCCAGCATCGCCCCGGCGACCCGCCACACGTGCCAGTAGTCCTCGGCCTCCCGCTCGGTGACCGACACCCCGATCCGGCGCATCCCGTGCACCACCCGCACCGAGAAGATCAGCAGCGCGCCGAGCAGGTCGCGCTGGCAGACCGGTGTGCCGTCCGCCGCGTCCCAGTCCGGGGAGCGGGAGACCATGTACCGGACCGCGGCGTGGATGAGGCGGGTCTTCTGGATGGTCGGCACGAAGGCGCCACCGTCGCCGAACGGGTCCACGGCCATCATGTTCAGCACGAACTGCGAGGTCTCGGCGAGCCTGCGGTGCGGCTGGTTGAGCCGGTGGGTGGCGGTCAGCACCTTCGCGGGCACCTCTTGGGCGTAGCACTCGACCATCGCCCCGTAGGACAGCACCGACGCCACGTGCGCGCCGTCGTCGACGAAGAACTCCCGCGCCCCGGCCACCCGGTCCGCGTCCAGCCAGGCGGGCGGCACGTCGGTGGCCACCAGGTACTCGCGCACCCGCGGCGGCAGGTTCTCCGGGATGGTCTGGGCGTTGCCGCGGAACTCGGACAGGACCGCGTTGACCCGGTCGATCTCGCCGGTGGTCATCAGGTCCTCGATGACGGTGTCGGCGAGGGGGTCGCCTTCGTGGCGTAGCGCGTTCAGTCTTTCGGTGGTCAGCACCAGCGGAGTGTAGGCGCAGTGTGACTGACTGCACGTTCCCTCTATGGAGTGATCCGCTGCACGCGGGTCGTTGTTGCCAGGCAATGGCGTTAGCACCCCCTGCGCAATAGGCTCGGCCGGTCCCGTCCCCGCCCTGGAGGTGCCATGACCACCTCGGTCGCCATGCACATGAGCGACGGCCTGCTGAACTCGCCGACCACCCTGCTGTTCATCGGCGTGGCCGTGGTCGGGGTGGGGTTCGCGGCCGTGCGCGCCCGCGCCGACCTCGACGACCGCACCGCCCCGATGGCCGGGCTGGTCGCCGCGTTCGTCTTCGCCACCCAGATGCTCAACTTCCCCGTGCTCGCGGGCGTCTCCGGGCACCTGCTCGGCGGGGCGCTCGCGGCGATCCTGGTCGGGCCGTGGGTCGGCGCGCTGTGCGTGTCGATCGTGCTGGTCGTGCAGGCGCTGGTGTTCTCCGACGGCGGGCTGAGCGCGATCGGCGCCAACATCACCAACATGGCCCTGATCGGCACCGCGGCGGGCTTCCTCGTCGCGCTGGGCCTCAAGCGGTTCGCCGCGCGCGGCCGGGCCGGGCTGGTCGCGGTGGCGTTCGTGGCCGCGCTGGTCAACACCGTGGTCGCCTCGCTCGGGTTCGTGCTGGAGTTCGCCATCGGCGGCGACGCGGCGTTCGACCTGGGCACCGTGGCCGCGACCATCCTCGGCGTGCACGTGCTGATCGGGATCGGCGAGGGCGTGATCACCGCGCTGACCGTCGGCGCGGTCGCGGCGGTGCGGCCGGACCTGGTGTACCTGTTGCGCGGCACCCAGAAGCCGCTGGAGCTGCGCGGGAAGGCGGCGGCATGACCACGAACCCCAGGCGCAACACCGGTTTCCTGCTCGGCTTCCTGCTGATCGCGCTCGTGCTGGCGGGCGGGGTGTCCTACTTCGCCGACTCCGACCCCGACGGCCTCGACCACGCCACCCTCCAGGGCTGCGAGGTCCGGGAGACGCCGGAGGGCGAGGAACTGCTCGGCGACTGCATCGCGCGCAACGCCCAGGACCACAAGCTCGCCGACAGCCCGTTCGCCGACTACGCGGTCAACGGCGACGAAGGGCTCTCCGGTGTCGCCGGGGTGCTCGGCGTGGTGGTGACGCTCGTGCTCGCGGGCGGGCTGTTCTGGGTGCTGCGCAAGCGGCCCGCGAAGCAGTAGCGGTGGGTGCGGGTCACGCGCACCTGCTGCACCGCCCCGGCGACACCGCCGTGCACCGGCTGCCCGCGCAGGTCAAGGTCGTCGCCGCACTCGCCGTGGTGCTGTGCGTGGTGTCCACCCCGCGCGGGGAGTTCGCGGCGTTCGGGCTGTACCTGCTGCTGCTGGCCTGCGTGTGGGCGCTCGCCCGCGTCCCGCCGGGGTGGCTGGCGAAGCGGGCGCTGATCGAGGCGCCGTTCGTCGTGCTGGCCGTGGTGCTGCCGTTCACCGCGGGCGGGCCGACCGTGGGGCTGCTGGGGCTGCGGCTGTCGGAGACCGGGCTGCTGGCGGGCTGGAACATCCTGGCCAAGGGCACCCTCGGCGTGCTGGTGTCGCTGACCCTGTCGGCCACCACCTCGCCCCGGGACCTGCTGGTCGGGTTGCAGCGCCTGCGGGTGCCCGCCCTGGTGATCACCATCGCCACGCTCATGCTGCGCTACCTGGAGGTCATCTCCGCCGAGGCGGCCCGGATGCGGGTCGCCCGCATCTGCCGCGGTCACGACCCGCGCTTCCTCTGGCAGGCCGGGGCCACCGCCCGCGCCGTCGGCACCCTGTTCATCCGCAGCTACGAGCGCGGCGAACGGGTCCACCTGGCGATGGTCTCGCGCGGCTGGACCGGCACCATGCCCGACGCCGGGCGGGCCGCCGCACCCCGGACCTGGCTCGCGGGCCTGGTCCCCGCGGTGGGCGCCGCGCTCGTCCTGGGGACCACACTGTGGGGGTGATGCCGGAGACCGCCGCGGATGACACCCCGACCACCCGTCCGCCCGCGCTGCTGGTGGAGGGCCTGGCCTACGCCTACCCCGACGGGCACCAGGCGCTGTTCGGCATCGACCTGCGGGTCGAGCCGGGGGAGCGGGTCGCCGTGCTGGGCCCCAACGGCGCGGGCAAGACCACGCTGGTGCTGCACCTCAACGGCGTGCACACCCCCGGGGCCGGGCGGGTGGCGGTCGCCGGGCTGCCGGTGGCCAAGGCGAACCTGCGCGAGGTCCGCCGCCGGGTCGGCATCGTCTTCCAGGACCCCGACGACCAGCTCTTCATGCCGACCGTCCGCGAGGACGTCGCGTTCGGGCCCGCCAACTTCGGCCTGCGCGGCGCCGAACTCGACGCCAGGGTGGCCGCGGCGCTGGCCGCGGTCGGCATGGCCGAGCACGCCGACCGCTCGCCGATGCACCTGTCCGGCGGGCAGCGGCGGCGGGTGGCGCTGGCCACGGTGCTGGCCTGCGACCCGGAGGTCCTCGTCCTCGACGAGCCCTCGGCGAACCTGGAGCCGGTCGCCCGGCGCGAACTCGCCGAGGTGCTGCTGGGCCTGGGCCGCACCACGCTCATGGTCACCCACGACCTGCCCTACGCGTTGCAGTTGTGCCCGCGCAGCGTGCTCGTCGACGAGGGTGTGGTGGTCGCGGACGGCCCCACCCGGGAGCTGCTGGCCGACACCGCGCTGCTCGCGGCGCACCGGTTGGAGCTGCCGTTCGGCTTCAGGCTGGACTGACCGCCCGTCCGCCGGTTAGGTTGAGCCCACACAAGCGAATATCGGGCCGTCACGAGCCAGGACGGGAGAGCCTCCAGCGCGAGCTGGGGCACCGAAGGAGCAAACTCCCCGGAATCTCTCAGGTACAGCTACCGTCCCAGGCCAGGCCACTCTGGAAAGCAGGCGCGTCCGCGCCTCACCCACGGTGCAAGCCGCCCCCGGGCGGTGAAGCTCTCAGGTCACATGACAGAGGGGGAGTTCCCGATCCGGAAGCGGAGGAACTCCTGCATGTCCGCGCTCGTCCCCACCCCGGCCCCCGCGCCGCCCCGCCCCCGGTTGTCCACAGGACCCGGGCGACAGCGGGCGGAGTTGTCCACAGGCCGCACACCTCTCGCCCCGAACTCGCGCCGTCCGTGCCACGCTGATTGTGGACGGTCGAGCACCCCCGCCCGGCCGAAGGAGAACGGACTCCCATGAGCACACCCTCCCCGCTGCACGCGGTGCACGAGGCCCTCGGCGCCTCGTTCACCGACTTCGCAGGCTGGGCGATGCCCCTGCGCTACGGCAGCGAACTGGCCGAGCACAAGGCGGTGCGCACGGCTGCGGGCCTGTTCGACCTCAGCCACATGGGCGAGATCGAGCTGACCGGCCCGGAGGCCGCCGCCGCCCTGGACTACGCCCTGGTGGGCAAGCTGTCGGCGGTGAAGCCGGGCCGCGCGCGCTACACCATGATCTGCGCCGAGTCCGGCGGCGTCCTCGACGACCTGGTGGTCTACCGGCTCGCCGAGGACCGGTACCTGGTCGTGGCGAACGCCTCCAACGCCGCCCTGGTGGCCGCCGAACTGGTCTCGCGGGCCGCGGCCTTCGACGTCGAGGTCGTCGACCGCTCCGCGCAGACCGCGCTGATCGCCGTGCAGGGGCCGAACTCGGCGGCGATCGTGCGCGAGGTCACCGGCGCCGACCTGGACGCGCTGCCGTACTACGCCGGCGTCGCGGCGACCGCGGCCGGGCACGACGTGCTGCTGGCCCGCACCGGCTACACCGGTGAGGACGGCTTCGAGCTCTACGTCGACGGCGCCCTGGCTCCCGATGTGTGGCGGGCGCTGAGCGCTGCCGGGGAGGGCCGCGGGCTCGTCCCGGCCGGGCTGGCCTGCCGCGACACGCTCCGGCTGGAGGCGGGGATGCCGCTCTACGGCAACGAGCTGACCGCCGAGCTGACCCCGTTCGACGCCGCCCTGGGCCGGGTCGTGAAGTTCGACAAGGGGGACTTCGTCGGGCGGGCGGCGCTGGAGCGCAGGCGCGACGCCGACGTGGAGGACAAGGTGCTGGTGGGCCTGGTCACCACCGGCAAGCGCGCCCCCCGGCCCGGGTACGCGGTGCTCGACGCGGCCGGGAACCGGGTCGGTACGGTCACCAGCGGCGCCCTCTCGCCGACCCTCGGCCACCCGGTCGCGCTGGCCTACGTCCCGGCCGCCACCAGCGGACCGGGCACCGCGCTGTCGGTCGACGTCCGGGGTACGGCCCTCCCGGTCGAGGTCGTCGAGCTGCCCTTCTACCAGCGTCCCGCCTAGCAGGAGATCGAGAACGAGATGAGCATCCCGGAGAACCTCGGCTACACCGAGGAGCACGAGTGGGTCGACCTGGGCGGCGACACCGCCACGGTGGGGGTGACGAAGTACGCCGCCGACTCCCTCGGCGACGTGGTCTTCGTGCAGCTTCCCGAGGTCGGCGCCACCGTCGAGGTGGGCGAGGCGTGCGGCGAGATCGAGTCGACCAAGTCCGTCAGCGAGCTGTTCGCGCCGGTCTCCGGCGAGGTCACCGAGGTCAACGACGCGGTGGTGGACAGCCCCGAGCACGTCAACCTCGACCCGTTCGGCGACGGCTGGCTGTTCCGGGTCCGGGTGACCGGCACCCCCGAACTGCTCACCGCCACCGAGTACACCGCGCTGATCGCCGAGACGGACTGAGGGAG
Source organism: Actinokineospora spheciospongiae (assembly GCF_000564855.1). GTDB lineage: Bacteria > Actinomycetota > Actinomycetes > Mycobacteriales > Pseudonocardiaceae > Actinokineospora > Actinokineospora spheciospongiae. The sequence goes on from NZ_AYXG01000225.1 coordinate 27,189, forward strand.
ACCACGATGAGCACGTTCGCACAGCCGCTGGCCGAGGTCGACCCGGAGGTCTCCGCCGCCGTCGACGCCGAGCTGCGCCGCCAGCAGGACACCCTGGAGATGATCGCCTCCGAGAACTTCGCCCCGCTCGGGGTGCTCCAGGCCCAGGGCTCGGTCCTGACCAACAAGTACGCCGAGGGCTACCCCGGCAAGCGCTACTACGGCGGCTGCGAGCACGTCGACGTGGTCGAGCAGCTCGCCATCGACCGGGTGAAGGCCCTCTTCGGCGCCGAGCACGCCAACGTGCAGCCGCACTCGGGCGCGCAGGCCAACGCCGCGGCGATGGTCTCGGTGCTCAAGCCCGGTGACACCATCCTCGGGCTGGACCTGGCCCACGGCGGCCACCTCACGCACGGCATGAAGATCAATTTCTCCGGCAAGCTCTACAACGTCGCCGCCTACCACGTCGACAAGGAGACCGGCCTGGTCGACATGGCCGAGGTCGAGCGCCTGGCCCAGGAGCACAAGCCGCAGCTCGTCATCGCGGGTTGGTCGGCCTACCCGCGCCAGCTCGACTTCGCCGAGTTCCGCCGCATCGCCGACTCGGTGGGCGCCAAGCTCATGGTCGACATGGCGCACTTCGCCGGTCTGGTCGCCGCCGGCCTGCACCCGAGCCCGGTGCCGCACGCCGACCTGGTCACCACCACCACGCACAAGACCCTCGGCGGTCCGCGCGGCGGGGTGATCCTGTCCACCCAGGAGCTGGCCAAGAAGGTCAACTCGGCGGTGTTCCCCGGCCAGCAGGGCGGCCCGCTCGAGCACGTGATCGCCGCCAAGGCGGTGGCGTTCAAGATCGCCGCCACCGAGGAGTTCGCCGAGCGGCAGCGCCGCGTCCTGGAGGGCGCGCGCATCCTGGCCGACCGGCTCTCCGCGCCCGACGCCGCCGCGGCGGGCGTCAAGGTGTCCTCCGGGGGCACCGACGTGCACCTGGTCCTGGTCGACCTGGTGGACTCGCAGCTCGACGGGCAGCAGGCCGAGGACCGCCTGCACGGCATCGGCATCACCGTCAACCGCAACGCCGTCCCGTTCGACCCCCGGCCGCCGATGGTGACCTCGGGCCTGCGGATCGGCACCCCGGCGCTGGCCACCCGCGGCTTCGACGCCGAGGACTTCGCCGAGGTCGCCGACATCATCGCCGTCGCGCTGCGGCCCGACTTCGACGAGGAAACCAGCTCCGCGCTGCGCGACCGCGTGGCCCTGCTGGTCAAACGCCGCCCGCTCTACCCCGAGCTGGGCTGAGACGACGGACGCAGGCGGGGGCCGCGATCCGGCCCCCGCCGCCGCGCCGTCATGACACACCGAGGAGAAACGTCGTGGCGGTCAGCGTCTTCGACCTGTTCAGCATCGGCATCGGGCCGTCGAGTTCACACACCGTGGGCCCGATGCGCGCCGCGCTGATCTTCGCCGACGGCCTGCGCGCCGCCGGGCTGCTCGACCGGGTCGCCCGGGTCCGCGCCGAGCTGTTCGGCTCGCTCGGCGCCACCGGGCACGGCCACGGCAGCGACAAGGCCGTGCTGCTCGGCCTGGAGGGCGAACGCCCCGAGGACATCGACACCGACGCGGTGCCCACCAGGGTCGCGGCGATCCGGGCCACGGCCGGGCTGCGGCTGCTCGGCACCCACCCGATCGCCTTCACCGAGGACACCGACCTGGTCATGCACCGCCGCAAGGCGCTGCCGCTGCACCCCAACGGCATGACCTTCACCGCCTTCGACGCGGCGGGGGAGCGGCTCGCCGAGCGCACCTACTACTCGGTGGGCGGCGGCTTCGTGCTCGACCAGGAGGCCGCCGACGGGCCGGTGATCTCCGCCGACACCACCCCGGTGCCGTACCCGTTCCGCACCGGCGCCGACCTGCTCGCGCACTGCGCCGCGCACGGGCTGACCATCGCCGAGGTGATGCTGGCCAACGAACTGGTGTGGCGCACCGAGGCCGAGGTCCGCGCGGGCCTGCTCGACATCTGGCAGGTCATGCGCGACTGCGTGGCGGCCGGGTGCGCGCGCGACGGCACCCTCCCCGGCGGCCTCAAGGTCCCGCGCCGCGCCAAGGCGCTGCACGAGAAGCTGCTCGCCGAGGACGGCGCGGGCGACCCGCTCTACGTCATGGACTGGGTGAGCCTCTACGCGCTCGCGGTCAACGAGGAGAACGCCTCCGGCGGCCGGGTCGTCACCGCGCCCACCAACGGCGCCGCGGGCATCATCCCCGCCGTCCTGCACTACTACACCCGGTTCATCCCCACCGCCACGCTCGACGGCGTGGTCGACTTCCTGCTCACCGCCGCCGCGATCGGCGTGGTGCTCAAGGAGACCGGGTCCATCTCCGGTGCCGAGGTGGGCTGCCAGGGGGAGGTCGGCTCCGCCTGCGCCATGGCCGCGGCGGGCCTCACCGCCGTGCTCGGCGGCACCGTCGCCCAGGTCGAGAACGCCGCCGAGATCGGGCTGGAGCACCACCTCGGCCTGACCTGCGACCCGGTCGGCGGCCTGGTGCAGATCCCGTGCATCGAGCGCAACGCGGTCGGGTCGACCAAGGCCATCAACGCCTCCCGGATGGCGCTGCGCGGCGACGGCACGCACATCGTCCACCTGGACAAGGTGATCAAGACCATGCGCCAGACCGGCGCGGACATGCACACCAAGTACAAGGAGACCGCGCGCGGGGGCCTGGCCCTGAACGTCATCGAGTGCTGAGCCGCCCGGTCCGTCCACCTGTTGTCCGGTTCCGGCACCGACCGCGCCGCCCACGGGTCCACCGGCCCCGGACCACCACCCCGGCCCACGGGCCTGGCTGCGCTCCGCCTTGGACTCCGGCGGCCACCGCGGCGACTGGGCCGCGCCCGCGTCGTGCACCGGGGGCGGGGTCGGTCAGGACGCCTCCCGCCTGCCCGACCCGGCCGCGGCCACCGCGTCCCGCAGCTCGTCGCGGGTCATCTTGGAGCGGCCCTTGACGTCCAGCTCGCGGGCCATCTTCTCCAGCTCCGCCTTGCTCAGCCCGTCGAGGTCGACCGACGGCTTCTTCGACGACCCCGCCGACGGCTTGGCCGAGCCCCCGCCCTCGCGGCGCTTCTTGCGGCTCTCCACGCTCTTGCTGAGCGCCTCGAACAGGTCGACCACCTTCGTCGGGCTGCTCGGCGCCTCCTCGGTGACGATCTCGCGGCCCTGGCGCTTGTCCTCGATGAGCTGCTCGACCCGCTGGGTGTAGGTGTCGTGGTGGTCCTCCGGCGACCACTCCTCGGTCATCGACTCGATCAGGTTGACCGCCATGTCCAGCTCCCGGCCGCGCGCCGGGGTGATCTCCGGCATCGACTTGAGCTCGTCGGCCGGGTCGCGGATGTCCTCGGGGAACAGCAGCGTGGTCAGCATCAGCAGGTCGCCGCCCGCGCGCACCGCGGTCAGGTACTCCTTGCCGCGCATGACGAAACCGGCGATCCCGGCCCGGTTGGTCTTGCGCATCGCCTGCAGCAGCAGGCTGTAGGCCTTGCCGTACTCGTCCTTGGCCGGGGCCAGCCAGTAGGTCTTCTGGAAGTGGATCGGGTCAATCTCGTCGAGGTCGACGAACGCGGTGATGTCGATCGTGCGCGAGCGGCCGGGCGCGATCTGGTCCAGCTCGTCCGGCTCGACGATCACGTACTCGCCGCCGCCGACCTCCGCGCCCTTGACGATGTCGGCGTAGGCGACCTCCTCGCCGGTGCGCTCGTTGACCCGCTTGTACCGGATGCGGTCCGAGGTGCCCCGCTCGAACTGCCGGAAGCTGACGGTGTGGTCCTCGGTCGCGCCGAACATGTCGACCGGGACGGTCACCAGCCCGAAGTTGATCGCTCCGTGCCAAATCGGTCGCGCCACGTCACCCTCCCCGGGGGCCGCTCCGGTTGTCCGGCCCCCAGTGTGACCCACGACCACCGGGAAAGTCCTGTTCAACGGCCCACCGGAAAATCGACGCACAGTTCGTTTGACCCCGCAACCGGTTGGGTAACACCGGCTCAACCAGCGACGAGGGGAGCCCCGCCATGAGCGACGTCTCACGCCTGCCCGGTCCGATCGCGGACACGTGGGACTGGCAGCGCCACGGGTCGTGCCGGGGCATGGACAGCGCCCGCTTCTTCCACCCGGACTCCGAGCGCGGCCAGGCCAGGGCCGCCAGGGTCCGCACGGCCAAGGAGATCTGCCAGGGCTGCCCGGTGCTGGCGCAGTGCCGCGAGCACGCGCTGACCGTGGTGGAGCCCTACGGCATCTGGGGCGGCCTGGACGAGGCCGAGCGCCGCGCCGCCCACGCCGCCCGCACCCGCGTGAGCAAGGCGGGCGTCCGGGCCTGACCCGAGGACACGAGAGCCGGGATCGACGTCGATCCCGGCTCTTCTGCGTGTGCTGCTCAGAGCCTTGGTCTCTTGGTGGGTGTGTCCGGGTGGGTGGCTGTGTTTCGCCGCGCGCTTCGGCTCAGGCCCGGTCTTTGTGTGGGTGGTGCCCGGCTGGGTGGATGTGTTTGGCCGGGGCC
>NZ_AYXG01000226.1 GCF_000564855.1 Actinokineospora spheciospongiae
CGGTGGGGTGGTGGGGGGTGCCGGGCGGGGGACGCACTCGGAGGCGTCGGCGGAGTCCGCCGGGGGGAGGACGAGGGTTTCGGTGGGGCTGCCGCCGGGGGTCAGGGGGAGGCGGTAGACGCGGGAGCGGCCGTTGGTGCGGTTGGAGACCGGGTAGAGGGCGCCGTCGGGGGCGAGGACCACCGAGCCGTAGGAGGTGCTGACCGGGAGGGGGTTCTGGCCTGTCTGGGTGACCGAGCCGGTGGCCGGGTCGATTCGGACCGCGCGGCCCTGGCCGGGGAACAGCACCGGGGTGGACACGCCGTAGAGGCGGCCGTCGGCCGGGCGGTGTGCGAGGTCGTCGACGGTGATGCCGGACAGGGACAGGTGGACCCGGGCGTCGACCACGGCGTCGCTGAGGCGGATGGAGAGCAGGGTGGTGCCCGCGATGGCGTGGAAGTGGCCGTTGGCGACCGCGCCGCCCCGGATGCCGAAGCCGCCGTGGGCGGTGTCGCGCAGGGGGGTGGTCGAGAGGACCTTGCCCGTGGTGTCCATGGTGATCAGCCGGGAGGTCGGGTGGAAGCCCTCGTCGGTGAGGGCGTAGATGCGGCCGTTGGCGTAGCCGAGGGCGGCGGCCCGGAACTCGAGGGTGCGCACCCGGGTGGCCGTGCCCGCGGCCAGGTCGATCGAGCTGAGGGTCGACAGGCCGTGGCCGCTGTTGGTGACCCGGAAGAAGGTGCAGTCGGCCGGGGCGGGTGGGCCCGCGGTCAGCAGGACCGGGTCCGGGTCGGCGGTGAGCAGCGCCGTGCCCGCCAGCACCGTGGACACGGCGATGGCGGACAGGACGGCCTGGGGGCGCCTCATCGCAAGCGGGCCAGTACGGCTTCGAAGGCCGCCGGTTCCACCTTCGCCGCGCCCGCGAACGGGTTCTGCAGTTGGTAGGTGGCGAACAGCAGCAGGGACAGCAGACCGGCCAGGATGCCGACGATGATGATGTGGACCAGCGGTTGCGGTCCGCCGAACAGCAGGGCCAGCGAGATCGTCATGACGCTGCCGAGCACCAGGGCGAACCACACCACGTCGGTGACGCCGTCGCCGCCCGCGGTGTTGAGCCGCTGCTGGCGGGCCTCGTAGGCCTCCCAGAGCTTGTCCGAGGCGAGGTTCTTCTGGTCGTTCTGGAAGTCGTCGTTCGCCTGGGCCTCGCGGATCGTGGTGCGCAGCTCGTCCAGCAGCGCCCAGCCCTTGTCGCCGACCTCGCCGTTGCCGGTGGCCATCATCGGCCACTCGACGTCGGCGACCTCCTGGGCGTACCGGGCGGCCAGGTCGCGGACCTCGGTCCGGGTGGGTTCGGGCAGGGCGTCGGCGGCCCAGGACGCGGCGACGACGCTGTCGGCCTCGCGGTAGGAGCCGTCCTCGGCGGCGGTGGTGCCGTCGAACAGCGAGATCAGCACGAACGCCAGCAGGACCGCGTGCAGCCCGCCGACGATGGTGAACACCTGCCCGGCGGACTCGTTGTTCTCGACCGTGCCCTCGGTCTCGCCGACGTGGCGCAGGAAGTAGGCGATCGCGGCGGCGACCGCCGCGGCGCCCAGGACCCAGAGCAGCCCCTGGAAGTAGGTGTTCATGCGTGTTCCCTTTCCCGGCCCGCCGCCCGGGGGCGGCCGTCGGCCGGTGGAGGCAGAGGTGCCTGCCGTTCTCGGAGGAGCTGTCCCGCCGCGCGGCGGGCCGGTGTCGCCGGTCGCGCGGCGGGCCGGGGTGCGCTGCGGGGGAGCCGGGGCGCGCCGGGTCGGGCACCGGCGCGGGAAGGCGCGTCCCGTCCGGGGGTGGGGTGTCCGCTCCGCCCGCGACCGGGGCGCCGGGTGTCCGGGGCCCCGGGGTGACCGGGATCGCGGTTCGCCTCGCCGGGGAGCAGGAGGACCCTACCGCCCCCGGTGATCCTGGCCCCGCCGGTGTCCCGCGCGCGAGCCGCCAACCGGGTGTCGGGACCGGGCGCGGTCCGCCGCCGGGTCCCCTGGGGCACAGGCGAAGGATCTTCACGTCGACGCGTCCGCCCCCCGGGCCGCGGCGCGGACCGACCACCCGCGGGCGGCGCCGGGCGGGGCCGGTCGACCGCGTGCGGGAGCGGCAGCGGGACCACGTCGTCCAAGTGCCCGATCTCCTGTTCCTCGCAGTCGCCGTCAGCACCGGCGGGGTGTCGCGGGTGCTCTGTCGGACGCGGCGCGCGGCGCGCGCGGGTGCGAGCGTTCCAACTCTGGCCGAGGGAGGGGGCACCTGGCGAGGTGTTCGTGATCGAAGTACTCGATCGGGTTACCCGCGACCGTGGACCGGTCACGGTCGCGACCCCGGGGAGCGGGGTCGGCGCGACCGGTCGCGGGGGCGGTCGAGCGGCAACCGACCGTCCACTCCGGACTTGCCGTCCGGCGCCCCGCCACCGCCGCGCGGCCCGGTCCCCCGGGCGCGGAAGCCGCGCCCGGGGAGGGTGACCGAACTCATGGCGCCCCCTGCGCGCCGGACGCGGCGCACACCTGGCAGCATGCGCCCTCGCGGGCCGGAACGCGCTCAGACCCTCGTGACGACCGCGCGGGGACCCGGACGCGGCGGGTCACCGGGAAGACCCGTTGGGCCATTCGCACGTGTCGAACACCCATTCGGCCCAGCAGGGCTGCGCCGAAGCGACCAACGACGCCAGGCGCGTCCGCCACAGTGGGTCCACAGTGGATTCCACACCCGTGGGCGGGGTCGCTGGACTGCGGATATGGTCGTCCGGTCGTCGAGTCGGAGCAGAGGAGTTGACATGGCTGAGCTGCTGCTGGGGCCGCTGCTGCGGCACGTGGACGACCGGTCGGCCACGGTGTGGGTGGAGACCGACGCCGCGTGCTCGGTCGACGTCGGGGGCCGGGAGGTCCCCACCTTCCGGGTCGCGGGCCGCCACTACGCGCTGGTCGTGCTCACCGACCTGGAACCGGCGACGTCGCTGGAGTACCAGGTGCGCCTGGACGGGGAGGTCCGCTGGCCGCTGCCCGACTCCGACCTGCCGCCCAGCCGCATCCGCACGCTGCCCGTCGGCGGCGACAAGGACTTCCTGATGCTGTTCGGGTCCTGCCGCAAGCCCGAGAGCGAGGACCCGGCGGAGAACAAGAAGTGGGGCACCGACGCGCTCGCCGCCTACGCGGTGCGGATGAGCACCCAGGACGAGCGGGACTGGCCGGACTCCATGGTCATGCTCGGTGACCAGGTGTACGCCGACGAGACCAGCAAGGCGACCCAGGAGTGGATCTCCACCCGGCGCTCGCTGGACGAGCCGCCCGGGGTGGAGGTGGCGAACTTCGAGGAGTACGTCCGGCTCTACCACGAGTCCTGGTCGACCCCGCTGATCCGCTGGCTGCTGTCCACCGTCCCCACCTCGATGGTCTTCGACGACCACGACGTGCGCGACGACTGGAACACCTCCCAGGACTGGCGCGACGCCATCGAGGCCACCTCCTGGTGGGCCGAGCGCGAGCAGGGCGCGCTGGTCACGTACTGGATCTACCAGCACATCGGCAACCTGTCGCCGGACGAGCTGGCCGAGGACAAGACCTTCGCCGCGGTGCTGGCCGAGGGCCGCTCCGGCGACGCCGAGGGCGTGCTGCGCGCGTTCGCCGAGGTCGCCGCCCAGGAGGTCAACGGGCGCAAGGGCACCCGCTGGAGCTACCGCCGCGACTTCGGCAACGTGCGGCTGCTGGTCATCGACACCCGCTCCGGGCGCATCCTCAAGGACGGGCACCGCTCCATGGTCGGCGACGGCGAGTTCGAGTGGATCGAGGAGAACGCCGACGGCGACTACGACCACCTGCTCATCGGCTCCTCGCTGCCGTGGCTGATGCCGCACGTGGTCAGCCACGCCCAGTCGATGAACGAGGTCGCCGCCCGGCGCACCGACTGGCGCGGGCGGCTGGCGGAGAAGCTGCGCCAGGGCGCCGACCTGGAGCACTGGCCTTCCTTCCGCGGCTCCTACGACCGGCTGACCCGGCTCATCCGCCGCATCGCCGAGGGCAGCGCGGCGTCGGTCTGCGTGCTCTCCGGCGACGTGCACCACGTCTACGCCGCCGAGGCCACCTTCGACCGGGAGGTCAACGCCAGGGTGTGGCAACTGACCTGCTCGCCGCTGCACAACAGCATCGAGGGGTACATGCGGCCGCTGTTCAAGCTGGCCTGGTGGCGGCCGCTGGCCAACGGGCTGCGCCGGTGGATGTACCGCTCCGAGGAGATCGAGCCGCTGCCGGTGGACTGGACGAAGGCGGCGGGCCCCTACTTCGGCAACGCGGTGGCCACCCTGCGGGTGCGCGGGCGCCGCGCGGACATGGTCATCGAGCAGGCGGGCACCGGCGCGGACGGCCCGTACCTGCGGCCACGGGCGCCCATCGCCCTCGTCGACTGACGGGGCTTCTAGACTCGGGTGCGTGGAATACCAGCTCACCGCCGACGTCGCCCCCGCCCCGGACCTCCCCGGTCTCGACCCGCTGCAGCAGCACGGCGTCGCCGCCCTGCTCGACGAGCAGCTCGACCTGCTCGCCGGGATCGAGGGGCCGGACGGGCTGGAGGTGGAACCGCTCGACCACCGGGTCGCCGTGCACCCGCACGGGGCGGTCATCACCTGGCTGCTGGACGCCCCCGCGCTGGCCTTCGCCGAGGAGGCGGCCCGGCACGTGCTGACCGAGCTGCTGGCCCAGACCGACCTGCTGGAGGGCTGGTCGGTGGGTCGGTGCGAGGTCATCGCCACCGACGACGACCTGGCGGCCGCGCTCGGCGACGTCGAGGTCGCCGAGGACTCCGACGACGAGGACGGGGAGCTGTCGGAGGAGGAGGTCGCCGCGCTGCGCGACGAGCTGGAGGCGTCCTCGGCGCAGCTCCGCGCGGTGGGCCCGGAGGCGTTCGGGCACGTCGCCGACGACCCGTCCTGCGCGGTGTCGGCGCAGGCGGCCCGGCTGGTCGCCGGGGCCATGGTGCAGGGCATGGAGGTCCTCACCGACGAGCTGTTCGCCGACGTGCAGGAGCTGGAGGACGCGGAGACCTCGGCCAGCGAGGTGGAGGCGCTCAGCGTGCTCGACCAGCTCCCGCAGCGCTACGCCGACCACTACGGCGCCCTGTTCGCCAAGCAGTTCCTGGTGATCACCGCGATCCTGGGCCACCGGCTGACCCAGCCGGGCTGGACCGCGCCGCTGTGCACGGCCGAGGCGCTGGCGCTGCACGTGCTCAAGACCGAGGCGGCGGTGCAGCTCGAGCTGGCCGGGCTGATCGACGAGCTGCCGATGAAGGAGATCATGGCCGCGTTCGACGAGCACGTGCTCGGCGGCGTGGAGCACGAGCGCCTCTACGACCAGGGCGAGGGCGCGGACGCCGACGAGGACGACATCGACCTGCTCGGCACCCCCGGCCTGGACTTCGACGAGTGGTTCCTGCCGCGCGGCGGGGACGCCCCGGTGCACCCGTACCTCGCGGTGGAAACCGCCGCCGGGGTGACAGCGGAGTGACCTGAGCTACGCATCCCACGCTGCGGAACACCGTTGACCAGGCATTAGTCCCCTGGTCGACTGTCCGACGTGCCCCCTACCGTGATCAACGGCAAGCGATGTCCGAGCTGAGCGACCCCGTTCGCCCGCTCCCGCCACACCCGCTTCCCGACTCACACCACTAGGGGTTCAACCATGGTTGCCGCACTCTCCGACCACCGGTCCAGCGCCACCCGCCCGACCCGGCTCACCCTGACCGTGCACCTCACCGCCGCCGCCGCGGCGGTGCCCGCGCTGGCCGGGGAACTGGCCGACGCCCTGCACGCGCTCGGCAGGCACGACGGGGTGACCGCCGCGGTCACCGTCGACGAGACGCCCCCGCTGGGGGTGGTGGTGCCGCTGCCGCGGGCCGTCCGGGCCCCGCTGCGGGTGCTGACCGGTTCGCGCCGGGTGCTCTGGCACGGGCACGAGGTGGAACTGACCAGGTTGGAATTCGACCTGCTGGCCTACCTGGCCGGGCACCCGAACCGGGTGCACCGCAGGCAGGCGCTGATGAGCGCGGTGTGGGGCACTTCCTACGTCAGCGAGCGCACCGTGGACGTGCACATCCGCAGGCTGCGCAGCAAGATCGACCCCACGGTGCCGCTGGTGCGCACCGTGCGCGGCGTCGGCTACCAGTTCGGCGACCGCGACCTGGTCTCCCTGGAGCCCTGACCGTCCACAGCGGACAACCCGCCCCCGGAGCACACCGGGGTGCGGCAAATGGCCCAACGTGGCCCCATCTCCGTTTCAGGTTCGGCACGGGTGGTACGTCACCGAACAACGAGGAGGAATTCCTTGCACTGAAAGGAGAACCCCATGTCGACAGGCGCGATCATCGGCATTGTCGTCGCGGCCGTCGTCATCATCGCGCTGGTGGCAGTGGTCGCCAGGATGCAGTCCCGGCGCAAGCACCTGCGCGAGCGGTTCGGCCCCGAGTACGACCGGACGGTCGCCGAGCACCCCCGCAAGGACGCCGAGCGCGAGCTGCTGGAGCGGGAGAAGGAACACGCCAAGCTGGACATCCGGCCGCTGGAGCCGCAGGCGCGCGACCGCTACGCCGCGCAGTGGCGGGGCGTGCAGGAGCAGTTCGTCGACCGCCCCGCCCCCGCGGTGCAGGAGGCCGACCGGCTGGTCACCGTCGTGATGGCCGAGCGCGGCTACCCGACCGACGGTTCGCACGAGGACCGCGTGCGCAGGCTGTCCGTCGAGCACGCGTCCACCATGGAGCACTACCGCGCGGCGCACCGGGTGCGCGGCAAGGAGAACGCCTCCACCGAGGAGCTGCGCGAGGCGATGGTGCACTACCGCGACCTGTTCACCGACCTCCTGGGCGGCGACGGGCACCGCGGCGGCAACGACGGACACGCGGTGGACGGCGACGCGCCGCACCGCCCGACCGCCAAGCGCTGAGCACCGCTCCCCCCGATCCCCCGAACCGGAGACACCACCATGCGCAACAGCACCACTTCCGACGACCATCGACTGCACACCGAGGACCTGGTGTCCGACTCCAGCCCGGCGAAGTCCACTGTGGACCCCAGGACCGACGGTCCGCACACCGCCGACCGGTCGACCGGTGGGCACCACGACGACCAGGACGCGACCCACCACCGCGACGCGGACCAGAACCCGGACCGCACCGCTGACGGCGACCGCGGCGAGCACCACAGCGGGTTCGCCACCGCCGACGTCACCGACCCGCGGGACACCGACCGCCAGTCCGGCCAGTCCGACCGGGGCAACTGGGACGGCGCGCCCACCTACGAAGCCCAGCCCCCGGTGGACCCGAACCGGTCGCCCGGCTACCCGGAGTCCACCGAGCAGCCCCAGGCGGAGCACGGGCAGCGCGAGCGCGGCACCCCCGCGGCGGGCGAGGCCGAGGAGCCCGGCGCGGAACTGTTCGCCGACGCCGAGGTGGAGCGCTTCCGGGGCGAGTGGTCGAAGGTCCAGGCGAACTTCGTCGACGACCCGCGCGAGGCAGTCCGCGACGCCGACCACCTGGTGGCCGAGGTCATGCAGAACCTGGCCAAGACCTTCGCCGAGCACAAGCGCGGCCTGGAGGGCCAGTGGCAGGGCGGCGGCGACAGCGAGGCGCACACCGAGGACCTGCGCCAGGCCCTGCGCCGCTACCGCTCCTTCTTCAACCAGTTGCTGCACACCTGATCCACCGTCCCGGTCCCGGAAACCACCGGAGCCGGGACGCCGTGCGATCAGCCGAACCCCGCGCCGCCACCCCGGCGCGGGGTTCGGTGCGCGCGGGGCGCGAGAATGCGGCGGTGACCGCGTACACGATGTTCGACACGCCGCTGGGCTGGTGCGCGCTGGCCTGGAACGACCGCGGCCTGGTGGCCGTGGAGCTGCCCGGCGGCGACCGGGCGGGCACCGAGGCGCACCTGCGCGGGCGGATCGCCGACCCGGTGCCCACCGAACCCGGTGGGCCGGTGGCGGACGCGGTCCGCCGGATCGCCCGCCTGCTCGGGGGCGAGCGCGACGACCTGCGCGACATCCCGGTCGACCCGACCGGCATCCCCGAGTTCCACCGCCGCGCCTACGAGTTCATCCGCACCGTCCCGCCGGGCGAGACCACCACCTACGGCGAGGTCGCCAGGGCGGTCGGCGCGCCGGGGTCCGCGCAGGCGGTGGGGCAGGCCATGGGCGCCAACCCGTACCCGGTCGTCGTGCCGTGCCACCGGGTGCTGGGCGCGGGCGGCAAGGTCGGCGGGTTCTCCGCGGGCGCCGGTGCCGCCACCAAGCTGCGGATGCTGGGGATCGAGGGCGCCGCCCCGGGCGGTCAGCCCTCGCTGTTCGACTGACCGGGCGCCGCGTACTCCACCACACCGTTCGCGGTGGACGACTTGAGCGCGCCGCGGACGACGAGCACGTCCAGGTGCGCCGCGGTCTCCCCGACGGCCAGCACCTGGTTGAACAGGTCGAGGGTGTCGAAGGCGCGCTCGCGCCGGGTCCAGCCCAGGCGGCGGGCGGCCTCGAACGCGGTGCCCGCGCCGTCGCGGACGGCCTCGGCGGTGCGCGCCAACCGCTGCTCGTGGTGCTCCAGCAGCTCGTCCACCCTGGCGTGCACGCTGGGGGCCACCGGGCCGTGCGCGGGCAGCAGCCGCATGTCGGGGTGGGTGCGCATCAGCCGCAGCGAGTCCAGGTAGTCGCCCAGCGGCAGCCGGGCCCGGGCGGGCTCGAAGCCGATCGACGGGGTGATGTGCGGCAGCACGTGGTCCCCGGCGAACAGCAGCCCGGCCGCCGCGTCGACGAACACGACGTGCCCGCGGGTGTGGCCGGGGGTCGGCACGGCGGTGAGGGTGCGGTCGCCGAGGACGATGTCCTGGGTCCCGGAAAGCCATTCGTCGGGCAGCTCGTAGCTGGGGCGGCCGGGGTCGCGCTGACCCAGCATCGCCCGCAGCTTCGACTGCAGGGCGGTCGCGCCCCAGGCGCGCAGGTCGCTCACCTGGCGCTCGGCCTCGCCCGCGAGGACCACGTCGAGGTTGGGCTGCTCACCGATGCCGAGGGCGATCCGGGTGCCGAACATCCGGCGCAGCTCCACGGCCATCGTGTAGTGGTCGCGGTGCATGTGGGTGACCAGGAACCGCGACACCGAGCCGAAGTCGTGGTCGAGGGAGTTCAGCGCGGACTCCAGCAGGTCGCGCGCCTCCCGCAACCCCCAACCGGAGTCGATCAGCACCAGCCCGTCGGTGGTCTCGACGCTGTAGACGTTGACCGCGTGCAGGCCGTCACCGGGCAGCGGCAGCGGGATGCGGTGCACGCCCGGGGCCACCTCGAACGCCCCGGGTTCCGCCCACGGTCCCGAGCCTGCCGCCATCGTCGCCTCCGCTGGAGTTGGTTGCTCAGCGCAACCTACCAAGTCAGACGGCGATGGCGATCGCGGCGACCACGAACCCGCCCTCGGCCAGCCACCGGCCCTGGAACCCGCGCAGCACCTCCCCCTTGACCCGGGGGCCGTCGACGAGCAATTCGGCGGTGAAGGTGCCCGCCGGGTCGAACCGCAACCGCGCGTCGGAGAACCCCAGCCACTCCCTGGCCAACGGGAACCACGCCTTGTAGACGCTCTCCTTGGCCGCGAACAGCAGCTTGTCCCAGTGCACCCCGGGGTGCGCCGCGGCCAACTCGGCCAGGTGCACCCGCTCGTCGGCCAGGGTCACCGCGCTCTCCACGCCCTCGGGCAGCGGCACGTGCGGCTCGGCGTCGATGCCCACGGTGATGATCTCGCCCGCCTCGGCCAGCACCGCGGCCCGGTACCCGGCGCAGTGGGTCATGCTGCCCACCACCCCGTCCGGCCACCCCGGGGCACCGCGCTCACCGGGGACGATCGCCGCGGGCGGGCGGCCCAACCGGGCCAGCGCCTGCCGCGCGCAGTGCCGGACGGTGGTGAACTCGCGCCTGCGCTTGTCGACGGACTTCGCCACGCACGGCTCCTCCTCGGGCAGGAGCACGGCCTCCGGCGGGTCGTCGTACGCCTCCACCGCGACGACAGCGGCGGGCAGGATCTTCTCGATCATGGGGTCACCACGGGGAGCACCCTAGCCGGGGCACCCCCCGCGGCGGGAGGGGCGTGGTCCCGGATCACGTCCGTCCCACGCCCCCAGGACCCGTCCTCGAAGCCGCCCGGCCACCCACGAACCGCAGGCCCGGCCAAGCAGAGAACCGGGCGGGTGGATGCGCTTGGTCAGCCGACCACCCCGCAACCGCCGGCCCGGCCAAGCAGAGGCTCACGCGGGTGGATGTGCTTGGTCAGCCGACCGCCCCGAAAACCGCCGGCCCGGCTACGGCCCTGCCCGGGTGGGT
>NZ_AYXG01000227.1 GCF_000564855.1 Actinokineospora spheciospongiae
GGGCCCCGCCCAAGCAGATCCACCCACCCGGGCACGCCCCGAAAACGACCGGGCCCTTAAACCACAGCCACAGTCGAACACCCAGCACCCAAGCCCAAACCCAACCCCACCGCGCGTCACCGCTGTTCCCCGGTGCACCGCACCGGGGAACAGCGGTGACGCGAACACGCCCGCCGACCCTGACCCCTCGAACCGGAACCGGCGCCACCTCCGCGCCCGGAAACAACGACCCGTCGCCCCCGACGGGTCTAGGCGGCTTCCCGGTTCCCCTCCGGCAGGTGCTCCCCCACCTGCCCCAGGGTCGACGTGCGTGGGCGGGGGCGGCCGGGCGGGTCGGTTTCCCGCGCCGGTGCCACCCCGAGGACGACCACGGCGACGGGGCCGCCGAGGCCGGAGAACGCGGCGCGCCAAGCGCCGTGCAGCAGGGCGGGGATGAGCAGCACCGCCGCCCGCAGCCGCCGCGCCAGCCGGGCCACCCCGTCGGAGACGGCCGGGCCCGCGCCGCCCGGGCGGGCGGCGGGGTCGACCGCGGCCAGCAGGGCGGTGGTGATCCGGTCGGAGTCGCGCCGGGTGGGCGACAGCGTCCAGGGCGCGGGGTCCCCGGGCCGGACGCGGCCCGCGGGCGGTTCCTGGCCGCGGGTGCGGTGCGCTGTGCTGTGCATGTCGGTGCCCAGTCCCTCGGTTCGGCTTTCCCGGTGGCGGCGGAGCCGGTGCCCGGTGTCGGTCGAATCGCTCCGCGGTGGGTGTTCCCACAATCTCCACTGAAGAGTGAAATGGAGCCGAAACCGCACGTCGAGCGCCGGGTGGTCCGCCGTCTACGGCGAACGGTAGTCGATCCTCCGGGCGAACCGAAATCCGGACCGGGTCCGGATTATTCCCTTGTTCAAACAAATGATCATCATCCGGAAAAGCGATTAATCCACCCTTGTCGCGCGGACTCCCGACTGACGCGGGGAAGACAGGGGATGATCTGAGGATCGGGTAACCGTCGTCACTCTCAGCGCGGATCGCATCACGGTGTGTTGCACTTCGATTATTCCGCTGGCAGGATTAATCCCATCGGACCTCACCCGAACGAGTGGAGACACACCATGAGCGAGAACGGGTTCAGTCACGGGGGACGCCCGGCGAGCGCGGGCGACTGGCGCACCTCGAGCCGGTGCGAGCCGAACGGCGACTGCGTCGAGGTCCGCTTCACCGCGTTGACCGGCGCCGATGTCCGCGATTCCAAAAACCGCGGACTCGGCGGACTGTCCTTCCGGCAGACCGCGTGGACTCGTTTCCTGGGTACCGTCGGCGACAGGTGACCTGACGGTCCGCGGGTGTCCATCAGTTCGAGCCGGTGGCGGACCTGACCCAGGGTGGTTTCGGATTAATCCGAAACCACCGCGGCGGTTCCGGGCTCGCCCAACCGAGCAGGGTGCGGACACGCACGGTCGGATACGCTGATTCGGCTTCCCACAGCCGGACCGAAGAGGTGGAAACCGGGTGCAGGACAACGCCGCACGCCGTGCGCTGGCCCGGCGCATCCAGACCGCCCGCCAGAGCGCCGGGCGGACCCAGGCCGAAGTGGCCGATCACCTCGGCTGCACGCAGAGCAAGATCCAGAAGATCGAGGCGGCCAAGGTCGGGGTCAAGGCCGACGAACTGCGCCGGATGCTCCAGGTCCTGGCCACCCCGGACGACGAGGCCAAGGAGATGGTGCTGCTCGCGGAGCGGCTGACCGAGCGCCGGATTCGCTCCGGCCTGCAGGAGACCGACGAGTTCGCCCTGCTGGTCGACCTGGAGTCGGAGGCGGAGACCATCCTGGGCTGGCACACCGAGCGGATTCCGGGCCCGTTGCAGTCCGAGCGGTACATGCTCAAGCAGTTCCAGTTGGCCTGGCTCCCCGGCGTGGTGGCGCAGACCGAGATCACCGAGCGCTTCCGCAGGCGCAGGGCGCGCACCGAGATCTTCACCGTGGCCGACCCGCCCGCCTACCGCGCGGTGCTCAGCCCGTCCTGCCTGCAGCGGCTGCCGGGCGGCCGCACGCGCGACCTGGTGGTCGACCAAGTGGAGCACCTGCTGACCATGATCGGCACCCACGACAACCTGGACCTGCGGTTCCTGCCCTACGAGGCCCCGCTGTCGCACGTGCACTCCGGCTTCACCGTGCTCGACTTCGCCGACGACCTGCGCGAGAGCTTCGCCTACATCGAACTGCCCGGCGACGCCCGCACGGTCACCAGCGCGGCAAAGCTCACCGCCTACCGGGCCGAGTGGGCCCGGATCTCCGAGGCGGCGCTGGACCGGGACGGCACGGTCGAGTACCTGCGCTCGCTGCTCGTCGCGCGCACCACCTGACATCCCGCAGACCGACCGAACCCGACCAGGGGAGCCCACCTTGTCCGACGCCCTCTCCGACCCGATCCCGCCGCAGGGCATCGACCTGGACCGCCCCAGCGTGGCCCGGGTGTACGACTACTACCTGGGCGGCACCGCCAACTGGGCCATCGACCGCGAGTTCGGCCAGCGGGTGGTCGAGCGGTTCCCCCTGGTCCGCAACATCGCCGTCGCCAACCGCCTGTTCCTCAACCGCCTGGTCCGCCACCTCACCAACCGGGGCATCCGCCAGTTCCTCGACATCGGCGCCGGGGTGCCCACGGCGGGCGCCACCCACCAGGTGGCGGCGGAGATCACCGGCGACGCCAGGGTGGTCTACGTCGACAACGAGCCGGTGGCCGTGGCCCACGCCGAGATCCTGCTGGACGAGGAGGGCAACACCGACCGCAACGCGGTGATCTACGGGGACCTGCGCGACCCGGACGAGCTGTGGTCGGAGGCGATGGCGACGGGCATCCTCGACCCGGAGGAACCCATCGCCCTGCTCATGATCGCCGTCCTGCACGTCTTCCAACCCGACCGGCGGACCGGCGAGGACATCGGCGCCCAGTGCGTGGCCCGCTACCGCGAACTGCTCCCCCGGGGCTCCTACCTGGGCATCTCCCACATCACCGACGACGGCATCCCGCCGGAGGTCGGCCCGAAGCTGGCCGAGCTCAAGGCCATGTACGACAGCTCCTCCAGCAGCAACGCCATCTGGCGCTCCCGCGCCGACATCACCGCCCTGATGGGCGACTTCGAGCTGGTCGAACCCGGCATGGTCTGGACCCCGGAGTGGCACCCGGAGGAGACCGGCCCCAACGCCAAGCAGATCCACTTCACCCAGCCGAACGAGGCGGTCATCTGGGCCGGGGCGGGCCGCAAGCCGTGACCCGCCGCGCGACGACGGGGGCCTGACCGGATTTCCGGTCGGACCCCCGTCGTCGTCAGGTCGGCAGGGGCAGCGGGTCAGATCAGCGAGGGCACCAGGGCGTCGATCAGGTGCGGCCCCGGTTCGGCCAGCGCGGCGGCGAACTGCTCGGCCAGCTCCTCGGCGGTGGTGGCCCGGGTGGCGGGCACCCCCATCCCCTCCGCGAGCTTCACGAAGTCCAGGTCCGGCCCACCGATGTCCAGCAGCGACCGGGCCACCGGCCCGGCACCCTCGGCCCCCACCCGGCCCAGCTCCATCCGCAGGATCGCGTAGGCCCGGTTGTTCAGGATCACCGTCGTCACGTCCAACTGCTCCCGGGCCATGGTCCACAGCGCCGAGATGGTGTACATGGCGCTGCCGTCGGCCTGCAACGCCACCACGGGCCGGTCCGGGCAGGCGACGGCCGCGCCGACCGCGACCGGCAGCCCCTGCCCGATGGACCCGCCGGTCAGGGTCAGCACGTCGTGCCGGGGCCCGCCCGCGGTCACCATCGGGATCATCAGCCCGGAGGTGTTCGCCTCGTCGGAGACGATCGCCCCCTCCGGCAGCAGCGCCCCGATCACCTCGGCCCAGTTCTGCGGGGTCAGCTCCCCCGACGGCAGCGCGGGCCGGGAGGGTTCCTGCAGCACCGGCGCCACCCCGGGGGCCACCGACTCGGCCAGCCGCTCCAGCGCGTCGACCACGTCGGACCCCAGCGCGGCCAGGGTGTGCACCGCGCAGCCCTCGGGGGTCAGCTCGGAGGCCTTGCCCGGGTAGGCGAAGAACGACACCGGCGCGGTGGCCCCGGCCAGCACCAGGTGCCGCACGTCGGTCAGTTGCCACTGCACCTGCTCGGCGAGGTACCCCAGCCGCTCCACGGCGGGCAGCCCGGCGCCGCGCTCCAACCGGGCCGGGAACGTCTCCACCAGCACCTTGACCCCGGTCGCGGCGGCGATCCGCGAGGCGGCGACGAGCCCGCGCTCCAGGGTCGCCCCGGAACCGAGCAGGAGCACGGTGGACTCGCCGGACCCCAGGACCTCGGCGACCGCGGCCAGCGCGGAGTCCGGCACGGCGTCGGGCGCCGGGACGGGGGCGGGCGCGGCGGCGACCCCGCCCTCGCCCCAGGACACGTCGGCGGGCAGCACCAGGTTCGCCGTCCGGCCGGGCAGCGCCCGCGCGGCGGCGACGGCCGCGGCGGCGTCGGCCCCGACCTTCCCGGTGTCGGTGGAGGTGCGGCTCCACCCCTCGGTCCACCCGGTCAGCGAGTCGATGTCGGACTCCAGCGGCGCGTCGAAACCCTTGTGGTACAGCGCGTGGTCGCCCACGACGTTGACCAGCGGCGTGTGCGCGCGGCGGGCGTTGTGCAGGTTCGCCCCGCCGTTGGCCAGGCCCGGCCCCAGGTGCAGCAGCGTGCAGGCGGGCTTGCCCGCCATCCGCCCGTACCCGTCCGCGGCACCGGTGACGACCCCCTCGAACAGGGCGAGCACGCCCCGCATCTCCGGTACCGAGTCCAGCGCGGCGACGAAGTGCATCTCCGAGGTACCCGGGTTGGCGAAGCACACCTCGACCCCGGAGTCGACGAGCGTGCGGATCAGTGACTGTGCGCCGTTCATGTCATCCTTCACTTGCCGGGTAACGGGTCCTCGGAACAGGTCGCTAGAACAGGACGCCGGGGTTGAGCACGCCCGCGGGGTCGAACGCCTGCTTGACCCGCCGCATCAGCTCGACCTTCGTCGGGTCCTCCGACGCCAGGAAGTGCGACCGCTTCGCCCGGCCGATGCCGTGCTCGCCGGAGATGGCCCCGCCCAGCGCGATCGCCGCGGCGAACAGCTCGCCCAGCACGGCGGAGCGCTGCTCGGCGTCCTTCTGGAACACCGCGAGGTGGACGTTGCCGTCGCCCGCGTGCCCGCACCCGATCACGAACGTCCCGTGCGCCTGGGCGATGCCGGTGACCGCGGCCATGAAGTCCGGCAGGGCGGCGCGCGGCAGCACGGTGTCGATCACGTCGTCGGCGCCCGCGGCCTTGGCCGTGTAGAAGGCCCGCTCCCGCGCCTCGATCAGCCGCCGCGCGGACCCGCCGGGCAGCACGTACGCGTCGACCGCGCCCAGCCCGGCGAGCATCTCCCCGGTTTCGGCGACGTCCTCATCCAGGCGGTCGGCGGAGCGGTTCTCCAGCATCACCACCAGGTAGGCCTGCGCGGTCTCGCGGACCGCGTCCGGGATGCCCAGTTGCAGGTCGGCGGTGTGGGTGATCGCGCCCATGGTCATGCCGTCGATGTACTCCAGGATCAGCGGCCCGATCCCACTGGCCACCACCCGGGGCACCGCCGCGACGACCGCGGCCAGGTCGGCGAACGGCGCGAGCACGGTCGCCTGGTGCGCGACGCGCGGTTGCAGCTTGAGGATCGCCTCGGTCACCAGGGCCAGCGTGCCCTCGGAGCCCACGATCAACTGGGTGAGGTCGTAGCCGGTGCTGGACTTGACGAACCGGCCGCCGGTGCGGATCAGCTCCCCGGTCGGCAGCGCGGCCTGCACCCCCAGCACGTGGTGGCGGGTCACGCCGTACTTGACCGCGCGCATCCCGCCCGCGTTGGTGGCCACGCTCCCGCCGAGGCTGGCGCTCAGCTCCCCGGGGTAGACCGGGTACACCAGCCCCGCCGCGGCGGTGCGCTCCTCCAGCTCCTGCAACGTCACCCCGGGCTGCACGACCGCCACGTGGTTCTCCGTGTCGATCTCCAGCACCCGGTTCATCTTCTCGAACGACACCACGATCCCGTCGGCGCGGGGCACCGCCGCCCCGGACAGGCCGGTGCCGGAACCGCGGGCGGTGACCGGGGTGGCGTGCTCGGTGGCGGCTTCGAGGATCGCCGCGACCTGCTCGGCGGTCTCCGGGCGCACCACGTGGGCGGGCCGCTGGGCGGGGACGGTCAGCGACTCGTCGTGGCCGTGGTCGTCGACCACCTCGGTCAGCCCGACGATGTCGGCGAGCCTCGCTCCGATGTCCGCCATGGGACTCCCTCCGCTACCGGTCGCCCCACGATAGCCGTCAGCCGACCGGCGCAGCACGGCCCGCGAGGTACCGCTTCAGCTCGGCGACGGCGGCCCGCCCGGCGCGGGTGGCGCCGATGGTGCTCGCCGAGGGGCCGTAGCCGACGAGGTGCACCCGGGGGTCGGCGGCGACCCGGGTCCCCGCCACGGTGATGCCCCCGCCGTGACCGCGCAGCCGCAGCGGCGCGAGGTGGTCGAGGGCGTGCCGGAAGCCGGTCGCCCAGAGGATCGTGTCGGCGGGCACGAACCGCCCGTCGTCCCAGGCGACGCCGTCGGCGGTGAGCCGGTCGAACACGGGGAGCCGGTCCAGGACACCGGAGCGCCGCGCCTCGACCACCTCGGGGGTCAGCACCAGCCCGGTCACGCTGACCACGCTCTCCGGCGGCCTGCCCGCCTCCACCGCCTCGGCGACCCGCGCCACCGCCGCGCGCCCGACCTCGGGCGTGAACGGCCCGTCCCGCCACACCGGCGGCCTGCGGGTCACCCACGTGGTCGCGGCGGCCCCCGGCGCCAGCTCGATCAGCGCCTGCACCGCCGAGGCGCCACCGCCCACCACGACCACCCGCTTGCCGACGAACTCCTCCGGTCCCCGGTAGTCGGCGGTGTGCAGTTGCCGCCCGGCGAACTCCGCCTGCCCGGGGTACCTCGGCCAGAACGGGCGGTCCCAGGTGCCGGTGGCGTTGATCAGCGCCCGGGCCTCCCAGGCGCCGCGCGCGGTCTCCACCCGCAGCGTCGACCCGGTGTCCCGCACGGCCTTCACCGCCACCGGGCGCAGCACGGGCAGGTCGAACTCCCGCTCGTAGCGACCGAAGTACTCCGCGACGACCTCCGACGCGGGCCGGTCCTCGTCGGTGTGCGGCAGGGCGAGGCCGGGCAGGTCGTGGATGCCGTGGACAGTGCCCAGCCGCAGCGTCGGCCAGCGGTGCCGCCACGCCCCGCCCGGCCCGGGGTTGGCGTCGAGCACCACGAAGTCCAGCCCGGCCCGGCGCAGGAAGTACGCGCTCGACAGACCGGCCTGCCCCGCTCCGATCACCACGACGTCCACCACCGGGTCCATGCCCGGGTCAACACCGGGGACGCCGAATCCTTTCCCGCGGGTCCGCTCGGTCACACCGGGGCGCCGGTCACCCCTCGGTGGCGGCGCGCTCGGCGGCGCTGCGGAGCACGCAGAACTCGTTGCCCTCCGGGTCGGCGAGGACGGCCCAGCCGGTGCCGTCCGGCTCGCGGAGGTCGCCGACCAGGGTCGCGCCGCGGCCGAGCAGGCGCTCGACCTCCTCGTCGCGCGGGATGTCGGGTTGCAGGCAGATGTGCACGCGGTTCTTGACCGCCTTGGGCTCGGGGACTCGGTTGAAGATGATCGTGGTGCCGTTGGGCAGCTCGATCCAGGTCTCCTCTTCGCCCGGCTTGTTGTCCGGGTCGAGCGGCAGGCCGAAGACCTCCGACCACCAGGTGACCAGGGCGTAGTTGTCGCTGCTGTCGATGCAGATGTTCAGGAGCGTCGATGCCATGGCGGCCAGCGTGCCAGGCGTCACACCCCGGCGCGCTCCGTTTTCCCGGCCGGGCTCAGCGGGTGACCAGGCCCGCGTCGTAGGCGAGCAGGCCCGCCTGCGTGCGGTTCTCCACCTCCAGCTTCACCAGCATCCGCGACACGTGGCTCTTGACCGTGGCCTCGCTCAGCGACAGCCGGGCGGCGATGCGGGCGTTGGACAGCCCCTCGCCCAGCCCGGTCAGCACCTCGGTCTCGCGCTCGGTCAGCGACCGCACCCGGCGCAGCGCCCGGTCGCGGGTGGCCTGCTCCCCTCGGGCAGGCAGGCGATCCGCTCGATGGCGGTCAGGCCGTCCACGCCGGGCATCCGCAGGTCCATCAGCACCACGTGCGGGCGGTGCCGGACGACCGACTCGACCGCGGCGGCGCCGTCGTGCGCGGTGTCGACGACCTCGAGGTCCGGGGCGGAGGACAGGATGTCGGTCAGGTGCGCGCACACCATCGGCTCGTCGTCGACCAGCACGACCCGGATCACCGCTCGGCGCCCGCGGGCACGTAGGCGGGCAGCACCACGTCGACCTCGAAGCCGCCCCCGGCGCGCGGCCCGGCGGTGAGGGTGCCGCCGACCAACTCCACCCGCTGCCGCAGCCCGGCCAGCCCGGCGCCGGAACCGGTGCGCGACAGGCCCCGGTCGACCGGAGCGGTGGCGCGGTCGTTGCGGACGGTCAGCCGCACCCGGTCGCCGCCGTAGCGCACGTGCACCCTGGTCGGGGCGCCCGGGGCGTGCTTGCGGATGTTGGTCAGCGACTCCTGCACCACCCGGTAGGCGGTGCGCCCGACAGCGGGTGAGGTGAGCGCCGGGTTGCCCTCGCGCACCAGCTCCACCGGCACCCCGACCGAGGCGGACTCGGCCAGCAGCGTCGACAGGTCCGGCACGGCGCCCGGGTCCACCTCCCCGGGTTCATCGGTGTCGATGTCGGCGCGCTGGTGGTTGCGCAGCACACCGACCAGCTCGCGCAGCTCGTCGAGCGCCTCGCAGCCCGCCGCGCGCAGCCCCTCGGCGGCGGCGCGGACCCGCTCGTCCGGCGCGGTCACCCCCAGGGCGCCCGCGTGCAGCACCATCAGGCTCACCCGGTGGGTGACCACGTCGTGCATCTCCTCGGCCAGCCGCACCCGCTCGTCGGCGCGGGCCCGCTCGGCCAGCAGGTGCTGCTCGCGCTCGGCCCGCTCGGCGCGGTCGGTCAGCGCCCGCACCAGGGTGCGGTGGGCCCGCAGGTACAGGCCGATCAGCGCGGGGAGGACCACCATGGTGACGGCCCCCAGGATGACGTCCGTGGAGACCTCCCACGGCCGCGCCGCGACCAGGTACAGCGCCGCGGCCAGCGCGGTCCCGACGACCGGACCCGCGTGCAGGACGGCGTTGTAGACGATCACCGGGGTCGCCAGGGGGACCCAGGGCGAGGCGAAGTCGAGGTCGGGGGAGAAGAACCCCGCCCCCCAGGTCATCAGGACCAGGTACAGCGCGCTGACGGCGAGGGTGGCGGCCAGCAGCGCGGTCGGGTGGCGGCGGCGCACCCAGAGCAGGCCGATCAGCACGAGCGAGACCACGGTGTCGAGCGCGTCCGCGGGGGTGTCGGGCAGCCCGGCGTCGACCGCGAACAGGACCCAGAGCGCCAACGCCACCCCGACGGGCAGCAGGTAGAAGAAGGCCTCCCGGCGGGTGTGCCACAGGGGGGCGTCGGCGTGGCGGCTCACCTCCCCACGGTAGCGAGGCGGGGGCCGGTGACGAGGGCTTCCACACCTTTCGGTGGACCCGCGGCGCGACCTAAGTAGCCTCTGCGCCGAGATGAACGCTTACACCAGCCTCGTGGCCCTCGGCGACTCCTTCACCGAGGGCCTGTCCGACGACCTGCCCGACGGCACCTCCCGGGGCTGGGCCGACCTCGTCGCCGCCCGGCTCGCCGTGGAGACGCCCGGCTTCCGGTACGCCAATCTGGCCGTGCGCGGCAAGCTCGTCGGCCAGATGGTCGACGAACAGCTCGCCCCGGCCGCGGCGATGCGCGCCGACGTCGCCTGCTTCGCGGGCGGCATGAACGACGTCCTGCGCCCCGGCTGCGACCTCGCCGAGGTGACCGCGCACATCACCCGCATCGCCGACACGCTGGCGGAGTCCTCCGGGCGGCTGCTGCTGTTCCGGGTGATCGACCCGTCGCGGCGGATGCGCGGCAGCACCCGGCTGCTCCCCCGCGTCAACGCCCTCATCGCCACCGTGGACGCCCTGGCCGAACGGCACGACGCGGTCGTGGTCGACCTGTTCTCCTCCAGGGTGTTCGACTCCGGGCGATTGTGGGCCGAGGACCGCATCCACCTCAACGCCGAGGGCCACCGCCGCGTCGCCGAGGCCGTCCTGCGCGCCCTGGGCCTGCCCCCGGAGTTCGACTGGGACGAACCGGTCCCGCCGTCCCCGGCCGCCCCGTGGCACGAGCGCGCCCTGGCCGACCTGCGCTGGGTCCGCAGGCACGCCGCCCCCTGGATCGGCCGCCGCCTCGCGGGCCGCTCCTCCGGCGACGGCCGCGCCCCCAAACGCCCGCACCTGGCGCCGTTCGACTGATCGCGCGCTGCCCCGTTCGCCTGCCACAGCGGGAAAAGACACTCGAACGGTCGAGCTGTGGACGGCGCACCGGTTGTTAGCCTGGGTCCACTCGCCACTCCCACCGGACAGAGGGTTCCCATGCCGGGTCGGTCAAGTCGCACACTGCTCCCCGTCGTCCTGGCGCTCGGCTTCGCGGTGGTGCTGCCGGACGCCGCGCAGGCGACGACCTGCTCCCCCCGCGCGGGCGTCACCCAGGCGGGCGGCGCGCTGACCGCCAAGGCGATCAGCCTGTGCCGGGTGTCGCCGCTGCCGCCCGGCGAGCCCACCCCGGTCGAGGTCGTGGACGATTCCGGTGCGCTGCAACGGATCGACCCGAACACGGGCACCTGGTACACCGTCACCACGGGCACCGGCTACTTCACCCACACCTGCCTGGGCACGGCGACGAACACCTACCGCGTGGTCAACACCTCCGGTGGGCTGACGTCGGGTTCGCTCACCGCCGCCTGCGGCTAAGCCGTGTTGTCCGGGTTGATCGCAGCCCCGGACCGCAACCGGGCCGGGGAGAGCGGCGCCGGGTCCACGGTGACCGGCCCGCCGGTGATGACGGCGACGGCGACCTCGGCCAGCGCGGGCGCCATCTGGATGCCGTAACCGCCCTGCCCGGCGACGAAAGCGAACCCCGGGTGACCGGGCAGCTCCCCCACCACCGGTTCCCGGTCGGCGGCGAAGGTGCGCAACCCCGCCCAACTGTGGCGCACCGAGCGCAACCCGAGCGTCGTGGCGGTGTTGACCCGGTCGAGGGCCAGGGCGACGTCCACGTCGACCGGCCGGGCGTCGACCGGCGCCGACGGGGTCTCGTCCGCCGGGGACAGCAGGATTCCCGTGCCCTCCGGGCGGAAGTAGAAGTCGTCGGTGACCTCGGCGACCAGCGGCCACGCCGGGTCGACCGCGGCCGCGGCGGCGACCGCGACGGTGCGGCGCAGCGGGCGCAGACCCAGCGCGGGCACACCCGCGAGCACCGCCAACTCGTCCGCCCACGCGCCCGCCGCGTTCACCACCACACCCGCCCGCACGGTGTCCCCGCCGAGACCGACCGCCCACCCCGAGCCGTCGCGGCCCAGCGCGGTGACCCGCGCCCCGGTGCGGACCTCGCCGCCGCCCGCGCGCAGTTCGCGGACGTAGGACTGGTGCAGCCCCATGGCGTCGACGTCCATGGTGCCCGAGTCCACCGCCGCGGCCACCACGGCTCCCGGCCGCAGCACCGGGCACAGCGCCAGCGCCTCCGCCGCCGACACCGCGGGCGCGGGGGGCATCGCCGCGGCGCCGTCCTCGGTGGTGGCCAGCCACAGCGTCGGGCGCGGGCGCAGCAGCGGCGCGTCGACCGAGCGGGCGGTGAAACCGGCGCGGCTGGCGGTGGTCAGCGCGCGCACCACCGGGCCGCCGTAGCTGGGCAGGTAGATCGCGGCCGAGCGGCCGGTGGTGTGCCGCGCCAGTTCCGGTTCGGCCTCCACCAGCAGGACCGACCCGTGCCCGGTCAACCCGGCCGCCACCGACACCCCGGCGATCCCGCCGCCCACCACCACGAAGTCCCACGCCACGCGACCGAGCCTAGGCCGACCGCCAGGACGGGTCGCGGCCGGTGAGGGCCAGTGCCCGGCGCAGGGCCGGGGCGTCGGCGGGCACCTCGACCTCGGCGCCGAACGCGCCGTACTGCCGCCCCACCTCCGCCATGCCCTCGACGCGCTCCAGCGCCGCCGCGACCCGGTCGGCGGGCAGCGGCGCCGACATCGTGGTGGTCTCGCCCTCCAGCGCGCCCGGCTCCCGCCAGGCGGCGACGGTCAGGTGCTCGCGGTGGAAGTCCGGCCACCGCCCGGTGCCCACGTGGTCGCGCTCCACCTCGTCGTCGGGGCGGCAGGTCAGCCGCCGGAAATTCGCGGGTATTGGACGAACGCGACAGCTACCGTGGCCGGGTGTCCTACACGCGCGGGGTGCTCGGCAGGCGCACGGCGGCGACCCGGTTCGACCTGCTGGCCGCCGAGTTCGGCACCACCGCGCGCACGGTGCAGCGGCTGTTCCGCGAGTACGTCGGCGTCGGCCCGAAGTGGGTGATCCGCAGGCACCGGGCGCACGAGGCGGCGGTGCGCGCCGAGGACGGCGACTGGTCCGCCCTCGCCGCCGAACTCGGCTACAGCGACCAGGCGCACCTGATCCGCGAGTTCACCACCGCGGTGGGCACCCCGCCCGCCCGCCCGCCACGCCCGCCAGGAGGCAACCCCGTGAGCGAGTACGACCTCGACACCGACCCGACCCGCCTCGACCGCGCGGCCGTCTACGGGTTCCTGTCCACCGAGGCCTACTGGGCCCGCTGGCGCACCCGAGCCCACGTCGACGCCCAGATCGACGGCGCCTGGCGGGTCGTCGGCGCCTACGAGCGGGCGACCGGGGCGCAGGTCGGCTTCGCCCGCGCGATCTCCGACGGGGTGTCGCTGGCCTACCTCGCCGACGTGTTCGTGCTGCCCTCCGCCCGCGGCCGCGGCCTGGGCAAGGCGCTGGTCCGCACGATGGTCGAGGAGGGCCCGGGCGCGCACTTCCGCTGGCTGCTGCACACCGCCGACGCGCACTCGCTCTACGCCGGGTTCGGCTTCGCCGCCCCGGACGCCACGGCGCTGGAGCGCCCGCACGCGACCCGGCCCGAACCCGCGTAAGATCGTCGGAATCTCCAGGCGCAGGGCGCATCCCCGCGGTCGGAGCCCTCGACGAGGAGGAGGCCGGGATGGCGGCGGTGCGGGTCCGGCGGATCGGGACACACGCGTTCACCGCGTCGAACGAGCGCGGCGGGCACGTGCGCCTCGGGCGGGTCGGCGAACCGGGGGCGTTCACCCCGGTGGAACTGCTGCTCGCGGCGGCGGCGGGCTGCGTGGGGATCACCGCCGAGGACCTGGTGGTGCGGCGCACGACGCCGGACGCGGTCGTCGACGTGGTCGCCGAGGACGTGCGGCCGGTGGGGGCGCACGCGCTCGACGGGGTGGACATCGGGCTCGACCTGGACCTGTCCGGGCTCGACGAGCGGGCGCGGGCGCAACTCGTCGCCGTGGTGCGGCGGGCGGTGGAGGCGGTCTGCACGGTCACCCGGACGCTGAAGGAGTCGACCGACGTGGGGCTGACCATCCGGGGGTGACGGCTACCCGGTGATGACGGCGACCACCGTCGTCCCGGGGGCGAACTCGCCCGAGGCCGCCCGCGCGTAGACGCCGCAGAGCATCTTCGCCACGTAGAGCCGTTCCACCGCGACGCCGTGCCGCGCGGTGAACTCGTCGGCGAAGGCGTGCAGTCGCGGCGGTGTCCTCGCGTAGCCGCCGAAGTGGAACCGCGTGTCGACCGTCCAGTTGCGACGGTGACCGGCCAGCTCGGCCACGGCGTCGGCGAGGAAGTCCCCGCGCAGCACGGCGAACCCGACGGCCCGTTGGCCCGCGCGCAGCCCCCGGGCCAGCCCGGCGAGCGTCGCGCCGGTGCCGCAGGGGCAGCAGACGACGTCGAAGTCGCCCAGTTCCGCCACGACCTCCTGGCAGCCGCGCACCGCCAGTTCGTTGCTGCCGCCCTCGGGCAGCAGGTGGTGCGGGCCGAACCGGTCGCGCAGGGCGGCGAGGACGTCCGGGTCGGTCTTGCGGCGGTAGGTGGCGCGGTCGAGGTAGGTCAGGGTCATCCCCCGCTC
The DNA here is from genome assembly GCF_000564855.1 of Actinokineospora spheciospongiae. Lineage (GTDB taxonomy): Bacteria > Actinomycetota > Actinomycetes > Mycobacteriales > Pseudonocardiaceae > Actinokineospora > Actinokineospora spheciospongiae. Next base: position 14,114 of record NZ_AYXG01000227.1, read on the forward strand.
GACGGCGAAGGCCAGGGAATCGTTGAGCGGCAGGTGTTCCTCGCCCCGGATCACCCCGACGGTGGCGAACCCGTGCTCGCGGCCCGCCGCCGCGACCGCGCGGATGTGGTTGGAGTAGGCGCCGCCGAAGGTCACCACCCGCCCGGCCGCCCGCGCCGGTGCCAGGTTGTGCGCGAGCTTGCGCCACTTGTTGCCGGGGATCTCCGGGTGGATCAGGTCGTCCCGCTTGAGCAGCAGCCGCACCCCGCGGAGGCGCTCGTCGACCACCTCGGTCAGCGGCGAGGGCAACCGGGGCAGCACCCGGCGATCGTAGGTCAGCCACCCGGCGGGCGGTCGGCTGGTGCAGGCTCACCCCGTGATCGACGACTACGCGAAAGCGCACCTGCACGGCGAACTGCGCGAGGTGCGCGAATCGGTGCTCTCCAAGCTCGACGGGCTCCGCGAGTACGACGTCCGCCGCCCGCTGACCCCCACCGGGACCAACCTGCTCGGCCTGGTCAAGCACCTGTCGACCTGGGAGGCCAGGTACTTCGGCCAGGTCTTCGGGCGCCCGTTCCCCGAGCCCCTGCCCGCCTGGGACGACAAGACCCGGCGCGGCACCGACATGTGGGCGACCGAGCACGAGACCCGAGCCGAGGTCGTCGACCGCTACCGGCGCGTGTGGGAGCACTCCGACGCGACGATCGACGGCCTCCCCGTCGACGCCCCCGGTCACGTGCCGTGGTGGCCGCGCCCCGGGGTGCGGCTGTTCGACGTCCTGGTCCACATGATCGTCGAGACCACCCGGCACGTGGGCCACGCCGACATCCTGCGCGAACACCTCGACGGCGCGGTGGAGATGGACGCGGAGAGCATGATCCGGCGAGGGCAGGACGCGGCTTTTTGGGCGAACCGGCACGCGGAGGTCGAGCGGGTCGCCAGGGCAGCCGACCCGACCGGCACCTGACCACCGGGACCGCGACCGGTCGGGCAGGATCTGCGCCATGCCGAAGAACTCCCACTGCTCCACCTGCGGCGCGGCCTACCCGGCGGGCGCGGGCTGGCCCCGGCACTGCCCGGCCTGCGGGGACACCGCGTACCGCAACCCGCTGCCGGTGGCGGTGGTCCTGCTGCCGGTCACCTCGACCGGGGGCGACGCCCTGCTGGTGGTCCGCCGCGACGTCGAACCGCGCCGGGGCGAACTCGCGCTGCCCGGCGGGTACGTCGACTTCGGCGAGGCATGGCGGGACGCGGCGGCCCGCGAGCTGCGCGAGGAGACCGGCGTCGCCATCGACCCCGCCTCGGTCGACCTGTTCGGCGCCGAGAGCGCCCCGGACGGGACGCTGCTGGTGTTCGGCCTGGGCCCGACCACCGCCGAGACCGACCTCCCCGCCCCCGTCGCCACCGCCGAGACCACCGGCTGGGAGCTGCTGCGCGGCCCGGCCGAATTGGCGTTCTCGCTGCACACGGCGGCTGTGGCGCGCCACTTCGCCCGGTCGAGCACAGCGGGACCCGGTGGTGGGCCACTAGGGTCGTCGGGGTGACGATTCCGGTACTGGTGGTGGCGGGCTTCCTCGGCTCGGGCAAGACCACCCTGCTCAACCACCTGCTGCGCACCACCGGCCAGGTCCGCGTCGGCGTCATCGTCAACGACTTCGGCAAGGTCAACGTGGACGCGCTCACCGTCGCCGCCCAGGTCGACTCGGTGGTGGGGCTGGGCAACGGCTGCCTGTGCTGCGTGACCGACGTGTCCGAGCTGGACGCCATGCTGGACCGCCTGACCACCCCCGGCGAGGACGGCGGCGACCCCCCGGTCGACGTGGTGGTGATCGAGGCCAGCGGCCTGGCCGAACCCCCGGCGATGGTGCGCCTGGTCGTCGCCAGCGAAAACCCGGCCATCACCTACGGCGGCCTGGTCGAGGTCGTCGACGCCGCCGAGTTCGACGACACCCGCACCCGCCACCCGCAGCTCGACAAACACCTGCGCTACGCCGACCTGGTCCTGCTCAACAAGGTCGATCGGGTCACCACCGCCGAGCGCGAACGCCTGCTCACCCTGGTGCGGGACCTGGCGGACGGGGTGCCGGTGGTCCCGACCGAGCACAGCCGAGTCGACCCCGCCCTGCTGTTCGACCCGGTCGACCGCCCGGAACCCCGCTGGAAGCAACTGTCGTTCGAAGACCTCGTCGCCGCCGACACCCCGCACACCGAGCACGTGCACGCCGGCTACGAGAGCATCGAACTGGTCGAGGACCGCCCGGTGAACCCGCTGCGCTTCATGTCCTTCCTGACCGACCGCCCGGCAGGCCTGTACCGGGTGAAGGGCCACGTCCACTTCGGCGTCCCCGGCCACACCCAACGCTTCACCCTCCACACCGTCGGCCCCCACCTCCGCCTGACCCGCGACGAATGGCCGCACGGAACGACCCCGGGCACGACGCTGGTGCTGATCGGTGCGGGCCTCGACCGGGAAGCGATCCACACGGCCTTCACCGAGACGGTGGAACCGAACCCGGAGGCGGTGGACCCGTTGGACATGGCATCGGTGACCAGGTACCTCCGCGATTAGTCGTCGAGGAAGGCTGGCGCAGACGGGCGGTTCGGTGCTGCCCATGCGGTCTGACCACCCGGGCCAGTCCCCGCGATGATCCTGCAAGATCCACAGGACACCGTCGTCGGACTGGCCGTCGGCGCCTGCGCAGATCTGGCACAACAGCGGCTGAGGTGCCGCTTCCTACTCGTCAGCCTGCCAGGGGTTGAAAACTCGTCAGGAGACGGATCGAGCGCGGGCGCCAGCCGATTTCTTCCTCGATTTCGCGGGCTGCGGTGAGGGGCCGTCGGGTAGTTCGACGTGGGCAATTGCCACATGGAGGCGGCGGGTGTCGTCCACCAAGCGCTCGTCGTGGATGGTCCAGCGGGACGGCTCGTCGCTCACGGGGCGAAATTACCTCAGTTCCCGCGCCGGATCAGTTCCACGCCGCCATGACGGGAGCCTCGTCGGCACGGCGTCGGTGACAAGGGGTCTCCGGACCGGCTAACGTCCGGTGGATCGTTCACGGAGGTGCGGTGTGACCCAGACGGCCCGGCACAGGCTCCCGATCCGCCAACTCGTCGCCGCCAGCGCGGGGAACACGCTGGAGTGGTTCGACTGGACCATCTTCGCCACGTTCAGCGTGTACTTCGCCACCGAGGTCTTCCCGGCGGGCAACTCCACGGCGGCGCAGGTGAACACGTTCGCCACCTATGCGCTGGCGTTCTTCTTCCGCCCGCTCGGCGGGGTGCTGCTGGGCCGCTTCGCCGACACCCGGGGTCGCAAGCCCGCGATGTTGTTGACCATCGTGTTGATGGCGGTGGGGTCGGTGCTCATCGCCGTGCTGCCGACGTTCGAGCAGGTCGGGTGGTTCTCCCCGGCGCTGCTGCTGCTCGCCCGGATCGCCCAGGGGATCTCGTTGGGCGGGGAGGTGTCGAACGCGTCGGCGTACCTGGGGGAGATCGCGCCGCCGGAGCGGCGGGGGCGGTACTCCTCGTTCTTCTACATCTCCACCGGGGCGGCGGTCCTCAGCGCGACCGTGCTCGGGTTCGTCCTGGCCCGCACCCTGGACAAGGCCGACATGACCTCCTACGGCTGGCGGCTGCCGTTCCTGCTGGGCGGGGTGTTCGGGTTGATCGCCCTGTGGCTGCGCCGGACGATCCCGGAGACCGAGCTGTTCCGGTCCCGCCGCGACAGCGCCCAGCGGGTGCGCAACCCGCTGTGGCGCACCCTGCGCGACCACCCGAGGGCCGTGGGCCAGTTGATCGGGTTCAGCATGCTCTCGACGCTCTGCTACTACACGTTCTTCAGCGCCCTGACCCCGTTCGCGGTGACCACGCGCGGCGCCGACCCGGCCGACGTGTTCCTGGCGCTGTCCATCGGGACGGCGGTGTTCATCGCGTTGCAGTACCCGATGGGCGCCGCGGCGGACCGCTTCGGCCGCAAGCCGCAGCTATTGGTCTGGGCGGCGCTGATCGCGGTCCTGATCGTCCCGCTGTCCCTCCTGGTCACCCCGAACCTCGGTGGGCTGATCGTGGCCTTCACCGTCGGGCTGGCCATCTACACGGCGATGACCTCGGTGGCGCCCGCGCTGATGAGCGAGCTGTTCCCCACCGAGTTGCGCGCCCTGGGCATCGGCGCCTGGTACAACCTCACCGTCGCGGTCTTCGGTGGCACGGCACCGCTGCTGATCAGCGCCCTGGCGGGTGCGGGGTTGCAGAACGTCTTCTTCTACTACGTGGCGGGCGCGGCGGTCATCGCGTTCTTCGTGATCCGCACCCTCCCGGAGACCAGGGGCGGTGAACTGGCGTGAAGTGGCGGTCGTGGCGCGAAGCGGGCGTGGTCGTGGCGCTGGTGGGCGCGGCGGTGGCGCGGTCGAGTGGCGCTGAGGCGGTGCCCGCGCTCTCGTCCACCGAGGTGGCCACCTGGGTCTCCGACCACCTGCGGGCCAGGGCCGACGTGGGCACCGGGGCCGAACCGGGCACCGCGGCGGCGCGGCTCCCGGGTTCGATGACCGGCGGGTTCGCCGCGCGGACCGCGACCGCGCTCACCGTGCTGGACGCGGCCGACGAGCGGTACCGGGCCCACCCCCTCGCCGGGCACGACGCGGCGGACCTGGACATCACCGTCGAGCGGATCACGGTCAGCGGCACGTCCGCGCACGCCGTGGTGGCTGAGCGGACCACGCTGCACTTCACCGCCGCGGGCGAGCAGAACCCGGGCGTACCGGAGGCCGAGGGCTATTCCCTCGTTCACGACTTCGAGCTGGTGGTGGTCGACGGGCGCTGGCTCCTGGCCGACTCCCGCCCGAGACTGGCGCCCTCTGGCGGTCCCCCGCCGCTCACGCAGGCGGACCACCGAGGCGGGCGCTGAGCACGGCGCTACCGCGAAACCAGGGACCGGTACAGCTCGCGGTGCCGCAGCGCCGAAGCCTCCCACGTGTACCGCGCCGCCAGCGCCTTCCCCGCCTCCCGCCGGGCGGGGTCCGGCGCGGCCAGGGCGGTCCGCAACCCGGCGGCCAACTCCGCGGGCGTGGCGCCGAAGGTGGCGACCTCACCGAAGACCTCGCGCAGCACCGGCAGGTCACTGGCCACCAGCGGCACCTCGGCGGCCAGCGCCTCCATCGCGGCCAGCCCGAAGCCCTCCTTCGTCGACGGGAAGGCGAAAGCGCTTGCGCCCGCCACCAGCCCGGGCAGTTCCGCGTCGTCGACCAGGCCGAGGACTTCCGGCACGACCCCCAGTTCCACCGCCCGCGCCTCCCACGCGCGCCGGTAGTCCCGGTAGTCGAACAGCGTTTCCCCGCCCGCCACCACGAGCCGCACGTCCGGCAACCCCAACCCGGCGAATGCCTCCAGCAGTTCCACCGAGCCCTTGCGCGGCTCGATCCCGCCGACCGACAGCACGTAGCGGCCCAGTTCCGCCCGCCACTCCCCCGCCGACGCAGATCCCACCGCGGCCGAGAACCGCGCGGCAGCAACACCGTTGGGGATCACTCGCGCCGACAGGCCCCAGCCGTCGGCCAGTTCTGCCGCCACCGCCGCCGACACGCAGACGTGTGCGTACGGTTCCACGATCGCCCGCTCGTGGCAGGCGGCCAGTTCCGGGGTGGTGAACCGGTCGAGGTGGTGGACCGTGCGCACGCACGGTCCGGCGGCGTTGGCGGTGATGCAGTCCTGGGCGTGCACGACGTCGAAGTCCGCGGGGTCGAAAGCCGCGCGCAGCACCGCGATCGAGCGGAGGATGCGCGGGCCGACCCCCTCGTCCGGTCGGTCGGGGAACGGGACGACCCGCAGGGTGACCGCCGGGTCGACCGGGCGGTGGAAACCCGTGTCGCCGCCGCGGCCCAGGGTCCAGACCGTGACGTCCTCCCCCAGCGCGGCCAGCGCCTCGGCCAGCGCGAGGGTGTGCACGACGCCGCCGCGCGGTTTCGTGGAGTAGGTCAGCAGCGCGATCCGCACCCGTACGCCTCCGGTTTGCGCTCGGTCAGGTGGTTGAGGACGCGGCGCGCGGTGGCGATCTCGGCGGCCACGTCCAGTTCGGCGATGGCGATCCCGGCCTTGGACCAGGTGCGGGCCAGGATGTCGCCGCCGGGGCCGACGACCTTGGCCTGCCCGAGGAAGCGCATCCCGCCCAGCGCCCCGGTCTGGTTGGACGAGGCGAGCACGACCTGGTTCTCCGCCGCGCGGGCCTGGTCGTAGAGGTCGAAGAGCCGGGACTGGCGGTCCTGGGCCATCCGGGGCGCCCGGTTGGTGATGCTGGTGGGCCACGCCGACAGCGCGGCGATGATCTCCGCGCCGTCCACCGCCAGCGCCCGCGCCGACTCGGGGAAGGTCTTGTCGTAGTCGATCAGCATCCCGATCCGGCCGACCGGAGTGTCGAACGCGTGGAAACCGGTGCCCGGCGCGTACGCGATCGACTCCCCCGCGGGCTGGTGGACCTTGCGGTGGCTGCCGAGGACCCCGTCACCGGTGACGCACAGCGCGCTGTTGTACCGCTTGTCGCCGTCGGCCTCGCGGAAACCGAAGCACACCACCATCTCCGCCGCGAGCGAGGCCACCTTGCGCACGTGCGCGTCGTCGAGCGGCAGGGCCGGTGGCAGCGACTCCGGGTCCGGGTGGCGCAGGTCGGCGAGGTAGCCGCCGAGGGCCGCGTCCGGCAGGACCAGCAGCGCGGCGCCGTCGCGGCGGGCGTGTTCGATCAGCGTGGCGACGCGCTGGAGGTCGAAGTCGAGGTCGCGGCCGAAGTGGGCGGCCACGGCCCCGATCCGGACGGTGCCGGTTGCGCTCATGGGCGCCGACTATGCCCGGACCAGTTGCGCGCCCAGCGCCGGGTAGGCCTCCGGGCGGCGGTCGCGCAGGTGGCCCATGGCCCGGCGGGCGTTCTCCAGGGCCAGTGCGACGTCGACCTCGGCCACCGCCACGCCCTCGGTGACCCCGGTGTCGGCCAGCACTTCCCCGCCCGGGTCGACGACCTTGGCGCTGGCCACGAAGCGCAGCGAACCGAACGTGCCGGACTGGTTGGCCGAGAGCCACACGACCTGGTTCTCCAGGGCGCGCGCCCGGTCGAACAGGTCGAACCGGCGCTTCCACCGGTCCCGGTTGAGGTCCGGGTCCGGGTTGGTGGCGCTGCCCGGCCACGCGGAGACGCACACGATGATCTCCGCGCCGTCCAGGGCGAGGGCGCGGGCGGATTCGGGGAACGCCTTGTCGTAGCAGATCATCATGCCCAGCCTGCCGACTGGCGTGTCGAAGGCGGCGAACCCCGAGCCCGCGCCGTAGTTGGCGTCCTCGTTCAGCGGCTGGTGCACCTTGCGGTGGTTGCCCAGCACGCCGTCGCCGTTGACGCAGACCACGCTGTTGTAGCGCGTGTCGCCCGCGGCCTCGCAGTACCCGGCGGTGACGACCATGTCGCCCGCCAGTGCCGAGAGCTTCCGGATCTCCGGGCCGTCGACGGCCAGCGCGGGCGGGGAGCCGGCTGTGCCGTCCAGCGACAGCAGGTAGCCGCCGAGCGCCGCCTCGGGCAGGGCGAGCAGCTTCACCCCGTCCGCCCGAGCGCGCTCGATGAGCCCCGCGATGCGGGCGAAGTCGCCGTCGAGGTCGCGGTCGAAGTTCGCCGCGACCGCCGCCATCCGCAAGCCGCTCATGCCGTCCCCATCCCGGTCACCGCTGAGGTGATCGCCTCGGTGGTCTCCCCGTCCGGCCAGCGCAGCCCGACGCCGCGTCCCGCGACCAGCTCGCCGCACTCGGCGCCGACCGCGGGCCCGGCGGGCAGCGGGGCCGCGCCGGGTCGGTCGGCGGTGAGCATGGCGAAGCCGGGGAAGCAGGTCAGCCAATCGCCCACGCCCGCGCCGTCGGGGCGCGGGACAGCGGCCACGTCGAGCACGGCGCCGCAGCCGCTCGCCTCGGCCAGCATGCCCAGCGTGCCGACGACCCCGGCCATCGACACGTCCTTCGCCGCGGCCGGGCGGGCCGCGCCGACCGCCGCGAGCATGGCCCGCAGCTCCTGCGGTGACCGCGAGGTCGTGGAGTCCCACTGCCTGCCCGCGTACCCGGGCCGCCACCGGCCGCCGAGGTCGGCGGTCAGGGTGATCCGGTGCCCCAGCCTGCCGCCGCCACCGGGGACCGGGTGCCCGGTGCGGCCCAGCGCGGTCACCGACAGCGAGGCCGGGACGCCGAACTGGGTGTGCCCGCCGAGCACCGGCACGCCGTAGGCCTCGGCGGCCCCGCGCAGACCGCTGAGCACGCGGTGGGCGAAGGACGCGTCCCGGGCGCCCACGGCGTCGAGGACGCCGACCGGGGTGGCGCCCATGGCGGCGAGGTCGTTGAGGTTGACCAGCACCGAGCACCAGCCCGCCCACTCCGGGTCGCGCTCGACCATGGCGGGCACGATCGCGTCGCAGGCGGCGACGAGGTCGCTGCCGGGCACCGGGGCGCCGTCGTCGCCGACGAACCCGGGTCCGCCCGGGGACATCCCGGCCAGCAGCGCGCCGAGCCTGCGCTTGGTGGCGTCGGCCAGGGCGGCGATCCGCCCGATCGGCCACCGCATCAGCACGTGGTCGTGGCCCGCCACGGTCACCGGCCGCACCGACCGCCAGCCCAGCCCCCGGAACAGCCGCTCGTTGGCGGCCTGCACGGTGGCGTCGAAGCGCAGCGCGCCCGCGCCCTCGGCGTGCGCGCAGGCGGCCCGCACCAGGGCGGAGCCGACGCCCGCGGCACCGGCGCCCGGCCGCACGACCAGCCTGCCGCCGACCCACCAGCCGACGTCGGCACCCGGTTCGGCCGGGCCGAGCCGGACCCCGCCGACGACCTCTCCGCCGGTGTCCCTGGCGACGAGCACCACCGTGCGCGGGTCGTCGTCGCGCCAGTCGAGGTCGTCGGCGAACAGGCCCTGCCGCTCGACGAAGGTCTCCCGGCGCAGCACCCGGTAGCGGGTGGTCGCGGCGGCGTCGGCGACCTCGACGTGGTGGAACGGTCCGGTGGCCGGGGTCCGCGCCCCGATCAACACCTCGCCCAGCACAGTCATCTCCGTTGGGCTCACCTCAACCCCCGGCCGCTTGCAGCACGCTGCACGCCCCGCAGGCCGCGCACCCGGCGCCCTGGTCGGCGCCGGACATCCCGGCGGCGCGCAGCAGCGCCGCGACCCGCCGGGTCACGTCGCCGACCAGCTCCGGGGAGGGCGCGGTCGCACCGTCGCGGCGGGCCAGGGTGCCCAGCATCGGCCGGAACGGCACGACGAACGGGTAGACGCCGCGGTCGATGAGCCGACCGGCGCCCGCGACCAGCTCGTCCGGGTCGTCGCCCAGGCCGATCAGCAGGTACGTGGAGACCCTGTTGCGGCCGAACACGCGCACCGCCTCGTCCCAGGCGGCCTCGTACTCGGCCATCGGGATCAGCCCCTTGGACGGCATCCACTCCGCGCGCACCGCGTCGTCGAGCGATTCGACGTGGATGCCGATGGAGGTGGCGCCCGCGTCCTTGAGTTCGGCGATCACCGACAGGTCGGCGGGCGGCTCGATCTGCACCTGGATCGGCAGCCCGGGCACGGCGTCCAGCACGGCCTTGACGCAGCGCACCAGCGGGCGGGCGCCGCGGTCGGCCCCGGCGGTGGTGCCGGTGGTCATCACCATCTGCCGGACCCCGTCGAGCCGCACGGCCGCCTCGGCGACCTCGGCGAGCTGGGCCGGGGTCTTCGCGGCGATGGTGTCGCCCTGGTTGAGCGATTCCTCGATGGCGCAGAACTTGCAACGCTTCTCTTCGGCGTAGCGGATGCAGGTCTGCACGACGGTCGTTGCCAGCACGTCGCGGCCGTGCAGGAGGGCGATCTTGTCGTAGCGGACGCCGTCGGCGGTCTCCAGGTCGTAGAAACGCGGGCGCCGCACGGGTTCGACGCTGAGGCCGAGGTCGAGGGTGCCGCGGAAGACCCGGCCGCCGCGCACCGCGTACGGCGACTCCGGGTTGGTCGGCAGGGTGGCGTTGGCGCCGTCGAGCACCACGTGCCCGTCGTCGCTGGGGCCCGCGCCCTTGCTGCGCCGGACCGGCGCGTCCATCCGCGCGCCGAGCAGGGCCAGGTCGACGCGGGTGCTCAGGTCGGTTTCGATGCTCACGTGCGGCTCCTCCCCCGGGACGGGAGTCCCGGTCCCGGCGGGGGGCGCGGCGGCCCCCCGCCACCCGGTCACCACATGTAGGTGGAGTTGATGATCGCGCCCTTGCGGGCGTAGTGGATCAGGGCGTCCTGCACGTCGAGCGGGTGCGTCGGGATGACGCCCTCGATCAGGTCCTCCTCGCGCAGGCCGTGCAGCGACAGGCCGAAGCGGCAGCAGTAGACCTTGCCGCCCTCCTTGATGAAGGTCTTGAGCGAGTCGTTGATGTTGTGCTCACCGGGGAACGCGGAGTTGCCGGTGGTGGGGAACCCGCGGGTGGCCATGGCGTTCATCGAGCCGGGGCCGTAGAAGTAGATGGCGGACTCGAAGCCCTTGCGCAGCGCGCGGGTGGCCTGCAGGATCGCCACGAAGCTCACCGAGGACTCGTGCGCGATGCCGTGCACCAGGGTGAAGTAGCTCTGGCCCGCCTCGGCCTGGTAGTCCGGGAAGACCTTCGTCCCGCCGTAGAGGTTCGACCCCTCGGGCAGCGAGGGGTGCGGGATTTCGTTGAGGCTGGTCTCTTCGAGTTCGGTCAGGTCAGCCATTGCCGCAATCTCCTTGACTCGGATTTCCAGAACGGTCTGACACCTTCACGCGTAGAGCCGCGCGAAAGTGTCGCGGAAGACGAGATCCGCGAGTTCGCCGTCTCCGGTGACGGCGTTGAGCTTGTGGAATTCACCGGCGAAATCACCCCAGGGCTGGTCGCTGGCGAACAGGACCCGGTCGTGGCCGATCCCCCGCCTGCTGATTTCCTCGGCGAGGAAGCGCGGGGCGAAACCGATCGCCCAGGACAGGTCGGTGTAGACCCGCTTGCCCGCCGCCACCCAGTCGAAGAAGCGGGAACCGGCGAGCTTCATGTGCCCGCTCATCCCGCCGCCGAAGTGCACCAGGTGGATGTCCACGTCGTCGCCGTAGGTGTCGACCAGGGTGCCCACCTGGTCGACGTCCGAGGCGGCGCCCGGGGAGGTGTGGACGTGCACGACCAGGTTGTTCTCCCTGGCAGCGGCGAAGATCCGGTCGATCTCGGGCGTGCACTCCGGGTCGGTGGGGTGCCCGCCGAGCAGGAAGCTGGTCTTGAGCGCGCGCACCCCGCGCTCGCCCGCCAGGGCCAGCGCCCGGGTGTTGCGCTCGGCGTCGCCGGGCTTGGGCGAGGTCCACAGCGCGGCGCTGATCCGCTCGTCGCGCTGCGCAGCCTCGACCACGAGTTCGTTGAAGCCGAAGGCGACGTCCGGGTCCGGCACGCCGTAGTTCGGGATGACGAGCGCGCGTTCGACGCCCTCTTCGTCCAGGTCTGCGATCAATTCGTCGATCGTGGCCCGCGCGCCGATGTCGGCGTTGATCGCGGGGCCACCGTAGAAAGGATGGGACGGGAGCACACCGAGGTGTCGGTGTGCGTCGTTCACCCGTCGTCCGGTCATGTCCACAATTCCACCTTCACGGGATGTCGGAATGATTCCCCGCGGAACAACACGGCGTTTCGTTTGTTGCCGGGATATGACTCGGGATGGAACGGATTTCGCTTTTACGCGACGGTGCGCGGGGCGGTCCACTCGTCGGCGCTGGGCCAGGTGCTGTCCGGGGTGCCCGACAGCCACGGCACCTCGAAGTCCGCCGTCGTGCCGCTGCGGGCGGCGATCCGCTCGGCGAGGTGCTCGGCGTCCCCGGCGACCCCGCAGAACCGGCCGGAGCCCCAGGTCCACTGCCAGGGCAGGCCCAGGAAGTACAGCCTGGGGAAGCTCGTCTCCCCGCGGTGGTGGGCGGGGTAGCCGCGGCCGTCGAACACCGGCAGGTCGATCCACCGGTTGTCGCGGCCGAAGCCGGTGCACCACACCACGGACGTGATGCCCTCGACGGCCAGGTCGACCGACGTCGGACCGTCGTCGGCGGGCTCCCACACCGGCACGTACCGCGCCTCGGTCGGCGCGTCGAGCCCCCGAGCGGCGATGTGGGTGTCGATCGAGTCCTTGATGGACTCCGACACCCGGTCCGCGGCGTCGAGGTTGGCCCGGAGGTCGCCAGCGAAGGCGGCGGTGCCCGCGCCGATGCCGGCGAGCCTGCCGTGCAGCCGCATCCCCTGCGCGGCGAAGGCGCGCAGGTCGATGTCGCGGCCACCGTCGCGGCCGGTCACGTAGTGGTTGGCGCGCATCCGGACCGCGTCGGCGTCGTCGAACTCGTCGATGGACCTGCGGTAGTAGCCCATGTCGTCGAGCCAGTCGACGACGTCGCGGCCGCGGTAGCGGCGGGCCACCCGCGGCGCGCTGCCGGTGGCCAGGTGCACGGTGCGCCCGGCCAGGTGCAGGTCCTCGGCGATCTGGCAGCCGGACTGCCCGGTGCCGACCACGAGCACCGCCCCCGCGGGCAGTTGCCCGGGGTTGCGGTACCCGGACGAGTGGACCTGGGTGATGCCGTCCGGCAGCCGCACGGCGACCCGGGGCATCAGCGGCACCTGGTAGGGACCGGTCGCCACCACGACCTGGTCGGCGGTGAGCGTGCCCGCGCCCGTGGTCACCGCGAACCGGCCCGTCCCGTCGGCGCGCAGCCGGGTCACCTCGACGCCCTCCACCAGCGGCGGGCGGAACGACTCGGCGTAGCGGCGCAGGTAGTCCACGATCTCGTCGCGCAGCATGAACCCGTCGGGGTCGGTCCCGTCGTAGCCGAAGCCGGGCAGCGCGCACTGCCAGTTCGGCGTCACCAGGCAGAACGAGTCCCACCGCCGGTCGCGCCACTCGTTGGCCAGGGTGCCGCGTTCGAGCACGAGGTGGTCCACCCCGCCGCGGGTCAGGCAGTGGCTCATCGACAGCCCGGCCTGGCCGCCGCCGATCACCACCACCGACCGGTGCACCCCGTCCAGGTCGTGCGTGCCGCCGCCCGGCACCGGAACAAGCCTGCTCATCGCTGGAACCCCTCGACTGGTACCTCTCCGGGTGTGCTGTCGCCGAGCGCCGCTGCCCGGGCCCGGATGTCCGCGCCGTCGGGTCACCGCACGGTGGAGGACATCTCCGGCATGGCACCAGTACAGGCGCCGCGCATGACCGGGGCGTTCCGCCCGGAACAGCGCGGGGTTACCAAGCCCGGCGCCGTGTTTCGACCCCGTGTACATCACCGCACCGGGCGAGCGGGGCGGGCACCCGGGGTGTAGTGGGCGGGCGGTTCCGGTCCGAAGTGGTAAACACTTGGTTTCTCTCCGGCATCCGGTACTTGGCGAAACAGTGGCCGTCGGGGACAATGGGGGCGCACGGCGTCGCGCCCGCAAGCCGACTGCCCGTTCACCCCAACCTTTCGCCAGGCCGCTTTTCCCGTGCGGTCTGCCGACCCCGCTCGACCTCGTGAGGGAGTTGCCGCATGGGCTTTTTCGGTCGTCGCAGGAGCACCGGGAGCGGGATCGACCCGCACCGGCTGCTGGATTCGCCGAGGGGACCCCAGCCCGCGGGCTACGTCCCCGGCGAACCGGTGCTCGGCGAGGTCGCCGTGTACTTCGCCGACGACCCGAGGAAGCTCTACCAGCTCAAACAGTGGCTGCCGGTGTTCGAACTGCTCGACGAGCGGCACCCGGTGGTGATCGTCCTGCGCGACCTGGCGAGCCTGGCCGAGCTGTCCACGCTGACCCCGCTGCGCTGCGTGCTGGCCCCGACCTTCCCCGACCTGGTCGACCTGTACGAGGTCAGCGACTTCAAGGTCGCGGTGTACGTGAACAACTCCGTGCACAACTTCCACTCCCTGACCCAGCGCACGATGCTGCACGTGCACGTGAACCACGGGGAGAGCGACAAGGTCTGCATGGTCAGCAACCAGGTGAAGGCCTACGACCGGGTCTTCGTCGCGGGCCCCAACGCGGTCGCCCGCCACCACGCCGCGCTGATCGGCTTCGACGACGCCAAGCTGGTCCCGGTCGGCCGCCCGCAGCTCGACCTGCGGCCCGCGCCGCTGCTGCCGCCCACCGACCGCCGCACGGTCCTCTACGCCCCCACCTGGGAGGGCGAGAACGCGTCGAACAACTACACCTCGGTGGACGTGTTCGGCCCGCGGATCGTCGAGGCGGCGCTGGCCGTGCCGGGCACCCGGGTCGTCTACAAGCCGCACCCGAGGGTGGTGGTGAGCCCGCTGCCGTCGGTGGCCGCCGACCACCGCGAGATCATCCGGCTGATCACCGAGGCCGACCGGCTGGACCCGGCGGCGGGGCACCGGGTGCACCTCACCGGCGACATCCTGGCCGTGTTCCCCGGTTGCGACCTGATCGTCACCGACGTGTCCTCGGTCGGCCTGGACTTCCTGTACCTGCGGGTCGACCAGCCGATGTTCATCGCCGACCGGTACGACGACCGGGAGCGGCTGCTGGCCGCGGCCCCGGTCGCGGCCGCCGCCGACATCGTCGACAGCAGCACCGTCGCCGACCTGGCGGCCACCATCGCCGACCGGCTCGCGGCCGACCCGCGCCGCGCCGACCGGCACGCCGCCCGACGCGGCTACTTCGGCGACCTGGGACCGGGCGAGAGCACCGCGCGGTTCCTGGCCGCCATCGACGAGACCGCGGCCACCCGCGACAGCGGGCTCGCCCTGCTGGCCGAGGGCCGCACGAGCACACCGGGGAGGTCGGCGTGAGCGACCGACAGCGAGTTGTCATCCTGGCCGCGGGCATGGGCACACGGCTGGGGATGCCCCGGCCCAAGCCGCTGACCCCGCTGGTCGACGGGCGTTCGATCCTGCACCGGCAGTTGGACAACCTGCGGGCCGTCTTCGGCGACGACGGGTTCGAGCTGACCGTGGTGGTCGGCTTCCAGGCCGAGCAGATCATGGCCGCGGTGCCCGAGGCGAACTTCGTCTACAACCACCGCTACCAGCACACCAACACCTCCAAGAGCCTGCTCAGGGCGCTGCGCGCGCCCGGCACCGGCGGGGTGCTCTGGCTCAATGGCGACGTCGTGTTCGACGCCGGGCTGCTGCGGGCGGCCCTGCCGATGATCGGCCGGGACGAGACGTTCGTCTGCGTGAACACCGCCGCCGTCGGTGAAGAAGAGGTGAAGTACACCGCTTCCGTCGACGGATACGTCCGCGAGCTGTCAAAATCGGTGGTCGGCGGTCTCGGTGAGGCGGTCGGCATCAACTACATCGCGTCCCCGGACCTGGGGGCGCTCGTCGAGCACCTCGAGTCGTGCACCGACGCCGACTACTTCGAGCGCGGGATCGAGTCCGCGATCGAGGGGGGCGGGCTTCGGGTACAGGCGCTGGACATCTCCGAGTTCTTCGTGGTGGAGGTGGACTTCGCGGGCGACCTCGAGCGTGCGAACGTGGAGGTGGGCAAGACCGTCACCTCCGCCGCGTAGCCGCACGGCGCGTCGGCGGGGTGTCGGCGCGTTATGGACGGCAACAGAGTGTTCGGGCCCAGGCCGGTACTCCTGGGGCACCGGGGCTGCGGCCGCGGCACCGTCGACGGCCACGTGGAGAACACGCTCGGCTCCTTCCTCGCCGCCGCCGACGCGGGCGTCGACTGGGTGGAGGTCGACGTCCGCCGCACGGCCGACGACCACCTGGTCGTGGCGCACAACCCGGCCGACGACGACGGCGTGTTCTACGCCGACCTCACCGGCACCGAGGCGGTCGCCCGCGGCGCCCTGCGGCTCGACACCCTGCTCGCGGCGCTGCCCGCGCACGTGGGGGTCGACTTCGACGTCAAGACGTCCATGGAGGACGCGACCCGCAGCCGGGCCCGCTCCACCATGGGCAGGCTCGGCGCCGTCGCCCGCCGCGCGGCCCGCGCCCGGCCCACCCTGATCAGCTCGTTCGACGCCGGGGCGCTCGACATCGCCCGCGAGGTGGCCCCCGGCGTCCCGCGCGGCCTGCTCACCTGGTTGGAGTTCCCGATCGACCAGGCGGTGGCCGCCGCGGCCCACCTGGACGTGCAGGTGCTCGCCCCGCACTGGGGTTCGCTGCACGCCACCGAGCAGGACCAGGCGGCGCTGCTGCGCCCGCTGGACTACGTGGTCGACACCGTCCACGCCAGCGGCCGCGAATTCCTCGCCTGGTGCCCCACCCTGAAGTTCGCCCGCAGGCTCCTCGACGCCGGGGTCGACGCCCTGTGCGTCAACAACGTCCCCAAGGCGGTCGCGGCCCTCGCCCTGGAACCCGCCGCCTGACCCGGAACTCGTGACGGAGGCCCCCGGACCACACCGGGGGCCTCCGCCGTCTCCGACACCGTTCCGCGACCCCCGCGCCCGGTTTGCGGCACGATATCGACATGACCTCACCCACCGCCGAGTCCGGCCGGGCCCGGTTGCGCTCGGTCGGGCGGGAGGTGGCGTTCCGGCGGGGTGACCTGCTGCTCAGCGCGGGGGCGCCGAGCACGGACGTGCTGCTCGTGGAGTCCGGGCTGACCAAGGTCGTGCTGCACGCGCACGACGACGACGCCACCACGGTCGTCGGCCTGGTGGGCCCCGGGGAACTGCTCGGCGAGTCCGGGGTCATCACCCGCGCGGCCCGCAGCGCCACGATCGTCGCGCTGACCCAGGTGCGGGCGGTCCGGGTGGCCGCCACCGCGTTCCTGCGGCTGCGCGCCGACGACGCCGGGGTGCGCGAACTGCTCGACGAGACCTGGCGGCTGCGGCACGAGCGCAGCGACCTGCGGCAGGTGCTCGTCACCAGGCCGGTGCGGGCCCGGGTGGAACTGGCGCTGCTGGCGTGGGCGCGGCGCTTCGGCACGGCCACCGACCGGGGGCTGGTGCTGCGCGGGCTGAGCCAGCAGGATCTGGCGATGGCCGTGGCTGCCTCCGAGCAGCACGTGGCCGCGGCGCTGGCCGGGCTGCGCGCGGACGGGCTGGTGGAGACCGGCAGGCTCAGCTTCCGGCTGCCGGACCCGGGGCGGCTCGGGGCCGCGAGTCCCGGAAATCAGGGGGAGTCCCACCGCCCGGCGGTGCAGGATCTCCGCAACCGAGGGAGGCAGCCACGTGGACCTGGTACCTGAGCACAGAAGTGTCCTGGGGGTGGACATCGCGGGGTCGGCAGGCGTCCCCGAGGACGCCATGACCCAGTCCCGGCAGTTCATGGAGCGGGCCCTGCGCGAGTCCCTGACCCGCGCGGGCATCCCCGACGACGAACTCCTCGCATGGGCCGACCGCGGCGACGGCGCCCTGGTCACGGTCCCGGCCACCCGCGTCGGCGCCCTCCTCGACGCCGCCCACCACGTCAACGGGCTGACCGTCGCCCACAACCGCCTGCACCGCCCGGTCCGGGTCCGGCTGTCGGTGGAACTGGGCCCGGTCACCGCGGGCGACAGCCTGTCGCGCACCCGCGTCGACGCCAGCAGACTCCTCGACGCCGACGCCTTCAAAGCCCTGTTCACCCGCTGCGCCGCCGAGGCCACCGACGACCGCGCCACCACCGCCCTGATCATCCCCGACCGCGTCCTGAACCTCGTCTTCGAAGGCCACCACACCACCCACGTCCACCGCGGCGACTTCGCACCCCTGCCGATCACGGTCAAGGAATACTCGGGCAACGCGTGGGTGCGCATCCCCGGCTTCGACGCCACCACCCTCACCAACCTGCGGTCACCGCAGCCGCAGGAACACGGCAGGGTCATCAACACGATCAACGGCAACGTCACCAACGCCGTCCAGGCCCACACCATCAACGGCGGCATCACCTTCGGCGGCCGCTGGTAGCCACCCGCCTGTCAGCTCTCTCAGGCGGCGGCGGGCACCATGGCGCGCATGGTCCTGCTGCCCGACCTGGCCCGTTCCTGGACCGGGGGTCGCCGTGTTGAGCGGGTGGCCTACGCGGTCGGAGCGGTGCTGCTCTTGGCCGGGGTCGTCCACTTCGGAGTGTTCCTGGTCGACGGCGGCCCGTGGGAGGGTCCGGTGTCCTGGCGCAAGCCCACGACGTTCGGCCTGTCGTTCGGGCTGACCCTGATCACCGTCACCTGGGTGAGCGCCCGCGTCCGCATGGGTGACCGGGCCAGGCGCACCGCGGTGGGACTGCTCACCGCCGCGAGTGTGGTCGAGGTGGCGCTGATCTCGGCGCAGGCGTGGCGGCGGGTGCCGTCGCACTTCAACTCCACCAGCGGCGCGGACAGGGCCATTTCCCTGACCCTGGCCGCGGGCGGGGCGGCGATCGTGGTGTCGGCGGCGGTACTGCTGGTGGCGGCTTTCCGCAAGGACGCGGTCGACGCGCCGGACATGCGGTTGGCCGTGCGGGCGGGACTGGTGTTGTTCGTCGTGGCCCTGGCGGTGGGGGCGGCGATGATCGCGCGCGGGACCATCGCGGTCCGCTCCGGCGACCCCGGCCACACCACCGCGGGGGTCCTGAAACTCGCGCACGCCGTGGCCATGCACGCGATCCTCGTCCTGCCTGCCCTCTCCTGGCTGCTCGCCTTCACCCGGTGGACGCCCCTGGCCCGGCTGCGCGTGGTCCAGCTCGCCCTCGTCGGCCATCTCGTGCTCACGGTCGTCGTCGGCGTCGAATCCGCGGTCGGCGTGAACCCACTGGAGGCACCCGCAGTGGCCGATGTGGGCGCCGGTCTCGGGCTGTTCCTGCTGGGGGTGGCCGTGCTGCTCGCCTGCTACGGCGTCCGCCGGTTCCCCCGACGCGATATTTGACCTCCGGTTCCAGTATCGCCTAGGGTCGACCGCGTGGCACGCACCAAGGGGTTCGACCCGGACGCCGCCGTCGACGCGGCGATGGAGCTGTTCTGGGCGAACGGCTACGCGGGCACGACCCCCCAGCAGCTCGTCGACGCCATGGGCATCGGCCGCGGCAGCCTGTACAACGCCTTCGAGAGCAAGCACGCGCTGTTCGAACGCGCCCTGCGCCGCTACCACGAGGCCAACACCGCCCGCCTGTTCGACATCCTGGACGGCCCCGGCACCGCCCGCGCCCGCCTGCGCGCCGCCCTCGACATGGTCATCGCCGCCGCCCGCACCGACGAGCGCCGCCGCGGCTGCCTGATGACCAACACCGCCGTCGAGTTCGCCGACCGCGACGAACCGGTCAGCGGCTTCGTCCGCGCCACCTTCGACCGCCAGGAGGCGGCGTTCCGCGCGGTGGTCGAGGAGGGTCAGCGCTCGGGCGAGATCCCCGCCGACCGGGACGCGGCCGCGCTGGCAACCTTCTTCCTGACCACCACCAACGGCATCCAGGTGCTGGCGAGGGTCGACCCGGACCCGACCAGGCTCGCCGCCCTCGCCGAAACGGCGATGCGCGCGCTCTAGTTTCTTTTTTTTGCCCCAATACTGGAACTTAAGTTACAGAAAGAGGTTGCCATGGACCTGCGCCTGGCAGGCAAGACCGCCGTCGTGACCGGCGCAGGCAAGGGCATCGGCCTGGCGACGGCCACCGCCCTCGCCGCCGAGGGCGTCCGGGTGTTCGCCGCCGCCCGCACCCCGGCGCCCCCCTCGGACCCACTCATCACCCCCGTCCCGGTGGACCTGGTCGACACCTCGGGCGCGGGCGCGCTGGCGGAGGTCGCGGGCGAGGTGGACATCCTGGTCAACAACCTCGGCGGCGTGGTCCCCGCCGGCATGGCCGCCACGGGCTTCCTCGACCTCAGCGACGAGGCGTGGCGGGAGACCTACGAGCTGAACCTGTTCGCCACCGTCCGGGTAACCCGCGCCCTGCTGCCCGGCCTGCTGCGCAAGCGGGGCGTGGTGGTCAACGTGTCCTCGATCGGCGCCCGAGCGGCCTTCCAGCCGATCGACTACGGCACCGCGAAGGCCGCGCTGAACAACCTGACCAAGGCCCTGGCCGAGGAGTTCGGCGCCAGCGGCCTGCGCGCGCTCACGGTCAGCCCCGGCCCCACCCGCACCCGGAACTGGTCCGACCCCGACGGCTACGCGGGCCGACTGGCGGCGCGGGCGGGCGTGCCGCTGGAGGAGTTCCTGGCCTCGGTGCCCGCCGCCATGTCCATCACCACCGGCAGGCTCACCGAACCGGAGGAGACGGCCGCCCTGATCACCTTCCTGGCCTCCCCGCTGTCGGGCAACCTCACCGGCGCCGACTACCTGGCCGACGGCGGCGTCATCAAGACGGTCTGATTGATATCCTGTCCGGCTGCCTTCGAGAAGGAGCCGACACCGTGTCGAACGAGATCACCGACGAGGACCTCCAGAAGGTCACCGTCACCCCGGTCACCCCGCACAACTCGACCATCGACCTGGCCGACTACAGCGAGGACTGGCCGCGCCTCTACGAGCGCGAGGCCGCCCGGGTCACCGCCATCCTCGGCGACACCGTGCGGCGCCTGGAACACGCGGGGTCGACGTCCGTCCCCGGCCTCCCCGCCAAGCCCATCATCGACATGGTCCTGGCCGTCGCCGACTCCGCGGCCGAGGAAACCTACGTGCCGCAACTGCGAGCGCACGGCTACGTCCTGCGCATCCGGGAACCCGACTGGTTCGAACACCGCCTGCTGAAGGGCCCCGACACCGACATCAACCTGCACGTCTTCACCGAAGGCGCCTCGGAGATCACCCGGATGCTCACCTTCCGGGACCGGCTGCGCACCCACCCCGAGGACCGCGACCGCTACGCGGCCGCCAAGCGCGAACTGGCCCGGCGCACCTGGCGCCACGTCCAGCACTACGCCGACGCGAAGACCGCCGTGGTCCAGGAGATCCTGGACCACGCCCAGCGGTAGGCGGTCGCCACCTGGCAGGAAACCGACGCCACCCCCGTCCGGAAGAGTGGCGTCGGTTTCCTGCCAGCCGCAGTCGCGGGAAGGGGTGAGACTGGGTTCCGTGCACACCGAAACCGAACGCTGCGTGCGGGCCGTCCAGTCCAAGGACGCCCGCTTCGACGGCTGGTTCTACACCGCGGTGCTCACCACCGGCATCTACTGCAGGCCGAGCTGTCCGGTGGTGCCGCCCAAAGTGGAGAACATGCGCTTCCACCCCAGCGCCGCCTCCGCGCAGCAGGCCGGTTTCCGCGCCTGCAAGCGGTGCAGGCCCGACGCCAGCCCCGGGTCGCCGCAGTGGAACGAGCGGGCCGACCTGGTGGCCAGGACCATGCGCCTGATCGCCGACGGCGTGGTCGACACCGACGGCGTGCCCGGTCTGGCCGCCCGCCTGGGCTACAGCGTCCGGCAGGTCGAGCGGCAGTTGCGCGCCGAGCTCGGGGCGGGTCCGCTGGCCATCGCCAGGGCGCAGCGCGCGCAGACCGCCCGGCTGCTGATCGAGACCACCACGCTCCCGATGGGCGAGGTGGCCCTGGCCGCCGGTTTCGCCAGCATCCGCTCGTTCAACGACACCGTCCGGTCCGTGTTCGCCCTGACCCCCACCGAGCTGCGCGCCAAGGCGAAACCGGTCAACACCCCGGCGACCACCCTCTCGGTCCGGCTGCCGTTCCGCGCGCCGCTCACCCCCGACAACCTGTTCGGCCACCTCGTCGCCACCGGCGTCCCCGGTGTCGAGGAGTGGCGCGACGGCGCCTACCGGCGCACCCTGCGGCTGCCGCACGGCCCGGCGGTGGTGGCGCTGAGCCCGCACCCGGACCACATCGCCGCCCGGCTCGCGCTGAGCGACCTGCGCGACCTGTCGACGGCCATCAGCCGCTGCCGCCGCCTCCTCGACCTCGACGCCGACCCGGTCGCCGTCGACGACCAGCTCGCCACCGACCCGGTGCTGGCGCCCCTGGTCGCCAAGAGCCCCGGCAGGCGCGTCCCGCGCACCGCCGACCCCGAGGAGCTGGCGGTCCGCGCGGTCCTCGGCCAGCAGGTCTCCACCGCCGCCGCCCGCACCCACGCCGCCCGCCTCGTGCTGGAGCACGGCGAACCGATCACCGATCCCGAGGGCGGCCTGACCCACCTGTTCCCCGACCCGGCCGCCCTGGTCGACCTGGACCCGGACCGGCTGGCGATGCCCGCCACCCGCAAGCGCACCCTCACCACCGTGGTCCGCGCCCTGGCCGACGGCGAGGTCGACCTGGGCGCGGGCGCCGACTGGGCGTCCACCCGCGAACGGCTGCTGGCCCTGCCCGGCGTCGGCCCGTGGACGGTCGAGACCATCGCCATGCGCGCCCTGGGCGACCCGGACGCGTTCCTCCCCACCGACCTCGGCATCAAGGCGGCGGCAGCGGCCCTGGGCCTGCCCACCGGCGCGTCCGCGCTCACCGCCCACGCGCAACAGTGGCGCCCCTGGCGCGCCTACGCCGTGCAGTACCTGTGGGCGGCCATGGACCACGCGGTCAACCGGATGCCCGTATCCCCTTGAGAGGCAAGCACATGCGCACCCACACCCACGTGGAAAGCCCGGTGGGCACCCTGACCCTGGTCGCCACCGACGGCGTCCTCTCCGGCCTCTACATGACCAACCAACGCCACCTCCCCGACACCACCACCTTCGGCGAGAACGACCCGACCGCGTTCCCCGCGACGATCACCCAACTCACCGAGTACTTCGAGGGCACCCGCACGGAGTTCGACATCCCCCTGCACCTGCACGGCACCGACTTCCAACGCCGGGTGTGGGCCGAACTGACCACCATCCCCCACGGCGAGACCACCAGCTACGGCGAACTCGCCCTCCGGATCACCGGCACCCTCACCGCCTCCCGCGCGGTCGGCCTGGCGAACGGCAAGAACCCGATCAGCATCATCGTCCCCTGCCACCGGGTCGTCGGAGCCACCGGAAACCTCACCGGCTACGGCGGCGGCCTCGCCCGCAAGCAACACCTGCTCGACCACGAACGCCGCACCGCGGGCACCACCACCCCAGACCTGTTCACCACGATGGGGTGAACGGCGGCGACCGGAGGTGCCAGGGGTTTGCCACCCGTTTGTCACCGCCTCAGCGGCCGGACCATCGCCCTCCGGCGCGCAACCGCAGGTGACGAGTGGTGGGGCGGGTCGGGCTCGAACCGACGGCCAAAGGATTATGAGAGCAGTGACACAAGTCTCCAAGAGCTACCAGCAGGACAGAAGAGCTCTCATGAGGCAGATCCTGGGCACAAAGCAGGCCTAGCCAGCTTGTGTTCATGCCCAATTTCATGCCCACGGCCTACGCACGGACCGCACAGCGCAAACATCTCTAGATCAATTCCGCTTTGTTCTAGCAGGATTCCAACTGTAAAAGATTGAGTTCCACATGGGTCGCATCTCTATTTTCGCCCAATAGTCGGATCGAGATTAGAAAAAAACCATTCCGCAACTTTCTCGACAACTTCTTTTAGAGCCAAAGCCTTGCGCGTATTCATTCCCTCATTCAGGCCATGTGCAATCTTATGTCGGCGATCAAGCAGCAAAGAGAGTTCTCTAAGAACATCTTTATCATCAGCATCCAACAGCGCTTGCAAACTTTCGCCCAAAGTAGCATCCAAGCGTCCAACGAGCCCAACCATATTATCAGGCGAAGGGTTGCGGCTTTTTTCAATCCACGAAAGGGCAAAAGTCCGAGCCAATCCCCCACTCTTAGCCTCTATAAATTCTCGAAGCGTTTCGTGAACCACTTGTTCAAGATATCCACAAATTCGCACGACCAGAAATCTGGTGAGCCACATTTGCTCATCATCTGTACGTTCTTTTGGTTGGTTTTTAACTCCATCAGCTAGACTGTCAAGACCATTTTTTAGAGCTTTGAGATTGTAAGGAGGCCATTGATTTCCCATTTTTGAAGCCTCCTCCTCTATCGCGTCCTTCTAAAGGCGCTAGAAGCGAGGTTCAATCGAGTTTTGATATTTTCTTCGCTTGCCGTTGAGCCTGAGATAGCGGCGGTCATACGCTTATTATTTGATAGGCTATCAACGATAGACCTGACGGCTCTAGGAGATAGATTTGAGCCAGCCTGAATACGCTTCATCAGGCCAACGAACAAAGCTTCAGCCAAAGCAGCATTGACCTGATTACTTTGATACCGAATAGCCGATCTTCCTGCCGCAGAATTCAACAGCGCGGCAGCTTGTTCGAAAAGAGTCTGAATTTGCTCGACATCAACATCTTCCAAGTGACGATGTTTCCCGAGGAAGTCGTTCAAAAACGTCTTCAATGGCCGCTCATACTCATCAGCACTCATAAAAAGCGCTATGATGCGTAGGATCAATTCCTGGTCGCGCACCCTGGGCGATACTTTACCATACAAATTTCGCCACTCGGGTAGTTTATTCAAACCAGAGATAAAGTCGACCATCTCTCCGGGATACAGGGCGATACGAATTTCATGTGGGGTTAGTTGAGTACCTCCCGAATTTAGTCGCTCGAATACTTGATAAACCGCTTCGAGCGACTCTCCAGTACCATCAGTCTTTACGATGGTAGCCTGAATAAAAGTGTTGTCCAATTGACGTCGGAGCGGAGCGGGCAACGTTTTATAGGTCAACCCCTTATATTCATCGGCAACGTTCTGAAGAGCAAATTCGATGCCTGCATGTACGCCACTGTAGAAGGCCGCCAACGTCCTCAACCTTTGCTGGCCATCTAGTACCAAGTAGCGCTTGTCTTGCTGCTGGACAAGAATGATTCCTGGAATAGGAAATCCCAAAAGAAGCGATTCAATAAACCTGTCCATTTGCGGACGACGCCACACAAACCCTCGCTGAAAACCAGCAGCTTCAAGTGTAGGATCACCATGCCCAAATGAAGGAATGGCAATATCTGCTCGGTTCAACCGTCGCACAAGACCTTCGACGTCGAAATCGGTACCAGAATAAGTTACGGGCAAAACTTTATGGTCCGCCTCGTTAACTGCGGCCAACTCATCCTGCGTGAGATTGTCCACTTCATCTAGCGAGCGGGCGTCCGCGTCGTCAAACTCTGTCATACTTTTCCCCTTCGTTCTCTCAGCGAGATTTTATAGTATCGGGCACGTAGGGCACACACCAGTAGGCTGCACACTTTCAGGACGCAGTATGGCTGAGGGAACGTCGTTCCCGTAGGATCTGAGCATGAGCGATGAGCATGGCGCGTGGCATACCTTTGGCGAACGACTCGTATACGATAACCGGTGGGTGAAAGTAGGATTAACAAATGTGCAGGCACCAAATGGTCAAAAATGGGACTACCACGTCGTACATCTAGCCCGCATTGCCATAGCTTTGATCGTGAACGAAAAAGACGAAGTACTGATGTTGTGGAGGTATCGCTTCGCAACCGAACAGTGGGGATACGAATTACTAGGAGGCATGGTAGAAGAGGGGGAAGATGGCGCAGCGACAGCAGAAAGAGAAGCTTTGGAGGAAAGCGGCTGGAAGCCCATCGGAGAGCCGGAACATCTTATAAGTTTCGAGCCACTTCCGGGCCAAGTCACTGCTCCAATTGATGTTTATCTATGGCACGATGCAGAGCACGTCGGAGCACCGACAGATACAGAAGAAGTAGGGCGAATTGAATGGGTTCCTCTTGGGCGGGTTAACGAACTTGGCAAAAAGCGAGAATTGCTCGGAGCAGGCACACTTGTGTCTCTACTTTACTACCTAAACGCCCGCAATGGGTGAGTTTCTCACCGGTAGGATGAGCTGATCGAGACGACGCAGTTGGCGATCAGATTTGATTTGCTGACCTAGACGCCGAGCTTGTTGTGAAAAGGATCGGGCAGCTTCTCGGTTACCTGCGCTGGCATGGGCTAATGCCAGATCGACCAACATTCCTACTCTAGAACGTGTAAATTCTTGCGGTATACGTGACAGCGTCGCCGTCAAATGCTCTATCGCCATCGGATCACCGAGACGAGCTAGAGCGTTTCCGTGCCAGCGGTCAAGATGACTATCGCCCAAGAATAAGAACGGCAATGAGGAATCGGGTGGATTAGCCGGGAGTAAGGATTTAGCATTGTCAAAGCACTCTTGGGTTTGATCGTGATGACCAGCTACTGCGTAACCTTCCCCTTGAGCAGCAGCTAGCCATGCTCGGAGCAATGGAGTAACATCGTTGCCAGCCAATTTGCGCGCTTCGGCGAATTGGTCCAAGGCACTGCGAAACTCACCCAGGTCGATCAGAACAAAGGCTTGTTCTGCGGTGGCGTGAGCTAGTAACGCGGTGGAACCAGCCTCCCGGGCAGCGGTCTTGGCGCGTTCGTAGTGATCCCATGCTTGCCGAATCGCATTCCGATCGAGCGACTCCCAACCGGCCAAAGTGGACGCTTCTGTCAAGACAGCGGCGAGTTGTTCGCGTTGGCCACGCTGTGGGCCGTGACGAAGTAGATCCTCTATCTGGCTGATCTGACCACGGAGTTGATCTAAAAGTGAGATGCCGCCGAAGCGGCGGTCGACGTGGCGAGCGTCATCGACCTGGCGACGGAATATTTCGACCGTAGTTGCGTCGACTGTACGAGCGACTGCGAGACGGGAGCGGAGTTCGGCCGCGCCATCGTCCTGTAGTTCGGGCGGGAAACCGAGTTCCTCGTTGGTCCGGCCAAGTACGTCGCGGAACAGGCGCTGGTAGATGTCGCCGCTGACGGGCTCGTGGCCGTTCTCCCATCGGGACAGCTTCGTTTTGAGGCTTGCCCGAGTCATGATCGGCTCACCGATCATCGCGGCGCGCTTGATCAACATGGTGATAACGTTGTCTGCGGAGTAGCCCAGTAGCTTCCGCACGGCTTGCAGTTGGGTCGCGGCCACGATGTCCCCCGATCAAAATAACCGGTCTGACCTGCGTAGTTATCTCGGGTTAACGACCCCCCATTAACCCCAGCCACCTGTTTGTGCGCGGCGAAATGGCGTTCCTTGGTGTCATGACAAGGAACCAGGCGGCGACACCGCAGCGTCGCCGAGCAAGGACCGGGGGCTCTCTAGCCCTCGTCCCTGTGATCATTCCGGCTAACCAAGCTGACGACGTCGATCGTCAGTCCGTCGAGTCGGTCGCTGATGTCTGCCAGGCGGTCTTGGATGGCTTCCAGGCGCGACAGGACGGTGTCCATAGCCTGGTCGCCGGTCTCCCCCGGCCTGAGTGGCTTCTTGCCGTGGAGCAGGGCCGTCAGGTGCCCGGGGTGCCACTCCAGCGCCAGGGAGAGAGCCTCCAGCGTCTTGGAGTTGCGACGCCGTTCGACGGTGTGGTTCTCCAGCTCGCGGATGATCGCCTGCGACACCTGGGAGCGGTCGGCGAGCTGTCGCTGACGGAGGCCGAGTTCACGCGTGCGCGACTTAATGGCCTTCGCGACCGCAGACCAATCCTCTTCCACATATTCCTCCGCGCTCCGCCTCTTAGACGAGATTAGCGCGGACAGGATTGGTCTGCGGCCGAAGCCAGCACTTCGGCGCGCATTCACCCATGCGCGTCCTAATAGTCGCTGATGTCAGCGTGTTATTGCCGCTATATCGTCGCAAAACATTCTCTTAGGGAAATCAACCATGACTACACCCATGCCTCGGGCCGGTTCGCCGGTCTTCTACACCGTCCGTGAGGCTGCGCAGATCCTTCGGATCGACACAGCCACCCTCTACCGGGCGATCAGGGAGGACGGGTTCCCTGCCGTTCGGGTCCGCTCCCGCTACGTCGTGCCGTCCGCTGTGCTTGACCGTCTGATCGCCGAGGCCGCCGAGTCAGGTGGTCTGGTCGACCCACGCAAGATGGCCGCTGAGCGGCGGACGGCCCGTGAGGTCGAGCGGCTGAACGGGGGCCGCTGGTGAACGACTACATCGAACAGTTCGCGGCTGAGCTTGACCCAGTCGCGGACCTTCCGGAGAACGTCCTCTGGCGAATCGTTGTCAGGGATGGCGCTTGCATGGCCATCTACGCCGAGGGCCAGGCGCCGCCGTTCACCGGGAACGAGTCAACCGATCGGGAGTTGGCAGCGCAGGTTTGTGCCGGGTGTCCTGTCAGGGCTGAGTGCCTCGAACTGGAGTTCCGGACGGCTGGACCGGACGGACTCGGCGTATGGGGCGCGCTGAACGAAGACGACCGGCGAGCGGTCTACCCGGTGTGGCTCGCCCGTCGCAGTGGGGGTGAACAGGGATGAACGCCATCACGGTGTCGCCCCCGATGCTGTTCGCGGGTGTCGGCATCCTGCTCGGTCTCCTCATCGTCTGGCGCGCTGGTGCACGCAAGGTTCGGGCGGCTACTGAGGCCGCTCGAACCGGGGCACGTGCGGTGTCGCTGGTCGGTCGGGTGCTGGTTCTCGGGGGGCTGATCACCGGGGTTCAGTGGGTCGTCATCACCTACGCGGCGGACAACACATCGTTGCTGCTGTCGGTGCTGGGCCTGCCCGCGCTGTTCACGGCCGCCACCCTCGTGCGGACGTTGACCGTCGTCGCGGACGGGCCGCGTCGAAGGGGTGGGAAGCGATGAACACCCAACCGACCGGACACCGGTCGGGGGAAGGGGCAGCCGCCGCCGCGCGGCTGCCCCGCCCGTCCCCCGTGGACCAGCTCGCCGCTGAGGCGGCCGAGGCCGCGAAGGTCCGCGCCTACCAGACACACCCGGACGTGGTAGCTCTCCGCGTCGAACAGGTCCGTACACAGGTTGACCGGCTGTGCTGGGCAGGCATCGTGTTGGGGCTCGCGTTCACGATGACCAACGTTCAGAGCTTCGCGGCGGGCAACTCGGCACCCTGGTCGCTGCCATGGCTCACAGCATGGCTGTTGGACCCGATGGTCTCCCTCGTGCTGCTCGCGATCCTCCGGGCCGAACAGATCACAGCTCGCCACCAGGTCCGCACTGGTGTGTGGGTGCGGCGTGCGAAGTGGTCGACGCTCGCAGCCACCTACGTCATGAACACCTGGGAGTCGTGGGCGGACGGTTCTGTGTCCGGGATCGTGCTGCACTCCGTGCCGCCGCTGGTGGTGTTCACGGCCGCCGAGGCGGTCACGGACCTCCGCGACAAGCTGACTGTCGTCGCGTTCACGGAAGTCCGCGACATACCCGTTCACGAACAGCCAACAAAGCCGGAGAAGGCCGGTCGCAAGCTGTTTGACGACTACCTTGCCGAGGCTCGTGCTGCCTGGGTGCCAGGTGTGAATGTGACACCTGCCTGGGTGCGTCAGGTGACGTCGTGCTCACGGGGGCTGTCGTCGCGCTTGGCCGCTGCTCTCGTCGCGGAGGTGTCGTCATGAGCGAACGCGACGTGGTGAGCGTCGGTCCCGTGTACGACGGGGAGTTGGTCGACGACGGTCCGGTTCGTGAACAGCCTTGGGAGCGGTTCGCTCGGTGGTGGCGGTACTCGCCAAGGGTGCCGCTGTGGCTGAAGGACCGTGCGTATGCGCGGCAAGCTGTTCGTGAACTGCTCGTGCGGATGCTGTGGTGGCCATGGCGGTACGTCCGCGCGGTGTTTCGCGGCTTGCTCGCGGTCTTCCGGTGGTGGCGGAAGTGGGTCAAGGTAGCCGACTACCGCCAGGCGGCAGAGCACCAAGAGAAGCTCGCCGACAAGTTCACGGAGATTCGCAAGCTGACTCTGTTCCGCTGGAAAGTCACCGCTGGACTTGTCTGCCTCGCAGCGTCGCTGGTGCTCATGGTGCGACTGGTCTACGGCAGCAGCCCGCTGTGGTTCGGCGGGGCTGGACTGTCGGTGGTGTTGGCGGTCCTCGGGCGGCAACGTGACGGCTCTCCCGGTCGCAAGGCGGTCTTGTCCGGCCCTCGGAGTCTGACGTGGACCATGGACCCGCAAGTCCTGGTCGACGCGTTCCGCGACGCCAAGTTGATCGGCAAGGACGAAACTCTCCGGCTGGTCGAGCGCTCCACTCGGCAGGGTGAGGGATGGGCGATCACAGTCGACCTCCCCGCCACCCGCAAGGCCGCAGACGTCATTAAGAACCGTGAAGCGCTCGCTTCCGCACTGGCTGTGGACGAAGTCCAACTGATCACCGAGCGGGTACGCGGTAGCGGCGGTCACGCCGGCCGGATCGCACTGTGGGTGGCGGACAAGGACCCGTACTCCACACCGCCACAACGGACGCCATTGCTCAACGTTGAGCGCTGGGACGCTTGGCGTCCGGCTCCCTTCGGTCGGGACGCGCGCAACAGGCGTATCGATCTGCCTCTGGTG
This sequence comes from Actinokineospora spheciospongiae, assembly GCF_000564855.1. GTDB lineage: Bacteria > Actinomycetota > Actinomycetes > Mycobacteriales > Pseudonocardiaceae > Actinokineospora > Actinokineospora spheciospongiae. The sequence continues at coordinate 44,151 of NZ_AYXG01000227.1, forward strand.
TGGACGTCGTTGTTGGTCGGCGCCATCCCGAGGCAAGGAAAGACTTTTGCTGCAAGGCTAGCGGCGGCAGGGTTGATCCTCGACCCGTTCACGCGGTTGTACGTTGGCGACTTCAAAGCAGGCAAGGACTGGGATGCCGCCGCCAGGGTCGCTCACCGGTTCATGTCCGGCGACGAGCCCGCTCACGTGCTCGCGTTGATCGGTTGGCTGGTCGAGTTGATCGCTGAGGTTCAAGGCCGGTATCGACGGATGCGGGAGCTTGACGACACGGTGTGTCCCGAGTCCAAAGTCACCCCAGCGATGTCCCGAGATCCGACACTGAACATGCCCGTCACTGCGGTCATCCTTGACGAAGTCCAAGTTCCGCTTGAAGAACGGACACCTGTGCGCATCGAAGGCAAGAAGCTCAGCGCCGGTGAGTACGTCGGCGAGCTGCTCACTTGGCTCGCCAAGAAGGGACCAGCCGCAGGCATCGTGCTCGTGCTCGCCACGCAACGGCCGGACTCCAAGACGATCCCGTCCGGCCTCCGCGCGGTCCTCGGCTCGCGGTTCGCACTACGGGTCATGGACTGGCGAGACAGCAACATCGTCTTGGGCGAGCAGATGAACACACGTGGATACGACGCGAGTCGGTTGCTGCCATCGCACAAGGGCGTTGGCATCCTGCGGCCGGATGGGGAGACGGATGCCGGGACGGATGTCCTCGCGATGACGGTGCGGACCGACTACATGCCGAACGAGGACTGGCGCGCGATCTGCGAGCGTGCGCGGGTGCTACGGGCCACGGAGAACACCTTGACGGGGCATGCGGCAGGCGAAGTAGCACCACTGCGTGACGACGGGGTGATACCCGTGCTTGGCGGATCGGTTGCTGAGTCGGTTGAGCTACCCGAACCGCTGGCATCCGTCATGGACTACATCGAGGATCATGGGGACGGGCGGGAGTTCATCCCGACGGCTGAGTTGGTCGAGGCGTTGGGAGCCGAGCCGACAGTGTTCGGCAAGCAGATGGGCGAGCTGGGATGCGCGCCGAAGCGCATGAGGATTGACGGCTCACCGCAGACGCGGGGCTACCTGGTGGCTGATGTCCGTGAGACGGCTGCCGCGTTCGAGGGTGGCTGACCCGTCTCACCCGGCTCAGCGCCGAGACGGCTGAAAGTGGCCATCTAGCAGGGAAAACAGTGAATGAGACGGGTGAGACGGGTTCCTGTGGACCCGTCTCACCCGTCTCTTTTCCTTCTCCGGAGGCCGGATCGTGGGGACATCACGATCCGGCGCTGATCACGACCGTTCGTGGTCGGCAGCGATACGGGTCATCAGCCCGGCGGACTCCGCGAAGTTCAGCGCCTTCGCCGTCAACGCCCCGATCGCCGCTTGGTACTGGCTCGTGCCCGCACCCAGTTCGAGGAACGTCGAAGCGTGACGGTCGCCCACGTGCACGATGGGCGGCGCGAGGCGGAACCCGTAGAACGAGAACGGGCCGCCCGCCGGGTAGGCGCCATGCCGGAACGGGATCACGTACACGTTGATGTGTGGCCGCTGGGCAAGCCAGACCAGGTGACGGATCTGCTTGGACATCACCTGTCCGCCGCCCACCGGGCGACGCAAGACCGCTTCGTCCAACACCGCCAGGTAGGCCAACCCCTCGTTGCTGAGCCACTTCAGCCTATGGCTGTTCGTGTGCGTTACCCCGGTGACGTGACCATCGATCTTGAACGGCACCGCACAGGCTTCGGCGTACTCAGGGGTTCGCAACAGATCCGGCACCAACATGGGTTCGTACTGAACCAGTGAGTGTGCCTTAGCCATCAAGGCTGCCAGCGCCGCATGGTGCGAGGACTGGTCACCGGCCACACACCAAGTGCGGTTCGCGCCTTCCCGTGCCAACCCCACCAGACGTTCGCGCTCAGGGCCGGTCACTCCGTACACGGCGAGCAGCCCGCCCACCTCATCAACCGTTGCCAACCTCTTGCCGGTCTCACAGCGGTTCAGAGATGCCGGAGACATCCCGACGCGTCTTGCGACCTGCCGAGTCGTCAGACCGGACCGGTCACGCGCCATCGCCAGTTCGACGGCCAGCACCCGGCCTCGGGTGCTCAAAGCTCCCATCACTCCACCCCTGGAACGATCCGAGTCGCCTTGATGCGGCGCAAGTTGGCGCGGTTGATCAAGGCCGTACCCAGAGAACAGAGCCACTCGCCAAGGTCGTTCTCGTCCCTCGGAGACGTTGGTTCCTCACGCCCGGCATCTGCGTCCAACGACCGCAGGACGTACCGGGCTACTTCGGTGTTGGCCTTCGACAACTGCGCGCACAACACGGCTTCGTCACGCCAACCGTCGTCGTCCTTCAACATGGTCGTCATCGCGCCACACCCCGTGTACTGGTGTGAGCCAAAATCCACTGGCACGAAGCCACGACGTTCTCAGAGATGGCCTCCAGCTCGCCCACGACGTCTTCCGTCAGCTCCTCCACTTCGATTGCGAACCGCGCCTTCTCCGAGAAGGCGATCAGTTCCCTCAAGTGCGTGTCGATGTCCAGCACACCGATGGGCGGCTGATGCCGCTTGCACTCTGCTTCCCCGTCCTTCATGCAGAAGTCCCCGTGGCCAGCGGTCTGACTCCCGCGCTCTACCGCTGGCGGTGTTGCCCTCCTGAGTGCCGATATCAACACCGCCAGCAGTGAATCCGCGATCTTGCCGCCGATCTTGCAGATCCGCCGATCGTGTCGAACAGTCATGTCGCTCCCACCTCGTCCCTCCACGTCAAGGCACTCGCGTGCCACACTGACATCAGCGTTTCGTCAGCGGGAACAAAGCGGAACGACACGAGCACGACATAACGACCAGACAGGGGTCCACGACCGTGAGCAAGGAGAGCACGTCTCGAAAGCCGATCAGGACAGAGCTGGCACGTCGCATTGAAGGGCGCAACCTCACCTACGAGGAGTTCGCCGAGTATGCCGAGACGTTCGCTCGTCAGAACGGAGAACCGGGCACCCTCAGCGTCCGACACCTGCAACGGCTTGCGGCGGGTCACCGGCCTGACGGGAGGCCACTCGGGCCGGTACGTCCGGCAACAGCACGTCTGCTGGAACGCATCTTCAACACCGACATCGGTTCTTTGCTGGGATCACCCGAACCGCCGATGCAGACGGATGCGCCAGACCTGCCCGACCTGCTGAACAAAACAAGGCATGTCGATAGAGGGATAATTGCCGAACTTGGACGAGAACTCGCCACCATACGACGACTTGACCGCGAAATCGGCGCAGTAGCAGCCCATGACGAAGCCAAGAATCTAGAAAATCAGGTGAACAGACTTCGATCGTTCAGCTTGAATCCTTGGTTGCGCGCTGAACTCGGTGCTCTACAAGCAGAATTGTGCACCCTAGCAGGCTGGCAAGCTTTGGATCTGGGCCAACAGATGAACGCATGGGATTTCTACGAAAAGGGCAAAGCCGCAGCCGCAGATTCCGAAAACCTACCGCACCTCACGCATGTCCGAGCAGAACAAGCGTTCATTCTTATCGACCTCGGCCACAAGACGGATGCGGTCGAAATATTGGAGTCTCTCCCTCATCAGGGATCATCGCAACGATTTCGCGCCTGGCTGTTCGGCGCCCTTGGAGAAGCCTACGCGGCCACCGGACAGACGACAAAGTGCCTCAACGCGTTCGACTCGGCAGCCGCACTGCGCTTGGATGATGGTGACGAGCATGAGCCGTACGTTTCACTTGACGAGACCCATCTAGCGCGATGGCGCGGTCACGCCTTGGCGCAAGTGAGAAGAAAGGAAGCAATACCCGTACTCACATCGGCATTGAACCTGCTTGATCCGACGTATGTTCGGGCACGAATCTCTCTTCAAACAGACCTAGCTCAAGCGCATAGTCAAATGGGAGAGTTCGAACCGGCGCAAAACTACTTGAACACGGCAATTAGCACGGCCACGCGGATCGGGTCGGTCAGACAGAGGACTCGGCTGAGGTCCCTGCAAACCCGCGTTCACGGCTCCCGTTAGCCCTCCTTCCCATCGCTGTCCGACCGCACCCTCTTGGGCAAGCGAGAGCCGAGAATCTCAGCGGCCTTGCGATCGCTCGCAGCAACCCACGCCGCGTACACCCGCAGCGTGGTAGCTCCCCCACCACCGTGACCCAACCGGCCCGCAACGGTCCGGAGGTCGACACCAGCGGTCAGCAGTTCCGTCGCCGAGAAGTGCCGAAGCGCGTGGATGTGCGTATCGATGCCGAGTGCCGCCGCCATCCGCTTGTAACGACGAGAGATGGCGTCAGGCGGGTACGGCACATTCGGATCGACCGAGCGAGAACCCATGAAGACAAACATGTCCTCTGCGAACTCAAGCCCCACCAATGCGAGTTGCTCCGCATACCACTTCTTGTGCGCGCGCAAGATCGCGACGGTTTCAGAGTCCAGCGCAAGTCGACGCAACTGATGCGTCTTGGTGTCCTTTTCACGACCGACACCCTTGCTCTGCACAAAGGTGCGCCGAATCTCGATTATTTCGGCATCCAAATCGACACGCGACCAGCGAAGTCCCGCAAGTTCAGCGCGACGCATTCCCGTGGTCATCACCAACCAAACAAGAGTGCCCCAGTCGTCCCCCAACTCGAATGCGCGATCAACCAGTCGTGCGGCCTGGGCGGCTGTCGGCGGGTCGGGCTCAGGCGGCTTCTGTCGCGGTTTTTGCGCAAGCAGGGCCGGATTGGAACTGATCCACTCCCAGCGAACAGCAGTACCGAGCACAACGCTGATGATTGAGTGGATTTGACGAACGGTCGATGCCGCCATCGGACTGCACTCATGCGGCTTGCAGTTGACCACCGCACAGTCATGGTCGACTTCTTGCTTATGTTCGACAAACGGCTTGCCGTCGCAACGCTTACGGCAGCGCCGAAGCAACGCGTACAACGATTCGAGTTCACGAACGCCGATCTTGCTGATCGGCGTCTTGCCGAGAGTGGGCTTGATGACCCGATCAATGTAGCCCACATACCCGTCACGAGTACTGGACTCAATCTCGGCCGTCTTCAGCCACTCATCAATCGCGTAACTCAGCTTGACTGACGACGTGGTGGAACGCTGCTTGATCACCTGCGTTCGGAACTCAGCCAACTTGTTGTTGGCTTTCTTCCACGCAGCTTTGTCTGTCCCTTTGATGGTCTCCCGGAGGTAGACCTGCTTGCCCGTGACGGGGTCCTCGCCCGCGTAGAGGCGGACCCTGAGCCCGCCGCTGCGCTCCTCGATGTTGCCCCGCTGCCTGCCACTTGGACGCGTCGAAGCCATACCCAGAGCGTACGCCCATGCCCAAACCCATGCCCAAAGATCAACTTGAACCTCTGGGCTGGGCCTGTTTCTCCAGGTCAAGCCTAGTGGGGCGGGTCGGGCTCGAACCGACGGCCAAAGGATTATGAGTCCTCTGCTCTGACCAACTGAGCTACCGCCCCCGAGAGGGTGATCTTACTCGGTACGGCGCACGCGCCCGGCCGGAAGGGTCACTCCGCTCCGCCCCCGGATTCCGGGGGCGGAGCGAGGCGGGCGCGCAGCGCCGTGGCGAAGTCGTCCGGGTCCGTGCCCCCGGGCAGGACAGGGGCGATGGCGGCGGCGAGGTCGGCCACGGTGCCCCGGCCGGATGACAGCAACCGCAGGGCGTCGACCACGGCCGCCTCCTCCTCGCCGAGGAGGCCGACGAGGTGATTGCCGTCGAGGGTGTCCAGGGCTGCCGCCGGGACGGCGCCGGGGGTGCCCTCGGGGACCATGGCGATGCTGCCGTCTTCGCCGCGCAGGTACCAGCGCTGGCGCAGGAAGCCCATCACGCGGTTGTAGAGGGTGCGCTGCTCGATGTCGGACAGTGCGGACAAGAAGCCCTCCTCGGTGGGATCGATCAGAGCGTTGTTCAGGTCGACCGACCCGGAGATCCCCGGAATCCGGCCGACGGAGGTGTACTGGTGGACATCGACGCGGCCGCCGTAGCCGCCCAGGCCCTGGTTGCTGCCGTCGTTGCTGCCGTACCGGGCGGCCCAGACCACCAGCTCCGGCACGCCCCACCCCTCCGGCCGCCACAGGCCCAGTTGGCCGACGCTGGAGTAGATCGCGGTCCGGTCGTACCCGAGTTCCCGCAGCCGGTGCAGGAACCGGGTGCCGTGCTCCCGCGCCTCCGCGACCGACCACCGCAACCCCGCCCCGGCGTTGTCCTCCATGTCGAGCGCGGGCACCACCCCACGCGCCTCGAGCCGGGAAACCTCCCCCGCCAACACCTCGGCCTGCGCTTCGGGTCCGGGCGACTTCTGCGCGAAGTGGTACAACCCCACCGCGATCCCCACCGACCGCGCCCCCGCCACCAGCGCGTCGGCGCGCACCCTCGCGGGTCCACCGCCGTCGGACGCCTTGACCCAGGCGAACCGCACCCCGGCACCACGCACCGCCCACCAGTCCGTCACGGTCTGGTAGCGGCCGTAGATGTCGATCCCGAACATGCTCACACCTCAGGGGGACAGGGTGGGTGACCGCCTGCTGCCACCGTCGAGCACGACGATTGTCACCCGCCGGTCGCTCCTCCGAGAAGCACCCAGACCGGTTCAGCCAATCCCTCGGATGGCTGAACGACCGTTGCGCATTGGTGAATAGCCGACCGGGTATTGCGCTTGACGATCGTCGTCGCCACCACATGCCGCTGTCCGCGCTCTGCCAGAAGCAGCAGTGTCACCAACTACCCGCTCGGCCTCCACGTACAAGACCCCCGGTCACCTTTGCGCAGGTGACCGGGGGTCTGTGGCTCCTCCAACTGGACTCGAACCAGTAACCCTTCGATTAACAGTCGAATGCTCTGCCAATTGAGCTATGGAGGAAGGGCGTTCCGCCGGGCCTCAACCCGACGAGCAGTAACTCTAGCGCATCCCCGCGACCGGTTTTACCGGGGGGGGGTGCCCACCCCGGCCCGGAGCGGCAGACCGGCAGGTAGGGGAGGATGTCTGACAAGTCGACACATTCAGGAGGCAGCACGTGATGGGGTTCCTGGTAGGAGCAGGCGTCGGGTACGTGCTCGGCGCCAAGGCCGGGCGGGGGCGGTACGACCAGATCGTGCGCACATACCGCAAGGTCGCCGACCACCCCGCGGTGCAGGGTGCGGCGGGGATCGCGCGGGCCAAGGTCGGGGAGATGCTCGGGACCAAGGCGGACTCCAAGGGCTGACGGTCGGTCGCCGGGGCGCCCCGGGGTGCGGCCTCAGGGCGTCCTGGCGACGAAGAAGACCCGGCGGAACGGGAACCAGGTGGTGCCGTCGGGCCGCGGCGGGTAGGCCGCGGCGAGGCGCGGGGCCAGGGCCGTGCGGAAGGCGGTCCAGTCGGGGTCGGGCAGGGCGGCGCGGATGGGGCGCAGGGCCGTGCCGGTGATCCACTCCAGGACCGCGTCCCGGCCGGTCAGCCGTTGCACGTAGGTGGTTTCCCAGGCGTCGACGGCGCAGCCCGCGGTGCTCATCAGGTCGGCGTAGCCCTCGGGGTCGAGGACGGCGTCCTCTTCGCGGAGGCGGACCGGTTCCAGGCGGTCGTGCCACTCGGGTTCGGCGACCAGTTCGCGGACCAGGACGTGGGAGGGGACGCCGAAGTTGCCCGGGACCTGCACGGCGATCCACGCGCCCGGGGGCAGTTCGGTCGCCCAGCGGCGCAGCAGGTCCTGGTGCCCGGGAACCCACTGGAGCACGGCGTTGCTCACCACGACGTCGGTGTCGGCGGCGGGTTCCCAGTCCTGGACGGCGCGTTCCTCGGCTTCGACGCCGCGTTCGCGGGCCGCGGCGACCATCTTCGCGGACGAGTCGATCGCGATCAGCCGGGCGTCGGGCCAGCGCCGGGCCAGGGTCGTGGTGAGGGTGCCGGGGCCGTGGTGAGGGTGCCGGGGCCGCAACCGAGGTCGGCCACGGCTCGCGGGCTGTCGGCGTCGATGCGGGCGAGCAGTTCGTGGAACGGCCTGCTCCGGTGGTCGCCGAAGGTCAGGTACTCGGCCGGATTCTACATGACGCCCCCTGTAACAGTACGTTCGTACTGTTACCTTACTGCGAGTTCTCCTCATCCGGAAGCCCGCCGGACATCTTGGCCGCGACCTCGGCGGCGATCTCGCGCACCAGCTCCGCGTCGGTGCCCGGGTCGGGGCGGACCTGCAAGACCGTTCCGTCCCGGCCGGGCAGCTTGCGCTGGATGAACCACGCCCCGCCACCGGGCAGCTCGCGGTAGTGCCGCGAGCGGATCGAACCGGTGACCCTGCGGTGCACGGCCTGCGGCAGCTTTCCCGGCGCTTCGACGACGTAGCGGCGGGGCCGCAGGTCGGCCAGGAGCACCGCGGTGCCCGCTTCGCCGACCTCCTCCGCCTCGACGATCTCCAGCGCGCCACCACCCCAGGTGGCCTTGGAGACCAGGTGCCACCCGATGCGGCGCGGGCCCTCCGGCTCGGGCACCCACAGCCCGAGCGAGGTGGCCAGCAGGTGCCCACCGCCGCGCACGGTCGCCGCCGCGCCGACGGTCTCGTCGCGCTCCAGCTCGCCGGTGAAGCCCTTCGGCACGCCGCTGAGCAGCCGTTGCAGGAAGCCGATCACGCCGCACCGCCCGCGGCCTGGTTGCCGAGCGCCTTGTACCACTCCTCCATCGCCACCAGGTCCCCCCACAGCGCGCGCGCCTCGTCCGGGTGCTCCATCGGCGAGACCCGCTGCAACCGCGACTTGATGTCGGCGATCTGCTTGGCCACCAGTTCCCGCTGCAACGCGGCGAGGATGGCGGAGGCGTAGCGCTCGGCGGCGGCGTTCTTGTTCGGCAGCGGCATCGGCTCGACGCTCAGCTCGCTGACCAACTTGCGCACCGCCTCCCCCTGGCACTGCTTGGAGACGGCCTCCAGCAGCTCACCGCCGCCGAGGCCGGAGGCGGTGCCGCCCGCGTCGATCACGGCCTGGTGCAGGGCGGCGTAGGCCGGGTCGGTGAAGACCTCGACCGGGAGCGAGTCGTACATCGGGCCCGCCAGGGCGGGCTCCTGCAGCGCCAGCTTGAGCACCTCGCGCTGGGCGTGCAGGCGCGGGTTGCGCGGGTCGGGCCGGGCCGGGCCGGTGGTCTCGACGGCGAGCGCGCCCTGGTTCTGGTCCACCTGGGTGCGCGAGGACCGCCGGGCGGTGCCGCCCGCGCTCTCGCGGACCCGGCGGACGACCGCGGCGGTGTCGTCCCAGCCGACCCACCCGGCCAACTGGCGGGCGTACTCGTCGCGCAGCGAGTGGTCCTTGATCCGGGCCACCATGGGCACGGTGCGGCGCAGCGCGTCGACGCGCCCCTCGGCGGTGTCGAGGTCGATCTTGGCCAGCTCGGAGCGGATGGCGAAGCTCAGCAGCGGGGTCCGCCGGGCGACCAGGTCCTTGACCGCGACGTCGCCCTTCGCCTGGCGCAGCTCGCAGGGGTCCATGCCGTCGGGGGCGATGGCGATGAAGGTCTGGGCGGCGAACTCCTGCTCGTCGTCGAAGGCCTTGCGGGCGGCCTTCTGCCCGGCCTCGTCCCCGTCGAAGGTGAAGATCACCTCGCCGCGGAAGGCGTCGTCGTCCATCAGCAGCCTGCGCAGCACCCGGATGTGGTCGGCGCCGAACGCGGTGCCGCAGGAGGCCACCGCCGTGGGCACGCCCGCCTGGTGCATGGCCATCACGTCGGTGTAGCCCTCGACGACGACGACCTGGTGGCGCTTGGCGATCTCCCGCTTGGCCAGGTCGAGCCCGAACAGCACGTTGGACTTCTTGTAGATCGGGCTCTCGCTGGTGTTGAGGTACTTGGCCTGGATCTGGTCGTCGTCGAAGAGCCTGCGCGCGCCGAAGCCGACCACGTCGCCGCCGATGTCCTTGATCGGCCACAGCAGCCGCCGGTGGAACCGGTCGATCGGCCCCTGCCGCCCCTCCTTGACCAGGCCGCCCTTGATCAGCTCGGCCACCTCGAAGCCGCGGCCGAGCAGGTGCTTGGTCAGCCGGTCCCAGCCCGCCGGGGCGAACCCGCAGCCGTACACCGCCGCGGCCGCCTCGTCGAAGCCGCGTTCGGCCAGGAACTCCCGCGCGGTCACGGCCTCCGGGCTGCGCAGTTGCTCGGCGTAGAACTCCGCCGCCGCCTTGTGCGCGTCGACCAGCCGCGACCGGGTGCCCCGGTCGCGCTGCACGCTGGCGCCGCCGCCCTCGTAGGTCAACTGCAACCCGACCCGTTCGGCGAGGCGCTCCACCGACTCGACGAACGACAGGTGGTCGATCTTCATCACGAACGCGATGACGTCGCCGCCCTCGCCGCAGCCGAAGCAGTGGAACGTCCCGTGCGTCGACCGCACGTTGAACGACGGGGTCTTCTCGTCGTGGAACGGGCACAGCCCCTTGAGCGCGCCGCCGCCCGCGCGCCGCAACTGGACGTACTCGCCGACGATCTCGTCGATCCGGCTGCGCTCGCGGACGAGTGCTATGTCGCTTTCCCGGATGCGTCCTGCCACGGTCGTCAAGTCTATGCGCGTGCGCCGACTCCCGGCTTTCAGGTCACTCGGCCCCGCCGCCCCCTCCCCTCCGCTGCCACCGACTTCCTCCCACCGGCCACGCCCGCGCACCGGCACGTCCTGGTTTCGCCGATCTCCTCCCAGCTCGCTCGTCCTGTTCGTCGACCACTCCCCCACCGCCGCCGCCGGTGCCCACACCCGCCCCTACCATGGGCGCGTGCCAGCCGACGCCGACCTCGCCGCGCGGTTCGCCGAGCACCGCACGCACCTGGTGGGCGTGGCCTACCGCCTCACCGGCACCCTGGCCGACGCCGAGGACGCGGTGCAGGACGCCTGGCTGCGCCTGTCCGGTGTGGACGAACAGACCCTGCAGGGCATCCGCGACCTGCGCGCTTGGCTGACCACCGCCGTGGGCAGGCTGTGCCTGGACCGGCTGCGGTCGGCCACCGCCCGCCGCGAGCGCCACGTCGGCCCGTGGCTGCCCGAGCCGATCGTCACCCCGCTGCCCGGCGCCCCCGGCCCGGCCGCCGCCGAGGACCCGCTGGACGTGGTCGTCCGCGACGACGGCGTGCGGCTGGCCGCCCTGGTCGTGCTCGACCGGCTCACCCCGGAGCAGCGGGTCGCGCTGGTGCTGCACGACGCGTTCGGCGTCCCGTTCGGCGAGATCGCCGCCACCCTGGGCTGCTCACCCGCGGCGGCCCGCCAGCACGCCACCCGGGCCCGCAGGGCCGCGGCAGCGGCGGACCCGCCACCGCGGGTGCCGCTGCCGCAGCAGCGCGAGCTCGTCGAGGACTTCCTCGCCGCCCTGGCCTCCGGTGACCTGGCCAGGGTGGTGGCCCTGCTGCACCCGGACGCCGTGCTCACCGGGGACGGTGGCGGCAAGGCCCGCACGGCGCGGCAGCGGGTGGTCGGCGCCGACCGGATCGGCCGGTTCCTGCTGGGGCTGCTCGCGATGTACGGCACCGCCGCCCTGGCGGGCGGGCGCCTGGTGCTGGTGAACGGCGACCTGGGCATGGTGCTGCCCGCGACCCCCGGTGGTGACGGGCACCGGCCGCTCGGTGCCCGGGTCACCACCTTCGCGGTCCGGGACGGCCGGATCGCGGAGGTCTACGACGTGGTCAACCCGGACAAGCTGACCAGGGTCACCGGGTCGGCACCCGGCACGCCTCCCCCGAGCTGAAGCCCTGGTCGACGATGCCGAGCGTGCCGTTCATCCTGGCGCGCATGTTCTCCAGCGCGATCTGGTAGGTCAGTTCGAGCACTCCCTTCTCACCGAACCGCTCCCGGAGTTCGGCGAACTGCGCGTCGGTGACGCCGACCGGGGTGTCGGTCATGGCGTCGGCGTAGGCGATGGCCAGCCGCTCGTCGTCGGTGTAGGCGGACGAGGTGGCGTGGTCATCGATGTGGGCGAGCCGCTCGACGTCCAGCCCGTCGAGGCGCTGGAGCATGGCGCCGAAGTCGACGCACCACGAGCAGCCCAGCCGCTGGGCGACCCGGTACACCGCCAGCTCGCGGACGGCGGCGGGCAGCACCGTGGACGCCCGTTGGGCGGCGAGCTCGTGGACGACGTTCGCGCCCATGAGCCCGCGGTGGTGGGCCAGCACGGTCAACGGCTCGGGCACGGCCCCGAACCGCTTGGCCGCGAACCGGTAGAGCATCCGCAGCACCGGACCACCCGACTTGCCGTCCACACCGTCGATACGGGCCATCTCGGGCTCCTCCGTCGCAGGGCCCCGTCGGGGGCCGTGTACTCGGGAGACGAGGTACCGGGTCGATGTGTGACAGCCGGTCGGAACGGGATCAAGAACGGGATCAGGACGGGTCCGTCACCCTCGCCACGAAGTAGAGCACGCCGGTACGACGATTCCGGACCAGGAACAGGAACGGCCGGTCCACCGCGACCTCCAGCGGCTCGCCGACGGACAGGCTGACCGCTCGCATCATGACCGCCGTGGCCGCCGCGCCCTCGAAGCCCTGCTCGTCGACCTTGAGCACCGCCTCGTGGACGACCTCGTCCACCGCCAGCCGGTCCGGGCTGATCCCGCTGAGGTCCGCCTCGTCGGTGAAGACCGCCCGGACGCCCAGTCCGGACAGCGCGGACCGCAGCTTCGCCTCCGACCGCACCGCCAGCCTCGGCAGCCGCAACGTGATCATGGCCCGGCCCTTCGCCTCCACCAGCGCCGCCAGCGACTCGCCGGTCAGCGTGGCCTCGGCCTCGGCGAGGTCGCCGTCCGGCAGCAGGACGAGCGCCTCCACCTGCCCGGCCCCCGGGAGCCGCACGACCTGCCACCCGTCGACCGCGGCGTACCCCAGCGTCTCGGTCAGCGCCATGGTGGGCACGTCGACCGGTCCGGATGGGGTGCGGAACGGCCGCGGCTCGGTCCCGCCCTCGGCGAACCTGTTGCGCCACGCCACTTTCAGGTACAGCGCGTTCACCAGCGCGGAGACCGTCGTCGCGCGGACGTCGCCCGGTTTCAGCAGCTCGTCGATCAACTGCCGGGTCGTCTCGGCGACGTCGGCGTTGATCGTGCGGCGGGCGCCCTCGGTGTCGTCGCGGAACGACACCGCGCGCACCCCGCCGGACATCCGGGACGCGAACCCCTCCTCGACCCGGATCGCGGGGTCGACCCACAGCGTGTTGGCCACGGCGAGGGTCATCCGGTCCTCGCCGTCGTCCGGTTCGGTCGCCCCCGCCAACGCCCCGTGCAGCTCGTCGAGGTCGCCGAGCAGCGCGGTCAGCTCGGCGCGGGTGTCCCCGCGGGCCCCTTCCGCGAGCAGGCCGAGCGCGCTGGCCACCGAGAACGGCGACCAGCACACCTGCTCCGCGGGGTCGGGCGCGACGGCGCGGAGCAGGGCCAGGGTGAAGTCCAGGTGCGACACGCGTCCGAGTGTGCCGGCTCAGCGGCCGGGGGCTCGGTGGTTGTCCACAAGCGCGGCGTGCCAGACCAGCGCCTGCGAGTCCGTCAGCGACGCGACCTGGTCGATGACCACCCGCAACCGCGCCGCGTCGTCCGCCGCCTCCGCCCAGGCCGGGCGGAACGCGGGCTCCAGCACCTCCGCCGCCCGCCGCACCAGCACCGCGACCAGGCTGCTGAGCAGTTCGCGCTGCCCGGCCTGCAGGGCCAGCCGGTCGGGGTCGCTCATCACGTAGCGCACCGCCATCGCCTTGAGCAGCGCGACCTCGGCGGCGACCCGCCCGGGTACGACCAGGTCGGCGGCGTAGCGGGTCAGCGGCCCGTCGCCGTGCGCGCGGCGGGTGCCCGCGACGACCGCCGTGGCGAACCGACCGACGAGTTCGCTGGTCAGCCGCTTGAGCGCGACCTGGGCGGCCAGCGAACCGTCGTACTCCCGCGCGACGAGGTCGGCGACCGGGGACAGCCCCAGCAGCTGCGCCGCGGCCTCCTCCAGGCAGGAGACCGGCTCGGCGGAGAAGTGCTTGGCGGCCAGTCCGGCGATCACCGCGCGCTCCGCCGGGTCGGCCAGCGAGGCCAGCGAGATCCGCCCGGCGCGCACCCCGTCCTCGACGTCGTGCACCGAGTAGGCCACGTCGTCGGCCCAGTCCATGACCTGCGCCTCCAGGCAGCGGCGGTCGTCGGGGACGCCGTCGCGCAGCCACCGGAACACCGGCAGGTCGTCGTCGTAGACGCCGAACTTGACCACCCCGGCGCGGCGCGGCCATGGGTACTTCGCGGCCGCGTCGAGCGAGGCCCGGGTGAGGTTGAGGCCGTGGCCGAGCACCTTCGGCTCCAGCCGGGTCAGGATGCGCAGGGTCTGCGCGTTGCCCTCGAACCCGCCGCAGGGCTGGGCGGCGAGGTCGAGCGCCCGCTCGCCGTTGTGGCCGAAGGGCGGGTGGCCGATGTCGTGGGCGAGGCCCGCGGTGTCGACGACGTCCGGGTCGCAGCCCAGTTCCTCGGCGATGCCGCGCCCGATCTGGGCGACCTCCAGGGAGTGGGTCAGCCTGGTCCGCGGGATGCCGTGCGCCTCGGAGCCCTCGTTGGGCCCCACGACCTGGGTCTTGCCCGCGAGCCTGCGCAGCGCCGCCGAGTGCAGGACCCGGGCGCGGTCCCGGCTGAACGGCGTGCGCACGGGGGCCCGCGCACCGGGCAGGCCCGCGCCCTTGTCCGGCTCGGCGACCAGCCGTTCGCGGTCGTGCGCGCTGTAGCCGTTGTTCACCCGGAGAGGGTACGTCCCGGGGGCGTCAGCCGACTTCCTGATCGAGGGCGATGCGGTCGGCGGAGGCGTGGGTGCCGCGGTAGTACAACAGGGCGGCGGTCTCGCGGAGGATGTAGCGGGCCTGGGTCTCGCGCGTCTGCACGATCGGTCCGGAGTGCGTGGGCGAGGTCCAGGCGTCCAGCCCGGCGTCCTCGGCCATGGTGCGGGCGCGCAGCGAGTGCCAGGGGTCGCTGACGATCACGGCGGACTCCCAGCCGCGGTTCATCACCTCGCCCGCCACGGCGTGCAGGGTGCCCAGGGTGTCGTTGCCCTCGCTGACCTGGATGACCCGGTCGTCGGGCACGCCGTGGTCGACCAGCCAGCGCTTGCCCGCCTCGGCCTCGCTGTAGCGGTCGCCCTCCCGCCTGCCACCGCCGGTGACGATGTGCTCGGCGACGCCCTCCTCGAACAGCGCCTTGGCCTGCCGCAGCCGGGCTTCGAGGACCTTCGACGGCCTGCCGGCGTACTGGGCCGCGCCGAGCACGACCACCACGTCGGCGCGGTCGCGGTCGTCGATGCGGGCGACCTGCCAGACCCGGAACGCGGTGCCGCCGACGACGAGGAAGCCCATCAGCACGAAACCGACGAGCAGCCTGCGCAGGAACCGGCGCACCGGGTGGGGGTGGGGGGGCACTCCGACATCCTTCCAGGACCGGGGACGAGCCGTGGTGCGGCGAACACGCTACGCGCAGGGTATGACGTCCGTGGCGGCCGGGGGTTGCCCGACCCCCGAGTTGTCCACATCCCCCGAATCCATCCACAGGTTCGCGACTCGCCTTCCCGCCCGCCCGCCGAGCCGGTTTCCTCGAAGCCATGACAGCGAACCGAGCAGTCCTCGACCTCGACCACCTGCCCGCCCTGTTCCCGCACGGCGTGGCCCGCTCGTCCGAACTGGTCGCACTCGGCCTCTCCGGTCCCCGGATCGCCGCCCGCTGCGCGCCCCGGGGCCCGTGGCAGCGCCTCGACGAAGGCGTCGTCCTGCTCAGCGACGCGCCGCCCGCGCGCACCCAGCGGTTGCAGGCGGCGCTGCGGGTGGCCGGGCCGCACGCCGTCGTCACCGGCCGGGAGGCCCTGTGGCTGCACGGGATGGCGGTGCCGCCGCTGGGCGCGATCCACCTGCTCGTGCCGTCGTCGGCGCGCGGGCGGTCGGACGGGTCGGTGGCGGCCGAGCGCACCGACCGGATGCCGGACACGCTGTGGCGGCGGGGGTTCCCCACCGCTCCGGCCGCCAGGGCGCTCGTCGACGCGTGCAGGCGGACACCGTCGGTGGAGGAGGTGCGCGCCCTGGCACTCGGCGGCCCGGTGCCGCTCGCGGCGATCCACCGGGAACTGGCGTCCACCTCCGCGACCGGCGTGGGCGCGCTCCGCCGCGTGCTGTCCGAAGTGGACCGGGGAGTCCGGTCGGCGGGAACGCGGATCGCGGCGTCGCTGGTGGACCGCGCGGGGCTGCCGCCACCGCGGTGGTCGGTGCGGCTGAGCACGCCGAACGACGTCCACCTGGGCATCGTCGACGCGTGGTGGGACGAGGTGGGGCTGGCCTGGGACGCCGACCTGCACCGGCCGTGGGCGCCGAGCAGCCACCGGGCCACCCTCACCCGGGCGGCCAGGCTGACCGCGGCCGGGGTGATCCCGGTGCACACCGCGCCCGCCCGCATCCGGGACGACACCGCGGCGGTGGTCGCCGAACTGCGGGGCGCGTACCGGCTCGCGGCGGACCTGCCGCGCCCGGAGGTGGTGGCGCACAAGGGGTGAACCGGGCCACCGGCAGCGCGCGGGACCGACGCGGACGGAGCCCGCCTGCTGCCGGTGGGGGTCGATACCAGTCGGAACAGACGTCGGTGGTCGGGAGACGGGGGGTGGATCAGCAGCCGATGAGGTGGGCGGCGAGGTAGGACTCGAGGCGGTCGAGGGAGACCCGCTCCTGCGACATGGTGTCCCGCTCGCGGACGGTGACGGCGTGGTCGTTGAGGGTGTCGAAGTCGACCGTCACGCAGAACGGCGTGCCGATCTCGTCCTGCCTGCGGTAGCGGCGGCCGATGGCGCCCGCGTCGTCGAAGTCGGTGTTCCAGTGCTTGCGCAGCGCGGCGGCCACGTCCCGGGCCTTGGGCGAGAGGTCCGCGTTGCGCGAGAGCGGGAGCACGGCGGCCTTCACCGGGGCCAGCCTGCGGTCGAGGCGCAGCACGATCCGCTGGTCGACACCGCCCTTGGCGTTGGGCGCCACGTCCTCGGTGTAGGCGTCGAGCAGGAACGCCATCATCGGGCGGCCGACACCGGCGGCGGGCTCGATCACGAACGGCCGGTAGCGGGAGTTGGTGGCCTGGTCGAAGTAGGACAGGTCGACGCCGGAGTTGTTGGAGTGCGTGGTCAGGTCGAAGTCGCTGCGGTTGGCCACGCCCTCCAGCTCGCCCCACTCCTGCCCGTCGAACCGGAAGCGGTACTCGATGTCCACCGTCCGCTTGGAGTAGTGCGAGAGCTTCTCCTGCGGGTGCTCGTAGATGCGGAGGTTGTCCTTGGCGATGCCCAGGTCGGTGTACCAGCGCAGGCGCTCGTCGATCCAGTACTGGTGCCACTCCTCGTCGGTGCCGGGTTCGACGAAGAACTCCATCTCCATCTGCTCGAACTCGCGGGTGCGGAAGATGAAGTTGCCCGGGGAGATCTCGTTGCGGAACGACTTGCCGATCTGGCCGATGCCGAACGGCGGCTTGCGGCGGGAGGTGGTCAGCACGTTCAGGAAGTTCACGAAGATGCCCTGGGCGGTCTCCGGGCGCAGGTAGTGCATGCCCTCCTCGGTCTCCACTGGCCCGAGGTGCGTCTTGAGCATCATGTTGAACTCGCGCGGCTCGGTGTACTCGCCGCGGGTGCCGCAGTTGGGGCAGGGGACGTCGGAGACGTCGTTCTCGGCCACGTCCTTGCCGGTGCGGGCGGCGTACTGCTCGGCGAGCTGGTCCGCGCGGAAGCGCTTGTGGCAGGAGGTGCACTCGACCAGGGGGTCGTGGAAGGCGTTCACGTGGCCGGACGCCGTCCAGACCTGCTTGGGCAGGATGACCGAGGAGTCCAGGCCGACGACGTCGTCGCGGCCCTGCACCACGGACTTCCACCAGGCGCGCTTGATGTTGTCCTTGAGCTCGACGCCGAGGGGGCCGTAGTCCCAGGCGGACCGGGTGCCGCCGTAGATCTCACCGCTCGGGTAGACGAAGCCCCTGCGCTTGCAGAGGTTGACGACGGAGTCGAGCCGTTCGGCGGGCACTGACCCTCCATGCGGGGGAAATCAAAGGTCGGCGAGGGTGCCCAGGGTAGTCCGCGGCGGCGGTGGGCCGTACGGCGCCCGCCCGGTCGGTCACAGCACCGAGAAGGCGATTCCCACGAGCAGCGCCAGCACCAGGGCGCGGCCCGCCCGCTGCCCGGCCGAGAGCACCCGCCAGGTGCCCGCGAGCAGGGTGACGACCCCGGCGGCCAGCAGGAACAGCAGTCCGGCGCCGACCGCGCCGCGCACCAGGACCCCGGTCGCGAACACGGCGACCACGACCAGGAAGGCCAGTGACGGTGACACCCTCGACAGCGGGCCGCGGCCCGCCGGCAGTGGTGCTCGCATCGGGCGCTGCGGTGGCACGGTGCCTCCCGGTCGGTGACGGCTGCGTGGGCTACCGTTCTGCATCCTCGCACCGAACACCACCGGAAGGCGCGCGCGTGCTGCTGATCGCCCGGTTCACCGTGACCGACCCCGAGCCGTTCACCGCCCGGGCCGAGCGGGCGCTGGGGTTGCTGCTGGCGCAGCCCGGGTGCGTGCGCGGGCTGCTCGTGCGCTCGACCGAGGACGCGGGCTCGTGGGCGTTGACCGTGGAGTTCGAGTCGGTGGCGGCCTACCGGCGGTCGCTGTCGCCGTTCGACGTGCGCACCGAGGTGATCCCGTTCCTGGCCGAGGCCGACACGACCGAACCCGCCGCCTTCGAGGTGGTGGTGGAGGCCGCGCCCGGGTCGGTCCGCAGGCACACCAGCCTGCTGGCCGCCGACGCGGGGACGGTGCGGTTGGGCGAGGCCGCGGGGCCCACCACGGCGCGGTGACCCCACCCGGTCGACCGGCGGTCCACTCGGCTGTGAGCAGGTGCAATCCCGGCTCCGGCGGAAACGGCCTAGGATGTTGACAACGGTAACCATCACCCCGGGCCAGGCCAGCAGGAGAGGACGATGTCGATCGTGACCTCGGACGCCGCGTCGCGGGAACTGCCCGTCGCTCCCGAGCGGCACGACCACTCGCCCGACCGGCCCGCGCCGCAGCAGTTGCCGCGCAGGCCGGTGAGCACGCTGAGCGCGGCGGGCGACCTGCTGCGGGCGCTGGCCGCTCCGGTGCGGATCGCCATCGTGCTGGAGCTGCGCGCCGCCGACCTGTGCGTGCACGAGCTGGTCGAGGCGCTGGGGGTGGCGCAGCCGCTGATCAGCCAGCACCTGCGGGTGCTCAAGTCGGCCGGGGTCGTGCACGGGGAGCGGCACGGCCGGGAGGTGGTCTACCGGCTGGTCGACGAGCACCTGTCGCACATCGTGGTGGACGCGGTGGCCCACGTGGAGGAAGGCGAACGCCGGTGACGACGGACCGATCCTCGGCAACGGTGCCGGGCAGGCGTTCGACCCGCCAGCGCACCGCCGTGGCCCAACTGCTCGACCAGCTCGACGACTTCCGCTCCGCCCAGGAACTGCACGAGGAACTGCGCAAGCGCGGCGAGGGCATCGGCCTCACCACGGTCTACCGCACCCTCCAGTCCCTGGCCGACGCGGGCGAGATCGACGTGCTGCGCACCGACAGCGGCGAGGCGATCTACCGGCGCTGCTCCAGCCATCACCACCACCACCTGGTGTGCCGCTCCTGCGGGCACACCGTGGAGGTCGAGGGCCCCGCCGTCGAGCGCTGGGCCGACCGCATCGCGGCGGAGAACGGCTTCTCCCAGGTGAGCCACACCGTGGAGATCTTCGGCACCTGCGAGCGCTGCGCCTGAGCACCACCCGCCCCAGCCGCTGAGACCACAGGACGGGTGCCACAGCCAGGCCGTGTGTCCGAGAGCGGGACGGTCTCGGTGGTGCCAGTGGTGGGCGGCTACTGCTCGTACGGGTTTTCCGGCTGCGGTACGGGGGTGACACCGAGGAGCGACAGGGTGGGGATGTAGTCGTTCTCCTTGGTCGCGCTGCCGGGGGCGAGTTTGCCGACGGCGTCGATCCAGGTGTCGTTGGGCAGGGTGTCGACCGAGCGGCCGTCGAGGCGGACTCGGACCGGGAAGGCGTCGGCGGCGCAGCAGGCGATGCTCAGGCGGGCGAGGTGGACGTCGTCGCCGTCGTGGACGATGAAGCCGGTCAGGCGGACGGTGCGGCTCTCCAGGGCGCGGGAGCGGTCGAACGCGGCTCGGGAGGCGAAGTCGGCCATGCCGAGCGGGAGGACGTCGCCCGGGGGCAGGTCGGGGTAGAGGGCCGAGTCGGTGGTGGCCGAGCGGGCCACTGCCGCGCCGCTGTCGGCCCGCTTCACCGAGTCGGCGCCCAGGGCGGGTGGGGCGATCAGGAAGATCGCCAGCACGGGGAGCAGGAGCAGCCACGCGCTCCGCGCCGAGTGCTGGTGCTCCCCCGCGTGGTCGTCGCCCGCGAGGCCGTGCCCGGCGTGGTCATGCTCAGCCTGACCGTGCCCCGGTTGGCCGTGGTGGGCGGCGTGGGCGGCATGGTCGTGCCCTGGTTGGCCGTGCTCGGCGTGAGCGTGGACGTGGTCGGCGTGGGTGTGCCCTGGTTGGCCGTGCTCGGTGTGGTCTTGCCCGCTATGGGCGGGGAGGGGCTGGTCTCGGGGGGTGCGGGCGGCGGAGACCAGGTCGCGGGTGATGGAGACGGCGGCGAGGAGCAGCATCACGATGCCGCCCGCGATCAGCCAGTACTGGTGCGACGGCTTGACGTAGAGCAGGTAGGTGCCGGTCAGGGCGATCTTGAGCAGGGCACCGCCCACCAGCACCAGCAGGACGTTCTGCGTCTCGCGCCTCATCCGGCACCTCCCAGGAAGACCACACCGGACACGACCGCGCAGGCGGTGGCCACCACCAGGGTCGCCGGGGCGAAGCGCAGGGCGAACGCGCGGCCGAACGTTCCCGCCTGCAGGGCGAACAGCTTCACGTCGATGGCCGGGCCGACCACCAGGAACACCAGCTTCGGCAGCAGCGGCATGCCCGCGATCGACGCCGCGACGAACGCGTCGGCCTCGCTGCACAGGGCGAGGAGGACGGCCAGGGCGGCCATGACCACGATGCCCAGCACCAGCTGCGAGCCCAGCGAGTCGACCCAGGCCCGGGGGATGACGACGTTGAGCACCGCCGCGGTGAGGCCGCCGATGACCAGGAACCCACCCGCGTCGACCAGGTCGGCGCGGGAGGTCTCGAAGAACATCCGCCAGCGGGTGCGGCCGTCGGGCTCCGGGATGCGGCGCAGGGCGCGTTCGACGATCCAGGCCGCCTTGCCGAAGCGGGCCCACAACCAGCCCATCACCACCGCGGTCGCCAGCGACCCGGTGAGCCGGGCGAGGACCATCGCCGGGGCGTTGGGGAACGCCACGCTCGTCGCGACCAGCACGATCGGGTTGACCGCGGGCGCGGCGAGCAGGAACGCCAGCGCCACCGAGGTCGGCACCCCCTGCTGCATCAGCCGCCGCGCCACCGGCACCGCCGCGCACTCGCACGTCGGCAGCGCCACCCCGGCGATGCCCGCCACCGGCACCGCCACCGCCTCGCGCTTGGGCAGCAGCCGGTCCAGCAGCGACGCGGGGACGAACGCGGCGATGGCCCCGCTGATCAGCACCCCGAGCACCAGGAAGGGCAGCGCCTGCACGCACACGGCCACGAAGATCGTCGCCCCGGTGCGCACCGCGGGCGCGTCCAACCACGAAGCGATCCACTGCTGCCCGAGCAGCGCCAGGACCAGCAGCGCGCACAGGATCTCCAGCGAGGTCACCCGCCGCGACCGGGTGGGGCCCGCCGCGGGGGGTGGCTGCGGGTCCAGGGTCGCGGTCCGGCCCGGGGCGCCTTCCCGCTCTCCGGCGGGCGCAGCGGCCCCGGGAACCGGGGACCCTGCGCCCGACGGGGCGGACGCGGCGGACTCGGCGGAGGCCGCGATGGACCCGCTGACGACCAGGGCGGACTCACCGGAGACCAGGGCGGACCCGCCGAAGGCCGGAGCAGGCCCGGTAGAGACCGGAGCAGGCCCGCCGAAGGCCGGAGCAGGCCCGCCGGAGACCGGAGCAGGCCCGGTAGAGACCGGGGCGGACCCGCCAAAGGCCGCGGTGGGTCCGCCCGAGGTCGGGGTGGGGTCGGCGGAAGCCGGAGCGGAGTCGACAGAGGCCGGGGTGGACCCACCGGAAACCGGGCCGGACCCGCCCGAGGCCGGGGTGCGCCCGCCCGAGGTCGGGGTGGGCCCAGCGGAGAGCGGGGTAGGCCCGGCGGCGGTCGGGGTGGGCCCGCCGGATGCCGCGGTGGACCCAGCGGGGACCGGGGCGGACCCGCCCGAGGTTGGCGTCGGGTCGGCGGAGGTCGGGGTGGGGTCGGATGTGGTCATGGGTGCCTCGTGGGGTCCGGTGGGGTGGGGCCGGGGTGCTGTTCGATACCCAGAGGGCTGTACTCGTCGGTAAGGGACGCTTTTCCTCGATCAGGTGGTGGATTCACCCAGGAGATCGATGCGGAGCTGACTGGCGGTAGACACGACCAGCATCAGGAGCGTGCCCAGGGCGGTGACCTCCAGGCCGTCGGCCGGGAAGGCGTAGCGGAGGGTGACGTCCATGCCGCGGTCGGAGTGCACGACGCCCAGGGTGCCGAAGAGGCCCTGGCCCGCCCGTTCGGCCGCGGAGACCGCCAGGTTCTGGTCCTCGGGGAGGTCCCAGGCGACGACGCAGGTCAGGCTGAGGACCGTGAGGCCCTCCGCGAGCTGCATGGCCTGCACGGCGCAGGGGACCTCGCCGTGGCGGAAGGTGAGGGCGCCGTCGTCGTCGACGTGGACGTCGTGGAAGGTTTCCAGAGATTGGCGGGCCTTGGTGAGCAGCGTCGCCTCGGTGGTGGCCTCGGTGGTCATTGCTGTCCTTCCAGGAGGAGCTTGCGCGCCACTTCCTCGGAGTCCGCGGCGGCGCCGAAGCGGCGGTCGCGGCGGGCGTAGTTCTCCACGGCGGCCCACAGGTGCAGGCGGTCGAAGTCGGGCCAGAGGATGTCCTGGAAGACCAGTTCCGCGTAGGCGGACTGCCAGAGCATGAAGTTCGAGGTGCGCTGCTCGCCGGAGGGGCGGATGAACAGGTCCACGTCGGGCATCTCGGGCTGGTAGAGGTGGCGGGCGATGGTGCGCTCGTCGACCTTCTCCGGGTTGATCTTGCCCGCGGCGGCGAGGCGGGCGATCTCGCGGGCGGCGTCGCCGATCTCGGCGCGGCCGCCGTAGTTGATGCACATCGCCAGGTTGAGCACGTCGTTGCCGCGGGTGCGCTCCTCGGCGACCTCCAGCTCCTTGATGACGCTGCGCCACAGCCGGGGGCGGCGGCCCGCCCAGCGCACCCGCACGCCCATGTCGTCGAGCTCGTCGGTGCGGTCGCGGATGACGTCGCGGGAGAAGCCCATCAGGAAGCGGACCTCCTCGGGGCTGCGCCGCCAGTTCTCGGTGGAGAACGCGTACAGCGACAGCCACCGCACCCCGAGGTCGATGCAGCCGCGGGCCACCTCGACGACCTGCGCCTCGCCGCGCTTGTGGCCCTCGACCCTGGTCAGGCCGCGCTGGTTGGCCCAGCGGCCGTTGCCGTCCATGACGATCGCCACGTGCCGGGGCACGAACTCCAGCGGGATGGCGGGCGGTCGCGCGCCCGAGGCGTGCGGTTCCGGCGGGCGCACCGGGCGCCCCTCCTCGATTCTGCTGACCCGCCGCCGACGCAGCACGACCACTCCTTCACGACACCAGGGGACTCGGCGGTCAACAGTACGAGCCCCGGGAAACCGGGGGGCACGCGGAGGTCGGTTGTCCACATGCGCACGGGAGCACGGGTCAGGGCCTGCGCCGCTCCACCAGCGGCAGCGAGCGCAACTGCCGCTCCAGGTGCCACTGCAGCAGCGCGGCGACCAGGCCGCTGGCCTCGCGGCGGGCGGCGTCGGTGGCGCGCTCGGCGACGGCCCAGGTGCCGTCGGCGAGGGCGGCCATCAGGGTCAGCACCTCGTGGGTGGGGCTGGCGGAGCCGGGGGGCTTGCACCTCGGGCACACCGAGCCGCCCGCCTGGATGCTGAACGCCCGGTGCGGGCCGGGGTCGCCGCAGCGGGCGCACTCCGACAGGGCGGGGGACCAGCCCGCGAACGCGAGCGCGCGCAGCAGGAACGCGTCGAGCACCAGCGACGGGTCGCGGGTGCCGTCGGCCAGGGCGCGCAGGGCGCCGCCGACGAGCAGGTACAGCCGCAGGACCGGTTCGCCCTCCTCGGCGGACATCCGGTCGGCGGTCTCCAGCACGGCGCAGGCGGAGGTGTAGCGCTGGTAGTCGCCGACGATGCCCGCGCCGAAGGCGTCGATGGTCTGCACCTGGGTGATCACGTCGAGGGTGCGCCCGGTGTAGAACTGCACGTCGACGTGGGCGAAGGGTTCGACCCGGGCGCCGAGCCGGGAGGTGGTGCGGCGCACGCCCTTGGCCACGGCGCGGACCTTGCCGTGGTTGCGGGTGATGAGCGTGATGATCCGGTCGGCCTCGCCGAGCTTCTGCACGCGCAGCACCACGCCGGTGTCGCGGTACAGGCTCACCCCGGCATTCTCCCACCTCGGACGGAAAAAGCCCGCACGAGTCGTGCGGGCTCTTTCGGAACGGTTCCCCCGTGGGCGGCGAAGCCCGTGGACCTCAGTACGCGGAGAGGCCGACGATGAGGAAGATGATCGCCGCGACGCAGCCGATGCCGCCGAGGATGTTGCCGATGAGGCAGATGGTGCGCGTGGTGTTCGACGCGGACTCGGCCATCTGGTAGTTGCCCTGCATCTTGTACTGGCCGACCTCGTTCGACTTCATGATCGCGAGGATGCCGAAGAGCAGGCCGCCGATGAAGATGGTGGCGATGGCCCAGCCCTTGTAGTCCGGGATGGCGTTGATGTCGCCGGGCATGCCGTAGCCGTAGGGCTGCTGGCCGTAGCCGGGCTGGCCGTAGGGACCGGGCTGCTGTCCGTAGGGGCCGGGCTGCTGCCCGTACGGACCGGGCTGCTGACCGTACGGCGCGGGCGAGCCGTAGGGCGGCGACGGCTGGCCGTAAGGCGGCTGCTGCCCGTACTGCTGGGGCTGCTGGCCGTAGGGCGGCTGCGGGCCGTAAGGACTGCTCAACGGAGGTTCCCCCTAGAACTTTCGACTGGGTGCCGGTGAGGGTATCTGCTACCGCCGACAGGCGTAGTGGGACTGCGCTGATATGACTTTGGGCACCTGGACCGCTACACGTAGAGACCGAGCGCCGGGATGTTCCGGACGACGAACCACCCGCCGATGACCACCCCGGCCAGCAGCGGCGTCCACCGCCAGTGAATCCAACTGCGCACGTGCCGGGCGCGCACCCGGCTCACCGCCCAGGCCGCCGTGCTCCACGCGAACAGCACCAGGAACACCAGCGACACCGCGTTGTAGTGCAGCGCGTCCCCCAACCTGCCGTGCAGCAGGCTGTGGACCATCCGCACGCCCCCGCACCCCGGGCAGCACACCCCGGTCAGCGCCTTGGTCGGGCAGGCGGGCAGCCAACTTCCCGGTGCGGTCGGGTCCGACAGCACGACCACGACGCAGCCCGCGATCCCGGCACCGACAAGGGCCAGCGGCGCGGCCAGTGCCCGGCCCAGCGGGCGCGGCGGCACGTACACCGGGCGCCGCAGCGCGAGCGGCACGTCAGAAGCCCAGGCGGCGCAACTGCTTGGGGTCGCGCTGCCAGTCCTTGGCGATCTTCACGTGCAGGTCGAGGTAGACCTTCGTGCCCAGCAGCGCCTCGATCTGCTTGCGGGCGGTGGAGCCGACGTGCTTGAGCCGTTCGCCGCGGTGGCCGAGCACGATGCCCTTCTGGCTGGAGCGCTCCACGTAGAGCACCGCGTAGACGTCGAGCATGTCGTCGCGGCCCTCGCGCGGGTTCATCTCCTCGATGGTGACGGCGATGGAGTGCGGCAGTTCGTCGCGCACGCCCTCCAGGGCGGCCTCGCGGATCAGCTCGGCGACCAGGGTGGCCTCGGGCTCGTCGGTCAGCTCGCCGCCCGGGTAGAGCTGCGGGCCCTCGGGCAGGCGGGCCACCAGCAGGTCGGTCAGCGTCCGCACCTGGAAGCCGTCGACCGCCGAGACCGGGATCAGCTCGGCGAACTCCATCACTTCCTGCAACGCGAGCAACTGTTCGCCCACCTGGTCCGGGGTCACCAGGTCGGTCTTGGTGACCACGCCGATGACCGGGGTGCGCTTGGCGACCTTGGCCAGCTCGGCGGCGATGAACCGGTCGCCGGGGCCGACCTTCTGGTCGGCGGGCACGCACAGCCCCACGACGTCCACTTCGGACCAGGTCTCGCGGACGATGTCGTTGAGCCGCTGCCCGAGCAGGGTGCGCGGGCGGTGCAGGCCGGGGGTGTCGACGAGGACGAGCTGCGCGTCGTCGCGGTGCACGATGCCGCGGATGGCGTGCCGGGTGGTCTGCGGCTTGCTGGAGGTGATGGCGACCTTGCTGCCGACCAGCGCGTTGGTCAGGGTGGACTTGCCCGCGTTGGGCCTGCCCACGAAGCAGGCGAATCCGGAACGGTGTGCTGCGGCGGTGCTGGTCACCGGGTCATTCTGCCCTGTCGTCCCTGGACCGCAGACCCGGCGGGGTGATGCGGTGCAGTTCGAGGGTGTCCGACAGGGGCGCGGCCCCGGGTCCGCCCGCCAGCAACCAGCGCTCCAGGTCGGCGATGGCGTCCTCGCCGAGGACCCAGCCCAGCCACACCGGCTTGACGCCCTTGGCCTGCACGACCACCACGTTCGAGGTCTCGCAGGTGTCCAGGCAGGCGGCCACGCGCACGGTCGCGCCGATGGTGGCCGCGGCCTCGCGGATGCGGCGCAGGTGCGCGCCGTGGTCGGTGGTCGGGTGCTTCTTCACGGTGCCGCAGCAGCAGTCGCGGCAGACCGAGACCAGGGTGCTCACGCGAGCGTCTCGACGACCGCGCCGGACGGGTCGGCGCGCAGCACGGGCACCCCGGCGGTGAGGTCGCGGGCGGCTGCGACGGAGTCGGCGTCGACGGCGTCGGCGGCGGTGACGACAGCCGCGGCCTCCAGCCCCTGCGCGCCGCTGGACACCGCGGCGGCCACAGCGGCCTGCAACGCGGTGAGCGCCAGCGAGGGCAGGGCGACGGTGGCGGCGGCGTAGGTGCGGCCGTCGGTGTCGCGCACCGCGGCCCCCTCGGCGGCACCGGTCCTGGCCCGGCTCGACCTCGCCAGGGTCACGATCTTGGCGTCCTCCGGGTCCAGCTCGCCGTCAGCCACGCTCGCCGCTCCTCTCCCACTCCTGGTCGTCGGCCCCGGCGCGGTCGTCGCGGGCCTCGACGGTCTCGGTCGGGCGGACCACCACCGAGGTGATGCGCATCCGCCCCCGGTTGTCCTTGCCGCCCTCGGCCCGGAACCGTAGCCCGGCGATCTCGGCCTCCGCCCCGGGAAGTGGCACACGTCCCAGCCGCTGGGCGAGCAGGCCGCCGACGGTCTCCACGTCCTGGTCGTCGAGCTCCAGGCCGAACAGCGCGCCGAGGTCCTCCACCGGCAGCCGGGAGCTGACCCGCACGGCGCCGTCGTCGAGGTGCTCGACCGGGGGGCGCTCGTCGGCGTCGGACTCGTCGGTGATCTCGCCGACGATCTCCTCCAGGATGTCCTCGATGGTCAGCAGGCCCGCGGTGCCGCCGTACTCGTCCACGGCGATGGCCATGTGGTACTTCGACAGCTGCATCTCCCGCAGCAGGTCGTCGAGGCGCTTGGTGTCGGGCACGAAGACCGCCGCCGACATCACCCGCGCCACCTGCTGCGACTCCGCGGCGGACTCCATCGCGGTGCGCACGAGTTCCTTGAGGTTGACCAGGCCGACGATGTCGTCGACGCTCTCGCCGATCACCGGGATGCGGGTGTAGCCGGTGCGCAGCGACAGCGCCAGCGCCTGCCGCACCGACTTGCCCTGCTCGATCCACACCATCTCGGTGCGCGGCACCATGACCTCGCGGGCGATCGTGCCGCGCAGCTCGAACACCGAGTGGATCATCTCGCGCTCGTCGGCGTCGACCACCCCGCGCTCCTGGGCCAGGTCGACCAGCTCGCGCAGCTCCACCTCGGAGGAGAACGGCCCCTCGCGGAAGCCGCGACCGGGGGTGATCGCGTTGCCGACCAGGATCAGCAGCCGCGACAGCGGGCCGAGCACCGAACCGAGCACCCGCACCGGGCCCGCGGCGATCAGGCCGACGCCGTAGGGGTGCTGGCGGCCGATGGTGCGCGGGCCGACGCCGACGAGCACGTAGGACACCACGACCATGGCGACGCCCGCGACGAGCACCGCCACCCAGCCGGGGCCGATCGAGCGCAGGCACACCACGGTGACCAGCACGGTGGCGGTCAGCTCGCAGCCCAGCCGCAGCAACAGCAGCAGGTTGATGTGCCGGGGCCGTTCGGAGACGACGGCGAGGAGCTGGCGGGCGCCGGTGCGGCCCGCCCGCAGCAGCCCCTCGACCCTGGCCTTGGACACCGCCGAGAGCGAGGCGTCCGCCGCGGCGAAGCACCCGGCCGCGAGGACCAGCAGGACGGCGAGGACGAGCAGGCCCGCCGAGTCCGATGACAACGAGGCCTCCGGGTCAGGGGGTCTGGGGGGGTTGTTCGGCCTCGCCGAGGCCGACGGCGCCGAGCAGCTTGTCGTCCTCGACCCGCTGCGCGGCGCGGCGCTTGGCCTCGGCCGCGGCCGAGCGGAAGTCGGCGAGGATGCGCTTCTGCAGGGTGAACATCTCCCGTTCCTCGGCGGGTTCGGCGTGGTCGTAGCCGAGCAGGTGCAGCACGCCGTGCACGGTCAGCAGGTGCAGCTCGTCGAGCAGGGAGTGCCCCGCGGTGCGGGCCTGGTCCTTGGCGAACGCCGGGCACAGCACGATGTCGCCGAGCAGGGCGGGCCCGGCGTCGGAGGCGTCCGGGCGGCGCGTCGAGTCCAGCTCGTCCATCGGGAAGGCCATCACGTCGGTGGGCCCGGGCAGGTCCATCCAGCGCTCGTGCAGGTCGGACATGACGTCCAGCTCGACCAGCAGCACCGACAGCTCGGCCAGGGCGCTGACGTTCATCCGGTCCAGGGCGAACCGGGCCGCGGCGACGATGGATGCCTCGTCGACCGCCACACCGGACTCGTTGGCGATCTCGATACTCACCGCGCCAGTGTCCCTGGTCGCCCCGCCGACCGCTCTCCCGGCCCTAGTGGCCGTTCTCCCGGGCCTGCGGGGACCGCCCGCCCGCGCGCACCGGGCCGCGGCGCTGGGTGGCCATGTCCTCGGCGCCCTGCCAGCGCTCGTAGGCGTCGACGATGTCGCCGACCAGGCTGTGCCGGACCACGTCGCTGCTGGTCAGCTCGGCGAAGTGCACGTCGTCGACGTCGGTGAGGATGTCGCGCACCACCCGCAGGCCGCTGCGGTGCCCACCGGGCAGGTCGACCTGGGTGATGTCGCCGGTGACGACCATCTTGGAGCCGAAGCCGAGCCGGGTGAGGAACATCTTCATCTGCTCCGGCGTGGTGTTCTGCGCCTCGTCGAGCACCACGAAGGCGTCGTTGAGGGTGCGGCCGCGCATGTAGGCCAGCGGGGCGACCTCGATCGTGCCCGCCTGCATCAGCCGCGGGATCGACTCCGGGTCCAGCATGTCGTGCAGCGCGTCGTAGAGCGGGCGCAGGTACGGGTCGATCTTGTCGAACAGGGTGCCGGGCAGGAACCCGAGCCGCTCCCCCGCCTCGACCGCGGGCCGGGTCAGGATGATCCGGCTGACCTGCTTGGCCTGCAGCGCCTGCACGGCCTTGGCCATCGCCAGGTAGGTCTTGCCGGTGCCCGCCGGGCCGATGCCGAAGACGATGGTGTTCTCGTCGATGGAGTCGACGTAGAGCTTCTGGTTCAGCGTCTTCGGGCGGATCGTGCGACCGCGCCGGGACAGGATGTCGAAGCTGAGCACCTCGGCCGGGCTCTCGGCGGTGCCCGCCGAGAGCATCGCGACCGTGCGCTTGACCGTGTCCACGCCCACCTGCTGGCCGCGGGCCGCCAGGGTCCCCAGCTCGGAGAAGACCCGCTCGGCGAACGCCACGTCGGACGGGACACCGGTGAGGGTGACCTCGTTGCCGCGCACGTGCACGTCCGCGTCCAGCAGGTCCTCCAGGAGCCGGAGGTTCTCGTCGCGCCGCCCGAGCAGGGCCAGGGTGGCGCCCTCGGGGATCGGGAAGCGGGACTGGGCGTCGTGCCCGGCGGTGGGCGTGTCGCTGGGGCGCTGCTCGGGAGTACCCGTCACGTGGTCTCGGTCCTGCCTCTGCTCGTCTCCGGCCTGCTGGTCAGCGGGCTGCCTGTGCTGTGAATGCTAGACCTCGGGGCCGACACTCCGCACCGGAGAAACGGGTCCAGGCCGTGTTTCGGAAGTCTCGTTCGATGAGAGTCGTGATCGAGGCGGCTTCTAGCCGGGATGGACACCGTGCGGGGCGAGGGCGCCGATACCGGGGTTGTATCGGTGTCCTCGTCCCGTGCC
>NZ_AYXG01000228.1 GCF_000564855.1 Actinokineospora spheciospongiae
GGCCCCGGCCAAACACATCCACCCAGCCGGGCACCACCCACAAACAACCGGGCTTGAAAACGCGCCAGGCATATCTACACAGCCGGGCACACCCACAAAACGACCGGGCTTCGAAACTCGGCCACCACAACAAAACCCCAGCACACCGCGACCGCTCAGGCCAGTTCCAGCTCCAGCGTCCCGGTCACCCGCACCTCACGCAGCGGCCGCCCACCCGCGTCCAAGGTCCGCACAACCCCATCCGGTTCCCACCCGACCCGGCGGAAGAACCCCACCGAGGCCGCATTGCGCTCCGGCACCCACGCGATCCCGCGCGTGCACCCCGCCCCCCGCAATTCCGCCGCAGCAGTGGCGAGCAGCCTGCCCGCATGACCACGGCGCCCCCACCGGGGTTCCACCAGCAGCAGGCTCACCAGCGCGACCGTGGCCGCGTCCTCGGCGGGCAGGTCGTTGGCGGCGGCGGATTCGGATTCGGGGGAGGGCCCGACCGAGCAGAAGCCGACGACCCACGGCCCCTCCTGGGCGACGAACACCGTGGCAGGCCCCTGGGCCATGGTCTGGCGCCACTGCTCGGCCGCTTCCGCCGGGTCCAGTCCGGCCAGGACGTCGGTGGGCAGCAGCGACTCGAAGGCCGTCTGCCAGGTCTGGACCTGGATGCGGGCGATCTCGTCGGCGTCCGCGGGGGTGGCGGGGCGGACCTGGGCATCGGCCATGCCCGGCAACCTATCGGGTGCCGGGTTGTCGGTGGTGGCCGGCAGCATCGTCGCGGTGATCGAAGCAACCCCCACCCTTTCGGCCGCGGCGGCCCGGCGGACGGCGCTGGCCGCGCAGGGCTTCGCCGACGCCCGCCCCGGTGGCCCGCCGACCCGGCGCCACCTGCAGAAGGCGCTGTCGCGCGTGCAACTGCTCCAGCTCGACTCGGTCAACGTGGCCGTGCGGGCGCACTACATGCCTGTTTTCTCCCGGCTCGGCGCCTACGACCAGGACCTGGTGGACGAGGCGGCGTGGTCGCACTCGGCGCGCAGGCCCCGGTTGCTGGTGGAGTACTGGGCACACGAGGCGAGCCTGATCCCCGCCGAGGACTGGCCGCTGTTCCGGTGGCGGATGCGGCGGTACGAGCAGCGCTACGCCCGGCACGTGGAGCGGATTCGCCGCGAGTCGCCCGGGTTGGTCGACGACGTGCTGGCCACTGTCGGGGAGCAGGGGCCGATCGGGGCGGGGGCGCTGGAGGCGGCGCTGGGCGGGGCGGTGCCGAAGGTCAAGGGCGGGTGGTGGAACCGGTCCGACGTCAAGCACGTGTGCGAGTACCTCTTCGCCGTCGGCGAGTTGACCACCGGGACGCGCAAGGGCTTCCAGCGCCACTACGACCTGCCCGAGCGGGTCTTGCCGCCCGAGGTGCTGGCCGAGACCCCGGATGACGACGAGTGCGCCCGCCGCCTCACGCTGCGCGCGGCGCTGGCCCACGGGGTCGGCACGGAGAAGGACCTGCGGGACTACTACCGGCTCCAGCCCGCCCAGTCGCAGCGGGCGGTGGCCGAGCTGGTGGAGGACGGGCAGTTGGAGGCGGTGGCGGTGCAGGGGTGGCGGCACCCGGCCTACCTGCACCCGGCCGCCCGCACGCCGCGCCGGGTCGAGGGGCGGGCGCTGCTGTGCCCGTTCGACCCGCTGATCTGGGAGCGCGCCCGCACCGAGCGGCTGTTCGGCTTCCACTACCGCATCGAGATCTACGTCCCCGAGCCCAAGCGCCTCTACGGCTACTACGTGTTCCCGTTCCTGCTCGACGGGGAGATCGTCGCCAGGGTGGACATCAAGGCCGACCGGGCCACGGGAACCCTCCGCGCGCAGGGCTCGTTCGCCGAGGACGGGGTCGACCGGACCCGGGTGGCCGCTGAACTCGCCGCGGAGTTGCGGCTGATGGCGGACTGGCTGGGGCTGGAACACCTGTGGGTCGGAGACCGGGGTGACCTGGCCGATGCCCTGCGCAATGCCGTCTGACACCACGGTGGCATCACAGCTTCCTCGACAGATGTCAGAAATGGTGTCATGGTGGTGTCATGGACCTTAGCCCGTACATCACCGCTCTGCGGGATGACTTGACCACCACCGCGTCCGCGGGTGACGAGACGACCCGCCGGGCCGCGGCGGTGCTCGCCGCGGCCGTCGAGCCCGCCGCCCGGCTGGCGATCATGAACGCGCTGGCCGACCTGGCCGCCGAGGTGACCGCCGAGCTGCCCGACCACGTGGTCGAGGTGCGGCTGGACGGCCGCGACGTGCGGGTGGCGGTCACCGGCACCGCCAAGTCGACCGCCGGGCAGGCCGGGCCCGAACAGCCCCGGGCCGAGGAGGTCCCGCCCACGCCGCCGTTCAGCGGCGCGGCGGGCGACATGAGCCGGATGACGCTGCGGCTGTTCGAGGAGCTGAAGGGCCGCGCCGAGCAGGCCGCCTCCACCCAGGGAGTGTCCCTCAACACCTTCGTGCAGCAGGCGTTGCAGGGCGCCCTCAGCGGCAAGGGCAGGGGGTGGCACTCGCACCCCTCCGGCACCCCCGCCGCCGAGAAGCCGGATTCCGACGACGGCGAGGGCGGCTCCCGGGTGCGCGGGTGGTACGCGGGATGAGCACGCGCAACGAGACCTTCACCGCCGACGGCCCGGTGCACGTCAACATCGGCACGGCGGCCGGGCGGATCGAGGTCCGGCTGACCGACGGACCCGACGTGCACGTCGAGGTCCGGCACGCCCCGGAGAGCGCCACCCCGTGGTCCGAGGGCGTCTCGCAGGTGCTCGGCTGGATCAACGGCCAGTTGGGCGAGCAGGGCCCCACCGACACCGGCGCCGAGGCGGTCCGCCGGACCTGGGTCGACTTCACCGCGGGCACGCTCACCGTCCGCTCCCCGAAGGCGGCCCCGCTGGGCGCGGTCCCGCTCGGGGTGACCGTGCTGGCCCCGCTCGGTTCCCGGGTGACGGCCAACGGCGGCGCCGCCTCGGTGACCGTCGCGGGCACCGCCGACCGGGTGGAGGTCGGCACCGGCGCGGGCTCGGTCGACGTCGAGCGCGCCACCGGGGTGGTGCAGGCGAACGCGGGCACCGGCACCGTCCGGGTCGGCTCGGCGGGCGGCGGGCTGCGGGCGCGCACCGGGGCGGGCGACGTCGAGGCGGGCGAACTCGGCGGGCCCTCCACCATCGTCACCGGGCGCGGCAACGTCCACCTGGCGACCGTGGCCGCCGACCTCCGCGTGCGCAGCGGTTCCGGGACCATCACCGTCGCCGACGCCACCGCGGGCCGGATCGAGCTGAACACCGGCTCCGGCGCCCTGAACGTCGCCGTGCGCCGGGGGACACCCGCGGAGGTCGACGTTTCGACCGGTGTCGGCACGGCGGTCGCGGACCTGCCGCTGGACACCACCGCCCCCGCCGAGGCCCCGGCGCTGCGCGTGCGCGGCCGCAGCGGCACCGGCGACGTGGCGGTGACGCTGGCGGGCTGAGGACACCGGGCGGGGTGGGCCGTGCACCGGGCCCGCTCCCGCCGCGGTCCACCTATAGTGCAGGCGACCGGGTACGCCAGTCGGAGCAAAGGACCAGCACGTGACCCAGACGGTGGGGCCGAGGGTGCAGCTCATCGCCAAGACCGAGTTCTCGCCCCCGGCGGACGTCCCGTGGTCGACCGACGCCGACGGCGGTGCGGCGCTGGCGGAGTTCGCGGGCCGCGCCTGCTACCAGTCGTGGGACAAGCCGAACCCGGCCACCGCCACCAACGCGGGCTACCTCCGGCACGTCATCGAGGTCGGCCACCTGTCGGTCCTGGAGCACGGCAGCGCCTCCTTCTACCTGACCGGCATCTCCCGCTCGCTGACCCACGAGCTGGTCCGCCACCGGCACTTCTCCTACTCGCAGCTCTCCCAGCGCTACGTCCCGGAGACGTCGGCCGCGGTGGTCGAGCCGGGCGTCATCGCCGACGACCCCGAGCTGCACGCGAAGTTCCTCGCCGCCACGCGGGCCAGCCAGGACGCCTACAACGAGCTGCTGGCCGGGCTGGAGGCCAAGTTCGCCGACGTGGCGGGCGGCACCCTGCGCAAGAAGCAGGCGAGGCAGGCGGCGCGGGCGGTCCTGCCCAACGCCACCGAGACCCGGATCGTGGTCACCGGCAACTACCGCGCCTGGCGGCACTTCATCGCCGTGCGCGCCACCGAGCACGCCGACGTGGAGATCCGCGCGCTGGCCGTGGAGTGCCTGCGCCACCTGCGGGAGGTCGCCGCCGCCGTGTTCGCCGACTTCACCATCAGCGCGCTGCCGGACGGCACCGAGGTCGCCTCCAGCCCGCTGGTCGCCGAGGGCTGAGCCGGTGAAGCGACTGATCATCGACGTGACCGACGGGGACTACGCGGTCACCCGGCTGGACCCGGGGACCCCGGTCGACCCGGCGGTCTTCGGCTCACCGGGGCTGGTGTCGGTCACCAGCACCCCCGACGAGGTGTCCGTCGTGGCCCCCACCGGCCGCGGCCCCGCCGGGGGCCGCGCCGAGGGCGGGTGGCGGGTGCTCACCGTGCGCGGCCCGCTGGAGTTCACCCTCACCGGCATCATGGCCTCGCTCGCCGGTTCGCTGGCCGCGGCCGGGGTCTCGCTGTTCGCGGTGTCCACCTTCGACACCGACCACATCCTCGTCCACGACGCCGACCTGACCAGGGCGGTGGCGGCGCTGCGCTCCGCCGGACACGAAGTGCACCCCGCGAGCGACTGATCTGCCGGGAGCACCCGCGCGGGCGGGGGCCTGCCGGTTACGATCCCCGGCACTTGCAGGAGGTGGACGGGTGACGCAGGAGCAGGGACCCACCGTGGCGCACGGGTCACGGGTGGTCGCGGGTCGCTACGCGATCCTCGGTGAGCTGGGCCGCGGCGGCATGGGCGTGGTGTGGCTGGCCGAGGACCGGATGATCGGCCGCAACGTGGCCATCAAGGAGCTGCACCTGCCCGAGGGCGTCCCGCACGAGGAGCGCCGGGTGTTCGAGGAGCGGGTGCTCCGCGAGGCGCGTACCGCGGGCAGGCTCAACGACCCGGCGGTGGTCACCGTCTACGACGTGGTGCAGGAGGCCGGGGCCACCTACATCGTGATGGAGCTGATCCAGGCCCCCACCCTGTCGGACGTGGTCAAGGAGCGCGGCCCGCTCCCGCCCGAGCAGGTCACCGTCCTCGCCGAACAGCTCCTCTCCGCGCTGGAGGCCGCCCACCAGGCGGGCGTCATCCACCGCGACGTCAAGCCGAGCAACATCATGCTGGCCAAGAACAACCGGGTGAAGCTCACCGACTTCGGCATCGCCCAGTCGCTCGACGACCCGCGGCTCACCAGCAGCGGGATGCTCATCGGCTCCCCGACCTACATGGCCCCCGAGCGCATCCGCGGCGAGGAGGCCCACGCGTCGTCGGACCTGTGGGCGCTGGGCGCGGTGCTGTTCTTCGCCATCGAGGGCTACTCGCCCTTCGAGCGCCCCACCACCGCCGCCACCATGCACGCCATCCTGGCCGAGGTCCCGTACCTGACCAGGGCGCAGGGCGCGCTGGCCTCGGTGATCACCGGCCTGATGGTCGCCACCCCGCAGGCCCGCCTCAACGCCGCCCAGGTCCGCGGCCTGCTCGCGCACGTCCGCACCGGTCCGCCGACCGGCCCGCACGGCATGGCCACCCCGCAGCACACTGGCCCGGTCCCCACCCAGAACACGGTGCTCCACCCGCCGCAGCCCCCGCACACCGCCACCCGCGCGGTCCAGCCCGCAGCGGGCAAGCGCTGGAGCCTCAAACCCGGTGTCGTCTTCACCGTGATGGCGGTCGTGGCGGTGCTGGCGCTGGTCGGCGGCATCTTCCTCAACCGGGCCTTCACCGCCACCGGCTCGGACGGAGCCCCCCCGAAGGTCGAGACCTATACCTACGGCCCCGGCGGCGACCTCACCGAGTTCAACCTGTCGGAGGGGTACTGCGCCAACAACCGCCTCCAGGCCGGCGCGGGCTTCTCCAACTCGGGCAACGACTGCAAGAAGACGTTCCTGATCGAGGTCTTCGGCACCATCGACCCCCTCAACTCGAACTACACCCTCGCCTACGACGCCGAGGACGTCGAGGCCGTGGGGAAGGGCTACTGCGGCTGGCTGTTCAACACCGAACGGGTCATCCCGGACAAGCGCGGCAACCTCAAGTACTCGGTCGTCTACCCCTCCCGGCAGACCTGGGACGACAAGGAGGACAGCAGCCGCCACACGATCTACTGCGTCCTCTCGGGCGCGACCGGCCAGCAACTCACCGGCTCCCAGGTGAACGACTACAAGTGACCCACCGGTAGGGTCGGCGCATGGGTGTGGCCAAGGACGAGCGCGCGGCGCTGTGCGACCTGTTCACCGTCGTCGGGCCGGACGCCCCGACCCTCTGCGGGGCGTGGACCACCCGGGACCTCGCCGCGCACCTGGTGATCCGCGAGCGCAGGCTCGACGCCTCGGCGGGCATCCTGGTCAAGCCGCTCGCCGGTTACCTGGACAAGGTGACCCGCGGCTACCTGGCCAAGCCGTGGGACGAACTGGTCACGCTCGTGCGCACCGGCCCCCCGGTCTGGTCGCCGTTCAAGCCGCTGGACGAGCTGATCAACACCACGGAGTACTACGTCCACCACGAGGACGTCCGCCGGGCCACTCCCGGCTGGGAACCCCGGCCCCCCGCCGCCCGCCGCGACGCCGCGATCTGGACGACCCTGGGCCGCATGGGCAAGGTCCTGCTGCGCAAGAGCCCCGTCGGCATCGCCCTGCGCACCCCCGAGGGCCGCACGGCGACGGTCAAGGAAGGCCCGGACCCGGTCACCCTGGTCGCGGAACCCGGCGAAATCCTCCTGTTCGCCTTCGGCCGCGACGAGAGCCGCGTGGAGTTCGAGGGCCCGGACGCCTCGATCTCCGCCGTGAAGAACCTCAGCCGGGGCTTCTGACCCGGGCGGAACCTGTCCACATCGGAAACGTCACTGGATCGGGTGGCGCAGGAACCCGTCCGCGAAGAACTCCGTGGACCCGCACACCGGGCACCGGTAGGCGTGCTGCACCACCGCGTCCTGCGACAGCGCCTTCACCCCGCCCATCAGCGCCATCTCCCCGAGCATGAAGCTCATCGCCCCCGCGTACTGCCGCCGCACCTTGCAGTGCGGGCACACCAGGTCCACCGCCGCGTGCCGGGCCGCCTCCTCCACGTCCGCGGCCTCCGCGCGCGTGCGGGCCTCCCGCAGGAAGTGCTCGGCCTCGGACAGGGTCATGACCTGCTCCTGGTCGTACCCGTCCTTGTCGTGGTACTTGAGCAGCGCGGACTGCGCCTGCGAGCGGGGGACCGTCTTGCGGCCGAGGATGCCGCCCGCCGCCCGGTAGTGGACCTGGGCGTTGCGGATGCCGGGCGGGGAACCGCGCAGCACCTTGACCTTGCTCGGGTCGGGGGTGGTCGCCGGGTCGGGCTCGAAGACGGGATCGGGCACAGCGCACCGTAACGCGCGTCACCCGGGTGGGCACCCGTCGGTGTCGCAACCGCAGGTGGCGGACGGCACCGGGGAGGCCAACGGGTAGCGTCAGCACCATGACCGCATGTCCCACCGCCGCCCCCGGCAGGCCGTTCGGCCGGGTGCTGACCGCCATGGTCAGCCCGTTCGCCCCCGACGGGACGGTGGACCTCGACCGCGCCCAAGCCCTGGCCGAGCACCTGGTGGAGCTGGGCAACGACGGGCTGGTCGTCAACGGCACCACCGGCGAGTCGCCCACCACCTCCGACCGGGAGAAGTCCGACCTGGTGCGCGCCGTCGTCGAGGCGGTCGGCGACCGGGCGACCGTGGTGGGCTCGGTGGGCACCTACGACACCGCGCACAGCCTGCACCTGGCCCGGGAGGCGGAGAAGGCGGGCGCGCACGGCCTGCTCGTCGTCACCCCGTACTACTCCCGGCCGCCGCAGGCCGGGCTGCTCGCGCACTTCACCGCCGTCGCCGACGCGACCGGGCTGCCGGTGATGCTCTACGACATCCCGCCCCGCTCCGTGGTGCCGATCGAGGTGGACACGCTGCGGCGGCTCGCCGAGCACCCGCGAATCCAGGCCGTGAAGGACGCCAAGGGCGACCTGCTGGCCGGGTCCGACGTGATCGCCAGCACCGACCTGGCCTACTACTCCGGTGACGACGCCCTGAACCTGCCGTGGCTGTCCGTCGGCGGGGTCGGGGTGGTCAGCGTCATCGGGCACGTGGTCGCCGGGCGGCTGCGGTCGCTGGCCGACAACTACGACCAGGGCGAGGTCGCCCAGGCCCGCAGCATCCACATGGGACTGCTGCCGGTGCTGCGGGCGTTCAGCCGGGTCGGCGGGGTGGTGTTCAGCAAGACCGCCCTGCGGTTGCGCGGCCACGACTGCGGCGACCCCCGGCTGCCGCTGCTCGCCGCCACCCCCGAGCAGGTCAAGGCCATCGCCGCCGACCTGGCCGAGGCCGGGGTGCCGCTGTCGAGCGCACCGGAATCACACGTGGCCAGCGCCCGCGTCGCCCACACCGACGCCAACGCCGCCTACGTCACCACCACGACCCACACCAGCGCCGGGACGGTCCGCCAGTGAGCCCGCAACCAGCACGCCCCACCCAGAGCCAGGCCCCGAAGGCCGGGAAGTGGCCGCACAACCCGCCGCCCCCGCTGCCCGAGGGCGCGCTGCGCGTCGTCGCGCTCGGCGGCATCGGCGAGGTCGGCCGCAACATGACCGTGTTCGAGTTCGCGGGCAGGCTGCTCATCGTCGACTGCGGGGTGCTCTTCCCCGAGGACCAGCAGCCCGGCGTCGACCTGATCCTGCCCGACTTCTCCGCCATCGAGAACCGGATGGCCGACGTCGACGCCCTCGTGCTGACCCACGGCCACGAGGACCACATCGGCGCGGTCCCGTTCCTGCTGCGGCTGCGCCCGGACCTGCCGGTCGTCGGCTCCCGGTTCACCCTCGCCCTGGTCGCGGCCAAGTGCAAGGAACACCGGCTCAACCCGAACCTGCGCGAGGTCAAGGAGGGCGACACCACCTCCTACGGCGAGTTCGACTGCGAGTTCTTCGCGGTCAACCACTCCATCCCGGACGCGATCGCGGTCGCCATCCGCACCCCGGCCGGGGTCGTCCTGCACACCGGTGACATCAAGCTCGACCAGCTCCCGCTCGACGGCCGCCTCACCGACCTGGCGGGCTTCTCCCGCCTCGGCGACGAGGGCGTGGACCTGTTCCTGGTCGACTCCACCAACGCCGAGGTCCCCGGCTTCGTCATCTCCGAGCGCGAGATCGGCCCGGTCCTCGACAGCGTCATCCGCCGGGCCGACCAGCGGGTGATCGTGGCCTGCTTCGCCAGCCACGTGCACCGGGTGCAGCAGGTCCTCGACGTGGCGGTCAAGCACGGCCGCCGGGTCGCGCTGGTGGGCCGGTCGATGGTGCGCAACATGGGCATCGCCGCCGACCTGGGCCTGCTCAACGTCCCCGCGGGCCTCCTGGTCAACATCGACGAGGCCATGACGATGTCCGACGACCAGGTCCTGTTCGTCTCCACCGGGTCGCAGGGCGAACCGCTCTCGGCCCTGTCGCGGATGGCGCGCGGCGAGCACCGGCAGATCTCCATCCGCCCCGGCGACACCATCGTGCTGGCCAGCTCCCTGATCCCGGGCAACGAGAACGCGGTGTTCGGCGTGATCAACGGCCTGGTCCGCCTCGGCGCGGACGTCGTACACCAGGGCAACGCCAAGGTCCACGTGTCCGGCCACGCCCCCGCCGGGGAACTGCTGTTCCTCTACAACGCGGTCCGCCCGAGCAACGTGATGCCGGTGCACGGCGAGTGGCGCCACCTGCGCGCCAACGCCGCACTGGCCGTGCAGACCGGTGTCCCCGCCGACCACGTGGTCATCGCCGAGGACGGCGTGATCGTCGACATGGTCGACGGCCGAGCGGCCATCTCCGGCCGCGTCGAGGTCGGCCACGTCTACGTCGACGGCCTCTCGGTCGGCGACGTCGGCGAGTCGACCCTGTCCGACCGCCTCGTGCTCGGCGAGGGCGGCTTCATCTCGATCACCGTCGTGGTCGACTCCTCCACCGGCCGCGCGGTCTCCCCGCCCACGGTCTCCGGCCGCGGCTTCTCCGACGACCCCAAGGCCCTCGACGGCGTGGTGTCGCTGGTGGAGATGGAGCTGTCGCACACCGAGTCCGCGGGCATCACCGACCCCCACCGCATCGCCCAGTCCGTGCGCCGGGTGGTGGGCCGCTGGGTCGCCGACACCTACCGCAGGCGTCCGATGATCGTCCCCACGGTCATCCCAGTCTGACCCGCTGAACGCGAACGACCTCCGCCCCACGCGCAGCGCTCGTGGGGCGGAGTCGGTTCACGGGTGGCGGATGGGTCCTGGTCCGGCGATTCCTCCCGGAAATCGGCTGCCACTCGGCCGGGGGCGTGGGTGCCGTGCACCGGGCTAGCACGACGTCACCGGGATGTGCTCGCGCATGTCCACGACGTCCGAGGTGTTCAAGCGCTTGCCCGACTCCATGACCCGGTATTCCTCCGCGATCACCCGGTCAGGGAATCGCGTGCCCCCGTCCTCCTCGTCTTCACCCACCGAGGCGAGGCACACGTTGAACAATTCGTAATAACCGGTGTGCGATGCCAAGCGCTCGTCACCCCACCGGGGCAATCCGGCGATGGCTTCCGTCGTGGTCGAGCCGCCCAGGTCCTCGGCGTCCAGCGACACCTCGGAGAAATCGACGAGATCCCAGTCTTCGATTCGCTTGCCGTCGGTACCGGCGATCTTCAGCAGGAAATAACCGAATCGCATGAACAGCTTCCTTTCAACCACGCGTGTGCGGCCACGGCGGAGCCGGGTGGCGGGCACTTCGCAGGCGTGAGTCCATCAACGTTCCCGATGCTAGGGACCGGGCGCCCGGTGAGGTTGCACAGGAGTTGCACACAGTGGCAGGGTGAACGCGGCAAGTGATCGGTCGCGGGTCCCGCTGGCTCCGGCTCCGGCAGGCGCCCTACCCTGGGCTCGAACGCCAGTGCGGCCCGTCTTCGCCTGGTGCTGCCGGAAGGGGATACCGATGTACGACGACACGGCCCACATCGGTCGGCAGATCGCCACGTTGCGCAAGGCGTCCCGGCTCACCCAACGCCAGCTCGCGGGCAAAGTCAACGTCTCCCTGAGCCTGTTGCAGAAGGTCGAGGTCGGCGACCGCGCCGTGAGCAACGGGCTGCTCTCCGGTGTCGCCCGAGAATTGCGGGTGCCCATCGAGAAGTTGACCGGGCAGCCGTACACCGAGGACCGGAAAGACGACAGCACGCACCGGCAGATCGACGCGATCCGCGCGGTTCTGCGCGGTTACGACCTGCCCGACGAGGTTCCGGCCCGCCCGGTGGCCGAACTCGCCGCTGAGGTGAAAGAAATTGTTCGTCTGCGTGGTGAAGCCCAGTACGGAAAAATTTCAGCTCGCTTGCCAGCGTTGTTGGAAGAACTGGTCAGCGCCGCGCACCGAACCCCCGGAACGGAGGTGTGGAACCTCCTGGTCAGGACCTACCACGCAACCCACACTCTGCTTCATCGACTCGGTTACAGTGATTTGGCCGAAGCTGTCGAACACAAGATCACGTGGGCGGCGGAACGCACAGGCAACCCGTTGGCGGGAGCACTCGCGCAGTGGACGAGATGTGCGACCTTCGAGGCGGCCGGGGATTTCAGCCGCGGTCTACGTCTCATGGATGCGGCGCGGTCGGATCTGGATGATCAGATCCGGCACAGTCCGACTGGCGACACCATCACCGTGTACGGCAGCCTGCACCTGCGGTCTGTCACCCTCGCCTCACTCGCCGGGGACAGTGCGGTCACCCGCTCCCACCTCGAAGCTGCGGATGGCCTGGCGGTCAGGATCGGGCAGGACCAAGTGCACTGGGGTCTGACGTTCGGGATGGCCAACCGCACGACTCACGAGGTCGCGGCTCAAGTGGAGTTGGGAGACGGCATCGCGGCTATCGAAGCTGCCGGGCGCTGGCACGCGCCGAGGTCCATGCCGAAAACCCGACGCGGATCTCACCACATCGCCCTTGCCCGCGCGCACCTCATCAACGACGACCGGAGCGCCGCCCTCCGCTCCCTCCAAGAGGCACGGCGGATCGCTCCACAACTGACCCGCTTGCACCCGATGGTCCGCGAGCTCACCGCAGTTCTGGTGTCCTTGCACCGGAGGTCGAACCCGGAGTTGAGCAAGTACGCCCACTGGCTGGGCCTGGCAGGCTGATCCGACTCCCGGCACCAGCGCCGGACGCGACTCCGCCCCACGAGCAGCGCTCGTGGGGCGGAGTCGTGTCCGGCGCTTTGTCAGCGGCGGGTGGCCGAGGCGATCACCACGGCGACGGTGGCGGTCAGCAGTTGGCGCAGCAGGCGGTTGCGGTCGCGGCGCCGGTCTCGGCGGGTCGGGTCGGTCATGGTGGGCCACCCCTTCCGGTCCGGGTTCACCCGCTTCATCGCGCGAACCCGGACCGGCGTGACGGGGGTCACCCCATTGGCGGCCTACGTGGTGACCGGTGACCCGTTGGTCGCGGCCTTCGCGGCGTCCACCGCGGGCTCGCCGCCCGCGACCCCGTCCGCGACCCCGTCCGCGGCCTTGGCCGCCGTGCGCTGCGGTGGGAGGGCCGCCCGGTCACCCGGCATGGGGGTGAAGCGGTCGTCCTCCAGCGACAGCACGGTGCCGGTGGGGATGTCGAAGAACATGCCCACCAGCCGCACGTCGGCGTCGCGGACCTCCGGCATCGAGCGCAGGGTGTCCAGTTGCACGGCCACGTTGACCATGGCGAGCTGGTCGACCTCCGACCAGCCGTCCTCCTCGGCCGCGCGGCCCAGGGGGTGACCGGCCCGCCACTCGCGGACGCTGGTCTCGGCCCAGCGCAGCCACTGCGCGACCGCGCCGTCGCCCGCCTGGTCGGCCAGGGTGGCCGTCATCGCGCCGCAGCGGGAGTGCCCGCAGACCACGATGGTCTGCACGCCCAGGTTGCCCACCGCGTACTCCACGGCGGCCTGCACCGACTGGTCGTCGGACTCGTTCGGCCGGGGCACCAGGTTGCCCACGTTGCGGATGGTGAACAGGTCGCCGGGGCCGGACGCGGTGATCACGTTCGGCACGATCCGGGAGTCGGCGCAGGTCAGGAACAGCGCGTGCGGGGCCTGCGAGGAGGCCAGCTTGCGCAGTTGCGGCCGGATCACCGACGCGCCTCGGCGGTGGTACTCCCGCGCGCCGACGACCAGCGGGTCGCGCCGGGTCTGCGCGGGGATCTCCGGTTCCCCGGCCTGCCACTGCGACCAGGCCAGGAACGTGCGGGTGCCGACCACCCCGGGCCGCTTGCGCCGGGCGTTGGGGCCGGGGCCGCCGATCTCGTCGACGACGACGGTGCCGCCGCCCGCCACGTGCGTGGTCTTCCAGGTGGCCAGGTGCCCGTAGGCGGCGTGGTCGAGGTAGTCGACCACCAGTTCCACCGTCACGGCGCTGCCGTCGGGGACCTGGGCCAGCACCCGCGACAGCCGCGGCACCGACAGGAAGCTGAGGGTGCCCTCGACGACGACCGAGCGGGTCTCGCGGCCCTCCTCGTCGGGTCCGTCGCCGTCCTCGAC
Source organism: Actinokineospora spheciospongiae (assembly GCF_000564855.1). Lineage (GTDB taxonomy): Bacteria > Actinomycetota > Actinomycetes > Mycobacteriales > Pseudonocardiaceae > Actinokineospora > Actinokineospora spheciospongiae. The sequence continues at coordinate 13,646 of NZ_AYXG01000228.1, forward strand.
CCGGACCCGGGCCCACACGACGCGGCGCAGCATGCCGAACATGGCCACGGCCAGGCCGATGAGCACGCCCTCCAGCAGGTTGAGCATCACCACGCCTGCCACGGTGATCAGGTAGACGTGCAGTTCGCCGTGGGAGCGGGCGGACCGGATGTCGTCCGGGCGCACGAGCTGGGTGCCGATGAAGACCAGCAGACCGGCCAGCGCGGCCATCGGGACCTGCTCGACCAGGCCGACCAGCAGCACGGTGAACAGCAGCACCCAGATGCCGTGCAGGACGGCGGAGGCGCGGGTCCGCGCGCCCGCGCGGACGTTGGTGGAGCTGCGGACGATCACGCCGGTGACCGGGAGGCCGCCGAGCAGGCCGGAGGCCACGTTGGCCGAGCCCTGCCCGATCAGCTCGCGGTCGAGGTTGGAGCGGTGGCCCTCGCGGAGCTTGTCGACCGACACGGCCGAGAGCAGGCTCTCCACGCTGGCGATGACGGTGAGGGTGAACACGCCGAGCGCGAAGGCGCCCCACTGCCCGTTCGGGAGCTGCGGCAGCGCGATCGCGGCGAACGGGGAGTCGGGCAGCTCAACGCGGTTGAGGGTGAGCGCGGCGAGCGAGGAGACGGCGGTGGCGGCGACGATCGCGACCAGCGGACCGGGGACCGCCCGGACGCGCGCGGGCAGCCTGGGCCACGCCACCAGCAGGACGATCACGCCGAGCCCGATGAAGGCGGCGGGGCTGTGCAGGTCGAGTAGCTGCCCGGGCAGCTCGCTGATGTTCTCCCAGGCTGAGGTGCCTGCCGCGCCGCCGAGCAGGACGTGCAGTTGGCCGAGGACGATGGTCACGCCGATGCCCGCGAGCATGGCGTGCACCACGGTGGGGGAGATGGCGAGCGCGGCGCGGCCGATCCGGCAGGCGCCGAGCAGCAGTTGGAGCGCACCCGCGATGACGGTGATCGAGCAGGTGACGGCCCAGCCGAACTGGGTGATGAGTTCCGCGACGACGACGGTCAGACCGGCCGCGGGTCCGCTGACCTGGAGCGCGGAGCCACCGAGGGCACCCGCGACGATCCCGCCGACGACGGCGGCGATGAGTCCGGCCATGACCGGCGCGCCGGAGGCGGCGGCGATGCCGAGCGAGAGGGGTACGGCTACGAGGAACACGACGAGCGAGGCCGGGATGTCGTGCCGGGCGTCTTGACCCAGCCACGACCGCAGGCGGCCGGGCGGGGCGTGGGCGTCGGTGCGTGCAGCACCCATGGGGTACCTCCAGGGATTGTGGTTGTCGGTGCGCCGTTGCACGGAGGGAGAACTACCGTGTGCACATCGTGACGAAGATGACACATGGTGTCCCGTTCGTCGAGTAAACGGATCTTTACCGACCAGGGTTCCACATGGGCAGACCTCTGTCCCGTATTCACCCTAATAGCCCAGTGGAGTGTGACCGGGCTCTCGAATGAGTAGGAGTCGCCCAGCATCCTCACTGTGTGAAGTTGTGTCGTACAAGCAAAATCCCGGTTAACCGCTCGCGGTTAACCGGGATTCCCGTTGTGCAACAACCACTGACCGAGTGATGGGACGTTCTTTACCTTTACCGTCGGTACACGCGCGCCTCCCACGGACGCAGTGTCGTTCCCCCGTCCGAGTGGCTGCCGAGCACCAAGTGGGCGTCCCACCACGGAAACCCGAGGTCAGGGCGTTGCTCCTTCGGGGAGAAGTTGGCCAGCACCAACAACTCTGTGTCGCGGTGGGAACGCGAGAAGGCGTACACGTTCGGGTCGTCCGGCAGGAGCATGGTGAAGTCCCCGTGCACCACAGTCGGTTCCGAGTGTCTCAATGCGATCAGTGCGCGGTAGTGATGGAACACCGAGTCGGTTTCCGCGCGCGCCGCGGCGGCGTTCACCTCGGTGTGGTTCGGGTTCACCGGCAACCACGGCGTGCCCGTCGTGAAGCCCGCGTTCGGCGAGGCGTCCCACTGCATGGGAGTGCGCGCGTTGTCCCGGCTCATCGCGCGCAAACCGGGTAGTGCGACATCGCCCGCGAGCGCGTGGTGGTTCACCGACTCGATGTCGCGGAACTGCGCGGCCGAGGTGAACGGGTAGTTCGTCATCCCCAGTTCCTCGCCCTGGTAGATGAACGGCGTGCCGCGGTGTAGGTGGAGAACGGTCGCCAGCATTTTCGCCGACTCCACCCGGTACCGGCCGTCGTCGCCGAACCGGGAGACCACCCGGGGCTGGTCGTGGTTGTTCCAGTAGAGGCTGTTCCACCCGACGTCCGCCAGCCCGGCCTGCCACCGCCCGAGGGTCGCCTTCAGGTCGCGCAGGTCCAGGCCGGTCCGGTCCCACTTCGCGGGGCCGTGGTCGAGCTGCACGTGCTCGAACTGGAAGACCATGTCGACCTCGGCGCGCGCCGGGTCGGTCAGCAGCCGCGCCTCCTCGACCGTCACCCCGGGCATCTCGCCCACGGTCATCGTGGCGCCCGCCCGGTCCGCGAACACCTCCCGGTGCATCTCCCGCAGGAACTCGTGCAGCCGCGGCCCGTGCAGGTAGTGCGCCGACCCGTCGCCGCCGGGGCTGTCCGGCAGCGCGGTGTCCTTGGAGATCATGTTGATGACGTCCATCCGGAAGCCGTCGACGCCGCGGTCGAGCCACCAGCGCATCATCTCGTGCACCGCCGCCCGCACCTGCGGGTTCTCCCAGTTCAGGTCGGGTTGCTTGCGGGAGAACAGGTGCAGGTAGTACTCGCCGGTCGTCTCGTCCAGTTCCCAGGTGGGGCCGGTGAAGAACGACGTCCAGTTGGTCGGCTCCGCGCCCGGCGCACCCGCGGGCACGCCCTCGCGCGGCGGGCGCCACCAGTACCAGTCGCGCTTCGGGTTGTCCTTGGCGGAGCGCGACTCCACGAACCACGGGTGCTCGTCGGAGGTGTGGTTGACCACCAGGTCCATCACCAGCTTCATGCCGCGCTCGTGCACCCCCGCCAGCAGCCGGTCGAAGTCGTCGAGGGTGCCGAAGACCGGCTCGATGCCGCGGTAGTCGCTGATGTCGTAGCCGTTGTCGTCCTGCGGCGACGGGTACACCGGCGAGAGCCACAGGACGTCCACGCCCAGTTCGGCCAGGTAGTCCAGTTTCGACTCGACGCCCCGCAGGTCACCGACGCCGTCGCCGTCGGAGTCGGCGAAGCTGCGCGGGTAGACCTGGTACACCACAGCGCTCTTCCACCAGGGGGCGGTGCTCTCGGGGAGGCTCATGGCGCCCATGCCACCACGCCGGTCCGGACCCGGCAAGGGCCCGGACCGGCGCGGGGTTCACGCGGTGTGCAGGGTCAGGCCGTAGCGCTGGAGGATCTCGTTGACCGGCTGGAACCAGGTCTGCCCGCCGGAGGAGCAGTTGCCCCAGCCGCCGGAGGTCACGCCCTGGGCCTGGTCACCGCTGAGGAACGAGCCGCCGGAGTCGCCGGGCTCGGCGCAGGCGTTGGTCCTGGTCGCGCCGTGGAACGCGCCCTGGGCGTAGTTCACCGTCTCGTTCTTGCCCAGGACCGTGCCGCAGTGCCAGTGCGAGGTGGAACCCGAGCGGCACACCGAGGCCCCGACCGGCGCCTCGTTCGACCCGCGCACGAGTTGGTCGGACACCTGCCCCCAGCCGATCACCACCGGCACGGTCCACCAGCCGCCGCCGGTCCGGATGAAGGCCATGTCGTCGCCGGGGAACTGCGAGGCGGCGAAGTTGCCCAGGTACGAACCGTCCCAGCCGGTGGTGGAGCTGCCCGCGCCGCCGCAGTGCCCGGCGCTGACGAATCCACCGTGGACGGAGAAGCCGATGGAGCAGCGGGTGTTCCCGTTGATGTGGTAGGGGTCGCCGCCGACGGTGCCCGCGCTGAGCGTGGTCGGCTTCGGTCCGGGTGCGACGGTCAGCGGTGCCACCCGGCCCGCCGCCGCGAGGAAGGCGTCGACGTCGGCGCCCGGGGTGTTGACGGTGACCCGCACGCTCCCGGTCCTCGGGTCGGTCCGCCAGCCGGAGACGCCCGCGGGTGCGCCGGTGGGGAGCGCGTCCACGGCGGCCTTGGCGGCGTCGAGCCGGGCCGCGCTCGTGGTGGCGGTCGTGGTCTCGGCCCCGGTGGCCCGGACGGCGCCCGCGCGGGTCCGGTCGGTCAGCGCCACGACGAGCACGCCGCGCGCCGGGTCGAACCACGAACCGCCGTACGCCGCCCCGGCCGCCGCCTTGGCCGCGGGCTCGACCCGGGCGGCGGTGTCCTCCTGCGCCAACCGGGTCGCGGCCTGCTCGGCGGTGAGCCCGAAGGCCCGCTGCACGGCGGGGACGAGCCCGGGGGACAGCTCCGGTGCGGCGTGCGCGGGGGACACCGCGCCCGCCGCCAGGAGCCCGGACAGCAGCAGGCCGGACGCGCTCGCGCGCATCACGAGGGATCGCTTCATGGAATTGTCTCTTTCCTCAGCAGGGGAGAGGAGGGAGAGCGCGCTCACCACCGAGGATGGTGAATTGTTGGCCAACCCGTCAAGGCTTGTCGCGGATTGGACCAGACCAATCAGGTCGAGGGGCGAACGGCCCCTACCCGCGCGGGGGAGCAGGCGGCCGCCACGGGCTCCGACCGGTGGTGGGCCGGGTCGGGTCGTGGAACCGCGCCTCGTCCGGCTCGTCCGCCCGCAGCGGCACCAGGTCCGCGGTGATCGCCTGCATGATCCGGGTGTGCGCGCGCATCGCGTCGCCCGGCTTGCCCGCCGACAGGTCCGACAGGTCCACCTGAGCGCCGAAGTGCACCTTGAACACCGGCCGGTTGCGCACCGCGCGCAGGAACGACACCACCAGCGGCTTGACGTCCTTCCACCCGGACACGGTCTCGCTGCCCCAGTACACCGCCTCGTGCGCACCCCACTGGCTGATCGTCACCACCGGCACGCCGCCGCCCAGCGCCATCCTGGCCACCCCGGTCTTGCCCTTCTCCGGCCACATGCCCGGCTCCAGGGTCACCCGGCCCTCCGGGTACACCAGCAGCGGCACCCTCGCCGTCTTGAGCGTCTCCACGGCCCGGCTGAACGCGTCGATCACGTTCGCCTTGCCCCGGTCGACCCGCAGGTGGCCGCTGCGGCGCAGCAGCGGGCCCAGCACCGGCGCGTCCATCAGGCCCGCGGTGAGCATGAACCGCGGCAGGAACCCCTGCCCCTTCGCCGCGGCCATCAGCACGAACGGGTCGAACATGCCGATGTGGTTCGCCGCGACCAGCACCGGTTTGCCCAGCAGGTGCTCCGGGAAGGCGCCGCTGACCTCGACCCGGCCGACCAGCCGGACGAACGCGCGGTCGACGGCGTTGAGCACCCGCCAGATGTTCGGTGTGTCCGCGACCGCCTTCTCCCGGCGTGTCGCCTCGTCACTGCCCCCGGTCAGCGCAACCATGGGCGAGAGCATGGCACGGCCCAGGTCACCGGGGCCGGCCAGGTCCGCGCTGCCCGCACCCCGGTGCTCACGGGGCGGGATGTGCGCGTGTTGCCGCGGTGATGTCCGGGGCTGGAGAGGTCCGGGCGACTAGCCTGGGGTCATGGCGAGCCGCTCCACGACCCCCAAGAACTCCACGACCGGCCGGGCGCGGTCGTCGGCGGGCGGCACCCGCAAGACCCCGGCCAAGGCGCCCGCGAAGGCGCCCACCCGCACCGCGGCCAAGACCCCCGCCCGGTCCGCGGCGAAGGCACCCGCCAAGCGCGCCCCCGCGCGCGGCAAGACCGCCCCGCCGCCGAGCAGGGGCGCGTTCGCCTCCGCCTGGGGCGTGCTCGCCAAGGGCGTCGGCTCCCTGGCCCGCGCGATCGGCCGCACCAAGGAACTCGACCCGGCGCACCGCCGCGACGGCATCGCCTTCGGGCTGATCGCCCTGGGCCTGGTGCTCGGCGCCGCCGTGTGGTGGCGGGCAGCGGGCATCGTCGGTGCGGGCCTGGAGATCGGTGTGCGCACCGTGTTCGGCGCGCTGGCGACCATCGTCCCGCCCGCCCTGCTGGCCGTCGGGGTGATCCTGATGCGCTCGGACCCGCAGCCGGAGAAGCGGCCCCGCTACGCCGTCGGCGCGCTGCTGATCTCGCTGGCGCTGCTGGGCGTGCTGCACGTGTTCGCCGGGATGCCCGAGGACAACCACGGGCGGATGTTCGCCGGTGGTGCGCTCGGGTTCTTCTCCGGAGGCCTGCTCGCCAAGGGCGTCACCGCCTGGGTCGCGGTGCCGGTGCTGTTCCTGGTCCTCGGCTTCGGCGTGCTGGTCTTCACCGGCACCCCGGTCCGCGAGATCCCCACCCGGCTGCGCGAGCTGGGCCGCCTCCCCGACGACGAAGACCTCGAAGACCGCCACGTCGGCATCGACGAACTCGACCTCGGCGACCCCGACCCGCTCGCCGAGCCGCCGCTGCGCCCGCGCAAGCCCCGCGGGCGCAAGGCCGCCGAGGAGGCCGAGGGCGCCCAGCCCACGCTGCCGCTGGACGCGCCCGCCGAACCGGTCCGCAAGCGCCCGGTGCCGCGGGTCGAGGAGACCCCGCAGGTCACCGAGGCCCCCCGCGACCCGGACAGCATCACCGTCACCCGCGTCGTCGACGGCGACTACCGGCTGCCCGACCCCTCGGTCCTGACCGCGGGCGACGCGCCCAAGACCCGCAGCAAGGCCAACGACGCGATGATCGAGGCCATCACCGGCGTCCTCGACCAGTTCTCCATCGACGCCCAGGTCACCGGCTTCACCCGCGGCCCGACGGTCACCCGCTACGAGGTCGAGCTCGGCCCCGGGGTGAAGGTCGAGAAGATCACCGCGCTGACCAAGAACATCGCCTACGCGGTGGCCACCGACAACGTCCGGCTGCTGGCGCCCATCCCGGGCAAGTCCGCGGTCGGCATCGAGGTGCCCAACGCCGACCGCGAGATGGTCCGCCTCGGCGACGTGCTGCGCTCCACGACCGCCCTGTCCGACTCCCACCCCATGGTGGTGGGCCTGGGCAAGGACATCGAGGGCCACATGATCACCGCGAACCTGGCGAAAATGCCGCACCTGCTGTGCGCGGGCTCCACCGGTTCCGGCAAGTCCAGCTTCGTCAACTCCATGCTGGTCTCGCTGCTGGCCAGGGCCACCCCCGACGAGGTCAGGATGATCCTGATCGACCCGAAGATGGTCGAGCTGACCCCGTACGAGGGCATCCCGCACCTGATCACGCCCATCATCACCCAGCCGAAGAAGGCGGCGGCGGCGCTGACCTGGCTGGTGGAGGAGATGGAGCAGCGCTACCAGGACATGCAGGCCAACCGGGTCCGCCACATCGACGACTTCAACAAGAAGGTCAAGACCGGCGAGATCAGCGCCCCGCCCGGCAGCGAGCGCGTGTACCGCCCCTACCCGTACATCCTGGCCATCGTCGACGAGCTGGCCGACCTGATGATGACCGCCCCCCGCGACGTCGAGGACGCCATCGTCCGCATCACCCAGAAGGCCCGCGCGGCGGGCATCCACCTCGTGCTGGCCACCCAGCGCCCCTCGGTCGACGTGGTCACCGGCCTGATCAAGACCAACGTCCCGTCCCGGCTGGCGTTCGCCACCTCGTCGCTGACCGACTCCAGGGTCATCCTCGACCAACCCGGCGCCGAGAAGCTCATCGGCATGGGCGACGGCCTCTACCTGCCCATGGGCGCCTCGAAGCCCGTCCGCGTCCAGGGCGCGTACGTCAGCGACGAGGAGATCATGGCCATCGTCGCCTTCACCAAGGAACAGGCCCAGCCCGACTACACCGACGGCGTCACCGCCGCCAAGGCAGGCGAGAAGAAGGAGATCGACCCCGACATCGGCGACGACCTGGAACTGCTGGTGCAGGCCACGGAGCTGATCGTCACCTCCCAGTTCGGCTCCACGTCGATGCTCCAGCGCAAGCTCCGCGTCGGCTTCGCCAAGGCCGGTCGCCTGATGGACCTCCTGGAGACCAGGGGCGTCGTCGGCCCCTCGGAGGGCTCCAAGGCCCGGGACGTCCTGATCAAACCGGAAGAACTCGACGGCGTCCTGTACGAGATGCGCGGCGGCGGCCCGGTCGAGGTGTCCGATGAGGACTGACGTCTCGAACGGATAACGACCCACCCGGCACGCGGCACGCCCACGGGTCCGGGAGCGACCAACAGTCGCACCCTCCTGAAAGGACCCGCCGTGGCCCAGTACGACGTCCCCACCTACCCGACCACCGAATTCCCGTGGGGCGCCCTCATCGGCATTCTCGCCGTCACCGCGGTCTTCGCCGTCATCGGCATCGCCGCGATGTGGAAGATCTTCACCAAGGCGGGCGAACCCGGCTGGGCGGCCATCGTCCCGATCTACAACACCATCGTCCTGCTCAAGATCAGCGGCAAGCAGACCTGGTGGCTGATCATGTTCTTCATCCCGGTCGCGAACATCGTGTTCATGATCCTCACGCTGGCCGGGCTGTCGCGCTCGTTCGGCAAGGACGCGGGCTTCACGGTGCTGCTGGTGCTGCTCCCGTTCATCGGCTACCCGATCCTGGGCTTCGGCAAGGCGGCGTACGTGGGCGCGGGTGGCATCCCGAGGCGCTATGCCGACTACACGCAGCAGGGCGGCTACCACCTGCCGCAGCAGCACGGGTACCAGCAGGGCTACTGAGGTCCTCCGGTCACGGTGATGTTCGGCCCGAGCTTGTCCAGCCCGGTCGCCTCCACTCCGTGCAGGGTGATGGTGACCGGTTGGTCAAGAACAGTGAGTGGGGTCAAATCAACCCTACCGTGGTGACCTATCAGGTTCAATTCTTCCAACGTCCGAACACGTTGCACTGGCGTTATGTCCTGGCCTTCTTCGTCAAGCCACAGTGAAAGGATTCGGATGTTCGGGAAGAGGGGAAGGGTTGACTTCAGATCCACATTTTTGTCAAATGTCAGAACTTGGATGCTGGGAGATTCGGACCTTCCGAAATTTGGATTGGATGAACCCCAGAGGGTGAGGTTCTCAAGTTTGGGAAGTGACATGGCTGTGGAGACGTCCTTAAGGCCTGGGGCGTCGTGGATTCCCAGGTAGACCAGTTCGCTGAGTGTGGAGATGAACTCCATTTTTCGTGTTCGCGGTGTTGTGAGGCGCAACATGTTCAGCCGGGTGAGTGCTCGGAGAGTGTTCAGGCCGGTGATTCCCTTCCCGGTGTCACCCAACAGTACGATTTCTTGCAGGTGTGCCATCTGGCGCAGTGGGGATAGATCGATGTCCGGGTAGTCGACTTGGCCGAGTACGAGCGCGGTCAGTCGATCGTCGACGCTCAAGAAAGACAGATCTGCTCGATGGCCGAAGATGTTAACGGTGAAGCTCTTGAGATGTTGCAAGACGCTCAGGTATTGTACGTGGGTGGCTGATTCAATGAGTATGTGTCCGCTGGAGAGGGGGGCATTCGCCAGCACTTCCTTTGCGTAGTGCTCGGGGTTGGCGAAGTTCCACCCGGATGCGAGTGCCTGTTGAACCTGAGTTCTCGGGTCGAGCGCGTATCTGCCCAGCAGTCGTAGCGCTTGTGGGCTGCCCACCAAGACCGCTGATCGCACGCACGCGGCGGCGGATGCGGCGGAGACGCTCGACAGGTCGTGCGGAAGGTGCCGAAGAGTCCGATCCCCCAAGGTCGACAGAGATCGAGCCTCGACCGAGCGCTTGGGTGGGAACAAGGTTTCCAGAGCGGTGTCCAGACGTGCTGCGGTGTCCTCATCCAGGGTATGCGCCGTTTCCATGCAGCCCGCCGCGACCAAGCGGAGCTTGCGGGAGTGGCGGGGCTCTGCGGCGGCCCGATCCAGGATGGCGTTGATGATCTCGCGGCGGACCGGGACCGCCGCGTGGCCCACACCCATGATCACCGTCTCCCGCCACTGCTCCAGGTGCGCGTTCCGCACCAGCACCTCGCCGTAGTGCTCCTCCGCCGCGTACTTGCCCGCCAAGTACTCCTGGAACGTCCGGTGTACGAAGTCCACCCGCCCCGGCACCGGTTCCCGCAGCACTCCACTGCGCTCCAGCAGGTGCTCCAACATCTCCCCGGCCTCGATGCCCTGCGCGCCCGGAACACGGCGGATCGCCGCCCCGATCTGGTGCACCGCCTCCTCCACCTTCGCCTCGGAACGGGCGCATAGGGTGAGCCACCAGGCCAGGTACTGGAGGATGGTGACCTTCGCCGATCCGCTCAGCAGGATCTCCGATGGGATCTCCCGTTCGACGTCCCGGCGCTCCAGCAGCAGGTCCAGCGCCGCCGCGTACAGGTGCATCCGGTCCGGTGGCAGGTGCTTGCGCCGGTCCAGGTTCAGGGCGCACAGCATCGCGCACAGCAGTGGGGTGGCGGCCAGGGCGCGCAGGTGGCGGTTGCCCTCCAGTTGGCGCAGCAGGGCCGCCTCGTACTCGCCCAGTTCCTCCACCGGGCAGGGCAGCCCGCCGGTCTGTCGGACAGCCGCGTGCCAGCGCTGGGTGAACTCGGCGATGTCCGCCGGGGTCATCGGTTCCAGGTCCAGTGTCTGGAACCCCAATTCGGTCAGCCAGCGTGGTTTGGCCGCCGCGGGGCGAGAGGTGACCACGACCTCGGTGTGCGGGTAGGCCACCAGCAGTTCCGACAGCCAACGGCGGACCCGCGAACGGCGGTCGGCGCGGAGTTCGTCCACTCCGTCGATCAAGAGGACGGCGCGACCGTCGACGAACTGGCGGGCCGCCCACGCTGTCGGCTCGAAGTCCGCGATCGGTGCCGCCGCTGCGGCGATCAACCCGGCCGGTTGGGGCAGGTTCCCGTCGGCGAAGCTGCGGAGGCGGACCAGGAATGGGACCTTGCCGTTCCACGGTGCCAGCGGGCCGGTGAAACCCGCCCGCGACGCCGTCACCGCGATCCACTGGAGCAGGGTCGTCTTGCCCGAGCCCGCCGTGCCGCGCAGCAGGGTGCGGCGGGAACCGGCCAGAGCCTGCTCGACCCGGATGCCTTCGGTGCGCTGGTGGTCGAGGATCGACAGCCACTCCTCCTTCGGAGCCGCGCCGGAGACGGTCAGGCTCAGGTAGGCCACGCTGACCGACGTCCGGGGGCGGTACCGGCGGACATCGATGCCGAACATCTCCAGTTCGTCCAGCGCCTCGCTCAGGAACCCCAGGTACCGCCGCGCGAAGTCGTCGTCCAGCGTCGTGCCGTCGGGGGCGGTGAGGCTGGGGCGGGGGAGGCGGTTGAGGACTTCGCCCACCGAGTCGGCGAGGTCGCCGACCCTGCTCAGCAGTTCCGTCAGCGCCCGGGGTTGGAAGGCCGGGAGTTGGGTGATGACGCTGACCAGGCAGGCGCAGGTTTCCAGCAGCACCAGGTCGAACAGGGCGACCGCGTCGGCGGACAGGCCCGCCCTGCGGGTGGCGTCGGGGACCTCGGCCCGGATGCGGCGCACCAGTTCGGCCGGGTCCAGGTCCGCGCTCAGGAGCAGGGTGTCGGTCAGGTCGACGTCGCACAGCGTGTCGATGACGGCGTCCAAGGCGGCTTGGCGTTCGTTGTCCGGCAGGCCCCTCAGTTCCGTGTGCAGCGCCGGTTCGAGGCGTTGGGCGACGCGGTCGCCGATGTCCTCGAGCTGGCGGGACAGCTTGCGGCGGGTGAAGCCGTCCGCCGCCCCGGGCAGCGTCAGGTCGGTCAGCGACGCCGTCCGCTCGACCTTCTTGCGGCGGTCGCCCAGCCAGGCCTTGGCGGCGTGGGTGGCGACCAGTCTGCCCAGGGTCAGGGCGATCTCAAGCACGCCTCGATGATGCCCGGTCCGGTGAGCCCGTGGGTGTGATCGGGCGACACGACCGGCGGTGACCGGGGCCGGGGCCCCGGTCACCCGGGCGACCTCAGCTATTGCCGAACTGGCGCACAGCCGTGTAGTACACGTCGGCGGTGCGGTTGCAGGACCAGTTGCCCGCGCAGATCGTGTACAGGTCCGACTTGAAGTTGTTGTCGATGCGCAGGCGGTTGTCCTCGGTGAACCGGCCCTGCTTCTTGTAGTTGCGGTACCCGAAGTCGTGGCGGTAGCAGGCCTTGACGAAGTTGAAGCCGAAGGGGTTGTCCGGGGAGTTGGAGCAGCCGTCCGACGACCAGTCGAGCTGGCTGGCGTACGGGCGGTTGGCCCGGGTGGTCTGGAAGGTGTTCAGGCTCTGGCTGAACAGGTAGCTGTCGGTGGTGCTGCGCAGTTGGGTGGCGCTGAGGTCGGCGGACGCGGTGCCCGCGCCGACGACCAGGGCGCAGGCGGCGGCGACGGACGCGACGACACCGCGGGAGGCACGACGCAGGGTGGACGTGGCCACGGGGTTCTCCTGGGGGAGTGGGGAAACGGCCCGTCATTCATCCCACCGCCGCCCCGGCGCGGGGTACCCCGCCGGACCCCACTGTGTGTGCCGGACCGCCCCTAGAGCGGGTTTGAGGGGTGCTTCAGAGCTTCAGCAGCATCCTCGTGTTTCCCAGGGTGTTGGGCTTGACGTACTCCAGGTCCAGGAACTCCGCGACACCCTCGTCCATCGAGCGGCGCATCTCCTCGTAGACCTCCGGGCTGACCGGGGTGCCGTCGATCTCGACGAAGCCGTGCCGGGCGAAGAACTCGGTCTCGAAGGTCAGCACGAAGATCCGCGCCAGGCCCAGCTCGCGGGCGACCGCGATCAGCCGGTCGGCGAGCAGGTGCCCGACACCCCGGCCCAGCGCCTCGGGGCGCACGGCGATGGTGCGGATCTCGGCGATGTCCTCCCACAGGACGTGCAGCGCGCCGCAGCCCATCAGCTCGCCGTCGATCTCGACCACCCAGAACTCCTGGACGTCCTCGTACAGGGTCACCGTGGGCTTGGCGAGCAGGACCTTGCCGACGTAGGCGTCGATGATCTTCTTCATGGCCCGGACGTCGGTGGTCTTCGCCCTGCGCACAACCGGTCTCATCCCCGGGAATCTAGTCCCGCCCCTCCGGTCCGTCGCGCCGGGACCGGCACCGGCGCGCGACACCGTGTGGCACAGCACATCGCCCGATCGGCCCCGGCGGGGCAGGCTGGGGACCCCGGTCCGCCCGGCCGGGCGGGGAGTGGAGGAGCAGCGATGCGCCAGGCAGTCATCTGCGAGCCGGTCCGCACCGCGGTCGGCCGGTTCGGCGGTGTGTACACCGGTGTGCCGGTGACCGAGTTGGCCGCGACCGTCATCCGCGAACTGCTCGCGCGCACCGGCGTCGACCCGGCGCTGGTGGACGACGTCGTGTTCGGCCAGTGCCACCCCAACGGCGAGGCGCCCGCGCTGGGCCGGGTCGCCGCCCTCGACGCCGGGCTGCCGGTGGGGGTGCCCGGCACCCAGCTCGACCGGCGCTGCGGCTCCGGCCTGCAAGCGGTGCTCGACGCCGCCATGCGGGTGCAGACCGGCGCGGCCGACGTGGTGGTCGCGGGCGGCGCGGAGAACATGAGCCAGGTCGAGTTCTACTCCACGGCGATGCGCTGGGGCGTCAAGGGCACCGGCGTCGAGCTGCACGACCGGCTGGCCAGGGCGCGGGTGACCGCGGGCGGGGTGAACTTCCCGGTCGACGGCGGCATGGTCGAGACCGCGGAGAACCTGCGCCGCGAGTACCGCGTCTCCCGCACCGCGCAGGACGAGCTGTCCGCGCGGTCGCACCAGCGGGCCGTGGCCGCGATCGAGGCCGGGCGCTTCGCCGAGGAGATCGTGCCGGTGGCGGTGCCGGGCAAGCGCGGCAAGCCCGCCACCCCGGTCGACCGCGACGAGCACCCGCGCGCGGACACCACCACCGAGACCCTGGCCGGGCTCAAGCCGATCATGGGCAGGCAGGACCCGGGGGCCACCGTCACCGCGGGCAACGCCAGCGGCCAGAACGACGGCGCGGCGGCCTGCCTGGTCACCACCCCGGAGAGGGCCGCCGAGCTGGGCCTGCGCCCGCTGGCCAGGCTGGTGTCGTGGGCCGCCGCAGGCGTGCCACCGCACCTGATGGGGCTCGGCCCGGTGCCCGCCACCGCCAAGGCCCTCGACCGCGCGGGCCTCACCCTCGCCGACGTGGACCTGGTGGAGCTGAACGAGGCGTTCGCCGCCCAGGTCCTCGCCGTGGCCGCCGAGTGGGGGCTGACCGGCGCCGACTGGGACCGCGTCAACGTCAACGGCTCCGGGATCTCGTTGGGCCACCCGCTCGGCGCGACCGGCGTCCGCATCCTGACCACCATGTTGCGCGAGCTGGACCGCCGCGAGGGGCGGTACGCGCTGGAGACCATGTGCATCGGCGGCGGGCAGGGCCTGGCCGCGGTGTTCGAGCGGGTCTGAGACGCCGAGAGCCGCCCGGAGGGGCCGGGCGGCTCTCGGCGTGCGGTCAGCGGGTCACTTCATCCACGGGACCCAGACCGACCAGTCGTACCAGTCGGTGCCCGGCAGGGGCGGCCGCGTGGTGGTCGTGGCGGGCGGCCTGGTCGTGGTGGTCGGGGGCCGCGTCGTCGTGGGCGGCCGCGTGGTGGTCACCGGCGGCGGCGTCGCGGTCGGCGGCTTGGGGGCCGTGGTGACCGGGGGCTTCGGCGCGGTCGTGGTCGGCGGCTTGGGCGCGGTGGTGACCGGCGGGACCGGCAGCCCGGGGACCGGGACCTGCACGCCGGGGACCTGCACCCCGGTGCCCGGCACGGTGATCGGGGGAACCGCCACGCCACCGGTGCCGCCGGGGGTGTTGCCCGCCTGCGGGACCACGGTGGTGCCCGCGGCGGCCAGCGGCGCGACCGGGCCGCCGCCGCCCGCCAGGATGCTGCCGGGGCCGGGCGCCTGCGGGTTCGCCCCGGGCGGGGGGACGACCGCGGGCGGCTGGGTGACGCCCTCGGCGTAGGTGCCGACCCAGGCCAGCACCGACCGGACGTAGCTGTCGGAGTGGTTGTAGCGGAAGATCGCCCGCGCCTGCTGGGTCGGGTCGGACATGTCCGTGCCGCCCGCGCACAGGTAGCGGGCGGCGGACACGGCCGCGTCGTAGAGGTTGTTCGGGTCGGCCGTGCCGTCGCCGCTGCCGTCGGTGCCGTAGTAGGCCCAGGTGGCGGGGATGAACTGCATCGGGCCCACCGCGCGGTCCCAGGTGCGGTCGCCGTCCCAGCGGCCGTCGTCGGTGTCGGCGATCGCGGCGGTGTCGACGCCGTCGAGGACCGGGCCGAGGATCGGGGTCAGGGTGCGCCCGGAGGCGTCGACCGCCCCGGAGCCCGCGTGGCCGGACTCGATCCGGCCGATCGCGGCCAGCACGGTCCACTGGACCTTGCAGCCGGGCTGGGTGGCCGCGAGGAGCTGCTGGGCGCGGGCGTAGGCGCGCATGGCGACCTCGGGGATGCCCGCCTGGCTCAGGTCGATCCCGGCCTCGGGGCCGGGCGGCGGCACGGCCTGCGCGTCGGCGACGGCGGCGAGCACCTCGGGGCTCAGGTCGGAGTCGGCGGGCATCGAGCCGTCGACGGCGAGCACGCTCACCGAGGCCGACACCGGCACGGACAGCTCCGGCGGCACCGCGTCCACGCCGGACCCGGCCAGGCCGGGCAGCGGGACGCCGTCACCGGTGGAGACCACCAGCACGACCGCGACCGGGACGACCACCGCCGCCGCTGCCGGAATCCTGCGCTTCTTCCGGTGTTTACCTCTGCTGGACATGCCCTTGCCGCTCCCCTCCATGGTGAACCAGGACACTGTGCACCATCACAGCGCGTATTCGTAGTTCCGATCCAGTCACGCGCGGGAACCCGACCGTGTCCAATAGCTCACCCGATCGTATTTTGTTCTCCGCAGACAACTCCCAGCGGGAGTCGATCACCCCTCGCTTCGGAACCGCTCATCGCGGGCGGCAACCACGCCCCAGCAGCGCGCCCGCCCGTTGAGCACGCCCGATTCCCGCTCCCGGCGCGGGGATGGCACCATTGCCCCGACGGCCGGTGGCGTTGACCAACCCCAACGCCCCGGCCGTCCTCGTCACCCGGCGGTTACCCTTTGGTCGTGTCTTCTCCGTCCACGTCACGTCGTGTCGCCATGCTCACCCTCGGTTGTGCCCGCAACGAGGTCGACTCCGAAGAACTCGCGGGCAGGCTGTCGGGCGGTGGGTGGGAACTGGTCGACCTCGACGGCGGCGCCGACGCGAGCCCCGACGTGATCGTCGTCAACACGTGCGGGTTCGTGGAATCGGCGAAGAAGGACTCGGTCGACACCCTGCTCGCCGCCGCCGACACCGGGGCCAAGGTCGTCGCGGTCGGCTGCATGGCCGAGCGCTACGGCACCGAACTCGCCGACAGCCTCCCCGAGGCCAGCGCCGTGCTGGGCTTCGACCACTACCCGGACCTGGCCGAGCGCCTGGGCGAGGTGGTCGCGGGCCACGCCGTCGCCTCGCACGTGCCGGTCGACCGGCGCACCCTGCTGCCGATCAGCCCGGTCGAGCGCCAGGCCGCCTCGGCCGAGGTCGCCGTCCCCGGGCACGCCTGGGGGCCGCG
Organism: Actinokineospora spheciospongiae; assembly: GCF_000564855.1. GTDB lineage: Bacteria > Actinomycetota > Actinomycetes > Mycobacteriales > Pseudonocardiaceae > Actinokineospora > Actinokineospora spheciospongiae. Next base: position 30,065 of record NZ_AYXG01000228.1, read on the forward strand.
GATCGAGCGCAAGCGCCTCGACGACGCCCCGGTGGCCTCCCTCAAGATCGCCTCCGGCTGCGACCGGCGCTGCTCGTTCTGCGCGATCCCCTCCTTCCGCGGCTCGTTCGTCTCCCGGCTGCCCGAGGAGATCCTCGCCGAGGGCGCCTGGCTGGCCGCCCAGGGCGTGCGCGAGGTGGTCCTGGTCAGCGAGAACTCCACCTCCTACGGCAAGGACCTCGGCCGCGAGCACGCCGGGGAGCGGGCGCTGGAGGCGGTGCTGACCGGCCTCGCGGCCATCCCCGGCATCGACCGCGTGCGGGTGTCCTACCTGCAACCCGCCGAGACCCGGCCCAACCTGGTCCGCGCCATCGCCACCACGCCCGGCGTCGCCGACTACTTCGACATGTCCTTCCAGCACTCCAGCGAGACCGTGCTGCGCCGGATGCGCCGCTTCGGCGACACCGAATCGTTCCTCAAGCTGGTCGGGCAGATCCGCGAGCACTCGCCAGCCGCGGGCATCCGCAGCAACGTCATCGTCGGCTTCCCCGGCGAGACCGAGGCCGACGTGGCCGAACTGGTCCGGTTCCTCACCGAGGCCCGGCTCGACGCGGTCGGCGTGTTCGGCTACTCCGACGAGGACGGCACCGAGGCGGAGAACCTCCCCGACAAGCTCGACGCCGACACCGTCGCCGCCCGGGTGGCCCGGATCTCGGCGCTGGCGGAGGAGCTGACCACCCAGCGCGCCGAGGAGCGGATCGGCTCCGAGGTCGTCGTGCTGGTCGAGCGCCCCGACTCCGAGGACGAGGACTGCGCGGGCCGCGCCGCCCACCAGGCCCCCGAGGTCGACGGCGAGTGCGTGTTCGTCAGCGGCGACTCCCTCGACGTCACCGACCTCGCCGTCGGCGACCTGGTCCGCGCGCGCGTGGTCGACTCCGAGGGCGTGGACCTGGTGGTCGAACCGCTCGAGGTGCTTCCGCGCGTCGCCCCGGACTCGCCGTGAGCGCCGCGGCGACCGGGGGCCCCGGGGAGGCGGTGGAGGGTCCGGAGTGCACCGAGTCACCCGCGGGCCCCGCCGACCTCGCCCAGCCGGTCGCCGCGGCCGTGCCGGAGCACCACGCGCCCGCCCTGCCGGAGCCGACGCAGGTCCCGGTGCTCAACATCGCCAACATGCTCACCGTGTCGCGGCTGCTGCTGGTGCCGGTGTTCCTGGCGGCGCTGTTCACCGAGGACGGCGCCGACACGTTCTGGCGGCTGGTCGCCTGGGCGATCTTCGCGGTCGCCTCGGTGACCGACCACATCGACGGCAGGCTGGCCCGCAAGCACGGGCTGATCACCGACTTCGGCAAGATCGCCGATCCGATCGCGGACAAGGCGCTCACCGGCTCGGCCCTGGTCGGGCTGAGCCTGCTCGGCGACCTGCCGTGGTGGGTCACCCTGGTGATCGCGGTCAGGGAGATCGGCGTCACGCTCCTGCGGTTCTGGGTGATCCGGCACGGGGTGATCCCGGCCAGCCGCGGCGGCAAGGCCAAGACGCTGGCCCAGGTCCTGGCGATCGGGCTGTTCCTGCTCCCGCTGCCCGCCCTGTTCGTCCCGTTCAACTGGACGGTCATGGGCATCGCGGTGGCGCTCACCGTGGTCACCGGCGTCGACTACGTCATCCGCGCGATCCGGCTGCGCGCCAGGGGCAAGCGCGCCCTGGTCACGTGACCGGGCTCGGCCTGCTGCCCGGCCTGCCCTCCGAGCCGGTGGCCGCGGTCGTCGCCGCGCTGCGCGCCCGGGGTGAGACGGTCGCCACCGCCGAGTCGCTGACCGGCGGCCTGCTGACCGCCGCGCTGACCAGCGTGGCGGGCTCCAGCGCCGTCGTCCGCGGCGGCCTCGTCGTCTACGCCACGGACCTGAAGGCGACCCTGGCCGACGTGGACGCCGACCTGCTCGCCGAGCGCGGGCCGGTGGACCCGGACGTCGCCGTCGCCCTCGCCGAGGGCGCGCGGCTGCGCTGCGCGGCCACCTACGGCGTCGGGCTCACCGGCGTCGCCGGGCCCGGCCCGCAGGACGGCAAGCCGGTCGGGACGGTGTACGCGGCACTGTCCGGACCGGACGGAACGCTGCTGTCGTCGCCGGTCGCGACGGGTGGCCGGGAAGAAGTTCGCTCGGTTGCCGTGCGTGCCGCCCTTGACCTGATCGCCCGTGCGGTCGGTACCCTTTCCGGGTGAGGACCCGTTCACTGTCGGTGGCGTTCCGCGCGCGACGCGTGTGGGACGCGGGCGTGGTACCCCGGGAACATTCCGGGTTCACCACTCGTTCGCTCTTGGCGGACTACCCGTGAAGTCGCTGCGCTGTGTCGGTGCCTCTCGGTAACGTTGTCTGTGTGACAGCCAGGTGCGGTTCCCGCTTCGACCGGGGGCGGCGCTCGGACTGAGGTCCCGAGGAAGGGAGGTGCGCGATGACCGTGCTGTTGCGCGAGGCGATCGGTGATCGGCTCCGACACGCCCGCACCAACCAGCAGCGCACGCTGCGGGAGGTCTCCCGCTCCGCGCGGGTCAGCCTGGGCTACCTCTCGGAAGTCGAGCGGGGCCGCAAGGAGGCGTCCAGCGAGCTGCTGGCGGCCATCTGCGACGCCCTGGAGCTGCCGCTGTCGGAGCTGCTGCACCACGTGGCGTCCGACATCGGCGCGCTGACCTCGGTGGAGGACGGCGTGCCGCAGCGGGTCGGCGCCGAGCCGGTGGAGGCCGTGGACGCCGCCAAGGGGCCCGCGGGTCCCCGCGCGTCGGCCGAGGGCGGCAGGCTGGTGCCCGCCGTCGTCGGCGAGAACCTGGCCGACCTGCGGTTGCAGCCCGTGCTCTCGCACCGGCTCGACACCACGCTGGGCGGCGCCAGGGCCGGGGCGGTCTTCGCCGCCTGACCTCCACCCCAGAGCACCGGCGCAGGCCCGGGCACCCGCACGCGGCGGGCGCCCGGGCCTGCGCCGCACCCGCCACGTCTCGGTTCGGCGTGGATTCCCGCGTTCGACCCGGCCGCGCGCCGATCATCGGGGACAATCGTCGGCGTGCCAGGACCGGGGCGACCCCGAGGTGGGCCCGTGTTCTCAGGGTGATCCCTGAATTACGCCGGGTCCGGTGGAACGGTCCCGGCGCACCTGACACGATGGAACGCACAGCCACGGTGGAACCCATGACGACGCCGGGACGTTGCCGTTTCGCGGACGACAGGTGCGCAGAGCGTGGCAGCGCTGAACCAGTGGACCGGCAGTACGAAGAAGGCAGGCGGAGGAGATGGCCAACCCGTTCGTGAAGTTCTGGAAGTACCTGATGGCGTCGTTCTCGTCGAAGATCGACGAGCACGCCGACCCGAAGGTGCAGATCCAGCAGGCCATCGAGGAGGCCCAGCGCCAGCACCAGGCCCTCTCGCAGCAGGCCGCCTCCGTGATCGGCAACCAGCGCCAACTGGAGATGAAGCTCAACCGCCAGCTCGGCGAGGTGGAGAAGCTCCAGTCCTCGGCCCGGCAGGCCCTGGTGCTCGCCGACGAGGCGCGGAGCAAGGGCGACGAGCAGAAGGCGACCCAGTTCGAGAACGCGGCGACCTCGTTCGCCACCCAGCTCGTGACCGCCGAGCAGGGCATCGAGGACCTCAAGACCCTGCACGACCAGGCCCTGCAAGCCGCCGCGCAGGCCAAGCAGGCCGTCGAGCGCAACGCCATGGTGCTGCAGAACAAGCTGGCCGAGCGCACCAAGCTGCTCAGCCAGCTCGAGCAGGCCAAGATGCAGGAGCAGGTCTCCAGGTCGCTCAACCAGATGAGCGAGCTGGCCGCGCCGGGCAACACCCCCTCCCTGGAGGAGGTCCGCGACAAGATCGAGAAGCGGTACACCACCGCCCTCGGTTCCGCGGAGCTGGCGCAGAACTCGGTGCAGGGCCGGATGATGGAGGTCCAGGCCTCCACCACCGAGATGGCGGGCCAGTCGCGGCTCGAGCAGATCCGCGCCTCGATGTCCGGCGGTGCCGTCGCCGGCCAGGTCACCGGTGGGCAGGCGGCGTCCGCGCCGACGGCCAACATCCAGAACGAGATCGCCCAGCGCGTCGCGCAGGAGCAGCGGGCGAACCCGCAGGCCGGGTCCTGACCCGCTGACGAGTCGATGAGGTGGACGATGGGGTCACGGAGGGACGAGCTGCGCAAGCTCGGCGGCGAGTTCGTCGACCGCCACCTCCGTGACCTCCGCCACCCACCGGCTCCGGGGACCGGCGAGGAGCGGGTCAGGGGGATCGGCGGCAGGGGGATCGGCAGCGGGGGGATCGGCAAGGAGATCACCCGCGGCCTCGGCCGCGAGATCAGCAGCGCCCTCCGCGAGCACGTGGGCGAGCAGATCCGCGGCGCGCTGTCCAACCGGCGCGACCCCAGGGCCAAGGCGCTGCGCGAGCGCAAGCGGGCCGCCGTGGTCGCCAAGGGCTGGGCGGGCACGACCGCGGCCACCGGGGTCGGTGCCGCCGTGGTCGAGGTGGCCGTCGCCGCCCCGGGGGCCAGCCTGCCGCTGCTGATCGGCGGCGCGGTCGTCTCCGGCATCGCCACCGCCTTCTCCGGGGTGAAGTCCTGGCGGCTGCACCGCGCGCCGCTGCCCGAGCCCGCGCCCGTCCCGGTGGCGCTGCCCGGCCGCTCGTCGGCCGCCCGCGAACCCATGCGCGCGCTGGGCGAAGCCCAGGACGCCCTCGCCGAACTGCTCACCCAGCTCAGCCGCGCCGCCCTGGTGCCGCCGGACTCCGTCGAGCACGCCCGGCAGTCCGGTGCCGAGGCCGCCGCCGCCCTGCACGGCGTCTCCGCCCAGCTCCAAGCGGTCGAGCGGGCCCGCGACCACGCCCCGGCCGCCGACCGGGCCCACCTCTCCGAGGGCGTCCGGGCGCTGCGCCGCCAGCTCGACGACGGCGTGGAGGGCTACCGCGGCCTGGTCTCCGCCGCGGGCCGCGCGCTCGCCGCCACCAGCACCTCCGCCCCCCGCGAGGGTCTGACCGACGCCTCCGACCGGCTCTCCGCCCTGGCCCTGGCCCTGCGCGACCTCGCGGGCTGATCAGCGCGCCCGAGCGGTGTCCGCACCCGCCCGGCGCAGCGCTGTCCCCCGCCCCAGCCCGCGGTGACGAGCCGTAGCGCACCCCGGCGGCGTCTGCGGCCCGGAGACCCGGCGCTGCGACCATCGGTGTGAACATCACGGTGTCGTATCGACTGATCGACTACGTGCTGTGGCACCATGCACGGCATCCGGTCGGGGGCACCGGGGGGTGGAGGGGCGAGTTGACGGTGTGGTCCGTGCACGGGGACGGTCGTCGCCTCCGTGACGGCGAGGTCGTCGCGCCCGACGAGCGGCTGAGCTGGCCGCTCACCATCGGCCTCGGCGTGCAGCACGTCGCCGCGATGTTCAGCGCGACGGTGCTGGTGCCCGCCCTCACCGGCTTCCCGGCCACCACCACGCTGCTGTTCTCCGGCCTGGGCACCCTGCTGTTCGTGGTGATCACCCGCAACCGCATCCCCAGCTACCTGGGCTCCTCCTTCGCCTTCGTCGCCCCGCTGGTCGCCGCCGTCAACGAGAGCCCAGCGGCCAAGCTGGGCGGGGTGCTGGTCGCCGGGCTGCTGCTGATCGGCGTCGGCATCGCGGTCAAGGCGCTCGGGGTGCGGCTGCTGGAGTCGGTCATGCCGCCGGTCGTCACCGGCGCGGTGGTCGTGATCATCGGTCTGAGCCTGGTCCCCAACGCCACCGACAACTTCGGCGAGCAGCCGCTGATCGCCCTGGTCACCGTGGCGGTCATCACCGGCTGCACGGTCGTCGCGCGCGGCCTGCTCTCGCGGGTGTCGATCCTCGCCGGCGTGCTCGCGGGCTGGATCACCGCGGCCGTCGCGGGCGGCATCGACCCGGACAAGGCCGAGCGGCTGGGCGCCTCGGCCTGGCTGGGGCTCCCCGAGCTGCAGAGCCCGCAGTTCCGGCCGACGGTGATCCTGGTCGTCATCCCGGTCGTGCTGGTGCTGGTCGCGGAGAACGTCGGGCACGTCAAGGCGGTCGCCGCCGTCACCGGCCGCAACCTCGACGGCAGCGTGGGCGACGCGCTCATCGCCAACGGCCTGGCCACCGCGCTGGCGGGCGCGGGCGGCGGCTCCGGCACCACCACCTACGCCGAGAACATCGGCGTCATGGCCGCCACCAGGGTGTACTCCACCGCCACCTACGTGGTGGCGGCCGCGGCGTCGGTGCTGCTGTCGCTGAGCCCGAAGTTCGGCGCGCTGATCGACACCGTGCCCGCGGGCGTGCTCGGCGGGGCGTCGGTGCTGCTCTACGGGATGATCGCCCTGGTCGGCGTGCGGATCTGGCAGGAGAACCGGGTCGACTTCGCCGAGCCGGTCAACCTGGCCGTGGTGGCCGTCGCGGTGGCCGCGGGCGTCGGCAACCTGACCGTCACCCTCGGCGGGATGACCGTCGACGGCATCGGCTGGGGTTCGATCGCGGTGGTCGCCGCGCACCCGCTGCTGCGCTGGCTGCGCCGCCGCGGTCGCGGCGGCGGCAGCGACCTCAGCGCCCGTCGACCGCGCGGTTGACCGCCCGCACCAGCGGCGGACCGGAGTAGACGAACCCGCTGTAGAGCTGCACCAGGCTGGCGCCCGCGTCGAACATCCGCAGCGCGTCGTCGGTCCGCATGATCCCGCCGACGCCGATCACCGGCAGCGCCCCGCCGGTCTCCGCGGTGACGAACGACACGACCTCCCGCGCCCGCTCGGTCAGCGGCCGACCGCTCAGCCCGCCCGCCTCGTCCTCGCCCGCCCGCACGTCGGCGGGGTCCAGCCCGCCGCGCCCGAGCGTGGTGTTGGTGGCGATCAACCCGGCCACCCTGTGGTCGGCGCAAACCTGGAGCACCTCCGCGACCGCGTGGTCGGTGAGGTCCGGCGCGATCTTCACCAGCAGCGGGGTCGGCGGCAGCGCGTCGGCCAGCGCCAGCGTCTCCCGGCGCAGCTCGCCCACCAGCTCGTCGAGCTGCGCCCGGTCCTGGAGCCCGCGCAGGCCCGGGGTGTTGGGGGAGCTGACGTTGACGGCGAAGTAGTCGGCGAACCCGTGCAGGGCGCGCAGCGAGTACCGGTAGTCCTCGACGGCCTCGGCCACGGGGGTGACCTTCGACTTGCCGATGCTGATGCCCAGGGGGATGCCCGGCGGGCCGAGCTCGCGCAGCGTCGCGGCGAGCGCGTCGGCGCCGTGGTTGTTGAACCCCATCCGGTTGATGATCGCCTCGCTGGCGACCAGCCTGCGCAGCCGCGGCTTCGGGTTGCCCGGCTGCGGGTGCCGGGTGACCGTGCCCACCTCGACGAACCCGAACCCCATCCCGCGCCACGCCCGCAGCGCCACCCCGCGCTTGTCCATCCCCGCGCCCAACCCCACCGCGCCGGGGAACCGCACGCCGAAGACGGTGCGCTCGCGCCGGGGGCCGAACACCTTCGCCAGCGCGTCCACGGCCGGGGGAACCGCGCCGAGCCTGCCCAGGCCGTTGAGCACCCGTTCGTGGGCGGTTTCGGGGTCGCCCCCGCCGAGGCGGAACAGGACGGTGCGCGCGAGCTGCCGGTAGACCACGCGGTCATCGTGTCACGGTGGATGATGGTCCCCGTGACCGACGCCGACGACCTCTACGCGCTCCCCCGGGAGGAGTTCGTCGCCGCCCGCCGCGCCCTGGCCCGCGCGGCGAAGGCCGAGGGCGACCCCGCCCGCGCGGCCGAGATCGAGCGCCTGGCCAAGCCCACCACGGCGGCCTGGCTGGTCAACCGCCTCGTCCGCGACCACCCGGACTCGGTCACCGACCTGCTCGACCTGGGCGCCGACCTGCGCGCGGCGCACGCGGGCGGCTCCGGCGCGCAACTGCGCGCGCTGACCAGGCGCCGCACCGAACTCTTGGCCGACCTGGTGCGCACGGCCGCCGACGGCGCGTCGCCCAGCGAGCCGGTCACCCGCGAGCTGGAGGACATGTTCACCGCCGCTCTCACCGACGAGGCCGCGGCGGCCCGGTTGGCCGAGGGCCGGGTAACCAGTGCCAAGGACTTCGCCGTCACCGAGGTCTGGCCCGGCCTGTCGATCGCCCCACCACCTGGGAAGGGCCGCTCCGCACCGGCCAAGGCCGCACCGACGCCCACCGACAAGGCAGCCCTCAAGGCGGCCCGCGCCGCGGTCAAGGAAGCCGAGTCCACCCGCGCCGACGCCGACCGCGCGGCAACCGAGGCCGAGCAGGCCATCACCGCGGCCGAGGACCGCGTCCGCGAGCTGAACGCCGAACTCGACGCGGCCGAACACGCCGAACTCGCCGCCCGCCGCGCCCTCCAGGTCGCCCGCCGCGAGGCCAAGGCCGCCGAACGAGCCGCGGGCCAGGCCTGGCGCCGCCTCCGCCAGGTCGAGGGCACCGACGCCACCGAAGACTGATCGCCTTGCGGAAGACCCGACCCGTGCCGCACCGGGAAGGCCCGGGGCTGCGGGTCGGAGAATCCGGCGGCCGGATGGCGCGGAAGCCGCCTCGAAGCAGGAGTGCCCAGGACAGGGCACAGCCCCCGGGCTGGCTCCCTCTCCCACGCCGAAGCGCGGAGGAGGGCCCGGGACGGACTACCCCGGGGGCCCGAGGGCTGGGTGACTGCCTGGTATTCGCCGACCACGCGCCGCGCCTACGGCACCGGGAGGACCCGGTGTCTGCCGTGGGCGGAGCCGGCAACCATCGTTGATGGGTGGTCCTTAGCGGACAGCCACCTCACGCGTCCTACTGGAATACACCGGTGGACCACCTCCTCTCTCGTGTAACTCAAATCTACGTCTCCGCGCCGCCAGCGACAACGTTTTTTCCACTCACCCGTTCGGGGGATGCTAGGGTGATCGACCATATACAGAGCGTGTGTGAATATCACTCACTGAGCTGATGGTCGACACTGCGGTGGTCGAGGGGGACGAGGGTGCGCGCTGCGCTGAGCAGGTCGGGTCGGGTGGCCCTCGGAGCGGTGGTCGGAGCGGCGGCGGCGGCCGTGCTCTACGAGGGCATCGCCGCCGAACCCGCCCAGGCCGACCTGCCCGCCTCCCGCCCCGCCGCCGAGGTCGCCCCGGAGCCGATCCCGGCGAACCCCACCGGCGGACCCACGATCCAGGTCGTCACCTCGGTGTCGGTGGTCACCACCCCAGCCGTCCCCGGCTCGACAACAACGACCACGCCCAACGCCGCCACCACCACGACGTCGTCGTCTTCGGCCACCCAGGCCCCGCCACCACCCCCGGTGACAACGACCACCACCAAGGTGGCCACCACCACCCCACCACCGCCCCCGGCGACCACCACCACGTTCAAGCCCCCACCCCCGCCCCCACCACCCCCGCCGCCGATCACCACGACGACGAACAAGCCCTGCGGCCTGCTCTGGTGCTGACCACCGGCTGAACCCGGCCACCAGCCACCGCGAACCCCACCGGCGCAGCGGCCCAACCGACCGCCCCGAAAACCGCCGGCCCGGCGAGCGAACTGCCCGGGTGGGTGGATGTGTTTGGCCGGG
>NZ_AYXG01000229.1 GCF_000564855.1 Actinokineospora spheciospongiae
TGCGCACCGGGCCTGCGTAGTAGGCGTAGGAGTTGCTGCAGTCGGCTTGACGAGTGGCGGTGTCGATGAAGCCCGAGCACAGGTTGGTGCTGCCTGTGGGGGGATGTCGGCCGAGGACTTCGACACTGCCACCGCCATACCGGCGGCCTGCCCCCAGGAACCATCGCGGGTGCGGTTGACCAGGCAGTTCGTAGTGCCGTTTTCCAAGTACACATTGCCACGACCACGCACGGTCGACCCCGGCGTTCGAGCTGGTGCCCGTCCTTCGGATGGTGCTCCCCTTTCGCGCGACAGCACCGCCGATCGATGTCGGATCACTCTAACGAGTGAGCCCTTTGGTCTGTGGGCTCGAGTGGTTCGTCGGTCGCACGCATACCCCAAGTGCGCAGTCACCTTTGAGCAGGGAACTCCCGGGCGAATATCCAGGCGGTACAGGCAACCCACCCAGCAGCGTGGGGGTGCTGGTGGTGTACTGGGCGCCGAGGGGTTCAGCCAGCGTGATGGGCGTGGCTCCCGCTGGCGATGAAGGTCACCGCGTACCCCGGCACTGTGGTTTCGACGGTGAGGTCCGACTCGGGAAAGCGGACCTCATAGATGGCGCTGTCGTCGTCGTCGCGCACGAGGTTGCCGACCACCTCGGCGGCGCCGCGCCGGAACTGCGCACCGGGCCGGCGTCGCGGCCTACCGGAGTCGGCAGCGCCCGGGTTGAGCCTCGGCACACGATTTTGTCAGATCGCTGGTCAAGGCTCGGCATCCGGCCTCCACGTCCTCTGCAGGTGCCGGAGTGTGGTTGCTGACCGGAGGAACCATTCCTGCCGGTTGTTCTGCGTGGTCTCCGGTGGGCGGGGGGCCATACGTTGCGCGCCATGAGAAGCGCATTCATGACCGGTCTCCGCGTCGGCCCGTGGAAGGGCGGTGCGGTCGTGGCGGGAGTTGCCCTGGTCGCGGGCCTGGCCACAGCGCCCCAGGCACAGGCCGCGCCGCCGCAGGCGCCTGCTGCGGTGGTGACGTTGGGGGACAGCTTCATCTCCGGTGAGGCGGGTCGGTGGTCGGGCAACTCCAACGACTCGGGGCAGGGGGACTTCAGCGGTACGGACCGTGCCTGGGCGCCGGGCGGTGCCGACCCGCACCGGGTCTACGGGACGAGCGCCGACAACGGCTGTCACCGCTCGGACGTGGCCGAGGTGCACAGCGCGGCCATCGCGAACGCCACCGCGGTCAACATCTCCTGCTCCGGGGCCAAGACGACGAACGTGCTCACCGGGGGAACCGCCTTCAAGGGGGAGAACCCGCAGAACGAGCAGTTGGCCCAGGTCGCCAGGAGCCACCGGGTGAAGGTGGTCGTGGTGTCCGTCGGCGGCAACGACCTCGACCTCGCGGGCGTCGCCGAGCAGTGCGGTCGTGACTTCCTGTTGAGCACCGTGTTCGTCACCTACAAGTGCCAGTCGACCCAGAGCCAGGTCGTGCAGAGCCGGATGGCCGCGCTGGCGACGAGCATTCCCGCGGTTCTGGACGACGTCCGCGCCACGATGAGCGCTGCCGGGTACGCCGACACCGACTACCGGCTCGTGCTCCAGGGCTACGCCCACCCCGTGCCTGCCAGTGGCGACTACCGGTACGCCGAGAGCGGCTACACCCGCTACCAGGTGGGCGGGTGTCCCTTCTGGAATTCCGACAGCGACTGGCTCCGGAGCGTCAACGACCAGCTCGCGTCCGTGCTGAGCGCAGCGGCCACCGCCGAGGGCGCCGACTTCCTGGACCTGCGTGGCGCCTCAGCGGGGCACGAGGTGTGCAACAAGAACTCCGCGCTGGTCACCCCGGGCGCCCCGCCGAGCCCGGCCGCCAGCGAGTGGGTCCGGTTCACCGACGTCACCATCGTGCCCGGCAGGAGCACGCAGGGTGACACCCAGGAGTCCCTGCATCCCAACGCGTATGGCCAGCGCGCGCAGGGCCGTTGCCTGGCGCTGCTCGCCGCTCGCGGGCCGGGGAAGTACTCCTGCACCGCCCAGCCCGGCGCGGGCATCGAAGGCATCACCCTGGCCGCGAACGCCGGCCTCTGACCTCGGGGCGTCACAGCAGTCCCACGCCCGTGTCGGGTGGACCGCGATCGTGCGGGCCACCCGACACGGGCGTTGGAGGTGGGGAACGCGTCGCCGACGGCAGCCCGGCCCGGCTCGCGATCACCGGGTGCGCGCCTGCCGAGTGCGACCGGTGCGACACCCGGGCACGCGCGTCGCGGCGACGGCCCTCCCGGCCCGGCTGGGATGATGGGGCGCGTGAAGAACACCGCGGCCACCGGGGCGGCGCCCGCGTTCAAGGACCTGTTGCGTGGCCACCGCCTCCGGGCGGGGCTCACCCAGGATGAGCTCGCGGAGGGCTCCGGGGTGAGCGTGCGGGCCATCAGCGACATGGAGCGCGGGGTGGCCAGGAGCCCTCAGCGGCGCACGGTCGAGGCGATGGCAGGCCCGCTGTCGCTCACCGACGACGAGCTGACCCGGCTGCGGGAGGTCTCCAAGCAGGGCAGGGTGCGCGCCGAGCGGGACCCCGCCGAGCCCGTGGCACGCGTCTACAACGCCTCCGCTGTGCTGCTGCCCCCGCCCGACATCGACGACCTGACCGGCCGCGACGGCGAGTTGGCCGCCCTGGTCGCACTCGCCGACGAGCTGGTGGGCGGCGGTCGCCGGACCGGGCACGTCGCCGTGCTGACCGGGCCGCCCGGGGCGGGCAAGACCAGCCTCGCCGTGCGCGCGGCGCACACGCTGGCGCCGCACTTCCCGGACCACCTGCTGTTCCTGCGGCTGCGCGGCATGTCGGCCGAGCCGAGCGACCCGGCGGACGTGCTGCACCTGGTGCTGCGCACGCTCGGGGTGCCCGCCGTGGACGTCCCCGCGGAGCTGGACCAGCGGACGAGCCTGTGCCGGGCGCTGCTGGTCGACCGGTCCGCGCTGCTCGTGCTGGACAACGCCGCCGACGAGGCCCAGGTCCGGCCGCTGCTGGTCGGCGGGCCGCGCTGCCTCACCCTGATCACCAGCCGCCAGGCGCTGGTGGGGCTGGTCGGGGTCAGCAGGGTCGGCCTGGGCCTGCTCGGGGAGCAGGAGGCCGTCGCTCTGCTCGCGGCGATCATCGGCGAGGGCCGGGTCGCGGCGCAGCGCGCGGCGGCGGTCGAGCTGGCGGGGCTGTGCGGGCGGCTGCCGCTGGCGATCCGGATCGCGGGCAACCGGCTGGCCAGCCGCCCAGCGTGGCCGGTGGAGCACCTGCTGGGGCAACTGCGCGACCGCAGGCGGCGGCTGAGCACCCTCACTGCGGGCGACCTGGACGTCCGCACCCTGTTCGACCTCTCCTACCGGCAGCTCAGCCCCGACGCGGCGGTGCTGTTCCGCAGGTTGTCGCTGGTGCCCGCCGCCGACTTCGGCGCGGGCGCGGCGCGGGCGCTGCTGGAGGCGCGGGATGTCGAACTGCGCCTGGAGGAACTGGCTGACGCGAGCCTGTTGCAACCGGGCACCGACGCAGGCCGCTACCAGTTCCACGACCTGCTCAGCACCTACGCCACCGAGCGGCTGGCCCAGGAGGAGGACCCGGGGGCGGCGCGGCGGGCCGACGAACGCCTGACCGACTGGCTCGTGCGCACCGCGACCGAGGCGGGCAGGTACTTCGAGCCCTCGGAGCGGGTGTCCCCGCCGCCCGCGCCCACCCCGGAGTTCGCCGACCACCTCGGGGCGGGTCGCTGGTTGGCGGCCGAGGCGGGCGGCTGGGTGGCCGCGGTGGGCAAGGCGGCGGCGCGCGGGCAGCACCGCGCGGTGATCGACCTGTCGGAGGCCATGCACTGGTACTCCGAGATCGACGGGGCGGGCAGCACCTGGCACGAGGTGTTCGACCTCGCCGTGCGCTCGTCGGTCGCGCTCGGCAGCCTGCGCGACGAGGCGGTGCACCGCGGCTTCCTGGCCTGGGCGCTGACCAAGCTGCTCGGCCGCCCGCAGGACGGCGAGGCGATGGCCGAGCGCGCGCTGGAGGCCGCCACGGCGTCCGGTGACCTGCGCGAACAGGGTTGGTCGCGGCTCTACCTGCTGTCGTCGCGACTCGCGGGAGCGGGCTCGCCCGACCACGAGCGGGTCCTCGACGAGGTGATCGCGCTGTTCACCGAGGCGGGCTACCGCACCGGGCTCAGCGTCGCCCACTCGATCCGCGGCGCGCACCTGCTGGCCGAGGGGAAGCTGGACGCCGCGGCCGAGCAGCTGGAGCTGTGCGTCGGCCACTTCCGGGAGGTCCGCCGCGGCGGCGCTCCCACCCCGGTCGACGACTCCAACCACGCCTACAGCCTCGTGCGCTCGGCGAGGGTCCTGGCCGCCCGGTCCGCCACCGCCGAGGCCGTCCACCGGTGCGGCGAGGCCCTGACACTGTTCCGCGGCCTGGGTGTCCTGATGGGTCAGGCGGAAGCGCTGTGCCTGACCGCGGACCTGCTGCGCGGCGGTGACGACGCGGGGGCGCGCACCGCCCTGACCGAGGCGGCCGCCCTCTACGCCCGCCTCGGGAACCCGCTGCACGAGGCCGCGGCCCTCGCGGACCTGGCCGCGCTGTCCGAGCAGGACGCGGCCAAGTCCTGCCGCGAGCGCGCGCTCTCCCTCACGGTTGCCCTGCCGCAGACGGAAGCGACGGTCGAGCTGCGCCGTCGGCTCACTGCCGAGCTGTCCCCCGGCGGGTCGCGGCACGGGGTCGACGCAGCGCGGGAGGTCAGTCCGTAGAGGTCAGCTCGTCAATACCGTCGCGTCGGCGGTGCGCGAGCCTCGGTGCACTCCGCCCGTGCTTCTGGAGGATGCGCGGTGACCGGCGGGGATGCACTGACACGGGCACGACTGGCTCGACACGAAGCTGACAAGCGTGTCGAGCAGGCACGTGGCCTGCTCAGGCTCGCGAGTTGATCGCAGTGAGCACCTTTTCTTCGCGCAGGTTCATGGGATCGGCGGATCATCCAGGCGGCGAAGGTCTCGACCGACACGATCTCGGGGTGAGCCTGGGTGCGGGATCGCACGACGCGATCTGGGATCGACCGCCGGAAGCGGGTGGCGTTCCCGGCCACGACATCGTCTGACTCCAAAAGTATTTCGCGGTTGGTCACGCGGCCGAACACTGCGAATGCGGTGTAGCGCGGGGTGTCCAGAATTGCCCGGATGGTGTTGCCCATGCCATACATCGCGTGCAGGACGTCCGCCGCCCGGTAGACGATGGCAAGCCTGTCGAACCGGGTCGCAATGCCGCGCCACTTTTTGAGCTTGGTGAAGCAGCGCCCGATGACGGTGCGGTTGCGGTGGTCGTCGATGTCGAATGCCGGTGGGCGGCCGCCGCGGGAACACCGTCGTCGGCGGTGGCCGATCTGGTCGACCGGTTGCGGAATGACCGCGGTGGTGCCCCGGTTGCGCAGATGTGCGCGGATCGCACGGCAGGGGATACGCCTTGTCCCCCGCACCCGGTCGGGGCAGGGGCGGGCCTGCCGCCGCCCGGGGCACCCACAGATGCGCCAGGAGTGGACCGAACATCGGTGGGTCACCGGCCTGGCCGCAGTCACCAGCGTGACCACAGGCAGGCCGTGACCGTCGCCCGGGTGGTGGATCTTCCTCGTCCACCCGCCCCGATCGGCCGGCGCCGTGCTCAGGCGGCTCGAACTGCGGATTCACGCAGTTCCACCCAGCCCCGTGGCACGGGTGATGTTCGTGGCGTGTCGATGGGTGCGGGTGATCATCGAGTCCACCGGGATCGACCGGTCGATCCGGCCCTCGGCACCGGCGGTGGTGAGCAAGCGGCCCAACACCGTGTCCCAGGTGCCGATGCCAGGTCCAGACCGTCTGCCACAGCCCGAACATCTCCGCGACATCCCGCCGGGCGATCCCGCACCGATACCGGCGGACGATCCCCTCGACCATGGAGCAAGCGTCACTGGCGGCGACGGGGCGTTCCGGGTGGCAGTAGCGGTTGCGACGGCACAGGTGCCCAGCGGTGGGGGCTGCGCGGCCGGGACCGGTCCCCGCGCCGGGTCACTACCGTCGCAACGTGGAAATACGATCGTCGGTCAGGGGTGTGCTGCGGCGATGCTCGGTGTCCCCGACCGGCTCTTGTTCCTCGGTGCGTAGCCGCACTTCGGAACGGGGGTCCGGGGCAAGGACCTCTGTCTGCGCCCAATCGGTGTTCTGGGTCGGTGCTTCCTGCCACGGCTGACCGTCGTCTTCGCGCAACCCGAACCGGCCAGTGACGCACACCCGGATCGAGCCATCCAGGGGGACACCGTGTTCAAGTGGCGCAAGGAGCGCCCCGAGCTGACCGACTCGCTCAGGGTGGAGGCGGATCGACGACGCGCACCCGCCCCACCACTCCCGTCGAGGTCGCCTGCCGCACCGCCGGGACCGGGACTGGCCGCGTTCCTGGCCGACCTGCGACCGCACGAGCCGGTCACCTTCGATTCCCCGACGGCCAAAGCACGTCACGACGCCGTCGTACGACTCGCGCCGCATCCGCTGACCGCCGAGTTGGAGAACACGGCGAGGGAGCTGGTGGGAGTCACCCTGCGGGCGTACAAGGAGAAGAGAGCCGGTCACGAGGGCAACGCGGTCACCGAGGTTCGGGCGATCGGCGCGCGACTCGGCGCCCAAGGCGGCGGGTTCCTCATGGTGCTGGTGGCCCACCGCGCGCAGTACCTCCTCGACCCGGACTGGCGAGCGGCGCGGGCTGGGGCACTGCGCCGACTCAGGGAACAATCGGGCGGCGAGATGGCGGCGGTGCTGACCAGCGGTGGACCACTGGTCGCCGTCATCGAGGGCTGCTGGGCGGACATCTGCGGCTGGCAGAGGTGACCACCCGGCTGATCAACGGTGAGATGAGCCCGCACTGGCCGCGTGGGGCGGGTATGGGCGCTGTGGCTGCTGTCTGGGTGAATGGCTGGATCGCTGTCGCTACCGGGTGGTGTCAGCAGCCCGTAGCTGGACGATTGGCCGCTGACCAAACGCGAGTGCTCTCAGCGGACGGTTTGGCCGTCCGGCCAGGTGGTTCCTAAGCGGCTACCGGAGTTCGAGTTCGATCCTGCCGGGCCCGGACAAGGACTGGGTCATCCAGGACGACAGCGCCCCGCAGCCCGCGACCGGTGCGACGGTGTAGGCACCGGACAGGCTGGCGGTGGTTGGGGTGAAGGGACCGGTGAGTTCCAGGCGGGATGGCGCGCTGGCGCAGGTTGTGGGTTGGCGCAAGGGGATACCGAAGACCTGGAGTTCCGGGATGGTGAGCGATGCGTTCGTGGCCACCGTCGCTTCGCCGGTGGTCAGGGTGCCGGTGGCTGGGCCTTGTGGGGTCAACCGCACCGAGGCGGTGACGGGGATGATCCCGAGGTAGCGCAGGTTGGCCGTTGTCGCGTTGGCGGTGAGGTCGACGGAGAGTTCGCCGCTGGCGGGGATGAGGGTGCCGGACACCGCTGCGGAGAGCGGGAGGGTGCCGGGCTTGAGCTTCGCGGTGCCGGTCGCGGTGAACCGCAGGGCGGTGGGGGCTGCGTCGGCGGGGAGGGTGCGGAAGGTGATGCCGTTGTCGGCGGACAGGTCGCCTGCGGCGTTCTTCGAGCGGATGGCGAAGGTGTGCTCGGTGGCCGGGGTCAGGCCGGACACGACCGCGCTGGTGTCCGTCGTCGAGGCGACCGGGGTCGTGCCGTTGTAGACCTCGAACCCGACGATGCCCTCGGGCCTGGTCCAGGAAAGGCGCACCGAAGACGAGGTGATGTCGGACGCGGCGATGTCGTAGGGCGGGCGGACCGCGTCGACGATCTCCACGCGGCCGAACTCGGTGCGGTTGCCCGGCAGCGGATGGCACTGGAACACGAGCCGACCGGGGGCCGCCACCGATCCGTCGGCCCGGTACGGGACCAGGTCGTAGAACACGGACTGGGCGTCCCAGGTCATCGTGCCCACGTGGCCGACCGGTGAGAAGTCCAGCGCGAAGGCACCGTCGAGGACCAGCCCGCCCGTCGCGGGAACCGGGACCGGGCCGATGGTGGTCCGGTAGCTGTCCCGCCGCTTCACCTCACCGGTGAACGAGCGGGGCGCGACCAGGTCGCTGGTCGAGCTCACCGTGGCGGCGCCGATTCCGCGCAGCCAGTCCCCCACCGCGGTGTCGAGGTCCATCCGCACCGTCGCGGGGGCGGCGGGGGTGTTCTGGCCGAGCGGGAACCGCGTGGGGAAGGTCGCTCGGGCGGTGACCACGGCTCTGTGCGCTTCGAGCGAGGGCGGAAAGTCCTGGGGCTGCGGGTACGGGGATTCCCCGCAGGTCTGGATCACGCCGTCGGTGGCGGCGACGAAGGTCGTGCTGCCCAGTCCGGTGTCCTGGTCGGGCCGGTCCGCGCAGGCGCCCGCGAGCGCGCCGACCCGATTGCCCGCGGCGTCGAACAGGGCGAGGTCCACTGACACGGGTCCGCGCCGCCACGTGCCCTCGCCTGGCGCGTCCGAGAAGACCGGGTCGACCGTCGTCCACACCAACTCCCGCAGGGGTTGGCCGAGTTCGTGGACGGTGAACTCGACGGGCAGGTCGTAGGTGTTCGTCGAGACCGGGGCTCCTGCGAAGGAGTAGGTGACCGGGAGCCGCACCGAGCCCTTGGCCACGCGGACCCCGGAGTCGAGCAGGGCCCGCTGGGTCTGCTCGGCGAGGGTGGCCTCGCCGAACAGCGACAGCGTGGTCGGCGGCCCGCCCGCGACGACCCGGGGGTCGACGGTGGGGGTGAGGGAGAGCGACAGCGGCTGGGTGCCGTTGGGGAAGCCGCAGTCGACGAAGGACGGCGGCAGGGGCTCGGGCGTGAAGAACTGGACGGTCGCGAGCCCGGCGACCTGATCGGGGTGGTTGCGGCAGGCGGTGGCCAACGGCGGGACCTCGCCCCCGCCCGGCTCGCGCCCGGTGAGCCGGATCGTGGTGTCGCTCAGCTCGTAGTAGGCGGTGTTCACGTACTGGGTGCTCGTGGGCGGGAACGGCACCGATGCCATCACCTCGAACGAGTCCGCACCAGCAGGCAAAGCCCGGTCGACCGGGACCGTCAGCGGGACGGACCTGCCGAGGTAGCTGACGGAGAAGTCGACCCATCCGCCCACCGAGGTCGCCCCGGTCGCCCTCAGGGCCGCCGTCACCGAGCCGGGGATCGAGGCCGTCACCGCGATCCCGGTCGCCGGAGTGGGCTCGCCCACGGGCCAGCGGGCGGGCAACCGCAGCGTGGCCTTCGCGGTGATGGGAAACGCGCCATAAAGGGACTCTTGGCAGTCCTGCCGGACCTCCGCCGCCCCCGCCGCGCCCACATCCGCCGGGCCCGGGTCGGCGGCGTTCGCCGAGCCGATCGACACCATGATCCCCGCACCGACGGCCGTTGCCGTCGCCAATGCCACGGCTGCTCTGCCACGCATCGTGAACCCCCTCGCCCCAGTAGGGCGAACGATAGCCATCCCCGATCACAGGGAGCAGAGCCTTGTGCCTCTTACACGCGCCCACTGCGCCTGTTCACGCAGGTGGGGACCGCTCTTCGACCACGACCGCGTCACCCTTGGCCCGTCGTCACCGCCAGGACAGCCGGCCAGATCCCCAACCCACCGACAGGGGATCTTCACTCATCGTCGCCCCGCCACACGATCTGGCCTCCCGCCGCATCTGCGCGCAGCGAGGCGGCGATCTCCCGGGCAGCTACGGCCAACGCCGGGAACGCCGCCACCACATCACCCGGCCGCGCACCCACCTGCTTGGCTGCCCAGGCACTCGCGCACCCCGGGCCGCAGAAATCTCCTGAAGGGCTTTCGCCGAGCGGGCCCCCACACTGCTGGCACCCTGTGACCGCGTCAATCGCGGATACGATGTCAGCCACAGCGGTTCCCCCACTTCGATGATCGTCAATCCACCGCTGCGGCCTGCGGACAGGGCCACCACAGGCCGCAGCGGGGAGAATGACGGGTGACGGTGGAGCAGCCCGGTGCCGCGTTCGCCACCCTGGTGGGGTTCCTGCGTGGCGGGCCGTTCACCGCCGGGATCGGAGCCCTCGAACACGGACTGCTCAACGCCGACCACGAAGAAGGTTCACCGATCGCGTCGACGCCTCATCCCAGGCGGGAAGTGGCTCTCCCTCGGCCGACCGGGAATCCGGCTGACGGCAGAGCCTTCGTCTGCCACCCTGGGTCCGTGCCGTCCTCCCTGACCTGGGCCGATGTCGACCCCGCGGCCCACCCGTTCACCGATGCCGCGGTCGCCCGGTGCGCCCCGGCGGGTGACCCGTGCCCCGAGACCTCCTGGACCGACGCGATGACCGCAGGCCTGGTCGCGCACCACGGCCCCTGGGTCGCGGGCTGGCGGTGGGCCCGCGACGAGGGCGAGATCGGCGGCGGCCCGATCACCGCGTGGTGCTGCCCCGAGCACTCGGTCACCACACCCGCTGAGACCCTTGCCCGCGTCGACGCCGCCGTGCGCGAATGGCGTGCGTGGGTCGAACGCCTGGCCGTCGAGTTCGACCGCCACCCGCTGGCAGGGCTGACCGGACAGGAGTGGGCGCACGCGGCTCGATCCGCCACGACGGCTCTGATCGCGCTGGTGGTGGACAGCACGACCGCCGGTGACGCCTGGTACCGGCACTGCGCCCAAGTGCTCACCTGGTACCTCACCCGGTGGGGTGTCGACTCGGTGGCAGCGGGCCAGTGGGTCGAGAAAGCCATCGGCGGCCGGTTCGGCAGCTGGATCGAGCCCGCCCCCTCGGTCCTCCTCGACGTCGCCGGGCGACTCTCCGACTCCGGACCATGACCGACCACCTCGCGGTGTGGCTGACCACCCGGCAGGCAGTGCCCTGGCACGAGGTCCCCGACCCAGGCCCCGGCCCGCTGATTCCCGTCCGCGACGGCCCGCTGCACGACATCGACACCCATGACCACGCCAGAAGCCCCCGTCGCGCCGCCGGTCTCCGCACGGCACTGACCCTGCTCCGGGCGGACGCCTCGGCCGGGCGCGACCTCTCGATGGACCTCCTCGCCGGGTGGCAGCGACACGTCCTGGCCGAACCCGCCCCGCTGCGCACCGGGCCCGCGTTCGCCAAAAACGGCCACGAACGCTACGACTGGCACGTCGACCTCCGCGACCGCCTCGACGTGTTCCTGGCCGAGGCCGCCGATGGTCCACCACTGCCCGCCAGGGCCGCCCGCGCCTACCTCGACGTGTGCTTCCACCACCCGTTCGCCGACGGCAACGCCCGCGCCGCCTTCCTCGCACTCACCTTCATCCTGGCGCGGGCGGGCATCACCCTCGACCATGTGGGCCCGATCCGCCGGGTCGCCAGATTCGCCGACGACCCGACCGGGGCACTCGCGTTCGCCCAACTGATCGCCACACTGATCACCGCCGCCCGCAGCCGAACACCCGCGCGGTGACGACCTCGCGAGGCAGGTGGAACAGCCCGTGGCGAACCCGAGAAGTCACGATCTTCCGCAGGTGAGCCAGGGCGGAACCGTCAGCGCACCACCGTCTCGCCTCGCGCGGTGGTGAGCCCCGCGGCCGCAAGCGCCCAGGTGAACAGGCGGTCTCCTGCCGCGGTGACGGCCGCCAAACGTGCCGCAGCCTCACTTGCGCCAGCATCCATGGCGGTGACGAGTTCCAGGTACACCGGGGGCGCGAGAGAACAACCACATTGGCGCCCCACGGAACCGGCGATCCGCCAGGCGCGGTTCCCAAACCCTACTCGCGACGAAACCGGTCTGCCGCCGCCTCGAGATCGCGCACACCCAGAAGAACATGATCAAGGATATTCATCCCGCAGACAGCAATCAGTCGGCCCAGCAGGCCACCACGCGCACAGTGGGCTTCGTCACACCAGATTGGTCACGTGGCCGCTTTGGACACAGCAGGCCGCACTGGCGACGGTGACGCAACGAGGACGCGTCGGCAGCACCAGGCCGCCGCCCTTCGCGGCCGGGGTGATCTCCATGCGCATGAGGGGGTTGGGCAGCATGACGGCGTACGGGGTGACGTGGCCCGGCACCTCGCCGATGGAGTCGGGACGAGCAGCACATGGATGTGGTCCAGCGCGGCGAATTCCACGAGACGGTCGATCTGTTCGGCCGTGTCGGTCGGGCTTCCCTGTGCTTCCGGATCGCCTCTTCGCCCATGGTGGCCGTGATCGTGCAGTCTGTCCGGTTCCGCAGAACCGCGCGTCGCCAAGGTCGTGGTGCAGGCGCGGTGTGTAGTTCTGGACAACCAGCTCGGCCATGCTCGGGGGCAGGTTCGCCGCGCGCGGCATCTGGGTGTTCACCAGGACCGGGATCACCCGTATCCCCCATTCGACGGCCAGTTCGATCTCCCGACGGACCCAGCCGCCCGGGTCTTCCAACCTGGGGTGGCCCTCGGCGTCGACAACGTCCAGCCACCGCTCGCCGATCACGGCCAACAGGACGGACGACTGTCGGAGTTCGCCGAGGATCTGCGGTTGGAAGTCCCCCGGCTCGACGGACCTGCTCGTGCGGAACACAGACGCGGGGCCGAAGCGCGCGGTGCACTCCCGGTCGACCAGGGCGGCAGCGAAGGGCTCGTCCTGGTTCCGGCGGCCGGGGCGCCGAAGTACTGCACCTCCGGTCCTACCGGGGAAGCCCGCACGGCTGCCTGCACGTAGTCGGTCGCGTTCTCGGTGTCCTCACCGTAGATGCAGCAGCGGAGACCGGTGAAGGGCATGTGATCCTCTGCTCCAGTTCGCCGTTGGCGATCGGGCGTTCGAGCCACTCCTCCGAGCGGGTACCCACCGTGGTCGGATTTCCGCTGCGGCTGCGGTCGCTGGTGGGAGTCGTGGCGCGGGCCACCATCCGCGCATGACGGGTTCGGCGGGATGGGGCTGTTAGATTGCGCGGCACGGACGTCTCTGGGGGAGGCAGCGTGACGCAGCAGTGGGGGCATCCCGGCCGACCGGGGCCCCAAGGCCACGGCGGGTTCCAGCAGCCGCGGGGCTACCCGCCGCAGCAGGGGTACTGGCAGCCCCCGGTCCCGCAGCCGCCGAAGAAAAGCGCCTTCCTGGTCGTGGCCATCGTGTTGGGCGCCCTCCTCCTGGTGGTGGGCGGTCTGGGCGTCTACTCGGCCCTCACCCGCACTTCGGACAAACCACAGGCGGGCGCCCCGCAGCCCAAGGGCGACCAGGCAACCGGGAAGGAGCTGCCCGCGGACGTGATCACCGCGATCAACGACGGCGACCTGGACTGGATCGGGCAGAACACCTGCCAAGCCGACCGCGACAAGGTCACCGCGACGGCCAAGCGGATGTCGGACTTCGTGCGGGAGCGCGGTGTTCCGTTCAGCAAGCCGGACGACCCCACCGTCGGCGACACCAGCAGCTCGTTCGCCCTGACCGCCTCGGACGGCGACCTGAGCCACTACTCCTGGTCCATCGGCAGCGGCCTGCTCACCTTCGACTCGGGCCGCTGGTGCCTGCGGACCCTGGAGATGGTCGGCGACCCTCAGCAGCCCTACCTCTCTGCCACCCCGACCCCCTCCTCCTGACCCTCCCGCCCTGACCCGGGTGTCCGGCGGGGAGTAGCCGGGACGACGGCTCCACCGGGGTCGCTGGGCTGGTGACGGTGCTGGTCGTGGTGCACTTGGCCGACACGGCGGTGCTGCTGACGCCGGTCGTCCTGGTGACGGCGCGGGATCTGGAGACATCGCGACGCCGCACGCCTGCGCTCGCGCGCACCTGTGCGGGTCGAGGTTCCGGGCAGCCTGGCCAGCCCGGCGGGCTTGGCATCCGCGTGCGAGCCTGCTTGAACGCCCGTCAGCGCGGTGATGGCCTCATTGACGACGCAACAATTTTGAGGAATGAAGCCATGAGGGCGGTTCATCCGATTTTCGGGTTCGGGGAGCGCCGTTTGACGTGCTTCCTCGGGGACACCGCACTCTGGTTCGCAGGGCAATTCGGATGCACCACGGGGACGTGGCAACCTTTTTGCTGCTCGGACGTCCTGTCGACATGATGTCGACTTCAAGGGGCTCTATGGTTCCCGCCGATGGTGGTCGGGCGAACGACTACGACAGCATCGCTGAGGGTTATGCGGCCGAGAACGAGACCAGTCTGTTGAACGCGTACTACGAGCGGCCCGCGATGTTGGAATTCGCCGGGGACGTGGGAGGGCGACGAATCCTTGATGCGGGCTGTGGCTCGGGTCCGCTGTTTGCCGCGCTGCGCGATCGGGGTGCTGCCGTGACCGGTGTCGATGCGAGCCCCGGCATGCTGGAGTTGGCCAGGCGGCGGCTGGGTGCCGATGCGGACCTGCGGGTTGTCGACCTGGCTGATCCGCTGCCCTTTTCCGACGGCGCGTTCGACGACGTCGTCGCGTCCCTGGTGTTGCACTACCTGGAGGACTGGGGGCCGACACTGGCTGAACTGCGGCGTGTGCTGGCGCCTGGCGGGCGGCTCATCGTTTCGGTTGAGCATCCGTTCGCCATAACCCTGATGCAGCGCTTGGCTGGGGGCAAGCCCAATTATTTCCGGACCCGCAAGCGGACCGAGGAGTGGACCATGGGCGGGCAGACCGCTCGGATGAGCTTCTGGGACCGCCCGCTGCACGCGATGACCGAAGCCTTCACCGCGGCTGGTTTTCGCATCGACGTCATCAGCGAACCGCCGCCCGCGCCCGCCGCCCTCGACTTGTTCCCCGAGGTGTTCCGCGAACTCGGGGGTACGCGTTTTCTGGGTTTCCTGTTCTTCGTCTTGCAGGCAGGCTGACGCCGCGACCTGCGCAGGTCGAGGCTCGGACGCCGACGCCAGGGCCATACCCGTGCGGCGCTGGCCTCGGCGACGGCCACTCGATGAGGTCCCGGCACCCCTGGACCCACCCACAAGCCAGGGGTCAGCGTTGGCGGTCGACGCGGCGTTCGTCCCAGACTGGCTCGGTGGTTTCGCGGACCTCGCCGTTGGTGCCGAAGACGAGGTAGCGGTCGAAGGTGCGGGCGAACCAGCGGTCGTGGGTGACGGCGAGGACGGTGCCTTCGTAGGCGCCCAGTCCGTCCTGCAGAGCCTCGGCGCTTTCCAGGTCGAGGTTGTCGGTGGGCTCGTCGAGCAGCAGGGCGGTCGTGCCCGCCAGTTCCAGCAGCAGGATCTGGAAGCGGGCCTGCTGGCCGCCGGAGAGCTTGTCGAACCGCTGCTCGGCCTGCTGCTCCAACTCGTAGCGGCGCAGTGACCCCGTGGCCTTGCCTCGGTCGTGGGAGTGGCGGTCGGCCAGGATTTCCAGGAGGGTGCGGTTGAGCAGTTCGGGGTGGGCGTGGGTCTGGGCGAAGTGCCCGGGCACCACCCGCGCGCCGAGTTTCCAGGTGCCGGTGTGTCGGACGTCCTCGCCTGCGAGCAGGCGCAGGAAGTGGGACTTGCCGGAGCCGTTGCTGCCCAGGACCGCCACGCGCTCGCCGTAGAAGACCTCGAGGTCGAACGGCTTCATCAGGCCGGTCAGCTCCAGGCCCGCGCAGGTGAGCGCGCGCACGCCGGTGCGGCCGCCGCGCAGCCGCATGGTGATCTCCTGCTTGCGCGGCGGCTCCGGTGGCGGGCCGACCTCCTCGAACTTGCGCAGCCGGGTCTGGGCGGCGGCGTAGCGGGAGGCCATGTCGTGGCTGCGGGCGGCGTACTCGCGCATGTTCAGGACGAGCTTGCGAAGCTGGGCGTGCTTCTCGTCCCACCGCTTGCGCAGCTCGTCGTAGCGGGCGAAGCGCTCGGTGCGGGCGGCGTGGAAGGTGGCGAACCCGCCGCCGTGCACCCAGGCGTCGGCGCCCGCGGCGCCGGGCTCGACGCTGACGATGCGCTCGGCGGCGGTGGAGAGCAGTTCGCGGTCGTGGCTGACGAACAGCACGGTCTTCGCGGTCTCGGCGAGCCTGGCCTCCAGCCACCGCTTGCCGGGGACGTCGAGGTAGTTGTCCGGCTCGTCGAGCAGCAGCACCTCGTCGGTGCCTCGGAACAGCGACTCGAGCACCAGCCGCTTCTGCTCGCCGCCGGACAGGGTGCGCACGTCGCGCCACTTGGCCACGTCGTAGGGCACACCCATCGCCGCGGTGGTGCAGATGTCCCAGTGGGTCTCGACCTCGTACCCGCCCACCTCACCCCAGTCGGCGAGGGCCTGGGCGTAGGCCATCTGGGTCTTCTCGGTGTCGGACTCGATCATCGCCGTCTCGGCCGCGTCCACCGCCCGCGCCGCCTCGGCGACCCCGGGTTGGGCGACGGTGAGCAGCAGGTCACGCACGGTCCGGTCGTCGCGCACCGACCCGATGAACTGCGGCATCACCCCGAGCGCCCCGCTGCGCGTGACCGACCCCCCGTGCGGGGCCAACTCCCCGGACAGCAGCCGCAGCAGCGTCGTCTTCCCGGCCCCGTTCGCCCCGACGAGCGCGGCGACGGCCCCGTCCCCGACCCGGAAGGACACGTCCCCGAGCAGTGCCCGCCCGTCGGGCAGGTGGTACTCGACGTGCGCGGCCTCAAGATGACCCATCGTGCGCGCTCTCCTCACTCGGCACCGGCTCCACGCGCACCCGGTCGCCCCGGCGCACCCCGAGCACCCGGAGCAGCAGGGCGGCGACGGGTACGCAGCCTACAGGGGCGGCACCCGTCCTCCTCGCGCGAGCGGAGCCCGCCCCACGCCTGGTGGACCCGCGCCCGCCCGGAACCGGCCTTCCCGCGCGGGCGGGATCGCGGCGGGTGCCGGAGGATGGGGCAACTGTCGGACGGGGAGTGTGTGGTGGGAACATCGATCGCTGTGTTCACCCGGGACCTGCGGGTGCGCGACAACCCCGTGCTGCACGCGGCGGCGGCAGCCCAGCGGTGCATTCCGCTGTTCGTGGTGGACGACGCCATCACCGGTTCGTCGTACATGAACGCCAACCGGGCGTCCTTCCTCGCCGACAGCCTGGCCGACCTGGACGCGGGCCTGCGCGGTCGGGGTGGTGTGCTGGTGGTCCGGCGCGGCTCGACCGTCGCCGAAGTCGTGCGGGTCGCCCGGGAGCACGACGCCGACGAGGTGCACATCGCCTCGGACGTGAGCCGGTTCGCCCAGCGCCGGGAGCGGGAACTCGCCCGGGCGCTGGGGTCGTGCGGTGCCGAGTTGCACGTGCACGACTCCTGCGTCACGGCCGTGCCGCCGCTGTCGATCAGCCCGGTCGGGGGCAACGACCACTTCAGCGTGTTCACCCCCTACTTCCGCAGGTGGCAGACGCAGGTCCTGCGCAGGCCCCTGCGGGCGCCCGGCACCATCGCCGTTCCGCAGTTGAACGCGGGCGAGGTTCCCACCGCGCGCCTGCTGCACCCCGGCCCACCGTCGCCCGACCTGTGCACCGGCGGCGAGCAGCAGGCACGCAAGCTCCTGACCCGGTGGGTCCGCGACGCGGTGGACGACTACGCCGACCGGCACGACACGCTCGCCGACGACGGCACCTCCCGGCTCTCGGCGCACCTGCACTTCGGCACGCTGTCGGTGACCGAACTGCTGCACCGGGTCGGCAACCGGTCCGAGGGTGCCCGCGCGTTCGCCCGGCAGCTCGCCTGGCGCGACTTCCACCACCAGGTCCTCGCCGCGCGCCCGGACAGCGCCCACGACGACCTCCGGCCCCGCGGTGACCGCTGGCGCCGGTCCGAGGAGGACCTCGACGCCTGGCGCGCGGGGCGGACCGGGTACCCGATCGTGGACGCGGGGATGCGCCAGCTCGCCCGCGAGGGCTGGATGCACAACCGCGCCCGGCTGATCACCGCCAACTTCCTCGCCAAGACCCTCTACCTCGACTGGCGGCTCGGCGCGCGGCACTTCACCGACCTGCTCGTGGACTGCGACATCGCGAACAACCAGATGAACTGGCAGTGGGCGGCGGGCACCGGGACCGACACCCGGCCCAACCGCGTCCTCAACCCGCTCGCCCAGGCCCGCCGCTTCGACCCCGACGGGCACTACGTCCGCGAGTACGTCCCCGAACTCCGGCACGTCACCGGCCGCCGGGTCCACCAACCGTGGACGCTGCCGCAGGACGAACGGGACAAGATCGACTACCCGGACCCCATCGTTGACCTCCACGACGGGGCCAGCCGGTTCCTGGTGGCGCGCACCCGCTGAACCCCGACCACGCCGTCTTCTGCTCCGCCCCGATCGGGGCTACCGTGGTTGCCTCGTCGCAGGCCGCGCAACCGTTGTCCGGGATCAGGGAACTTCGAGGCGGAGTTGGTGCAGCATGGAACGACGCATGTCGGTCGCGACGCACTGGGGCAGCTTCGTCGCCGTGGTCGATTCCGGTCGGTTGGTGCGGATCGAGCCGAGGGACGATGACCCCGCGCCATCGCCCATCGGCCCCGGGATGGTGGTGGCCGCCGACGACAGCGCCCGCGTGCTGCGCCCCGCGGTGCGCAGGGGCTGGCTGAACGGCGAGCCCCGCACCCACGGCGCGGCCAGGGGCACCGACGCCTTCGTGGAGGTGAGCTGGGACCACGCGATCACGCTGGTGAGCGATGAACTCCGTCGAGTCCGTTCGCAGCACGGGGACAGCGCGGTGTTCGGCGGGTCCTACGGCTGGGCGAGTGCGGGCAGGTTCCACAACGCGCAGGGGCAGCTCCAGCGGTTCCTGGCACTGGGCGGCGGGTACACCGACTCGCGCAACACCTACAGCACCGCGGCTCTGGAGGTCATCCTCCCCCACGTGATCGGTGGTCACCCGTGGAGCTACCAGAGCCGGATGCCGATGTGGGGCGCGATAGCCGAACACTGCGAGCTAGTGGTGGCGTTCGGCGGGCTGGCCCTCAAGAACAGCCAGATCAACCCCGGTGGGCTGGCCAAGCACCAGACGCGGGACCTGCAACGGCGGTGCCGCGAGGCAGGCGTGGAGTTCGTGAACATCAGCCCCATCCGCAGCGACACCGCCGACTTCCTCGACGCCGAGTGGCTGCCCGTCGTCCCCAACACCGACACCGCCGCGATGCTCGGCATCGCGCACACGATGCTGGTCAACGGGTGGCACGACGAGGACTTCCTGCGCCGGTGCTGCGTCGGGTTCGACCGCTTCGCCGCCTACCTGGTCGGCGAGCTGGACGGCGTCCGGAAGGACGCCGCCTGGGCGGCGGGGATCACGGGCATCAGCCGCGAGGCGATCACCGACCTCGCCCGCCGCCTCACCGACCGGCGTTCCCTCATCGTGGTCAACTACGCGGTGCAGCGGGCGGACCACGGCGAACAACCGATCTGGATGTCCGTCGTGCTGGCCGCCATGGCGGGGTCGATGGGTCGGCCCGGGTGCGGGTGGGGCACGGGTTACGCGACGATGGACGCGACGGGCGTCGCCGAGGGCCGCGCCTCCGTGGCGACGATCCCGGCGGTTCCCAACCCGGTCCCCGACTTCATCCCGGTCGCGAGGATCGCCGACACCCTGCTGCACCCCGGCGAGGTCATCGACTACGACGGCAAGCGCCTCACGCTGCCCGAGCTGCGCCTGGTCTACTGGTGCGGGGGAAACCCGTTCCACCACCACCAGGACCTCCACCGCTTGAGCCGCGCCTGGCAGGCCCCGGACACGGTGGTGGTCCACGAAGCCTGGTGGAACACGACGGCCAAGTTCGCCGACATCGTCCTGCCCGTCGCCACCGGCCTGGAGCGCGACGACTTCGCCGCCGGGTTCTCCGACCCCCACCTCGTCGCGATGCCGAAGGTCCGCGAGCCCGCGGGCGAGTCGCGCACCGACCACCGGATCTTCGCCGCCCTGGCCGCCCGGCTCGGGTTCGAGCGGGAGTTCACGGAGTCGCGCTCGGAGAGCGACTGGGTCCGGCACCTCTACGAGCAGACGAGGGCCGCGCTCGGCGGCGATGCCGCCCTGCCGGGCTTCGACGACTTCTGGCGGAACTCCACCGCTGAGCTGCCCGCGTTGACCGGACCGTTCCACGGCAGCTTCGAAGCCCTCCGCGCAGATCCGCGACGCTCCCCCCTGTCGACGCCCTCGGGCCGGATCGAGATCTTCTCGGAGGAGATCGACTCGTTCGGCTACGACGACTGCGCCGGGCACCCGAGGTGGTACGAACCGGCGGAGTGGCTCCACGCCGGTCTGTCGGACCGGTTCCCGCTGCACCTGATCTCGAACCAGCCCGCCTCGCGCCTGCACAGCCAGTACGACAACGGCGGCCACAGCCTCGCTTCGAAGATCCGCGGTCGTGAGCCCGTGACGATCCACCCGTCGGTCGCCGCGGCGCGCGGCATCGAGAGCGGCATGGTCGTGCGCGTCTACAACGACCGGGGCAGTTGCCTGGCGGGCGCGGTCCTGTCGGACGACGTCATGCCGGGGGTGGTGCAACTGGCCACGGGAGCGTGGTGGGACCCGGTGCGGCCGGGGCTGAGCGGAACGCTGGACCGCCACGGCAACCCGAACGCCCTCACAGCGGATCGACCGTGCTCGCGCCTGTCCCAAGGACCGAGTGCTCTCAGTGCGCTGGTTGAGATCGAGCCGTACGACGGTCCCCTCCCCGAGGTGCTCGCCTTCGCGCCACCGAGCCTCGAGCCGCCCAGTTGACTGTCCATGTGGGCAGCAGCGTCACCCGGATGGATGATCTGATCCCTCTGGTGGCCGCATCGCTTGAACAACCCGTGTTCGCGTAACTACGATGCGCGGTCATGACTGGAGCTCGTGATCTCAAGTACCGCCAGTGGTTCAAGGGCGCGGACGTCGACGGTGACGGGGTGATCACCCGCAAGGACGTCCGGTTGATGGGCGAGCGCTACGTCGCGGCCCGTGGTGCCGCGCCGGGGTCGACGACCGCCCTCAGGCTGACCGAGGGGCTGGACGCGTTCTGGGCCAACGTGATCGCGCCGATGGACCAGGACGGTGACGGGGAGGTCGACCTGCGGGAGATGACCGAGGGCTTCCGGCGAGCGCTGACCGATCCCGCCCTGTACCCGCAGCAGGTCGGGCCGGTGGCCGACTGCTATTTCGACCTGATCGACCTCGACGGCGACGACCGGGTCGACCAGGCGGAGTTCGGGGAGATCTTCGGCCTGGCGGGCAACGTGCCCGCGGAGGACTGCGCCGCGGTCTTCGGCGCGCTGGACCTGGACGGCTCGGGCGGGCTGGACCGCGCCGAGTTCCACCGGGCGCTGGCGGAGTTCTTCTACGGCGACGACCCGGAGGCCCCCGCCGCGCACCTGTTCGGCAGGATCGCGGGCTGACCGGCAGCGGCGTCGTGGTTCCCGGGGGGTCGGGTGGAACGCCGCGCCCCCCGGGGTGATCGCGGTCCGGCAGTGCGTGCGCCCACGGCCAGTCCGCCGCCCGCGTGGCGCCCGTCGACACGAGCACGCCGCGGCGCGGAGTTCGCGCCGCGGCGTGCTCGTGGATCACAGACTGGTCCGGAAAGGACCGGTGACCTCGTAGGTGATGCCACCGCTGGACGAGCCGGTGGTGCCGCGCTGGGAGGAGAAGTAGAGGCGGTTGCCCGCGGGGTTGAACGCGACACCGCACAGCTCGGACGACGACTGGTTCGCCACCCGCAGGAACGGCGCGATGACGTCGTTCGGCGTGATGACGCAGATCTCCATGTTGCCGCCGTCCTCGGCGACGTAGAGGTCGCCGACCGCGGTGCCGGTGATGTTGTCCGGGCCCGTCAGCGGCGGGCTGGTGGTCAGGTTGTCGTCGTAGGCGACGGCGATGGTCTTGGTGGCCTCGTTGTAGGCCCAGACCCGGTTGTCGCCCTTGGTGGTGAAGAAGCAGGTGTTGTTGCGGTAGTACGCGCCCTCGCCGCCGTTGAACACCGCCGAGCCGCTGACCTGGTAGCGGGTGCGGGTCGACGCCGCCGACGGGTCCGGGACGTTGACCCAGGTGACGTTGCCCGAGCTGACCTTGGCGATCTGCAGGGTGCCGCCGCGGGAGAGGTCGCCCCAGACGGTCGGGGTGAAGCGGTAGAAGCCGCCGTTGGGCTCGTCCTCGGTCAGGTAGATGACCTTGTGGTCGGGGTTCGCCGCGGCGGCCTCGTGCTTGAACCGGCCCAGCGCGGGCCTGCGGGAGGCGGTCGCCGAGCCCCACGGGTCGCACTCGTAGACGTGGCCGCGATCGGTCTCCTCGCACGAGAGCCAGGTGTTCCACGGCGTGGCGCCGCCCGAGCAGTTGCTGGTGGTGCCGCTGAGGATGCGGTAGGCCGAGGTGACGCCGCCGGTCGAGTTGAACCGGATGGCGCTGACGCCGCCCGAGCCGGTGCCCAGCTCGGCGTTGGAGACGTAGATCCAGCCCGTGCCGTCGGCGAAGCACGCGCCGCCGTCGGGTGCGCCGTGCCAGGTGAAGCCGGTGCTCGCCACGGCCTGGCCGGAGCGGGCGATGATCCGGCTGGTGAAGCCCTGCGGCAGTTGGATGCCGTGCGAGTTCGCCGCCTGCAGCGCCCCGTAGGGGCTGGGTCCGGTCTTGGCCGGGAAGGCCAGCGACTCGCGGGTCATGGTGAAGCCGAGGGCGACGGTGCCGGTGCCGATGACAGCCGCGCGGAGGAAGCTGCGACGCTCCATGGGTGCCCTTTCTGTGGTGGGAGGGGGACCGGGTCAGAGCGAGGTGCGGTACTGGTGGTGCCGCCGCCGGTGCGGTGGCGGGCCGTCGTGGAACGTTATGCGCGGGATCTGGACGGCGGGTCGGGCAGCCGGTGAACCGTTCATGGCCAGCGGGTGATCAACAAGGGGAAACCGGCGCGCCGCAACCGGTTCAGGACCCGGTTGGCGGAACCTGGGCGAGCCGTGAGGTCCCCGGCGGTCCGATCCGGCGCGGGCACGCGCGGCAGCTCTTCACGGTGTGCGCGCGTCTTGGGGTGGGGTTCAGGGTCGGGACGACAGCGGGGCTCAGGACCTGCTCGATGCCCAGGACCGCGGCACCGGCCAGGCCCGCGTACTCCCCCAGGGTACTGCCGGTGAGCACGAGGTTGCGGGTGGCGAGGGGCAGTGCGCGCTGGTAGACGACACTGCGCACGCCCGCGAGGAGTTCGTCGCTGGCCGCGGTGACCGATCCGCCGATCGTCACGCGGGCGGGGTTGGCGAAGTGCACCAGCGTGGCCACGACCTCCCCGACGAGACCGGCCGCTTCGCGGACCAGCGCCAGCGCCTCGGTGTCGCCGTGGGCGATGAGCGCGCGCAGGTCGGTGACGTCGACGCCGCGGCGCCGCGCGATGGCGTGGGCGGAGGCGACGGCCTCGATGCAGCCGACGTTGCCGCACACGCAGACGACGTCGGGGGCGCCGCGGACGCGGATGTGCCCGATGTCGCCCGCCGCGCCGTCGGCGCCGTGGTGCAGTGCGCCGTCCTGGGTGATCAGCCCGCCGCCGATGCCGGTGCCGACCTTGACGAACAGCAGCGGTGACTGGTCGGGTGGCAGTGCGCGGGCTTCGCCGAGGGCGCGCAGGTTGACGTCGTTCTCCAGCACGACCGGGCAGCCGTGGCGGCGGCGCAGCCGTTCGACGACCGGGTAGGCGTGCCAGCCGGGCATGATCGGCGGTCGGACCGGCTGCCCGAGCTGCCCGTCGACCGGGCCGGGCAGCCCGATCACGACCGCGCGCACGGCGCCGTCGGGCAACAGCGCGTCGAACGCGGTCTCGATGAGGTCGAGCACGGTCTCCGGGCCGTCCCGCACGTCGACGAGGACGTGCGTGTGGCCGAGCACCCGCTGGCTGAGGTCGACGACGGCGAGGTGCGCCCCGTGGGCGCCCACGTCGGCCAGCAGCACCACCCCGCTGTCGGGGGACAGCTCGAGCCGGTCGGCCGGGCGGCCGCGGCCCGGGGTGGGGCGGGTGCCGTTGAGCCGGAGCACGCCGCGGGCCAGCAGCTCGTCGACGGCGCCGCTGACCGTGGTGCGGGCCAGCCCGGCGGCCGGTCCGAGTTCGGCCTTGCTCACGGCCGTGCCGGAGGCGACGAGCCGGGCGACCGCGCTCAGGGTGGTGGCCGCGTCGGCGCGACCGGACAGCGGCGGTGCGGCGAGGCGCAGCGGCGGGATCGGGAGCGGCATCACGAACCAATATCGACGGATTACTACCGGAAAAAGACATTATTGCGACGTTGTACGGCGCTGGTCAATCCTCCTACCGTCCTGGCCATGACGTCACTGCTGACGGTGCGGGGAATCGTGAAGACCTTCCCCGGCGTGCGGGCCCTCGACGGCGTGGACCTCGACGTCGCGGCGGGCGAGGTGCACTGCCTGCTGGGCCAGAACGGTGCGGGCAAGTCGACGCTGATCAAAGTCCTGGCGGGCGCGCACCAGCCGGACGCCGGTGAGCTGACCTGGGCGGGGCGACCGGTGACCTTCCCGGGCCCGCACGCCGCCGACGCGGCGGGCATCGCCACCATCCACCAGGAA
Organism: Actinokineospora spheciospongiae; assembly: GCF_000564855.1. Classification (GTDB taxonomy): domain Bacteria; phylum Actinomycetota; class Actinomycetes; order Mycobacteriales; family Pseudonocardiaceae; genus Actinokineospora; species Actinokineospora spheciospongiae. Next base: position 24,319 of record NZ_AYXG01000229.1, read on the forward strand.
CTCGACCTGGTGCCCGGTCTGTCGGTGGCCGAGAACGTCGTGCTCGGCCACGAGCCGTCACGGCTGGGCTTCACCCGCTTCCGCGACGCCGAGGCGCTGACCCGCGGCCTGCTGCTGCGGCTGGGGCACCCGGAGATCCCGCCGCGCCGCGAGGTGGGGCGGCTCTCCGCGGCGGGGCAGCAGGTCGTGAGCGTGGCGCGGGCGCTGGCCCGCGACGCCCGGCTGATCGTCATGGACGAGCCCACGGCGGTGCTCGACCCCAACGAGGTGCGCAACCTGTTCCGCGTGGTCGGCGAACTCACGGCCGACGGTGTCGCGGTGGTCTACATCTCCCACCGGCTCGAGGAGATCCGGGCCATCGGCGACCGGGTCACGGTGCTGAAGGACGGCGCCACGGTGGCCCGCGACCTGCCCGCCCGCACCACGCCCACCGCCGAGGTGATCCGGCTGATGACCGGCCGCCCGGTGGAGCACGCGATCCCGCCGCCGAGCGCGCCACCCGGTGAGGAGGTGGTGCTGGAGGTCGAGGACCTGGCAGGTCCCGGCTTCGGCGGTGTGTCGTTCACCGTGCGCGCGGGCGAGGTCGTCGGGCTCGCCGGGCTCGTGGGCTCGGGCCGCTCGGAGATCGTCGAGACGGTGTACGGCGCCCGCCGCGCCACGGCGGGGACCGTGCGGGTGCGGGGCCGCGCGCTGCGCACCGGGTCAGTGCCTGCCGCCGTCCGCGCGGGGATGGGGCTGTGCCCCGAGGAGCGCAAGAGCCAGGGGCTGCTGCTGCACGAGTCGGTGGCGCGCAACGTGTCGCTGGCCGCGCTGGGCCGGTTCGCCCGAGCCGGGTTCCTCGGCCCCGACGCGGAGTCCGACGCCGCGCGGGCGGTGCTGGCGCGGCTCGACGTGCGCCCGGCCGACCCGTCGCGCCCGGTGCGGACGCTGTCGGGCGGCAACCAGCAGAAGGTCGTGCTGGCGCGGTGGCTGCTGCGCGGTGGCCGGGTGCTGCTGCTCGACGAGCCCACCCGCGGCGTCGACGTCGGCGCCCGCGGCGAGATCTACGCGCTGGTCCGGCAGCTCGCGGAGCAGGGCGTGGCGGTGGTCGTGGTGTCCAGCGAGATCCCCGAGGTGCTGGGGCTGGCCGACACGGTGCTCGTCGTGCGGGAAGGCCGGGTGGTGCGCACCGCGCCCGCCGCGGAACTGGACGAGGGCCGGGTCCTGGACCTGGTGATGGGAGCGGCGCATGTCTGAGCAGACCACCGGACGGGCCCCGGCGGAGTCCGCCGCGGGGGCGGCGGGAGCGGGCGTCACCGGTCCGCGGGCAGGTGGGGCGGCGCGGGACGCGGGCCCGTCGCCGTGGGGCAGGCTGTTCCTCGGCGGGGTGGGCCACAACCTCGGGCTCGTCGCCGTGCTGGCGCTGCTCGCCGTGGTCGGGGTGGCGACGGCCGACACGTTCGCGACCACGGCGAACCTGCTGACGATCCTCACCTCGGCGTCGATCATCGGGGTGATCACCGTCGGGGCGACGTTCGTGATCATCGGCGGGGGGATCGACCTCTCGGTCGGCAAGCTGATGGCGCTGGCCTCGGTCTGGGCGACGACGGTGGCGACGCAGTCGTTCGGGCCGTGGGTGATGGTCTTCTGCGCGTTGGCCGTGGGCGCGGCCGGTGGGCTGGTCAACGGCCTGCTGATCGCCTACGGGCGGATCGTGCCGTTCATCGTCACCCTCGCCATGCTCATCTCGGCGCAGGGACTGGCCGAGCGGATCTCCGGGCGGCGCAGCCAGATCGTCACCGACCCGGCGATCGCCGCGATCGCCACCACGCGGGTGCTCGGCATCCCGCTGCTGGTGTACCTGTTCGCCGCCGTCGTCGCGGTCGGGTGGGTGGTGCTCAACCGCACCACGTTCGGTCGCCGGACCTTCGCGATCGGCGGCAACCCGGAGGCGGCCCGGCTGGCCGGGCTCGACGTGCGCAGGCACACCGCGGCGCTGTACGTGGTCTCCGGGCTCTGCTGCGGCGTCGCCGCGATCATGATCGCCTCGCTCACCACCACCGGGTCGAGCACCCACGGCACGCTCTACGAGCTCGACGCCATCGCCGCGGTGATCATCGGCGGCACGCTGCTGTCCGGCGGTCGCGGCACGCTGATCGGCTCGATCCTCGGCGTGCTGGTCTTCACGACCATCACCAACCTGTTCGTGCTCAACAACCTCGACACCGACGTCCAGAACATCGCCAAGGGCGCGATCATCGTCGCCGCGGTGCTCGTCCAGGCCCGCGCGCGGCGCGCAACCCCATGACCCCTCCCCTGCACAGGAGCGCAACCATGTCCGACCACTCCCGCCGCGGGTTCCTCTCCGGCGCCCTCGGGATCGGCGCCGTCGCCGCGCTGACCGCCTGCACCAGCAACGCCGCTCCCGCCCCGGGCGGCGGGGCGACCGCCGCCGCCGGGGGCGACAACGCCGAGCCGGGCAAGCCCGTCACCATCGGCTTCTCCTGCCCCGCGGCCGACCACGGGTGGATCGCCGCCATCGCCGCCAACGCGCGGAACCAGGCGGGGCTCTACCCCGACGTCACGTTCGAGGCGGTGAACCCGACCACCGACATCGCCCAGCAGATCGCGGCCGTCGACACGCTGATCACCAAGGAGGTCTCCGCGCTGGTGATCCTGCCGAACGACGGCAGCCAGCTCACCGCCCTGGGCCGCAAGGCGACGGACGCGGGCATCCCGGTGATCAACCTCGACCGCGTGTTCGACTCCCCGCTGGCCTACCGCACGTGGATCGGCGGCGACAACTACGGCATGGGCGTCGCCGCGGGCACCCACATCGGCGAGCAGCTCAAGGCCAAGGGCGTCGGCAACCCGGTGATCGGCGAGATCGCGGGCATCGACAACCTGCCGCTGACCCAGGCCAGGAGCAAGGGCTTCGCCGACGCGCTGTCCTCCTACGGCTACTCGGTCGGCCCGCGCCAGGCGGCGGACTTCACCGCGCAGGGCGGGCAGCGCGTCGCGGCCAACCTGTTGCAGGCCGCGCCGCGGCTCGACGCGCTGTGGAACCACGACGACGACCAGGGCATCGGCGTGCTCGCCGCGATCCAGCAGGCGGGGCGCGGCGAGTTCCTGATGGTCGGCGGCGCGGGCTCGGCCAACGCCATGCGCGCGATCAAGGCCGACAACACCGTCCTCAAGGCGACCGTGACCTACAGCCCGTCCATGGCGTCGTCGGCCGTCGCGCTGGCGCGGCTCGTCGCGCAGAACCGGGGCATGGGCGACCTCGTCGAGAAGGAGGTCCCGACGTCGCTGACGCTGGCCTCCGCCACGATCACGAAGGACAACGTGGACACCTACCTGCCGCTCGGGTTCGAGTCGTGACGGCGGGCACCACCGCGCGCCGCCTCGGGGTCGGGATGGTCGGGCACGCCTTCATGGGCGCGGCCCACTCGCAGGCGTGGCGCACCGCCGCCCACTTCTTCGACCTCGCGCTCACCCCGGAACTGGCCGTCCTCTGCGGCCGCGACGCCACCCGCACCCGCGCCGCGGCCGACCGGCTGGGCTGGCGCGACACCGAGACCGACTGGAAGGCGCTGCTGCGCCGCGACGACGTGGCGCTCGTCGACATCTGCACCCCCGGCGACACCCACGCCGAGATCGCCATCGCCGCCCTCGACGCTGGCAAGCACGTGCTGTGCGAGAAGCCGCTGGCCAACACCGTGGACGAGGCCAGGGCCATGGCCGCCGCCGCAGAGCGGGCCCGCGAGCGGGGCGTGCACAGCATGGTCGGCTTCAACTACCGGCGGGTGCCCGCCGTGGCGCTGGCCCGGCGGCTGGTCGCCGACGGGCGGCTGGGCGAGATCCGGCACGTGCGCGGCACGTACCTGCAGGACTGGGTCGTCGACCCGCAGTTCCCGCTGGTGTGGCGGCTGCGGGCGGACCGGGCGGGGTCGGGGGCGCTGGGCGACATCGGCGCCCACGCGGTCGACCTGGCGCAGTTCGTGGTCGGCGACCGGCTCACCGGCGTGACCGCGCTGATGGAGACGTTCGTGCGCGAGCGGCCCCTGCCGGTGGCGGCGGGCGCCTCGGGCAGCGCGGGCCGCGGGCAGGTCACCGTGGACGACGCGGCGCTGTTCCTGGGGCGGTTCTCCGGCGGCGGGCTGGCCAGCTTCGAGGCCACGCGGTTCGCGACGGGGCGCAAGAACGCGCTGCGGTTGGAGGTGAACGGCAGCCTCGGGTCGCTGGCGTTCGACTTCGAGTCGATGAACGAGCTGTCGTTCTTCGACGGCGCCGACGACCCGATCGCCGCGGGGTTCCGGCGCATCCTCGTCACCGAGCCCGAGCACCCCTACGCGGGGGCGTGGTGGCCGCCCGGGCACGGCCTGGGCTACGAGCACACGTTCACCCACGAGGTCGCCGACCTGGTGCGCGACCTCGCCGCCGGGGTCGACCCGACGCCGTCGTTCGCCGACGGGCTGCAGGTGCAACTCGTCCTCGACGCGGTGGCGCGGTCATCGGCCGGGGGCAGTGGCTGGGAGGAGATCGGATGAGGCCGGTCACGTTGTTCACCGGGCAGTGGGCGGACCTGCCGTTCGAGGAGGTGGCGCGCCTCGCCGGGCAGTGGGGCTACGACGGGCTGGAGATCGCCTGCTGGGGTGACCACTTCGACCCGTGGGCGGCGGTGGAGGACCCGTCCTACGTCGCCGGGCGGCGCGCGATCCTGGAGGAGCACGGGTTGCGGGTGTTCGCCATCTCCAACCACCTCACCGGCCAAGCGGTGTGCGACGACCCGATCGACGAGCGGCACCGGGCGATCCTGCCCGCGCGGGTGTGGGGCGACGGTGAGCCGGAGGGCGTGCGGCAGCGGGCGGCGGAGGCCATGGCGGTGACGGCCAGGGCAGCGGCGGCGCTGGGCGTGGACACGGTGGTGGGGTTCACCGGGTCGAGCATCTGGAAGACCGTGGCCATGTTCCCGCCCGTGCCGCAGTCGATGGTGGACGCGGGCTACCGGGACTTCGCCGACCGCTGGAACCCGATCCTCGACGTGTTCGACGAGGTGGGGGTGCGGTTCGCGCACGAGGTGCATCCGTCGGAGATCGCCTACGACTACTGGACCACCGTCGCCGCGCTCGAGGCGATCGGGCACCGGCCCGCGTTCGGCCTCAACTGGGACCCCAGCCACTTCGTGTGGCAGGACCTCGACCCCGTCGGCTTCCTGTGGGACTTCCGCGACCGGATCTACCACGTCGACTGCAAGGACGCCAAGCGCCAGGTCGGCAACGGCCGCAACGGCCGCATGGGGTCGCACCTGCCCTGGGCCGACCCGCGGCGCGGCTGGGACTTCGTCTCCACCGGTCGCGGCGACGTGCCGTGGGAGGCGTGCTTCCGCATGCTCAACACCATCGGCTACGACGGCCCGATCTCGGTGGAGTGGGAGGACGCGGGCATGGACCGCCTCGTGGGCGCGCCGGAGGCGCTGGGGTTCATCCGCCGCCTGGCCTTCGACCCGCCCGAGGCGGCCTTCGACGCGGCGTTCAGCTCGAACAGGTAGGTACCGCGGCGGTCGACCAGCGCAGCCCCACCCAGCCGGGTGGGGCTCCACCTCCCTTGATCGCCCCCCGTCCGCGAAGCGCGCCTGACCAGCAGGACTGCTGGTCAGGCGCGCTTCGGTTCTCAGCCGCTGCTCTCACGCGCCGGGCCCTCGGTGATCGGCGCAGCCGGTGGTGAACGCCCCGGGGCGGAAGCAAACACCAAAACCACCCGTGGGCACCCGCATACGGGCAACCCGCCCCGTGGTCGGGGTGATCACCGGCGGGGAGAGCCCGAGGCGTGCGAGTCGGCGACGTCGGGGCGGGTGCCCGGCCGGAGTCGTGCGCTGTGCAGGCACTTGCCCACCGGACACCACCCAGAACACCGCCGCGCGACGCCTCACCCGTATCGCGTTCGCGCCGAATTCCGGGGCACAACACCGTCGTCAAACTCGGATTCGGCGTTGCCCGAACGGTTGCGAACACCCCTATTAAATGGCCGACTCGGTCAAAGCCACCGCTGTCCCCCGCGGCTGCGGGTAAAAGAAACCCGTTCGCGCCGCCGCCGATCGCCATTAACGGCAGTGGCCCTGAAACGGTGGAACGGTGAAGACCCGACCGCGTCCGGGCAGGGTGACCCACCACGGCCACGCCGAACCCATGGGCAACCTCCTGCCGCACAGGCGTGCCACCGGTGCTGCCACCTGCGAAAACATCCCCGATGACCGGTTCGGGCTTTCGCGACAACGCGGGACAAATGACGGGGACATGTCACAGCATCGGTTGCGGCGATTCCCGGCAGACTGTGACGCAAATCGCTTTTCGGCACCCGCGTGAACGAAGGGACACCGTTCGACCGTGACACACGAACGGAGGATTGACCCTTCGAACAAAAAGGAAACACCATGCCAGGAGGTGAGGGGATTGGGTGTCACCCCGCCGAAAGGTTGACACTTCCACCACTACTGGGTATTTCTGATGAGGTGAATCACCGACGGGTTTGTCGACAGCAATTGAGACACCCGTCCCCCCGGACGACACGAGTGGTCCAGACCACAGTTGTCCACGGTGATCGACGCACACGACGAGGTGTGCCGCACGGCCTCTTCTGTTGATTTCGCGACTTTCCTTCATTCCACCGCAGTGGCCACCGTCGTACACGCCGTCCACACCGCAAGGGGAGCGTCATGTCCGAAGCCGATCCACAGTCGGAACACCCGCTCGCAGACAGCCGCACCACCGGATCGCAGCGATCCTGCCGGTCCGCTGCGCTCTACAACTCCCTGGTCGAGCGCTCCGGGGTCGGCATCGCCGCCCTGGACGCGCACTGCCGGGTCCAGAGCGCCAACCGGGCCCTGCTGACACTGCTCGACCGCGGCACCGCCGAGGTCCGAGACGTCGAGTTCACCGACCTGTTACAGCTCGACAGCGGGTCGCGGTTGCAGTTCAACTTCAACCAGCTCCGGATGGGCCGCACCGGGCGGTTCACCGAGTGCGTCAAGGTCAAGCGCCCGGACGGGACCGTCCAGGGCGACCTGACCGCGATCCGGCTGCGCGCCCCCGCGCGCGCCGTCGACCCGCTGATCGTGCTCCTGCAGGCCGATCCCGCCACCGCCGACGACGCCCAGGGGGGCGCCAGGCCCAGGCTGCTCAGCGAGGTCGACGCCAAGATCCTCGAGGGTGTCGCCGCGGGTGCCTCCACCATCCAGCTCGCCACCCAGCTCTTCCTGTCGAGCAAGGGCATCGAGTACCACGTCAGCACCATGCTGCGCCGCCTGAAGGTGCCCAACCGGCCCGCCCTGGTCTCACGGGCCTACACGATGGGAATCCTCAGCGGCGGCGCCTGGCCGCCCCGGGTCCAGCGCGAATACGTCTACTGAGGACCCGACCACGAGAACTGCCCACGCGGTGCGTCCCGCGTGGGCAGTTCTCGTGGTCGGGGGCCGTCAGTCCTGGATGCGCTCCGGCAGCACGGTGGGCGGCCACGTGCCGCTGCTGAGGATGCCCATGGAGTGCGCCTTCGACACCAGTTCCGTGCGGTTGATGGCCTTGAGCATCCGCAACAACGCCGTGATGCGGTACTCCACCCCGCCCCGGCTCATGTGCAGGACGGTGGCCAGCTTGGCCGTCGAGACGCCCGCGGCCACACCCTCGAGGATGCGGGCGTCCAGCGCCGTGAGGCGGACCTTGCCCTGCACGATGGACTGCTCCCTGCCGACCCGTGAGGTGCGACTGACCAGCACCAGAATGGTGTCGACCGAACCGTCCGGCCCGGTCGTGGAAACGGCGGTCATGTCGCCGAACATGAGCGCGCCGTCCTGTCGGACGATGATGACCTTCCCGCTGATCCGATCGCGTTCACCGCTGGTCAGCATTTTCAGGTCACCAGCCACCCGCCTGCGGACCGTGGGGTGCAGCAGGGCCAGGAATGAACGGCCGTAACCGTCCTGCGGGCGCACGTCGAATCGGGCGAGGAAATCCGTGTTGGCCTCGCGCAGGTGTAATCGGGAATCGAGATTCGCCATGTACATGCCGGAGTGCTCAAACAATGACCTGAAGACGTCGCCGCCCGCTAGCTCGGTCACGGTACCGCTGCTCCTGTCCGAGGCATCACAGCGTCGCCGACCAGCGTCGACGACAGAAGACAATGCGAATCAACGAAAGAGCTGAACCCGTACACCCCCGTGTGGACGTAACTCACGCTAACGCACGCGGTGGGCCACTGTCAAATAAAGAAGACGTGTGGTTGGAGGTTCACATCACGCCGATCCGCGACGAACCCTCCGCCATGGCGAAAAACAGACAAACGGTCCGGCCGGAATAATCCGCAATCATTGTTCCGACTGGAAAAACCCTAGATTCCGGGGCGCTGACCGCACCGGGCGACCCGGCCCGGCCAGCGCCCCGGCGGCGGATCACCAATTGCCTGCCAGCAGCAGGTCGCCGTACTGGACCTCCCGCGACACCTGGCGCAGGTCGGCCTCGACCATCATCCGCATGAGCTCCTCGAAGGTGACCGTGGGCGCCCAGTCCAGCGCGGCCCTGGCCATGCCGGAGTCGGCGCACAGCGTCTCCACCTCGGCCGGGCGGACCAGTGCCGGGTCGATGTAGACGTAGTCCTGCCAGTTCAGGTCGACCGCGTCGAAGGCGATCCGCACCGCGTCGCGCACCGAGTGCATCACGCCGGTGCCGATCACGTAGTCGGCGGGCTCGTCCTGCTGGAGCATCAGGTGCATGGCCTTGACATAGTCGCCCGCGAAGCCCCAGTCCCGCACCGCGTCCAGGTTGCCCAGCGCGAGCTTGTCCTGCAGGCCGAGCTTGATCTGCGCGACCGCCAGCGAGATCTTCCTGGTGACGAACTCCGCGCCGCGGCGCGGGGACTCGTGGTTGAACAGGATGCCGGAGACGCCGTACAGGTCGAACGACTCGCGGTAGTTGCGCGTGATGAAGTGGCCGTACGCCTTGGCCACCCCGTACGGGCTGCGCGGGTGGAACCGCGTGGTCTCGCTCTGCGGGGTCTCGGCGACCTTGCCGAACATCTCCGAGGACGAAGCCTGGTAGAACCGCATCCGACCGGACCCGTCGGCGCGGGACTGGCTCAGCCCGCTCACGATCCGGATGGCCTCCAGCATGCGCAGCACACCCGCGCCGTTGATCTCGGTCACCAGCTCGGCCTGCTGCCAGGACATCGGCACGAACGAGATGGCGCCGAGGTTGTACACCTCGTCTGGCTGGACCAGGTCCAGCGCCGAGACGAGGCTGGTCTGGTCCATGAGATCACCGTCCACGAAGGAAAGATCGGACGCCAGGCGGCTGATCCGCGACTTGCGCGGATTGGCCTGGCCCCGGATCAGGCCCCACACCTGGTAGCCCTGCGCCAGCAGGTGCTCCGCGAGGTACGAGCCGTCCTGACCGGTGATCCCGGTGATCAGAGCGCGCTTGGACATGATTCTCCCCTTCCACCGCAACCGGAAGAAGACGACCACTACGGTCGGATCGGCTTGGTCCAGGGTCAGTCTTCGAAACCGACACTCGCAGTCGACCGCCTGTGGTGTCAACGAAAACGAGCCATCCTAGTGGATCACCCGGAGTTGGCGGGAAGCATTGTCGACACTGGGGATTCTCCGGTGCGGGATGGGGTGTACTCGCCCCGTACGACTACCCGGCGGCGAGAAGCGTTGCCGCGAAAGGAAACCGGGATCGGGCGGTGATCAGGACCCGCTCCGCCGCAACCCGGGGAACCGCGATCGGCTTGGGCTTGCCCGACTTGGCAGGCCACCACGCCCTGCCACCGCCGCCACATCTCTGGACGTGGCGGCGGTGGCGGGGCGGGTCCTGCACAGCGCCGGTCGTTTGGTGGGTGTGCCCGGGTGGGTGGATGTGTTTGGCCGGGGCCCCTATGGCG
>NZ_AYXG01000230.1 GCF_000564855.1 Actinokineospora spheciospongiae
TCGCCGGGCCGGCGGTTCTCGGGGTGGTCGGCTGGGCAAGCGCATCCACCCACCTGGATAGTGGCGTAGCCGGGCTGGCGGTTTGTTGGGTGGGTGGTTTGGGGGGCGGGTTCTGGGGCGAACGGGTGACACTCGATGGTGGGTTAGGGTCGCTGCGTGTGGAAGCGGGTGGTGGGGGGACTGGCCTGCGGGGTGCTCCTCGCGGGGTGCACGGGCAATCCGACCGTTGGTGAGGTGCCGCCTGATCCGATGGCGGGGGCGGGTGGGCTGCCGGTCACCAGTGGTGCGCCGAAGCCGCCCGGGTTCACCCTGGTTGCGGGGGGTGATGTGCTGATCCACCCGGCTTTGAGCGAGCAGGCGCGGGCCGATGGTGGTTTCGCGCCGTTGTTCGGTGGGGTCAAAACGGTGTTGGACCAGGCGGATGTGGCGGTGTGCCACCTGGAGGTGCCGATCGCGGCGCCCGGGGGTGCTGCCGAGGGGTATCCACGGTTCGTCGCGCCCAACGAACTGGCTTCGGGGTTGGCCGCCAGTGGCTTCGACACCTGTTCCACCGCCTCCAACCACACCCTTGACCAAGGCGCTGGCGGCGTGACCTCCACCCTGGACGCGCTGGATGCCGCTGGGGTCACCCATACGGGGTCGGCGCGGACGGCTGCGGAGGCGGCCAAGCCGTTGGTGCGGGACGTGGCCGGGGTCAAGGTGGGGTTCGTGTCCTTCACCTTCGGGCTCAACACCGGCACCCGCACTCCGCCGGGCAGTCCGTGGATGGTCAACACGCTCGACAGCGCTGACGTGGTGGCTGCCGCGCGGGCGGCCAGGGCGGTGGGGGCCGAGGTGGTCGTGGCGAGCCTGCACTGGGGGACCGAGGGGCAGCACGAGGTGACCGCGAGTCAGCGCCGGATCGCGCGGGAGGTGCTCGCCGACCCGGCCGTGGACGTGATCATCGGGCACCACGCGCACGTGGTGCAGCCGTTCGAGCAGGTCAACGGCAAGTGGGTGGCCTACGGCCTGGGCAACCAGGTCGCCAGGCACGAGGAGCCCAAGGGGGTGACCGAGGAGGGGGCGATGGCCCGGTTCCACTTCGCCGAGGGGGCGGGTGGGTGGGTGGTCGACAGGGCCGAGTACATCCCGACCGTGGTGGACCTCGGGCCGCCCATCCGGCTGCGCGACCTGACCGCCGACGCCGCTGCCCCGCGTCGGGCGGAGTCCCTGGCCCGCACCGACGGGATCGTCCTGAGCCTGGGGGCGGGGCAGGCGGGGCTCACCCGGCCCTGAGCCGCCGCACCCGCGCCAACCGGTCCAGCCAGCGGGCCGTGGTTTCCGCGTCGGCCGCCACGGTGGGGTCCGGGGTGGGCGGGGTGCGCGGGACCGGCAGGTGGCCGTTGACCGGGGTGAACGAGGTCGGCGTGGTGTCCCCCGCCAACAGGGCCATCGTCGCCAGGCCGCAGGCGTGTTCCAGGTTCGGGAGGGCGCCCGCCAGGGCCAGGCCCGCTGCCAGGCCGACGCTGCTCTCCACCGCCGAGGACACCACGCACGGCAGCCCGCACGCCTCCGCCACCGCCAGCGCCCGCCGGACCCCGCCCAGGGGGGCCACCTTGAGCACGGCGATGTCCGCCGCGCCCGCGACCGCCACCCGCAGCGGGTCCTCCGCCCGGCGGATCGACTCGTCCGCCGCGATCGGCACCGCCACCCGCCTGCGCACGGCGGCCAGCTCCTCGACCGTGCGGCACGGCTGTTCCACGTACTCCAGCCCGCCCGCCGCCCTGGCCAGCGTGCCGATCGCGGACACGGCCGTGTCCACGTCCCACGCGCCGTTGGCGTCCACCCGGATGTGCCCGCCGGGGCCCAGTGCCTCGCGGACGGCGGCGACCCGGTCCAGGTCGGCCGACAGCGGGGAACCCGGGTCCGCGACCTTGACCTTCGCCGTGGCGCAGCCCGACGCGGTCACGATCTCCAGGGCGCGGGCGGGGGTGACCACGGGGACCGTGCAGTTGACCGGGACGCGGTCGCGCACCGGCTCCGGCCAGCCCTCGTCGGCGGCCTCGTGGGCGCTGGCCAGCCACGGGACCGACTCGGTGTCGTCGTAGTCGAGGAACGGGCAGAACTCGCCCCAGCCGCGCGCGCCCTCCAGCAGCAGTCCCTCGCGGACGGTGATGCCCCGGAAGCGGGTGCGCATCGGGATCGAGTAGACCAGAGGGGGCACCCGGACATCCTGGCACTGCGCCGCCGCCGGGCCTTTGGGAGGCTGGTGGACATGCACAAGATGGACCGGGCCGAGTGGCTGGAGTTCGTCCACCACGGCACCCGCACCGGCAAGCTCGCCACCGTCCGCGCCGACGGCAGCCCGCACGTCGCCCCGATCTGGTTCGTCGTCGACGAGGACAGCGACCGGGTGGTGTTCATGACCGGCGCCGACACCGTCAAGGGCAAGGCGCTGCGCCGCGAGCCCCGGTTCGCGCTGTGCGTGGACCTGGAGCGGGAGCCGTACGCCTACGTGCAGTTCCAGGCGGTCGCCGAGATCTCCGAGGACCCCGACGACCTGCTGCGCTGGAGCACGGTGATCGCCCGGCGGTACATGGGCGAGGAGCGGGCCGAGGAGTACGGCAGGCGCAACGCCGTGCCGGGCGAGCTGCTGGTCTTCGGACGCATCACCAAGGTCATCGCCCTGGCCGCCATCAGCGACTGACGGCCGCGCCGACCTGGGAGCCGCCGCCGGGTGGGCCGAACGTAGGGTCGGGGCCATGCGCTTGATCGAGGACTGGCCGGTCGACAACGCCTCCGCCGCCGTGGTGGCCGGGGGGCGGGTGCGCGAGCGCCACGGCGACCAGGAGCGGCGGTACCCGCTGGCCTCGGTCACCAAGCTGCTGACCGCCTACGCCGTGCTGGTGGCCGCCGAAGAGGGCGCGGTCGAGTGGGACCAGCCCGCCGGGCCGCCGGGGGCGACCGTGCGGCACCTGGTCGCGCACACCGCCGGGTACGCCTTCGACTCGCGGGACGTGCAGGCCCAGCCCGGGACGCGGCGGATCTACTCCAACGCGGGTTTCGAGGTGCTGGCGGAAGCGGTGGCGGAGTCCTCCGGGATCGCCTTCCCCGACTACCTGGCCGAGGGCGTGCTCAAGCCGCTGGGCATGGGGTCGACCGCGCTGGAGGGGTCCGCCGGGTCGGGGGCGGTGTCGACGTGCGCGGACCTGGCGCTGTTCGCGGCGGAGTTGCAGGCGCCGACGCTGGTCAGCGGTGAGCTGTTCGCCGAGGCGACGACCGTGGTGTTCCCCGGGCTCAACGGCGTGCTGCCGGGGTACGGCAGCCAGCGGCCCAACGACTGGGGGCTGGGGTTCGAGCTGCGGGACGGGAAGAGTCCACATTGGACCGGCGCGGGGAACTCGCCGCGCACCTTCGGCCACTTCGGACAGTCCGGCACGTTCCTGTGGGTCGACCCGGACGCGGGGCTGGCCTGCGTGGCGCTGGCCGACCGGGCGTTCGGGCCGTGGGCGGTCGAGGCGTGGCCGCCGTTCAGCGACGCCGTGCTCGCCGACCACCGCTGAGCGGCGGTGGTCGGCGGTCGGGATCAGCCGGGCAGGCCCGGGCGCTCGGGGCCGTCGGCGTCGGGAACGGGGTCGGGCTCGGCGTGGTCGCCCAGCGCCTCGTCGGCGGCCTTCTTCGCCTCGTCGAGGGTCTGCCTGCTGTGCTCGGCCAGCCGCCCGGTGGTGTCGTGCTCGCTGAAGTCGACCGGTTCGCTCATACCCCTGGATTAACCCGCCGCGTGCCGGGTGAAACCTCAGCCGATTTCGGGAATCGGCGGACCGAGCAGGTCGTCGGCGTCGCAGATGCGGTAGGCGTAGCCCTGTTCGGCGAGGAAGCGCTGGCGGTGCGCGGCGTAGTCGGTGTCCAGGGTGTCGCGGGAGACGACCGAGTAGAAGTGCGCTTGGCGGCCGTCGCCCTTGGGGCGCAGGAGCCTGCCCAGGCGCTGGGCCTCCTCCTGGCGGGAGCCGAAGGTGCCGCTGACCTGCACCGCGACCGAGGCCTCCGGCAGGTCGATGGAGAAGTTCGCCACCTTCGACACCACCAGCGTCCGCAGCTCCCCCTTGCGGAACGCGTCGAACAGGACCTCGCGCTCCTTGTTCTTCGTCGAACCCTGGATGACCGGGGCGTCCAGGGCCGCGCCCAGCTCGTCGAGCTGGTCGAGGTAGGCGCCGATGACCAGGGTCGGCTCGTCCGGGTGCCTGGCCAGGATCTGCTTGACGACCGGGATCTTCGTCTGCGCCGTGGAGCACAGCTTGTAGCGCTCCTCCGGCTCGGCCACCGCGTAGGACAGCCGCTCGCTGTCGGTGAGCGTCACCCGGACCTCGGTGCACTCCGCCGGGGCGATCCAGCCCTGCTGCTCGATGTCGCGCCACGGCACGTCGTAGCGCTTCGGGCCGATCAGGGAGAACACGTCGCCCTCGCGGCCGTCCTCGCGGACCAGGGTGGCGGTCAGGCCCAGGCGGCGGCGCGACTGCAGGTCGGCGGTCATCCGGAAGACCGGCGCGGGCAGCAGGTGCACCTCGTCGTAGACCACCAGGCCCCAGTCGCGGGAGTCGAACAGCTCCAGGTGCCGGTACTCGCCCCCGGACTTGCGGGTGATCACCTGGTAGGTGGCGATGGTGACCGGGCGGATCTCCTTGCGCTCGCCGGAGTACTCGCCGATCTCGTCCTCGGTCAGCGACGTGCGCGCCACCAGTTCGCGCTTCCACTGCCTGCCGGAGACGGTGTTGGTGACCAGGATCAGCGTGGTCGCCTCGGCCCTGGCCATCGCCGCCGCGCCGACCAGGGTCTTGCCCGCCCCGCAGGGCAGCACGACCACCCCGGAGCCGCCCGCCCAGAACGAGTCGGCGGCCATCCGCTGGTAGTCGCGCAGTTGCCAGCCGTCCTCGCGCAGGGCGATCGGGTGCGCCTCGCCGTCGACGTACCCGGCGAGGTCCTCGGCGGGCCAGCCGACCTTGAGCAGCATCTGCTTGAGCCGACCGCGCTCGCTGGGGTGCACGACCACGGTGTCGTCGTCGATGCGCTCGCCCAGCATCGGGCCGATCTTCTTGTTGCGCAGCACCTCTTCGAGCACCGCGCGGTCGTTCGAGGCCATGGTCAGCCCGTGCACGGGGGAGTTCTGCAGCGTCAGCCGCCCGAACCGGCCCATGGTGTCGACGATGTCGATCAGCAGCGGCTGCGGCACCGGGTAGCGCGAGTACGACGACAGCGCGTCGACCACCTGCTCGGCGTCGTGCCCGGCGGCGCGCGCGTTCCACAGCGCCAGCGGGGTGATCCGGTAGGTGTGCACGTGCTCGGGGGCGCGCTCCAGCTCGGCGAACGGCGCGATGGCGATTCGCGCGTCGTTGGAACTGGCGTGGTCGATCTCGAGCAACAGCGTCTTGTCGGACTGCACGATCAGCGGGCCGTCGGTCACGGTGCGGTCGCTCCCTACGCTCGACTGGGGATTCAGTCTGTCAAACGCCGTCGGGTGCCTGCTTACTCCCACCCTCCCCGGCCCGCTACCGTCGCAGGCCCCGGAGTGCGAGAGGCCACGCATGGACGAGCAGAGGGACCACGACCCCGACGGTGAACCCCACTTCATCCCCGCGATGTCGGCCGAGCCCGACACCGGTTCCGGGGAGGGCGGGGAGGTGGCCCGCACGCCGCGCAAGCGCTTGCCCGCGTGGGCGGTGGCGGCCATCGCGGTGGGCATCTTCGTGGTGGCGTTCCTGTTCCTGCGGTACGTGGCCCCCGGGTCGAGCACCGACGCCGGGAACTGCGCCTCGGTCGCGGGCGACGACGACAGCGCCGCGCTCACCCCGCTGTCCTGCGACGACGACGAGGCCACCTTCCGCGTCGCGTCCACGGGGGACAGCGCGGCGGGCTGCCCGGAGGGCGCCTACCGGGAGCTGCGCGACGGCGGCGCGCTGCGCTGCCTGATGCCCAACTTCCGCGAGGGCGGCTGCTACGAGCCCGACGACGAGAACCGCGCCTTCCGCCTGGCTGACTGCACCGCGGCGGAGGCCATCCGGGTGACCAGGGTCATCGAGGGCTCCTCGGACCCGGCGCCCTGCCCCGGCGGCAACGGCTTGGGCTACCCGGAACCGCCGGTCGTCTACTGCCTGGAAACGCCGGGGACCTGAGCGGGCGCGCACCCTCGCGTTCGGACGCTCACTGTCGGTGACCGGCATCCGGTTTGGTCGGTTCGTGTCATGCCCGCGCGATCCGCACGTTAGATTGCGACGCCCGTGCGGTCCGAGTCTTGGGGGGCAGGCGACCGGGCGGCCCCGCGAACTCCTGTTGACGAAGCGCATGAGGTGCACGATGTCGAACCCGCAGCAGCCGGGTCAGCCCGGTCCCCAGGGCCAGCCGCCGCACGGCCAAGGCCCGGGCACCCCGCCCGGTGGGCAACCGCAGTACGGCCAGGCCCCCGGCACCCCGCCGGGCGGTCAGCCCCAGTACGGCCCGGGGACCCCGCCCGGTGGGCAGCCGCAGTACGGGCAAGCCCCCGGCACCCCGCCGGGCGGTCAGCCCCAGTACGGCCAGGCCCCGGGTGGGCAGCCCCAGTACGGCCCGGGCACCCCGCCCGGTGGGCAGCCGCAGTACGGGCAGGCCCCCGGCACCCCGCCGCAGGGCGTGCCCGGCCAGCAGCCGCCGCCCCCGTTCGGCCAGCAGCCGGTGCAGGCGGGCGCGATGCCGCCCGGCCCGCCGCCCGCCCCGCCCAAGAAGAGCAAGGGCCGCCTGATCGGCCTGGCCATCGTCGCCGTGGTCGTGGTGGTCATCGGCGTCCTCGCCGTCGTCAACCTGACCAAGAGCCCGGCCAGCGCGGACGCCGGGGACTGCATCAAGGTCAACAACGCCAGCACCACCGACGCCGACGTCGAGAAGATCGACTGCGGCAGCAACGAGGCCGTGCTCCAGGTCGCCAAGAAGCTCGACAGCGCCTCCGCCGAGTGCCCCGACGGCGACTACCAGCAGTACACCAGCGAGGGCCGCGGCTCGGACTTCTCGCTGTGCCTGGTGCTCAACGCCAAGAAGGGCGAGTGCTTCAACGACCTGGACTCGGTCGACAAGGCGCGGAAGGTCACCTGCGCGGGTGCCCAGACCGAGGTGCTCGACGTCGTCGAGGGCAAGTCCGAGCAGGAGGCCTGCGCGGGCGCCCCGAACACCAACAACGGCCGCATCTACACCGAACCCGCCAGGGTGATCTGCCTGGAGGACAAGCAGTAGCGGCGGCTGTCGACACGCGCTCGGACAACGGGAAGGCCCCGGCGGGGTTCCGCCGGGGCCTTCCCGTTGTCCGAGCGCGGTCTAGGGGGCCACCGGTTCCGTCTGCGGCACGCCCTGCAGCAGCCCGGCGACCTTGGCGCGCAGCTCCACGAACTCGTCGCTGGCGCGGGTGGTGATCTGGTCGCGGTGCTCGCCGAGGTCCACCGGCAGTTGCGCCACCACCGACGCCGGGGACTTCGACAGCACGAGCACCCGGTCGCCCAGGTACACGCTCTCGTCGATGTCGTGGGTGACCAGCAGGATGGTGGTGTCCTGCTCGCGGCGCACGCGCAGCAGCAGGTCCTCCAGCTCGAAGCGGGTCTGCGCGTCCACCGAGGCGAACGGCTCGTCCATCAGCAGCAGCGCCGGGCGGTAGGCCAGCGCGCGGGCGATCGCCACCCGCTGCTGCATCCCGCCGGAGAGCTGCCACGGGTACTTGCGGCCCGCCCGCTCCAGGCCGACCGCGGCCAGCGCCTCGGCCGCGCGGGCCGCCCGCTCGGCCCTGGGCAGCCCGCGCAGCGGGAACTCCACGTTCCGCTGCACGGTCAGCCACGGGAACAGCGAGCGGCTGTAGTCCTGGAACACCACCGCCAGGTCCTCCGGCACCCCGTCGACCGGGGTGCCGTGCAGGCTGACCGAACCCCGGGAGGGGCGGATCAGACCGGCGACGGTGCGCAGCAGCGTCGACTTGCCGCACCCGGACGGGCCGACGACGCAGACCAGCTCACCCGCGGCCACGGTGAAGCCGAGCGCGTCGATGGCGTCGTACGGGCCGTCCTTGGACTGGTAGGTGTGGCCGAGGTCGGTGACCTGCAGCATCGTCGGGGTCACGGTCATCCTCCGGTCGCGAGGGACTGGGCTTCGGGTGAGTGCCGCGGCTGCCACGCCAGGGCGCGCAGCTCGGCCAGCAGCAGCAGGGTGTTGAACAGGTAGCCGAGCACGCCGAGCAGCACGATCCAGGCCCACATGGTCGGCAGGTCGTAGTCGCGCTGCGCCTGCACGAGCTGGTTGCCGATGCCGTTGATCGAGCCGACCAGCTCGGAGACCACCATCAGGATCAGCGAGATGGACAGGCTCAGCCGCAGGCCCGCGAAGACCTTCGGCAGCGCCGAGGGCAGCACCACGCCCAGCAGCCACTGCGGCCCGCTGAGCCGGAACGCCCTGGCCGTGTCGACCTTGGTGTCGTCGACCGCGCGGGCGCCGTCGACGGTGTTGAGCAGCACCGGCCACACCGCGCCGAAGACGATCGTCGGCAGCTGCATCGAGGTGACCCCGATGGTCGCGGCGAAGAACGGCACCAGCAGCGGCGGCGGGATCGAGCGCATGAAGTTGAACGTCGGGCCGAGGTAGGCCATCGCGGTGCGGGAGCGGCCGAGCAGGATGCCCAGCGCGACCCCGATGACCCCCGACAGCGCCCAGCCCAGCAGCATCCGGCCGACGCCGGGCACCACGTGCTCGCCGAACAGCGGCGAGAACCAGATCTGCCCGGCCGCCTCGGCGATGGTCGTCGGCGGCGGGAAGAACACGTCGTCGGCCGCGCGGGTGACCAGCTCCCACAGCGCGACCGCGACCACGAACACGACCCAGCGCTGGGCGGTCCCCTTGAGCAGGTTCACCGCCCACCCCCGCGCGCGTTCCAGGCGAAGAACCGGTTGTTCAGCCGTTCCAGGCCCGCGTTGGCCCCGTACCCGATCAGCCCGGCCAGCACCGTCGCGGCCAGCACCTCGTCCATCTGCGAGGCCCCCGAGCTGGCCTCCAGGATGAACTGCCCGAGCCCGATGGTGCCGCCGGAGAACAGCTCGACGCTGACCACGACGGCCAGCGAGATGGCGAAGGTGAGCCGGATGCCGGTGAGCACGAACGGCGCCGCGCTGGGCAGCGCCACCCGCCCCAGCACGCCGAGCCTGCCGACGCCGAAGGCGCGGGCGGTCTCCACGTGCAGCGGGTCGAGCTCGTCGAGCGCGTACATGGTGTTGAACAGGATCGGCCACAGCCCGCCGTAGACCGCCAGGGTGATCTTGGTGTCCGGGCCGGTGCCGAAGGTCAGCAGCGCCAGCGGGATCAGCGCCACCGACGGGATCGGCCGCAGGAACTCGACCAGGGTCATCACCGCCCGGCGCACCCAGGTGACGCTGCCGAGCAGCAGCCCGGCGGGCACCGCGACCGCCACGGCGACGGCCACCGCGATCAGCGTGGCGAACACGGTGGCCACCAGTGCCCGCAGGAACCCGGTGTCGCCGAGCAGCCGCACGACCGTGGGCAGCACGACCGACGGGGGTCGCAGGTAGTACGCCGGGACCAGGCCGGTCCGACTGGCCACCTCCCAGACCAGGAAGAAGCCGACCAGACCGACCAGCCCCGCGGCGGCCCGCGAGCCCGTCCGCTGCCCGGTCACTTGCCGGTGGTGCCCGCGTTCGGGATCATCGAGGCCACGTCGAGGTCGCCCTTGATCACCCCGAACTCCTTCATCAGGTTGGCGACCCGTTGGATGCGGTTGGCCTCCAGCGACGTGGAGTAGGTGGAGATGGTGACGAGCTGCGCGGTCTCCTTGTCGACCTTGGCGTACTTGACGAACATCTGCTCCATCTTCGGCCGGTCGGTGGCCTGCGCCTGCGCCTTGCCCAGGGCGCGCTGGAACGCCGCGATGGTGTTGGGGCTGGTGGTGGCGAACTTGCCGTTGCCGCTGACCGCCACGAAGCCCGACATCGGGATCTCGGCGGTGGGGCCGGAGGCGCCGTCGAACACCGGGGTCGCGCCGAGCTGCTTCTCCGCGATGGTCACCCACGGCTCGACGGTGACCGCGCCGTCGACCTCGCCGTTCTGCATGGCGGTGATCATGTTCGGGAAGGGCATCTCGACCCACTGGACCTGGTCGTAGGCGACGCCCTCGGTCTTGAGGACCGACATCGGGGCCAGGTCGGTCATGCTGTTGCGCGCGGTGATGGCGATCCGCTTGCCCGGCGCGTCGGTGGGCTTCTTCAGCGAGGAGTTCGGCGGGGCGACGACCACGAGGTGGCCGGGCTTGGCCGCGAGCGCGTCGGCGACGATCTTGAAGTCGGCGACCTTGGTGCTCTGCGCGAGCAGCGGCGCCGGGTACGAGGCGAAGGCGATGTCGAGGTCGCCGTTGAGGATGCCGCTGATGGCCGCGGGCCCGGAGCCCATCACCACGGGCTCGACCTCGAGGCCCTCCTCCTTGAAGTAGCCCTGCTCGACGGCCAGGTAGAACGGCGCGACGTCGACGACGGGCAGCACCCCGACCTTGATCTTGGTCTTCTCGATCGACCCGCCGCCGGACTGGGCGGCGGAGTCCCCGGAGTCGTCGCCGCCGAGCAGGCCGCAGCCGCTGACGGTGGCGGCCAGGGTCATCGCCATGGCGGCGACGGACAGGCGGGTGCGGACCCGTCCGCTGGTAAAGCGTCGAAGCATTGGAGCCTCTCCTCGTAGGAGCACGTGGTTTGCCGAGGTGCGGTTCCCCCTGGACCGAGACGCACTGTAGAGACTTGCTCTGCGGGTCACAATGAGTGCGCACCAGGTATCTGCTGGTGAACTCTCTCACTGAATCGGGCGGTTCTGTTGGCCCGTCTGGGCGAACTCGATAGGGCATCTGACCTGGGGTTTACCGTAAGTAACTTTTTTCCAAGGTCACCCACCGTTTTAGCGCCAAACGGGTGAAAGAGCCCCTAGCGTAAACAGCGTTTACCTAACGCGTCCGAGTGATCGACTGGGCTAACGGTTGGCCACTCCCTGTGATGATGCCCTGGAAGGGTTACATCGGAACGTGGACTTCGCTACCTTCTGTGTCCACAGTCAGGGGTACGCTCTGCCGAGCAGCACGGAGGCGCTGGCGCGGTACCGGTCGGTAACCCGGATTCGGTCGAATCCGGCCAACCCGGCGGGCTCGCGTCAGGAGTCGGTGACGCGACCGTCCCCCTGCTGCGAAGTTGTCCGTGCGAAGCCGGCCACCGACTCGACGGGCTACTGGCTCAGATGCAGGGAGAGTGCTGGCAGTGCCCGACCACACCGGTGGGCCCACCACGTCCGAGGCAGAAGCGGGCGCGGCGGCCAAGGCGAGGAGCTCCGGTCGCAAGATCGTCGAGGGCGGCTCGCGCTGGCGGCTGCGCAACTGGCGGCTGCGCACCAAGCTGATCGCCGTCCTGCTGGTCCCCATCATCACCGCCATCGCCCTCGGCGTGCTGCGCGCGGCCGGTGAGCTCGACCGCGCGTCCACCTTCGACGACGCCTCCACCAGCATCACCGCCACCCTCGACGTCGTCGCCCTGGTGCACGACCTGCAGGGCGAGCGGAACATGGTGGTCGCGTTCGTGGCGGGCAACCGCACCGGCGACACCGCCCCCATGCAGGGCCAGATCCAGCGCACCAACGCCAGCCTGAACAAGCTGACCCAGGCCGCCGCCGCCAGCTCCACCGCCAACGGCGAGCTGCTCGCCGACCTCGCGGGCCGCCTCGGCGCCGTCGGCGCGGTGCGCAACGCGGCGCTGTCGACCGCGAGCTCCTACCCCGACGTGGCCGTCTACCGGGCCTACAGCGCGCTGCTGGAGAACGTGCTGGCCGCGGGCGCGGAGTTCACCTCCACGCTGGCCCAGTCGGAGATCTCCCGGCTCGGCGCGACCTCGCTGGCGATCGTGCAGGCCAAGGAGTTCCTCAGCAGGCAGAACTCCATCCTGATGATCGCCGCGGCGCGCGGTGCCTTCCCGGCCGGGATGCAGGAGCAGGCCAGGGCCGCCGAGGCCGGCTACAACGCCGCCATCGGCAACTTCCGCGCCAACGCCGACCCGGTCGAGGCCCAGTTCTTCGCCGACACCTTCTCCGGCTTCGAGGTCGACGACCGCGCGCGGGTCGTGCAGACCGCGCTGAACAACGCCGACCAGGGCAGGCCGCTCAACATCGACGGCGCCCGGCTGATCAACGACGCCAAGGTCACCGCCGACTCGATGCGCCGGGTCGAGATCTCGCTGCTGGAGAAGCTGCGCGGCCGGGCCCAGCAGTCCGCCGACGACGCCGCCTTCACCGCCTGGCGCGACGCGGCCATCGTGCTGCTGGCCATCCTGCTCGCCCTCGGCGTCACCGTCCTGGTCGCCCGCTCGCTGCTGGTCCCGCTGCGCGTGCTGCGCCGCGACGCCCTGGACGTGGCGAACCGGCGGCTGCCGGAGACGGTGCAGCGCATCCTCGCCGACCCCGACCCGGTGGAGGCGTCGAAGAACGCCGTCGACCCGGTCCCGGTGTTCACCCGCGAGGAGACCGGCCAGCTCGCCCGCTCCTTCGACGCGGTGCACGACCAGGCGGTCCGGATGGCGACCGAGCAGGCGCTGCTGCGCGACAACATCAACTCGATCTTCGTCAACCTGTCCCGCCGGTCGCAGACCCTGGTCGAGCGCCAGCTCTCGCTGATCGACCGGCTGGAGCAGGACGAGCAGGACCCCGACCAGCTCGCCAGCCTGTTCGAGCTGGACCACCTGGCGACCCGGATGCGGCGCAACTCCGAGTCGCTGCTGGTGCTCTCCGGCTCCGGGCTCAGCCGCCAGCTCTCCCGGCCGGTCCCCGCCGCCGAGGTCGTCGGCGCGGCGGTCTCGGAGGTCGAGCAGTACGCCAGGATCGAGGTGCTCTCGGCCCCGGAGATCTCCGTGCAGGGCCGCGCGGTGTCCGACCTGGTCCACCTGATCGCGGAGCTGCTGGACAACGCGACCTCGTTCTCCGAGCCGGAGAAGAAGGTCTACGTGCGGATGGCCATGACCCGCAAGAAGGAACTGGCCATCCAGATCACCGACTCCGGCGTCGGCATGACCGCCGACGAGATCGAGGCGACCAACGCCCGGCTCGCCGACCCGCCGGACCTCGACGTCGCGGTGACCCGCCGGATGGGCCTGTACGTGGTCGCCCGGCTGGCCAAGCGGCACGAGATCAAGGTGCGGCTGCGCGACAACGAGGACATCGAGGGCGGGCTGATCTCGCGGATCACCGTCCCGGCCGCGCTGGTCTCCACCGGCGCGGGCGCGGGCGGCAGCGCCATCCAGCAGACCGCCGGGTTCGGCGACACCGCGGTCAAGGCCAGCGGCATCGCCGGTGCCTTCGGCGGGGCCAACCGCGACCGCACCCCCAAGGCCGAGGGCGGCATCCTGGCCGAGTCCCCGGTGGAGCGCTCCGCCGACGACCTCGCGGGCTTCCCGGCCTTCGAGCCGCAGTTCGGCCTGCGCGACAGCATCGAGGACACCGGCGGTTGGGGTCCCCCGGCCGACCCGGAGGAGGTCAGCGCCCGGCTCAACGGCCACGGCTTCGACTTCTCCGGCACCGACATCTCCACCTTCGGCCGCTCGACCGCCCAGGACCCCGAGCCGGACAACGGCCCGGGGGTCGAGGACAGCGGCTACGACCTGTTCGGCCCGCTCCCGGTCGAGGAGCCCGAGCCGCAGGAGCGGACCGAGACCGACCTCAACGGGCACAGCACCGGCTTCGGCCGCGACGGCGGCTTCGACGCCTACGCGCCGTTCACCCGCCGCGAGGACAGCCCGGCCCCGCAGCCGGTGGACCGCGGCGACCTCGACGCCCCGACCGAGCGGCTGCCGATCTACGAGGCCGTGCTCTCGCAGTGGTTCGAGGCCACCGACTCCGGCTCCACCCCGCACCCGCTGGCCGGGCTCGACGCCCCGGGCGGCGGTTCGGCGAACGGCTCGACCAACGGCTCGACCAACGGTGCCCACGACCCCGCCGCGGACGGCGACGAAGGGCACCGGGACCCCCAGGACGCCCCCGGCCGTTACGCCGAGGACGAACACCGCGACACCACCGACGCTCCCGAGGTCCCCGAGGACGCCGAGGCCGAGCGGATCTCCTCGGCCAGGGCCGCCGCCTGGCAGTCGCCCGGCGACGACGGGTGGCAGCGGGCCAGGGCCCTGCTGGACACCACCTCGGACACCATGACCACGGCGGGCCTGCCGAAACGCGTTCCCAAGGCACACCTCGTGCCCGGGTCGGCGGCCCCCAGGGAGGAGACCGCGGAGCAGTCCGCCGCGGCGCCTCCGCTCCCGCCCCGCACCGCGGACGCCGTCCGCGGTCGCATGTCCAGCTTCCAGCAAGGTGTGAGGCGGGGGCGGCACGCCCTCGTCGACGCCTACCCTGGAGACCAGACCGGTTCTGACGAGAGCCGCCAAGACGAGGAGCAGGAGTGACGACCGCGTCAGTACACCAGCCCGGTAGCTTCGGGTGGCTCATCACCGATTTCGTCCGTCAGGTCCCCGGCGCGGCGCACGCCGTGGTGGTGTCCGCCGACGGGCTGCTGCTGGCGGGCTCGCAGGGCCTGCCCCGCGACCGCGCTGAACAGCTCTCCGCCGTCGCCTCCGGCCTGGTGAGCCTCACCGCGGGCGCGGCGCGCTGCTTCGAGGCGGGCGGGGTGAACCAGACCGTGGTCGAGATGGACCGCGGCTACCTGTTCCTCATGTCGATCTCGGACGGGTCCTGCCTGGCCGTCCTGGCCGCGCCGAACTGCGACATCGGCCTGGTCGCGTACGAGATGACCCTGCTCGTGGAGCGGGTCGGCCAGCAGATGACCCCCGAGCTGCGCGCGCAGTTGCAGGGCACGCAGCGCCGGTGACAGTACCGATGACGGAGTACTGAGCGGGTGGAGACGGTGGCGAGACGGGTGGGCGAGCGATGAGCACGGGTCGGCGCGCGGCCGGGCGGCGGGAGCTGTTCGAGCCGGACCGGGACATCGACGATCCCCGGGACAAGCTGATGGGTGAGCCTGAGCGGAGGCAGACGACCATGTCCGAGCGCGGGTGGGAGGACCTCTCCGACACCGAATTCGGTGAACCGCCGAACCGGTTCGACATCGACGGCTTCCGGGCCAGGCTGTTCGGCGGCCCGAGCGCCACCCTCTACGGCGACTCCGGCGTCGACGCGGGCATCCCGTCCCAGTCAGACTGGGACAGCAAGGAGATCCCCGCGGTGGCCGACCTGGACCCGGAGCCCGAACAGCCCGACTTCGCCGCACCGGCGGCCTTCACCGACTTCGGAGACCCCGGGAACTTCGGTGACCGTGGGAACTTCGGTGACCCCGGGAACTTCGGTGGACACGGCGACTTCTACGACTCCGCACCGCACGAAACCGGGTCGCTGGTCCGCCCGTACACCAAGACGGGCGGGCGCACCCGCTCCGACTACGATCTGGCGATCGAGGCGCTGGTCTCCACCAGCGACCGGGGCCGGGTACCCGACGCCGCCGTCCGTCCCGAGCACAGGTCCATCTGCGGCCTGTGCCTGGACACCCGCTCCGTCGCCGAGGTCGCCGCGCACCTGCGGCTGCCCCTGGGCGTCGCGCGGGTGCTCATCGGCGACATGGCGGGCATGGGCCTCGTCTCGATCCACCAGAGCGGCATGGTCGTGGGCGACCGGCCGTCGATCGAATTCATGGAAAGGGTGCTCAGTGGGCTCCGCAGGCTCTAGTCCCCTCAGCGCGCGCGGCGGCGCATCCCCGCAGCCGACGACCTCGGCGAAGATCGTCGTGGCCGGTGGGTTCGGCGTGGGCAAGACGACCCTGGTCGGCTCGGTGTCGGAGATCGTCCCGCTGACCACCGAGGCCGTCATGACCGAGGCCAGCGTGGACGTCGACGACCTGTCGTCGACGCCGAACAAGGTCACCACGACCGTCGCCATGGACTTCGGGCGCGTGTCGCTGGACTCCGACCTCATCCTGTACCTGTTCGGCACACCCGGGCAGCACCGGTTCTGGTTCATGTGGGACGACCTGGTTCGCGGCGCCATCGGCGCGATCGTGCTGGTCGACACGCGGCGGCTGGCGGACGCGTTCGCCTCGATCGACTTCTTCGAGGACCGCGGGCTGCCTTACGTGATCGCGTTGAACTGCTTCGACCGGGTGTTGCACCACCGGATCGACGACGTGCGCGACGCGTTGACGGTTGAGCCTTCGGTGCCGATCGTGACGACCGACGCGCGGGACCGGGACTCGACGAAGGAAACGCTGATCACGTTGGTGGAGCACGCCATGCAGCAGCGGATGTCGCGCGCGGGCTGATCTGCTGCTTGCTGCGCTTCTGGGGGCTTGTGGCTGGGCTGCGCCTTCGCGAGCTGGCCTGTGGGCTGGGTGGCTGCGCCTTTGAGGTGATTGTGGCTGCGGCGGCTGTGCCTTTGAGGTGCCTGTGGCGGGGTTGGGGACCTGACCCTGGGAAGCCGCGATTGTTCAACTCCGCGAACTCGGCGTCAAGGGCGCCTTCGGCGTCGGCTTCGCCGATGGCCTACGGCCACCCTTGACACCGAGTTCGCGGAGCTGACTGCGGCCGGGAGTGGGTCAGGTCTCCTCCTGGTCAGGTTGGGTGGGTGGGGGCGTTGGGTGGCAGGGTGGCGGTTTCGTTGCAGACCGACGAGTTTAGGGATTTGGGCCCGGGCGGGGTGTCTCGTCCGGGCTTTTCTGTGGCCTGTGGCTTTGGGCGGGGCTGGGGCTGGGGCTAGCTCTCTGACTCGACCAGGGCCGCGCTGGTGATGCGGTGGAGGGGGAGGCGGCGGATTTCCTCGCTGGTGGGGTCCTTGCCCTCCAGGATGCCGCCGCCGATGCGGAGGGGTTCGATCACCCGTTGGCTGGCCACGCCGTGGGCGTCGACCAGGCCGATCCAGACCGCCTGGTGGGCTTGGGTGGCTTCCTGGAGGAGGGCGAGGGTTTCGGCTGTGTTGGCGCCGGCGCCGGAGCCGGACTTCGCCGAGACGGTGCGGCCGCGCCTGCTGTCGGCTGCTCGGTCGCCCGCTCGCATGGCGGCGACCATGTCGGTGAGTTGGTCGGGGCCGGGGGTGCGGGGGACCGCGCGGCGCAGGGCCTTGGCGGGGGTTTGGATTCGGCGGCCGGTGGGGCGGAGGTCGACGACCTGGCCGTCGGCGCCTTCGGCGGCGGGGGCGAAGCCCGCGGCTCGGAGGTCGTCGAGGATTTCCAGGAGGGGGAGGGGGCTGACCAGGACTGTGGGGGCGATCTTGCGCAGTTGCAGGGTGGTGGCGGTGGGGCTGGCGGCGACCTCGGCGATCAGGGCGGGGTCGTCGCAGCGCAGGAAGGAGGTGGCTGCCCCTCCCCTGAGGCGGCCGTGGCGGCGGGCCACGTCGTCGATGAGGTATTCGAGGGACTGGGGGATGGGGGTCTTGGACTTCGTGGTGAAGAGTTCGTGCAGGTCGGCCGCGGAGCGGCCCGCGTCGAGGGCTCGGCGGATGGAGGACTCGCTGACCCGGTAGACCGTGGCGCTGCCCGCCGACTCGACGTCGGCGGTTTCGGTGATGCGGGCGGCCAGGTGGGGTTCCAGGGGGCCGGGGGCGACCACCGTCAGGTCGGCCTGGACCAGCACGTGGTCGATGGGGTCGGGCAGGGCCTCGGCCATGCGCTTGGCCGCGGGGGCCGCGCCCTCCGCGACCAGGGTGCGGCCGGGGCCGCTGAGGGCACCCAGGGCGACCAGGCCCAGGGTGGTGGCCTCGGCGAGGGTCCAGCGGACCATCTCGTCGCGCAGCCTGCCGCCGCGGCGGGGGGCCCGCCAGGCCAGGACCGCGGCCAGGCCGTCCGGGTCGGTGACGCCGGTGCCCGCGCGCAGGTCCGCCAGCACGTCCAGCACCCGCAGGCGCTCCACCGGGGCCGCGGGCCTGCGCAGCTCGTCGGACAGCGGGGCCAGGATGCGGTCCTTGGCGTCGCGCAGACCGCCCAGGCCGGGGAGGCGGGGGAGGTCCAGCCAGGCCGTGGCCAGGGTGGCCCAGCGGTTCGCCGGGGTGGCGGCCATCCACAGGTCGGCGTGGTTGGTCGGGACCCACTCCGGGGTGGCCGCCTCGTTGTCGGCCACCAGGGCCGCCGCGGCGGCCACCTCGACCAGCAGGGTGGCGTCCCGCTCGGACAGCTCGGTGACGCGGGCGACCTTCTTCAGGTCGCGCACCCCCAGGCCGCCGGACTTGAGGACCGGCGGCGGCTCGGCCGACCACAGGCGGACCAGGGTCTCGACGTGGCGCACCAGCTCCAGGGCGGCGCCCGCCGCGGTCGAGTCCACCAGCGCGGCCTTGCGGGTGGTGGTGCGCAGTTCGGGTTCGGTGACCTCGACCGACGCCGGGGTGCCGCGCAGGACGGCGCCGACCTGGCCGGGCAGCTCCACCGTCTCCGCGTCCAACCTGGTCAGCAGGCCCCTGGACAGCAGGCGCTGGATCGGGGTCTTGGCCTGCGCCAGCGGCAGCACGGTCGCCGCGTCCCGGGTGCGGCCCACCGGGCGCCCGCCCGCCAGGGTGGCGAGCACCTTGCGCTCGTCCTCGGGCAGGGCCTCGACCAGCGCCGGGACGTCCGCGTGCTCCAGGGTGGGCGAGGGCCTGCCCAAGGACGCGGTGGGACCGCCCGCCTCCCGGGCGGCCGGGGGCAGCGCGAGCGCGTCGTCCTCGCCCCAGGCCAGGGCCAGGGCGCGCATCCGGTCGACGGCGGCGCGGGCGGACTCCTCCGGGGTGCCCGGGGGGAGGTGCTCGACCACCCGCCGCAGCGGGACCGGGGCGCGGTCGGCGTCGGCGGCGAGCAGGGCGTCGAGGACGGCCAGGGTGAACGTGTCCAAGCCCTCCGCGGCTCTGGCCACCGACGCGCGGGAGCCCGCGCGGGTGGCCAGCACGGCGGTGTCCGCCGGTCGGGGGGTCGCCAGGTCGGGGCGGGCGCGCAGCACGGCGGCCAGCGTCTCGTCGTCCCTGGCGCGGAGCCAGTCGGTGAGCGTGGGGCCGGACACCCTGACCACGGTATACGCACGGTGGTTCCGGTAACCTCGGTACTCGCCGGAACCGCAGTGCCAACCGAGGAGGAGCCGTGGCGAAGGTCGCCAAGAAGGACCGCGTCAAGCACCGCATCGACCCCGAGTGGCGCGGCGACGACAACGGGTCGCACCCGGTCAGCGAGCTGCACTCGGACCGGCAGGGTGCGCTCTCGCCGTTCGGCGACACCACGTTCCCGCTCGACTCGGTGCCCTACGTGCACCCGGTCACGGAGATCAACCGCCAGGACGCGCCGTAGGTCGTCCCGCTCACCGGCGGACAGTTCGCCCGGTGGGATTTGTGAGCACCCGACAGGGCTAAGCTGCGCTCGTTCCTCGATCGCCGAAGTTGGAGCGCAGCGACATGCCCGTCCCCGGTCCCGGTTACTCCATCACCGTCCGGGTCGAGGCGCCCCCGTCCGCGGGGGCCGCTGGTGACCTCACCAGTGCGGTCGGCCGGGTCGGCGGCGTCATCACCGCGTTCGACGTGGTCGAGTCGCACACCGACCGGGTCGTGGTCGACATCACCTGCAACGCGATGTCGGCCAACCACGCCCGCGACATCTCCGACACCCTCGGCGCGCTGCCCGGGGTCGAGGTGCGCAAGGTGTCCGACCGCACCTTCCTGATGCACCTCGGCGGCAAGATCGAGGTCACCGCCAAGGTCGCGCTGCGCAACCGCGACGACCTCTCCCGCGCCTACACCCCCGGCGTGGCCAGGGTGTGCACCGCGATCGCGGAGAACCCGGACGACGCGCGGCGGCTGACCATCAAGCGCAACACCGTCGCCGTGGTCACCGACGGGTCGGCGGTGCTCGGGCTGGGCAACATCGGCCCCGCCGCCGCGCTGCCGGTGATGGAGGGCAAGGCGGCGCTGTTCAAGAAGTTCGGCTCGGTCGACGCCTGGCCGGTGTGCCTGGACACCCAG
This sequence comes from Actinokineospora spheciospongiae, assembly GCF_000564855.1. Lineage (GTDB taxonomy): Bacteria > Actinomycetota > Actinomycetes > Mycobacteriales > Pseudonocardiaceae > Actinokineospora > Actinokineospora spheciospongiae. The sequence goes on from NZ_AYXG01000230.1 coordinate 19,966, forward strand.
GACACCGAGGAGATCATCCGCACGGTGGAGCTGATCGCCCCGGTCTACGGCGGCATCAACCTGGAGGACATCGCCGCGCCGCGCTGCTTCGAGATCGAGGCCCGGCTGCGGGAGAAGCTCGACATCCCGGTGTTCCACGACGACCAGCACGGCACCGCCATCTGCGTGGTCGCCGCCCTGCGCAACGCCCTGCGGGTCGTCGGCAAGGACCTGTCCGACTGCAAGGTCGTGGTCTGCGGCGTCGGCGCGGCGGGCTCGGCGATCATCCGCCTGCTGCTGCAACGCCACACCGGCGACAAGCTCGGCCCGGCCGACATCCTGGCCGTCGACGTCGACGGCATCGTGCACGGCGCCCGCGGCGACACCGACGCGAACCTGCGCTGGGTCGCCACCAACACCAACCGCGACGGGGTGTCCGGTCGGCTGCACGACGCGCTGGTCGGGGCGGACGTGTTCATCGGCGTGTCCGCCCCCAACCTGTTCGGCGCCGAGCAGGTCGCCACCATGGCCCCCGACCCGGTGGTGTTCGCCCTGGCCAACCCGGACCCGGAGATCGACCCGCTGGAGGCCCAGCGGCACGCCGCGGTCGTCGCCACCGGCCGCTCGGACTACCCGAACCAGATCAACAACGTGCTGGCCTTCCCCGGCGTCTTCCGCGGCCTCCTCGACGCCCAGGCCCACACCATCACCGACGAGATGCTGCTCGCCGCCGCCGACGCCATCGCCGACGTGGTCGACGGCGAGCGGCTCAACGCCTCGTTCATCGTGCCCAGCGTCTTCGACGCCGCGGTCGCCCCGGCCGTCGCCGACGCCGTCCGCAAGGCGGCCACCGCCACCGCGTAGCCCGGGGGCCGGGCCGTAGCATCGGCACGTGGGTGAACTGAGCCATGTGGACGCCTCCGGCGCCGCCCGGATGGTCGACGTGTCGGAGAAGGCGGTGACCGCGCGGGTGGCGGTCGCGTCCGGGGTGGTGCGCACCACCGAGGAGGTGGTGGGGCTGCTGCTGCGCGACGGGCTGCCCAAGGGGGACGCGCTGGCCACCGCCCGGATCGCCGGGATCATGGGCGCCAAGCGGACCCCGGACCTCATCCCGCTGTGCCACCCGATCGCGCTGACGGGGGTGAAGGTCGACCTGGTGGCGTCCGGGTCGGAGGTGCGCATCACCGCCACCGCCCGCACCGCCGACCGCACCGGGGTGGAGATGGAGGCGCTGACCGCCGTCGCGGTCTGCGGGCTCACCCTGCACGACATGATCAAGGCCGTGGACCCCGCCGCCGTGCTGGACCAGGTCCGCGTCGACCGCAAGGACGGCGGCAAGACCGGCACCTGGAGCAGGGGAGAAGCATGAGCGAGCGCACCGGCCGGGTGATCACCGCCTCCAACCGGGCGGCGGGCGGGGTCTACCCGGACCGGACCGGACCGCTGATCGCAGCCTGGCTCCGCGACCGCGGCTTCGCCACGCCCGACCCGGCCGTGGTCCCCGACGGCGCCCCGGTCGAGGCGGCGCTGCGCGCGGCCGTGGCCGACTCGGTCGACGTCGTCCTCACCACCGGCGGCACCGGCATCAACCCCACCGACCGCACCCCCGAGGCGACCCGGGCCGTGCTGGACCACGAGGTCCCCGGCCTGGCCGACGCCATCCGCGCCGCGGGCCTGCCGGGGGTGCCCACGGCGGTGCTGTCGCGTGGCCTGGCCGGGGTCGCCGGTCGCACCCTGGTGGTCAACCTGCCCGGCTCCACCGGCGGCGTCCGCGACGGCCTCGCCGTCCTCGACGGCGTCCTGACCCACGCCGTCGACCAACTCCACGGCGGCGACCACCCGGCCCCCGCCGCACAACACCCCGCCCAAGACCACCACCAACCCGCCGTGCAGCAGGCCGATCCCCCCGCGCGGCAGCAGGCCGACCCCGCCGCGCAGCGGTCCGGCCACCGGGTCGAGGCGTCGGACGCCGGGCAGTCGCCCGGCGAGCACCCGGCCCCCGGGGCGCCCGCCGCGGTGCTGCGCGCCGAGGTGTCCGGGGACGACCTGTCGGTCGACGAGCACGCCGCCCTGGTCGACCACCGCGCCGCGGGCGCCGTGGTGACCTTCGCGGGGGTCGTGCGCGACCACGACGGCGGGCGCGGTGTCACGTCCCTGACCTACGAGGGCCACCCCAGCGCCGGGGACGTCCTCGCCGAGGTCGCCGCGGACGTCGCCGCGACCTCCCCGGGGGTGCGCGCGCTGGCGGTCTCGCACCGGGTCGGCGACCTGGCGATCGGGGACACCGCCCTGGCCGTCGCCGTCGCCGCCGACCACCGGGGCGCCGCGTTCGCCACCTGCGCGCGGCTGGTGGACGAGGTGAAGTCCCGGCTGCCGATCTGGAAGCACCAGCGGTTCACCGACGGCACCGACGAGTGGGTCAACTGCCCCTGATCACCGGCTCAGCGCCGCCGACCTGACCTCCGGCGACCTGACCTCCGGCGACCTGACCTCCGGCGACCTGATCGCGGGCGAGCACCCCGAGCACGACCGAGCCCCCGCCGCCCGGGATGGACGGCGGGGGCTCGGGAGCACTCGGCGTGGGAGAACCTACTTCGTGGCGATCTTCTGACCCACGAGGATCAGGTTCGGGTCGCTGATGAAGTTCTTGTTCTTCTCGGCCAGCGACTGCCACCCACCGGCGACGTTGAGCTGGTTGGCGATCTTCGACAGCGTGTCGCCCGCGAGCACGGTGTAGTCACCGGCCGGGTTCGACGTGCTCACCGCGGCGACCGGGGCGGCGGGGGCCGCCTTCTTCGTGGTCGCCTTCGGGGCGGCGGCCTTCGTGGTGGCCTTGGGGGTGGCCTTCTTCTGCGCGGGGGTCGCCTTCTTCGACGTCACCGGCTTCTTCGCGGCGGCGGTGGCGGGCTTGGCGGAGCTGCCCGACTTCTTGCCGCACACCGGCCAGGCGCCGATGCCCTGGGTCTTGAGCACGTTCTCCGCGACGCGGATCTGCTCCTCGCGGCTCGCGTTGTGCGCGGAGCCGCTGCCGCCGTTGGCGCGCCAGGTGCTCGGACTGAACTGGAGGCCGCCGTAATAGCCGTTGCCGGTGCTGGTGCTCCAGTTGCCGCCGCTCTCGCACTGCGCGATCGCGTCCCAGTTCACGGTGTCGGCCGAGGCCGGGGTCGCGGCGACCGCCATCGGGGCGCCGACCGCGACGCCTGCGACGACGACTCGGGCGATGGCGCGCTTGGTGGTGGACGGCTTGCGGTGCTTGCCTCGGTAGGACATTCGGGGATCTCTGGCTCCCGTGCCTGCGTGATCAACGCTGCGGGTCGGGCCCAGTCGTGCGGCCCGGCCGGTGGTGTTCACCCGGCTCCACTGCGATCACGGTTGCCCGTGACCGTCCGTGGTCCCTCGCCCCTGTCCGGAAGTCGCTTTCGCTCGGGGTTGGTTCCCGGGAGGCCGCCGGACAGGGTTCGGCACTACGGACTCCCGGGTACTGCGCGGTCGGTTTCGGGTCCGACCGGAAGCGACGGTACGTAACCGCGTGGGCTTACGGAAATCGGAAGGGGGGTGACCGTCGTCACAGTAACGCCGCGCAACCTCAAACGATCCCCCAGGTTTTCGCTGTTTGGGGAGGTGGGCCGGGCTGTTATTTCGCCGTGTCCTACCCGAGATAATTCACCGAGGGTGAGACCTGCCTTACGCCGATCCCACGTCGTTGGGCCGTTCGGGAAGCCCATCAGCCCCCCGCGAAAGGGGGCAGAACGTCCAAACCGGTTACATCGGGCAGCCGGATGTCGCGGTCACGGACAGCGACACCGTCCAGCAGGAAGCTCGCCGCGGGCAGCACCCGCGCCAACGCCGCGCCGTGCCGGGCGCCCAGGGCGGCCACCGCGTCGGCCACGGTGGCACCCGCGGGCAGGCGCACCGTCTCCTCCCGCACGCCCGCGGCCGCGCGCGCGCCCGCGAAATACCGCACCCGCACCTCGGTCTCGATCACCGGTCAGCCCCCGATCGCGCTCATCGGCCGGTCGGGCTGGGCGAAGCCCGTGTTGTTGATGCCGTGCCCGGCGAGCTTGCCCCACATCGCCGCCCGCCACCGGTCGGCGATCTCCGCGTCCGCCGCGCCCGCGCGCAGCGGGCCGCGCAGGTCGGTCTCGGTCGTGCTGAACAGGCACGACCGCAGCGCCCCGTCCGCGGTGAGCCGGGTGCGGTCGCAGTCGCCGCAGAACGGCCGGGTCACCGAGGCGATCACGCCGACGTCGGCGGGTCCGCCGTCGACCAGCCAGCGCTCGGCCGGGGCGGCCCCGCGCGCGCTCGGCGACGGGGTCAGCGCGAACTCCGCGCCCAGCAGCTCCAGGATCTCCGCCGCGGTCACCATCTCCGAGCGGTCCCAGCCGTGCTGCGGGTCCAGCGGCATCTGCTCGATGAACCGCAGCGCGTACCCGTGCTCGACGCAGAACCGCAGCAGGTCGGCCGCCTCGTCGTCGTTGACCCCGCGCAGCAGCACCGCGTTGACCTTCACCGGGGTCAGCCCGGCGGCGCGGGCGGCGGCGAGGCCGTCGAGGACGTCGGGGAGCCGGTCGCGGCGGGTCAGCTCGGCGTAGCGCTCCCGCCGCACGGTGTCCAGCGAGACGTTCACCCGGTCGAGCCCGGCGGCGCGCAGCGCGTCGGCCCGCCGGGCCAGGCCGACGGCGTTGGTGGTCATCGAGATGCGCGGTCGCGGGCTCAGGGCCGCCACCGAGGCGATCAGCTCCTCCAGGCCCTTGCGCAGGGTCGGCTCGCCGCCGGTGAACCGGACGTCGGTGACGCCCAGGTCCTCGACCGCGATCCTGATCAGCCTGCCCAGCTCCGCGTCCGACAGCATCTGCGAGCCGGGCATCCAGTCCAGGCCCGCGGCGGGCATGCAGTAGGTGCAGCGCAGGTTGCACCGGTCGGTCAGCGACACGCGCAGGTCGGTGGCGATCCGGCCGAAGCCGTCCACCAGCCGGGGGTTGTCGGGGCGTCCGGCGACGCTCGGTACTACGGGCAATCCGAGATCGACCATGCTCACCGGTTCGAGGGTAGTCGCCGGGCGGATGGGGTCGCCGGACCGGGAAATGCCGGTGATCCGGGGTTTCTCGACCGCAAGACCGCAGATGCGGAAGTATGGTCTGTTCCATGCCGCACTATCGGTTTTCTGACGTCGCGCGCCTGCTGGGGGTCAGCGATGACACCGTTCGCCGGTGGGTCGACGCGGGCCACCTCGCCGCGGGGCTGGACGCCTCCGGCCGCAAGGTGGTCGACGGCGCGGTGCTGGCCGAGTTCGCCCGGTCGCAGGCCGAGGCGGCGCCGGACCCCACCGGGGTCGGGCGCTCCGCGCGCAACCGGTTCGTCGGCCTGGTCACCTCGGTCGTGCAGGACGCGGTCATGGCCCAGGTCGAGATCCAGTGCGGCCCGCACCGGGTGGTGTCGCTGATGAGCAGCGAGGCCGTCCGCGAGCTGGGCCTGGCGCCCGGCTCGCTGGCGGTCGCGGTCGTCAAGGCGACCCAGGTCATCGTCGAAACGCCCTGACCCCTCCCGAGGAGATGCCCCGCATGCGCAAGTTCGTCGTCGTGGCCGCCGCGGCCCTCGTCCTCGCGGGCTGCGGCACCGGCTCGGACCAGGGGGGCAGGGCGCTGACCGTCTTCGCCGCCGCCTCGCTCACCGAGTCGTTCACCGCGCTGGAGAAGGAGTTCGAGGCAGGCCACCCCGGCGTCGACGTCCGGCTCAACTTCGCCGGGTCGTCCGCCCTGGCCCAGCAGCTCGCCAACGACGCCGCCGCTGACGTGTTCGCCTCCGCCGACACCGCCAACATGGAGAAGGTGGAGGCCCTGCTCGCCGCCCCCGCCGTGGTGTTCGCGACCAACAAGCTCACCATCGTCACCCCGCCCGGGAACCCGGCGAAGATCACCGGCCTGGCCGACCTGGGCAAAGAAGGCGTGACGACGGTCGTGTGCGCGCCGCAGGTGCCGTGCGGGGCGGCGTCGAAGAAGGCCGCCGACGCCGCCGGGGTCACCCTCCGACCCGCCAGCGAGGAGCAGGACGTCAAGGCGGTGCTGACCAAGGTGCGAGCCGGGGAGGCCGACGCGGGCCTGGTCTACGTCTCCGACGCCAAGGCCGCGGGCGACGGGGTCACCGCGGTCGGGTTCCCCGAGGCGGACAAGGCCGTCAACGACTACCCGATCGCCGTGCTCAAGTCCGCCCCGCAGGCCGACCTCGCCGGGGAGTTCGTGGCCCTGGTGCGCGGCGCCGACGGGCAGGCGGAACTGGCCAGGGCCGGGTTCAGCGCGCCGTGAGCACCCGGGACCGGCGGGTCCGCACCGGCCTGCCGGTCCTGCTGTGGGTGCCCGCCGCGGTCGCGCTGGCCCTGGTGGTGCTCCCGGTGGTCGGGCTCGTCGCGCGCTCGGACCTGTCGTCGCTGCCCGCCAGGATCAGCAGCCCCGGCGCGGTGGCGGCGCTCGGCCTGTCGCTGCGCACCGCCGCACTGTCCACAGTGCTCTGCCTGCTGCTGGGCGGCCCGCTCGCCGTCGTGCTCGCGCGGTCGCGGGTGCCGGGGGTGCGGGTGCTGCGGGCGGTGGTGCTGCTGCCGCTCGTGCTGCCGCCGGTCGTGGGCGGGCTCGCGCTGCTGTACCTGCTGGGGCGCGGCGGCCTGCTCGGCTCGCACCTGCCGGGCGTGCGCATCCCGTACACGACCGCCGCGGTGGTCATCGCCCAGGTGTTCGTGGCGATGCCGTTCCTCGTCGTCGGCCTGGAGGGGGCGCTGCGCACCGCGGGGGAGCGGTACGAGGCGGTCGCGGCGACGCTCGGGGCGCGGCCGTGGACGGTGTTCCGGCGGGTGACCGTGCCGCTGGTGCTGCCCGCCCTGGGCTCCGGCCTGGTGCTCTCGTTCGCCCGCGCGCTGGGGGAGTTCGGCGCCACGATCACCTTCGCCGGCTCGCTGGAGGGGGTCACGCGAACCCTTCCGTTGCAGGTCTACCTGCTCGCCGAGACCGATGTGGACGGTGCGGTGGCGCTGTCGCTGCTGCTGGTGGTCGTGGCCGTCGCGGTGATCGCCGTGGCCCGGCCGCGCGCGCTGCGGGGGCAGCGGTGAGCGGGCTGTCCGCGCGGGTGCGGGTGGCGCGGGACCGGTTCACCCTGGACGTCGCGGTCGAGGTGGCGGCCGGGGAGGTCGTCGCCGTCCTCGGCCCCAACGGCTCCGGCAAGTCCACGCTGCTCGACGTCCTCGCCGGGCTGCTGCTGCCCGACCACGGCCGCGTCACCGTCGACGACCGGGTGCTGACCGACACCGCCACCGGCGTCCGGCTGCCCCCGGCCCGGCGCGGCGTCGGGCTGCTGGCACAGGACGCGCTGCTGTTCCCGCACCTGACCGCCCTGGCGAACGTCGCCTTCGGCCCCCGCGCCACCGGGGCGCGGCGCGGGCGGGCGGACGAGGTGGCCCGGCACTGGCTGGCCGAGGTGGGCGCCGCGGAGTTCGCCGACCGCAAACCCGCCGCGCTCTCCGGCGGCCAGGCGCAGCGGGTGGCCCTGGCCAGGGCGCTCGCGGCCGAACCGGGGCTGCTGCTGCTCGACGAACCCTTCGCCGCCCTCGACGTCGACGCCACCCCGGTCCTGCGCGGGGTCGTCCGCCGCGTGCTGGCCGCGACCGGGCGCACGGCGCTGCTGGTCACCCACGACCCGCTCGACGCCCTGGCCCTCGCCGACCGCGTCCTGGTCCTCACCGATGGTCGGGTCGTCGAGGACGGCCCGACCCGCGCGGTGCTGTCCCGCCCGCGCACGGCGTTCACCGCCCGCGTCGCGGGCCTCAACCTCGTCTCCGGCACCGGCGACCCGGCGGGCCTGCGCACCCCCGACGGAACCCTGGTCGCCGCCGCCGCAGGGCCGCCCGGCGAACCGGCCGTCGCCGTCTTCCGCCCCGCCGACGTCGCCGTCTACACCAGCCCAGCCCAGGGCAGCCCCCGCAACGTCTTCGCCGCCGTCGTCGCCGCCCTCGAACCGCACGGCGACACCGTCCGGGTCCGCGCCGCCGCCACCCCCGGCGGCCCGGCCTGGGTCACCGGCCTCGCCGCCGACCTGACCCCCGCCGCCGTCGCCGACCTGGCCCTGGAACCCGGCACCCCCGTCCACCTCAGCGTCAAGGCCGCCGCCGTCGCCGTCCACCCGGCCGGGACCGCCGCGGCTGGGTAGCGTCTGCGCCATGGTCTGGACGTACCTGATGGACATGGACGGCGTGCTGGTGCACGAGGAGCACCCCATCCCCGGCGCGGCCGAGTTGATCGCCGAGCTGACCGCCCAGGGCAACCCCTTCCTGGTGCTGACCAACAACTCCATCTACACCCCGCGCGACCTGCGCGCCCGCCTGCTGCGCACTGGCCTCGACGTGCCCGAGCGGTCCATCTGGACCTCCGCGCTGGCCACCGCCCGCTTCCTCGACAGCCAGCGCCCGCACGGCTCGGCGTACGTCATCGGCGAGGCGGGCCTGACCACCGCCCTGCACGAGATCGGCTACACCCTCACCGACCGCGACCCGGACTACGTCGTGCTCGGCGAGACCCGCACCTACAGCTTCACCGCGATCACCCGCGCCATCCGCCTGGTCGAGGAGGGGGCCCGGTTCATCGCCACCAACCCCGACGCCACCGGCCCCAGCCGCGAGGGGTCGCTGCCCGCCACCGGCGCGGTCGCCGCCCTGATCGAGCGGGCCACCGGCCGCGCCCCCTACTACGTGGGCAAGCCCAACCCGCTGATGATGCGCTCGGGCCTGCGCGCGCTCGGCGCCCACTCCGAGAACACCCTGATGATCGGCGACCGGATGGACACCGACGTCCGCAGCGGCCTGGAGGCGGGCCTGCGCACCATCCTGGTGCTCACCGGCATCTCCGGCCTGGACACCGCCGACCGCTTCCCCTACCGGCCCACCCGGGTGATCGAATCGGTGGCCGATCTCGTGGGCCGAACGGCCGAACCCTTTCCCACCGGGTGAACACCCCAGGTCACCACGGGGACCATCGCTGCGCACGCGTTTCACCCCTCGCCTATCGTCAGTGGTGTGGAGCACGACCCTGTTGAGCCCGTCGAGACCTACGTGGTCGGCGACGTGCACGGCCACCGCGACGAACTGGTGGCCGCACTGCACGAGGTAGGCCTGGTCGACCCCGGCGGGACCTGGACCGGCGGCACCGCCCACCTGTGGTTCCTCGGCGACTTCGTCGACCGCGGCCCGGACGGCATCGGCGTGATCGAACTCGTCATGCGCCTCTCGGCCGAAGCGGCGGCGGCGGGCGGGCAGGTGCAGACCCTCCTCGGCAACCACGAGATCCTGCTGCTGGGGATGCACCGGTTCGGCGACACCGACGTCCCGTCCGACTTCGGCCCGCGCAGCTTCGCCAGGAGCTGGGAGATGAATGGCGGCCTGCTGTCGGACCAGGAGGCCCTGACCCCCGTGCACGTCGACTGGCTCACCGACCGCCCGGTGGTGGCCCTGGTCGGCGAAGACCTGCTGATGCACTCCGACACCCTGGAGTACCTGGGCTGGGGCGAGGACCTGGAGACGGTGAACGCCTCGGTCCGCGAGATCCTGCACTCCGACGACCTGTTCCAGTGGTGGGAGCTGTGGCGCCGGATGACCACCAGGTACGCCTTCCGCGGCCCGCACGGGGAGGACGCGGTCGACCGGCTGCTCGCCGCCTACGGCGGGCGGATGGTCATCCACGGCCACAGCGTCATCGCCGACCAGCTCGGCCTGCCCCCGGCCCTGATCGAGGGCCCGTACGAGTACGCGGGCGGCAAGGCCCTGGGCGTGGACGCGGGCCTGTTCGTCGGCGGCCCGTGCCTGGTGGTCAGGCTGCCGTGGTCGTCGGCGGCCTCCGACGAGGCCGACTTCGACGCCGCGATCGCCGAGGCCGAACGCGCCCGGGAAGCCGCCATGGCCACCCCGCCGGAACCCGAGCCCACCGAGCCTGAACCCGCCGAGCCCGAGCCCACCGAGCCCGAGCCCACCGAGGCTGAGCCTGCTGAGGCCGAGCCCGATTCCGCCCAGTCGGGGGAGTCTGCTCAGGCCGCCGACTCGCTGCAGACCGCCGGAGCGGACGCGGTCGAGCCCGTCGAGTCGGCCGAGGGCGCCGAGCCGATCGAGCCCGCCGACGGCGAGTCCGCTGTGGACACCGGGCGGGCCGGGGCCACCGACCCCGCCAAGGGGTAGCGGCGGGGTCAGCGGGCGTACGTGGCCGGGTAGTAGCGGTCCGGGGTCGGGACGATGCGGGTGCCGAGCGGGATCAGGCTGACCGGGATGAGCTTGAAGTTCGCGATCCCCAGCGGGATGCCGATGATCGTCACGCACAGCGCCACCCCGGTCACCAGGTGGCCGATGGCCAGCCACCAGCCCGCGACGATGATCCAAATGATGTTCCCCAGCAGCGAGGCCGCCCCCGCGTCCCGGCGCGATTCGACCGTGCGCCCGAAGGGCCACAGCGCGTAGTTGGCGATGCGGAACGAGGCCAACCCGAACGGGATCGTGATGATCAGGATGCAGCAGAGAATGCCCGCGACGAGGTAGCCGAGGGCCATCCAGAAGCCGCAGAGGATGAGCCAGATCAAGTTCAGGATCAGTCGCACACCACCCAGTGTCCAGGAAAACTCGAAGTCACGTCGGGCCCGGGCGGGGAACTAGGGTGACGGGGAGCACACGCCGACGGCGAGGAGACCCGCGATGACGCCCGCACTGCCCAGCTACGCCTCCGGCACCTCCGACGTCCCGCTGCTCGGCGACACCATCGGCGCCGACCTCGACCGCACGGTCGCCGCCCACGGTGATCGGGAGGCGCTGGTCGACCGGGGCACGGGCAGGCGCTGGACCTACGCCGAGTTCGCCAGGGACGTCAACGCCGTGGCGCACGGCCTGCTGGGCCTCGGGGTGGGCAAGGGCGACCGGGTGGGCATCTGGGCGCCGAACTGCGCGGAGTGGGTGCTCACCCAGTACGCCACCGCGAAGGTCGGCGCGATCCTGGTCAACATCAACCCGGCGTACCGGGTCCACGAACTCCAGTACGTCCTCAACCAGGCGGGCATCCGCACCCTGGTCGCCGCCGAGGGCTTCAAGACCTCCGACTACGCCGCGATGATCGAGGAGGTCCGCCCGAACTGCGCCGCGCTCGAAGACGTCGTCCTCATCGGACAGGAGACGTGGAACGCCCTGCTGGCCACCGAAGGCGATCCCGCCACCCTGGCCGGGATCGGCGCCACCCTCTCCGCCGACGACCCGATCAACATCCAGTACACCTCGGGCACCACCGGTTTCCCCAAGGGCGCCACCCTCAGCCACCACAACATCCTCAACAACGGCTTCTTCGTCGGCGAACTCTGCTCCTACACCGAGCAGGACCGCATCTGCATCCCGGTGCCCTTCTACCACTGCTTCGGCATGGTCATGGGGAACCTGGCGGCCACCAGTCACGGCGCGTGCGTGGTCATCCCCGCCCCCGGCTTCGACCCGGCGGCCACCCTCGCCGCCACCGCCGAGGAGAAGTGCACCTCCCTCTACGGGGTGCCGACCATGTTCATCGCCGTCCTCGCCGAACCGGGGCTCGACGGGCTGGACCTGAGCGCGCTGCGCACCGGGATCATGGCCGGGTCGCCGTGCCCGGTGGAGGTGATGAAGCAGGTGATCGACCGGTTGGGCATGACCGAGGTGACCATCTGCTACGGCATGACCGAGACCTCCCCGGTGTCCACCCAGACCCGCGCCGACGACAGCGTCGAGCGCCGGGTGTCGACGGTGGGCCGGGTGCACCCGCACCTGGAGGTCAAGGTCGTCGACCCGGACAGCGGGCGGACGCTGCCGCGCGGCGAGCCGGGGGAGCTGTGCACCCGCGGGTACTCGGTGATGCTGGGCTACTGGGAGCAGCCGGACAAGACCGCCGAGGCCGTCGACGCCGCCCGCTGGATGCACACCGGCGACCTCGCGGTGATGGACGGCGAGGGCTACCTCAACATCACCGGCCGCATCAAGGACATGGTGATCCGCGGCGGCGAGAACGTGTACCCGCGCGAGGTCGAGGAGTTTCTCTACACCCACCCCGCCGTCCTCGACGCCCAGGTCATCGGTGTCCCCGACCCCCGCTACGGCGAGGAGTTGATGGCCTGGGTCCGCCTGCGCGACGGCGCCGGGCCGCTCACCGCCGAGGCGGTGCGCGAGTTCTGCACCGGCAAGCTGGCCCACTACAAGATCCCCCGCTACGTGCACGTGGTCGACGAGTTCCCGATGACGGTGACGGGCAAGGTCCGCAAGGTGGAGATGCGCGCCGCCGCCGTGCAGATCCTCGGCCTCGACGCCCCCGCCGAGACCGCTTGACCGCCGTGATCCACACCCGCTCGCCGGGATGCAGGGTCTGACGTGGGCATTGGCATCGCGTGACAAGAAATGAATGGGAATCGGGTTTGTGGTGTCGGCCTCTTTGACACCGTGGATGCCCGGTGACAACGTGGCCCCATGACCACCTTCCGAGCGCGGGTTCCGTACGCCGAGGCCGCCAAGGCCCTGCTGCGCGACACCCTGTTCGACGCGGCGGGTGAGCTGCTGCGCCACCGGGGCTGGTCGGACCTGACCATGGCCGACGTGGCGACCGCGGCCGGGGTCAGCAGGCAGACGCTGTACAAGGAGTTCGGGTCCCGCCCGGCGTTCGCCCAGGCCTACATCCTGCGTGAGGCCGACCGGTTCCTCGGTGCCGTCGAGGAGGCGGTGCGGGTCAACTCCGACGACCCCAAGGCCGCGGTGACGGCCGCGTTCGAGGTGTTCCTGGCCGCCGCCGCCGAGCAGCCGCTGGTGAAGGCCATCGTGGCCGGTGACGGTGGCGACGGGCTGCTCAACCTGGTCACCAACCAGGCCGGGCCGGTGCTGTCGCAGGCGACCGCGCGGCTGACCGCGTGCCTGAAGACCACCTGGCCCGACATCCCCGAGGCCGACCTGCGGTTCGTCTCGGAGAACCTCGTGCGCCTCGCGGTGAGCCACGCCGCCTCGCCGTCGGCGCAGCCGCAGGGCACGGCGCGGTCGGTGGCGGCGGTGTTCGGGCCCTACCTGGACTCCCTGGTCGCCGCCGCCCGATGAGCCTGGTCGTCGGGTTCGACCTGGACATGACGCTGATCGACGCCCGGCCCGGGATGGCCGCGGCGATGGACGCGCTGGCCGGGGAGAGCGGGCTGCCGCTCGACGGCGCGCACTTCGCGGCGAACCTGGGGCCGCCGCTGGACATGGTCCTGCGCGGGTTCGAGGCACCGGAGGAGCGCATCCCCGGGCTGATCGACCGCTTCCGCGCGCTCTACCCCACCGTCGTCATCCCCTCGACGCTGGCGCTGCCCGGGGCCGCGGCGGCGCTCGACGCGGTGAAGGCCCGCGGCGGCCGGACCCTGGTCGTCACCGGCAAGTACGGCCCCAACGCCGCCCGGCACCTGCGGCAGTTCGGCTGGGAGGTCGACGCGCTCGTGGGCGAGGCGTGGGCCGAGGCCAAGGGGGTCGCCCTGCGCGAGCACGGGGCCGGGATCTACGTCGGCGACCACGGCGGCGACGTCCTCGGGGCCAAGGCCGCCGGTGCGGTCGCGGTCGGCGTGGCCACCGGCCCGTACACCGCCGAGCGGCTGCTCGCCGAGGGCGCCGACGTGGTGCTCGACAGTCTGACCGGGTTTCCCGCCTGGCTGGACGGGTACCTAGCGGCGACCGGTGCGGACGGTGCTCACCACGGCGAGCACCAGGCCCAGCGGTAGCGCCATCGACACGCCCCACAGCCACGGGGCCTGCCGGTCGACCGCGGCCAGCACGAAGATGGCGACCACGGCGAGCAGGCCGACGGCGAACAGCACGAGCGCGGTGGTGAACACCCGGCTGGGCCGGGCAGCGCGGCGGGCGGGAACGGTCATGGGCCCAGGATAGTTCTTCCTGGTGGACCGGCGTCCGGTAACGCCGGGGTGGTGTGGAGGCGAACAACACCTCGCACCCCCGTGTGGCCTACGCTTGGGGCGACGCGTCCAGGGGCACGCCCCCGGGCGCGTCGTCTTGTGCGGGCGCCGGGTGCGCCCCCGCGAGGCGGGGGACTCCAGACGACGAGGGAACGGTGAGATCAGTGCCGACCGGCAAGGTCAAATGGTACGACTCGGAGAAGGGCTTCGGGTTCGTCACGCAGGACGAGGGCGAGGACGTGTACGTCCGCTCCTCCGCCCTGCCCGCCGGCGTGCCCGGGCTCAAGGCCGGGCAGCGCATCGAGTTCGGCGTCGCCGACGGCCGCCGCGGCCCGCAGGCGCTGTCGGTGCGGCTCATCGACGCCCCGCCGTCGGTGGTGGAGGCCCGGCGCAGGCCCGCCGAGGAGCTGCACGGCCTGGTCGAGGACATGATCAAGCTGCTGGAATCGGCGGTGCAACCGGACCTGCAGCGCAACCGCTACCCCGACCGCAAGGTCACCAAGCGGGTTGCCGAGGTCATGCGCGCGGTGTCCCGGGAACTCGACCCGTAACCGCTAGCGCTCCACGGTTTCCATGTCCCAGTACGCGGAGACCACCGGTTCGATGCCGTTGAGGAACACGATCTGCTGGACCGACACCAGCAGCAGCCGCCGGGAACCGGGTGGCAGGGTCAGCGTGAAGGCGTGCTGCTCGTCCTTCGGGAAGAACGCCTTGCTGCCCCCGTCGACCCGGTTGCCGGTGGCGTCGAGGTAGGAGAACGAGACCGTCCAGGCGCCGTCGCTCAGCTCGGCGGGCACCGAGATCTGGACCGGGGCGCCCTGGCGGGTCTTGAGCTGCACCAGCGCGCCCTCGTCGCGGATCGCGCGGCCCTCGGCCAGGTCGAAGCGGACCCGGGGGGTGGTCGCGGCGGACTGGCCGTCGGTGTAGAAGGTGACCTCGGGCTGCTGCGGGGCGGCGCACCCGGCCAGCACGGCAACGGCGCTGGCCACGGTGGCGATCAGGACTCGACGCACGGCGCTGACCCTACGGTGCCCCGTGCGGCTCCTGCGGCGGGGGCACGGCCTCGCCGCGGCGGGCGAACCGGGCGCCGTCGAGCGCACCGGACCGGCTCGGCCGCGCCGGGCGCTCCCCGCCGAGGCCGGGGATCAGCGAGCCGCCGCGCCGGGTCAGCACCGTCTGCGCCAGGCCCAGCGCCAGCATCGCCGAGACCACCAGGAACCCCACCCACCAGATCGGCGGCAGCAGCACGCCGGTCGCGCCGCCGAGCACCCAGCCCAGTTGCAGCACGGTCTCCGAGCGGCCGAACGCCGAGGCCCGCGACTCCTCCGGCAGGTCGTCCTGGATCACCGCGTCCAGGCTGTTCTTGGCCAGCGCGCTGGCCACCGCCCCGATCAGCCCCACCAGCGCGGCGGTGGCGATCCCGGCGACCACGGTGGCGACCAGCGTCGACACCAGCGACCCGATCACGCAGCCCAGCACCACCTGCTCCGGGTTGCCCACGTGGACGCGGGCGCCGATGGCGTTGCCGAGGAAGCTGCCCGCCCCCGCCGCGCCCGCGATCAACCCGAGCAGCAGCAACTGCTGGAACGGCTCGGCCTCGTTCTGCGCCCGGGTGGCGAACGCGGCGAACATCATCAGGAACCCGGTCAGCACCCGCACGGTGCCGTTGCCCCACAGCGACACCACCACGTGCCTGCCCATGGGTTGGCGCTTGGGCTTGTCCGGGCGCGCGCTGATCGACGCGGGCACCTCGCCCTCGGTGACCTCCACCCACGCCGGGATGCGCAGCGCCTGCACCCCGCCCACCACGCAGACGACCACGGTGAACCACAGCGCGCCGGGGGAGTCGAACAGGTTTGCCAGGCCCGCCGCGACCGCGCCGAACACCCCGCCCGCGGCCAGGCCGAACACGGTCAGCCGGGCGTTGGTCTTGGCCAGGGTGATCTCCGGTGGCAGCACCCTGGGGGTGATCGCCGCCTTGAGCACGGTGAACGACTTGGACAGCACCATCTTGCCCAGCGCCGCCGGGTAGAGCAGCCAGTCGTTGAAGTGCAGCGCCATGACCACGCACATCAGCGCCTGCCCGAGCGACACCGCGCACATCGCCAGCCGCCGGCCGCGCTGCAACCGGTCGAGCAGCGGGCCGATCACCGGCGCCACCAGCGCGAACGGGGCCACCGTGATCAGCAGGTAGAGCGCGACCTTGCCCTTGCTCTCCCCGCTGGCGGCGGAGAAGAACAGGGTGTTCGCCAGGGCCACCGCCATCGCCGCGTCGCTGGCGTAGTTGAGCATGGTGGCGTAGGTGAGGGCGGTCAGGCCGGACTTGTCCGCGCCGTCGGCGTTGGCGGCCTTGCGGAACGCGGCCACGGCCTGGGTGGTGAGCTGCCTGCCGCGCAGCGCCGCGACCCGGGTGACGGTCAGCTTCTTCGGGTACTGGGGGGCGCCGGGTCGGTCGCCGGGAGCGCCCGCGACCGGGTCGGTCGGGCGGCGGTGGTCGTCACGGTGGGGGTCGTCGCGGTGGGGGTGGTCGCGGTCGTGCCGGTCGTCGGGGTACCGGTCGTGCCTGCCGCGATCGTCCGGCCTGCGGTCCCGGTACTGGTCGCCCCGGTGGCGGTCTTCGCGGTGGGGCTCGTCGTGGCGGCTGTCGTACCGGCTTCCGCTGCGGTCGCCGTGGCCACCGCCGTCGTAGCCGTAGCCGTCGTGGCCGCCGTGGCCGTGCCGGTCGTCGTGCCGGTCGCGGCGGTCGGCGAAGCGGTCGGTGCGGCGGTCGTCCGGGTGGCGGTCGTCGCGGTGGAGGTCGCGGTCGTCGGGGCGGCGGTAGCGGTCGGAGAACCGCTCGCCGCGGTCGTCGCGCGGCGGCGGGGTGCCGTGCGGGTGGCCGTAGGAGTCGGTGCGGCGGGTGTCGCCGTGGTGGCGGTCGTCCAGTGGCGGCAGGTTCCCCCGGCCGCGGCGCTGGAGGTCGCCGTAGGTCTCGAACTGCGGTTCGCCGGGGTCGTCCAGCGGTCGGGTGGCCCGGCGGGGGCGCTCGGCCCAGCCGACGGGTCCCCGGCGCGGCGGTTCCGGCGCAGGCTCGCGCTCCGCGGACCCCTGGCCCTCGGGCTGCGCGGCGAAGCCCCACCCCCGGCGCCCCTTGCGGGACCGGCGGTCGGCGGGGTTGTCATCGGAGCCCGAGCGGAACACAGCACCCATCCTGCCGTACCGGACCCCTGCTCAGCAGGAGGACGGGCAGGTCGGGGACGTCACCCGGCGGGGGCGAACCGGATTCGGAACATGGCGGGCCACAGCTTCCCGGTGACCAGGAACTCGTCGGTGCCGGGGATCGCGGCGATCCCGTTCAGCACGTCGGTGCCCCGGCGCTCGGTCTCGGTCAGCAACCCGGTGAGTTCGGCCACCCCGGTCACCCGCCCGGTCGCCGGGTCGATCCGCACGACCCGATCGGTCTGCCACACGTTGGCCCAGACCTGCCCGCCGACGCACTCCAGCTCGTTGAGCTGCCGCACCGGGGCGCCGTCGGCGTCGCGGACGGCGACCCGGCCGGTCTCGGCGAAGGTCAGCGGGTCGCGGAAGGTCAGCGCGTCGGACCCGTCGCTCATGACCAGCCTGCCGCCGTCGTGGCACAGGCCCCAGCCCTCCCCGGCGTAGGCCACCCGGCGGCGCTCGGCCAGCGTGGCCCGGTCGCGCTCGATGGCCACGCCATCGGTCCAGGTGAGCTGCCAGATGCGGTCGTCGACCACGGTGATGCCCTCGCCGAACAGGTCCCCGGCCACCGGCGCCCGGCTCGTCACGGCCCCGGTCTGCGGGTCGGTCGCCCGGATCTCCGACTTCCCGGCCAGCCCGGTGCCCTCGTAGAGGGTGCCGTCGGCGATCTCCAGGCCCTGGGTGAACGCCGACGGGTCGTGCGGCAGCCGCTGCACCACCTGCGCCGACAGCCGCGCCGAGCCGGTCGCGGCGGGGGCCGGGGGCGGGGTCGGGGCGGGGGTGGAGCAGGCGGTCACCGCGGTCAGCAGCAGCGCGGCGAGGGCGGTCTGGCGAGGGGACACCCGCCCAGCCTGGCACGGCTGTCCGCGGCGTTCGGGGCGTGGGGCACAATCACCCGTGATGACCTCGACGCGAGCACCAGAAGCCGACACCGACCCCGCGCTGATCGCCGCGGTCGGGATCGCGCGCGCCGCCGCCAGGGAACAGGCCGGGGCTGACGTGGGCGAGCACGTCGCCGTGGCGCCCGAGGACGCCGCGGCCGCCACCCACCTGTTCGAGGCGGAGCTGCCCGGTTACCTGGGCTGGCGCTGGGCGGTCACGGTCGCCAACGGCGGGCCCGGCACCGAGGTCACCGTCAGCGAGGTCGTGCTGCTGCCCGGCCCGGACGCCATGGTCGCCCCGCAGTGGGTGCCCTGGCACGAGCGGGTCCGCCCCGGCGACATGGGCGTCGGCGACCTGCTGCCCACCGCCCCGGACGACGACCGCTTGGTCCCCGGCCACGCCGCCTCCGACGACCCGGCGATCGAGGCCCTGGCCGTCGAGGTCGGCCTCGGCCGCCCCCGCGTCCTGTCCCGCGAGGGCAGGCTCGACGCCGCCGACCGCTGGAAGACCGGCGACTTCGGCCCCGGCGCCGACATGGCCCGCGGCGCCCCCGCGCACTGCGGCACCTGCGGCTTCTACGCCCCGGTCGCCGGCTCCCTCGGTGCCGCCTTCGGCGTCTGCGCCAACGAGATCGCCCCCGCCGACGGCCGGGTGGTGCACGCCGAGTACGGCTGCGGTGCCCACTCCGAGGCCGAGGTTGAGCAGGTCTCCCCGGTCCTCGTCGCCGAACTCATGTACGACGACTCCACCCTCGACGTGGAGATCACCCCGCGCACCGGGGCCCCCGACAGCGAGGTCCCCGACGGCGAGCAGCTCGCCGAGGTCGCCGAGGTCCCCGCCGTCGACGAGGCGGCCCCCGCCGAGGCCACCGACGGCCCCGCCGAGCTGTCCCCCGAGGCCGAAGCCGTCCTCGACGCCGCCGACACCACCCCCACCGCCACCGTCCAGCCGCCCGGCACCACCGCCGAGCAGGCTCCCGCCACCGCAGCCGACCCGGCTGTGGCCGAGCAGGCCCCCGCCGTCGGTTCGACCGAGGCCCCCGTCTCCGCCGGGGACCCGGTCGTCGCCGCCGCTTCCGCGCCCGAGTCCTCCGGGACCGGTACGACCACCGCCGAGCAGGCTCCCGCGCCCACCGGCGTGGTCGCCGATCCGGCGGGCGTTCTCGCGACCGCAGCCGATCCCGCCATCGCCGAGCAGTCCGGCGAGCAGGCCGGGCCCACCGACGTGGCCGCGGCCGAGCCGGCCACCCCCGACCACGCCATCGCGGTCGACGCCCTGGACCCCATCCCGGCCGAACCGGTCGTCGACCCGGCTTCCGCCGTCGACGACCGCGCGGCGGGGGCGCCCACCGGTTCCACCGAGCCCGCCCCCGGGGACGGGCCGGTCGACCCGGCCGCCGCCGTGGCCCCGGAAGCAGCCTCCGAAACAGCACCGGCCCCCGACTCCTCCATCGATCAGGCCGTGGCCGCGGTGGCGCAGGGTGAGGTGTCCGCGGACGGGTCCGGTCAGCCCGAGCCCGACGACCGCGGGTGAGCGCCACCCCCGACCCGTTCGGCACCGAGGCCCTGCGCACGTCCGTGCTGACGGCGTGGTCCTCGTCGCCGACCCGCTTCCGCGAGGACGCCAACGCCGAGGAGGACCTGTACCTCGGCGGGTACCGCGACCGCCTGCTCGTCGAGCTGGCCCAGAACGCCGCCGACGCCGCGGACGGCGGCGGCACGCTGCGGTTGGCGCTCGTCGACGGTGAGCTGCGCGCCGCCAACACCGGTCGCCCCCTCGACGCCGACGGCGTCACCGCGCTGGCGTCGTTGCGCGCCTCGGCCAAGCGGCCGTCGCAGGGGGTCGGTCAGTTCGGGGTCGGGTTCGCCGCGGTGCTCGCGGTCACCGACGCGCCGAGGGTGGTCACCGCGGGCGGCGGGGTCGCCTTCTCCGCCGAGCGCACCCGCGCCCAGCTCGCCGGCCACCCGGACCTGGCGTCCCGCGCCGACGGGCGCGGTGGCCGGGTCCCGGTGCTGCGCCTGGTGTGGCCGACCGATGGCGAGGTGCCGCCGGAAGGGTTCGCCACCGAGGTGCGCCTGCCCCTGCGCTCCGGTGTGGACGGTTCGGCGCTGCTGGCCGGGTTCGCCGCCCAGGCCGCCGACCTGCTGCTCGCCCTCCCCGGGCTGACCCGGATCGAGATCGGTGCCGACACCTGGTCGCGGGTCGACGCGGGGGAGTCGCGGCTGGAGGTGCACGGCCCGGGCGGTGTCGCCGGGTGGCTGGTGCACCGGGTGTCCGGTGTGCTGCCGGACGAGGTCGTCGCCGTGCTCGGGGTCGAGGCCCAGGAGCGTCCGCAGTGGTCGGTCGGCTGGGCGGTCCGCGTTGACGCGCAAGGGGTTCCACTGCCCCTCGGTGACGACGTGCTGCACGCCCCCACCCCCACCGACGAACGCCTGTCGCTGCCCGCGCGCCTGATCGCCACGCTGCCGATCGAGCCGTCGCGGCGGCGCCTGCGCCCCGGTCCGGCGGCGGACGCCGTGCTCGCCGAGGCCGCTCGCGCCTACCCGGACCTGGTGGCGATGACCCCGCCGGAGCACCGCACCGCCCTGGTCCCCGCGGTCGGCTTCCCGCTGTCCGAAGTGGACGAGCGACTGCGCGGGCTGCTGCTCTCCCGCCTGCGCCAGGCGGCCTGGCTACCGGCCGCCGGTGACCAGGAGCCCCGCTGGCTGCCGCCCGCCCGCGCCAACGTCCTCGACGCCGACGGCGCGGGGCTGGCCGACCTGGTCTCCGCGGTGCTGCCCGACGTCGCCGCCGGGTTCCTCTCCGCGCAGCCGCACGCCGCCGCCCTGGCCGCCCTCGACGTCACCCGCCGCGGCCTCGGCGAGGTCGTGGAGTCGATCACCGGCACCACCCGCCCGCCGCGGTGGTGGCACGACCTCTACACCGCGCTCGCCCCCGCCGTGGAGACCGACGCCGCGGTCCGCACCGAGCTGGGCGCCCTGCCGGTCCCGCTGGCCGACGGCCGCACCCTGCCCGGCCCGGCGGGCGCGATCATGGTCGACGACCCGGAGCTGCTGGAACTGCTCACCACCGCCGAGGTCGGCGCCCTGCGCGTCGTGCACGCCCAGGCCGCCCACCCGGTCCTCGAACGCCTCGGCGCCCGCGTCGGCGGCCCCGCCGACCTGCTCGACGCGGGCGGCCTGCAGGACGCGGTCGAGCGCAGCCTCGACGACGTGGAATCCGGGGTGGACACCCGGGGCCTGGTCTCGGTGGTCCTGCGCCTCACCCGGGACGCGGGAGTCCGCACCGGTGAGCGCCCCTGGCTGGGCGCCCTGGCCCTGCCCGACTCGGTGGGCGACTGGCGCCGGGCCGACGAACTCGCCCTCCCCGGCTCCCCCCTGCTCGACGTCCTGGACGACGACGCCCCGGTGGGCGTGCTCGCCGAGGAGGTCGCCGCCGAGTGGCCCGCCCACGTCCTCACCGCCCTGGGTGTCCTCGACGCGTTCGCCCTGGTGGTCGACGAGGCCCCCACGGGCCCCGACCACGGCCTGGCCGACGAGGCGCAGTGGTGGGACGCCCGGCCGGAGCCCCCGGCCCGCGTCCTCGCCGTCCGCGACCTCGACCTGGTGACCGACGAGGCGTGGCCCCGGGCGCTGGGCCTCCTCGCCGCCGAACCCGACACCTGGCGGGCCCTGCACGAACCCGGTGGCTACACGGGCTGGTGGATCGCCCGCAACGCCGTCCTCGCCGGACACCCCCCGACCGACTGGCGCCTGCCGGGCGCCGAGGACCTGGCGGGCCTCTACGACGTCGTCCCCGACACCGGCACCGACCCCCGGGTGCTCGCCGCCATCGGCGTCCGCACCGCGCTGGCGGTCGACGACGCCGACGACGCCGAGGACCTGCTGATCCGCCTGGGCGACCCCGACCGGGGCGTGCACCCCGGGGCCGTCCTGCGCACCCACGCCGCCCTCGCCGAGGCGGTGGCCGAGGACCTGTTCGACCCCGCCGACGTCCGCCCGCCGGAGAACACCCGCACCCTGGCGGGCACGGTCGCGGCGGACTGCGTGGTCCTGGACGCCCCGTGGCTGCTGGCGGTACTGGACGAGGACCAGGTCGTCTCGGCTGGCCCCGACTTCACCCTCGCGGAGCCGCTGGCCGAACTGCTGGACCTGGAACTGGCCACCGACGTGGTCGGCGCGGACGTCGTCTCCGCCGGGGAACCGGTGCCGTGGTCGGAACTCGGCGCGGTCGCCGCCGCGTGCGAACTCCTCGGGGTCGAACCGCCCGAGGGCAACGCGGTGGTCCACGACAAGCTGGTGGTCCGGACCTCCGGTGGCGACCACGTGGTGTCGTGGTGGGTGGCCGACGGGGTGCCGCACTGCGCGGACACGCCGGAGGCGCTGGCCAGGGCTCTGGCGTGGACGACCGACCGGTGGTCGGAGCGGCACCTGCTGACGGCCCTCATCGAGGAGCCCGCGCACTACCTGACCTGAGCCGGGGGCCTCAGTCGACCTTCTGGGCGGTCCGGGAGCCCCGCTCGGCCGCGCGCTGCTGCCACAGCATGATGCCTGCCCCTACTATCCCCAGTGCCACACCGGACAGTGCGGTCCACAGCCAGATCGGCGGGGTCCGGTCGAACGCGTACCGCGCGACGGCCAGGGCCACCGCCACCACAATCCACCCGCCGGTGCCGACGTAGACGACGGGGGCCAGTGCCAGCAACCGCCGCGGCAGCGGGGGTGGGGGGCGCAGGGGCTCCCCGTTCTGGTTCTCCGCCGTTCCGGCCACACCCGGGAGGCTACGCCATGGCCACCGACCCGAAGTCCGAGGCGACCGACGGGCCCGGTCCCGATCCCGCCCGCGAGACCGCACCGCCCACCCCGGGCGCCGCGGACCCCGCCCGCCCGGCCGCGGCACCCGACCGCTCGGAGACGAGCGGCCACCAGGGCGCGCCGGAGCGCGGGCGCGGCGGGCAGCGGTCCGCGGTCGACCGGTTCTTCAAGATCAGCGACCGGAACTCGACCATCGGCCGGGAGGTCCGCGGCGGGATCGTCACGTTCGTGACCATGGCCTACATCGTGGTGCTGAACCCGCTGATCCTGGGCAGCTTCTCCGCCGACGACCCGGGGGCGCACAGGGACCTGTTCGGCGACGTCCTGCCGGTCGGGCAGGTCGCGGCGGTCACCGCGCTGGTCGCGGGGGTGATGACGATCCTGTTCGGGATGGTGGCGAACGCGCCGTTCGCGCTGGCGGCCGGGCTGGGGATCAACACGCTCGTCGCCGTGACCATCGCGCCGCAGATGTCGTGGGCCGAGGCCATGGGGCTGGTGGTGGTCAACGGGCTCGTGGTGCTGCTCCTGGTGCTCACCGGGGTGCGCAAGGCGGTCTTCGACGCCGTCCCCGGCCCGCTCAAGAGCGCGATCGCGGTGGGGATCGGGCTGTTCATCACGATCATCGGGCTGGTCGACGCCGGGTTCGTGCGGCGGCTGCCGGACGCGGCGGGCACGACCGTCCCGGTGGGACTGGGCATCAACGGGTCCATCGCGTCCTGGCCGACGCTGGTGTTCGTGGTGGGCCTGGTGCTGATGGGCGTCCTGGTGGCCAAGAGGGTGCGCGGCGCGATCCTGATCGGGGTGCTCGCGACGACGGTGTTCGCCATCGTGCTGGAGGCGGTCGTGCACGCGGGGCCGTCGGCGGGGGTCAACCCGAAGGGCTGGAACCTGGGCTACCCGGGGCTGCCGGAGGACATCCTCTCGCTGCCGGACCTGTCCCTGCTCGGTGAGGTGTCGTTCGGGGCGTGGGGGCGGATTCCGGCGCTGACCGCGGCCCTGCTCGTGTTCACCCTGGTGCTGACCGACTTCTTCGACACCATCGGCACCATGACCGGGCTGGGCAAGGAGGCGGGCCTGGTCGACGCGGACGGCCAGTTGCCGAACACGAACCGGGCGCTGTTCGTCGACGGCGTCGGCGCGGTCGCGGGCGGGGTGGCGTCGTCGAGTTCGAACACGGTCTACATCGAGTCGGCGGCCGGGATCGCCGAGGGTGCGCGGACCGGGTTGGCCAACGTGGTGACCGGGCTACTGTTCCTCGCCGCGATGTTCCTGACCCCGCTCTACCAGGTGGTGCCGATCGAGGCGGCGGCCCCGGCGCTGGTGGTGGTCGGGGCGATGATGATGGCCCAGGTCGCCGAGATCGACTTCAGCGACTTCACCATCGCGCTGCCCGCGTTCCTGACCATCGTCGTCATGCCGTTCACCTACTCGATCGCCAACGGCATCGGCGCCGGGTTCATCACCTTCGTGCTGTTGCGGGTCGTCACCGGCAAGTCCCGCCGGGTGCACCCGCTGATGTGGTTCGTGGCGGTGGCCTTCGTCGTCTACTTCGCCATCGGGCCGATCGAGGCCGCCCTCAACGCCTGACACCCCGCGCACGCCGCACCGGCCCCCGGACTGCCTGGTCCGGGGGCCGGTGTGACGTGTGCGTGAATGGCTGGAGGCGATTTAATTGCTGAGGTAAGCTAACGATCGTGTCGGAGACCGCGGACGAGGGCCTCACCAGCCGGTTGCGGCTGGCGGTGGTGCGGCTCAACCGCAGGCTCCGGGCGCAGCGGGCGAACGAGGACCTGACGCTGACGCAGTTGTCGGCGCTTTCGTGCCTCTACAAGTGCGGGCCGATGTCCCCGGGGGAACTGGCCGCGAACGAGGGCGTGCGACCGCCCTCGATGACCAGGGTGATCGCCGCCCTGGAGGAGTTGGGCCACCTGAGCAGGCGGCCGAACCCGAACGACGGGCGCCAGGCGATCGTGGCGCTCACCGACAGTGGACTGGGCCACGTCCGCACCGACATCTCGGCGCGCGAGGCGTGGCTGGACCGGAGGTTGGCCGAACTCGACCCGGGTGAGCGGGAGATCCTCCACCGGGCCGCCGAGATCATCGACAGGATGGCGGGGAACAAGAACTAGATGCGGGCCTACGCGGGTGACACCCGAGAGCAGCGACCGACCAACGACATCGTCCAGGACCTCGCGCAGCCCTCGGCAGCGTCCCCGCCCGCAAACCCCCCACCCGAGAACGACCGGACCGCCGAGGTGGTCGCGGACAGCGCCGACACCACCGCCGCCGCGCCCACCGGGGAGGCGGACGGCAGGGTCGGCATGTTCTCCTCGCTGCGGGTGCGCAACTACCGGCTGTTCGCCTCCGGGCAGGTCGTGTCCAACGTGGGCACCTGGATGCAGCGGATCGCGCAGGACTGGCTGGTCCTGGTGCTCACCGACAACAACCCGGTGGCCCTGGGCATCGCCGCGGCGCTGCAGTTCCTGCCGACGCTGATGTTCTCGCTGTGGGCGGGTGTGCTCGCCGACCGGCTCGACAAGCGCAAGCTGCTCATCGGGTTGCAGGCGGGCATCGCCACCAGCGCGCTGGTGCTGGGCCTGCTCGACGTCACCGGCGTGGTGCAGGTGTGGCACGTCTACGTGCTGTGCTTCGTGCTCGGCGCGTTCTCCGCGGTGGAGGTGCCCACCCGGCAGTCGTTCGTGGTGGAGATCGTCGGCCGCGACCAGGTGACCAACGCGGTCGCGCTGAACTCCACCAGCTTCAACCTGGCCCGGATCATCGGCCCGGCCATCGCGGGCGTGATGATCACCTTGGTCGGCACCGGCTGGCTGTTCCTGGGCAACGCGGTCTTCACCGTCGCCGTCATCGTCGGGCTGGTCATGATGGACCCGGCGAAGCTGATCCGCGGCCCTCGGCTCGACCGGGCCAAGGGGCAGCTCCGCGCGGGCCTGCGGTACGTGTGGGGCAGGCCGGACCTGATGACGGTGATGGTGCTGGTGTTCTTCGTCAGCACCTTCGGCATGACCTTCTTCGTCAGCCTCGCGGTGGTCGCGGCGAACGTGTTCCAGCGCGACGCCGCGGGCTACGGCCTGCTGTCGACGACCCTGGCCGTGGGCACGCTGGCGGGCGCGCTGGTGGCGGCCCGCCGCTCCGGCCGGGGCAGGCCCCGGACCCGGTTGCTGCTGGTGGCCGCGTTCGGGTTCGGGGTGCTGGAGGTGGTGGCCGGTCTGATGCCCAGCTACCTGACCTTCGCCCTGGCCCTGGTGCCGGTCGGCTTCGCGGTGATGACGTTCATGACCACGGCGAACGCCACCGTGCAGCTCGCGGTCTCCCCGGAGATGCGCGGCCGGGTCATGGGCCTGTACATGCTGGTCTTCGTCGGCGGCAACCCCATCGGCGCCCCGATGACCGGCTGGCTGGCCGACACCTGGGGCGGTCGCTCGCCGTTCTTCGTCGGCGGCGCCGTCGCGGCGGGCGCGGCTCTGGTCTGCGGCCTGGTGCTGCTGCGCCGGGGCGGGGTCAAGCTGCCCGCCCGGGTGCGCGGCCTGCGCATCCTGCGCCGCGGCTGAACTCCCGTCCGACCTGCGGGCCGTCACCTGATCGGGTGGCGGCCCGCGGTTTTTCGGAACCGGGTCTTGCGCTCGTAGTGAAGTAAGGCTAACCTAAGTCTTGTCCGCTTCGTGGTGGGAGCGCGGCAGTCAGTTCGGGAACAGCGAGGCCCCACTCCCAAGCGTCCGGGAGTGGGGCCTCGTTCCTATCCACGGCAGGGGGCTTGTCGGAGCATCCCCGCCGGGCCTGGTGGCCGCTACTGCCCGGGCGTGGGGGCCTGGAGCCCGTTCGCGCCCGCCCTGGCCTGCTCGAACCGCGCGGAGACGTCCGTCCAGTCGACGATGTTCCACAGCTTCTCGATGTAGTCGGTCTTCGCGTTCTTGTACTGCAGGTAGTACGCGTGCTCCCAGATGTCGAACGCCAGCAGCGGGGTGGTGACGATCGACAGGTTCGAGTGGTGGTCCCTGAGCTGCTGGGTGATCAGCCGCTCGCCGACCGGGTCCCAGGCGAGCACGCCCCAGCCGGAGCCCTGGATGGTCCCCGCCACCGCGTTGAGCTGCTTGCGCAGCCCGTCGAACGACCCGAAGTGCTCGTCGACGGCCGCCGCCAGCTCGCCGACCGGCTTGTCGCCACCGTCCGGGCTCAGGTTCTTCCACCACTGGATGTGCAGCGAGTGCCCGGCGAGGTTGAACGCCAGGGTCGTCTCCAGCCCCACGATCGAGCCGAAGTCCCCCTTCTCCCGGGCCTCGGCGATCTTGTCCAGGGTGTCGTTCGCACCCTTGACGTAGGCGGCGTGGTGCTTGCTGTGGTGCAGCTCGTTGATCTCCCCGATGATCACCGGCTCGAGCTGCCCGTAGTCGTAGTCCAGGTCCGGCAGGGCGTAGGGGGCCACGCGCGTTCCTCACTTCTTATCGCCAGTAAGTTCCAACTGCAAGATACTGGCAACAACATCGCCGTGCCCACCAGCCCACCGTGTGGACGACCCCTGGTGACCCATCCCACCCACCGCGCGGATGGACCCGGGGCACCTCATGCCCCTGTGGACAACCCCGACGAGACCTGTGCACAACCCCCGCGAACATCCCAGAACCGTCAGCCCCCGCCGGTAGCGTGGAAACCGGGGGCCGGCGGCCAGGCCACGACTCGGGCGACCGGCCAGGGCGCACGGGAGATCGGGCGCTCGACCAGGCAAGCGCTTGCCCAGCCAGGTCGATGATCGGCGAGGCAGGTGGACGGCCGAGCGGATGCCCGGCAGGCAGATCGATGGCCGAGCGGGTCAACGGTCAGGCGGGCACCCGGCCGGGAAGGTGGGCGGCCGAGCGGATGCCCGACCGAGCGGGTGGACGGTCGGATGGAAGACGGTCGGGTGACCGGGGGTCAGCCGAAGAGGATGAACGGCAGCGCCAGCCAGCTCAGCACGATGCCGCCCGCCACCCCGGCGGCCACCCAGCGCCAGACCGCGACCCGGCGGGCCAGCCAGATCGAGGGCAGCAGCCCCGCGCTGATCACCACGTTGGACACCAGGGCCAGCAGCGGGTTCGTCTCGTGCAGGGTGCTCGCCAGCGACACCACCGCGATGACCGTCACCACCAGCACGAACGCGGCCACGGTCAGGCCGGTGGACCACGGCGTGGGTTCGGCCGGGCGCTCGGCGGCGGTCGGCGGCGGGCTGGGCTCGACCACGACGACCTCGCCGGTGACCGGGTCCGCGTACTCGACCGGCCGACCCAGCGCGTCCGCGACCCGGGCCGCGAGCTGCGCCCCGCGCCGGGAGACCAGGTCGGCGGCGGCGTCCGCGTCACCCCGGTCGACGGCGGCGGCGACCTTGGCCCACTCGCGCAGGGCGCCCGCCAGCTCGCCGCCGAGCGGCAGCGTGTCCGGGTCGACCTCCCGGTTGCCCGTGCCGTCGGTGCCGACCAGCACCGGGCGCTCGTTCCTGACCCGCAGCTCCACCGGTCTCCCTTCGGTCACGTCCACTCCCGGCCGAGCGCGTGGAAGGCGACCGCCCCGGCCGTGGCCACGTTGAGCGAGTCGACGCCGCGCGCCATCGGAATCCGCACCGCCGCGTCGGCCGCCGCGATCGCCTCGTCGGTCAGCCCGGGGCCCTCCGAGCCGAGCAGCAGCGCCACCCTCTGCCCCGGCTCGACCGCCGACAGCGGTTCCGAGTCGGCGCGCGGGGTGAGGGCCAGCACCCGGAAACCCCTGTCCCGCAACCACTGCAACCCGTCCGGCCACGGCTCCAGCGGCGCGAACGGCACCGCGAGCACGTGCCCCATCGACACCCGGACGCTGCGCCGGTACAGCGGGTCGCTGCACCCCGGACCCAGCAGCACACCGTCGACGCCGAGGGCGGCGGCGTTGCGGAACAGCGCGCCCAGGTTCTCGTGGTCGCCCACGCCCTCCAGCACGGCCAGGGTGCGCGCGGTGGCGGTCAGCCCGGCCAGGTCGGGTGGGGCGGCGCGGTCGGCGGCGGCCAGCACACCGCGGTTGAGGTGGAAGCCGACCACCTCGGCCATGACCTCCGCGGTGGCCACGTAGGCGGGCGCGTCCAGGTCGGCGAGTTCACCGGCCAGCGCCTCGACCCGGCGGCGCACGCCGAGCAGGGCGCGCACCGGGTAGCGGGAGGCCAGCAGCCGCTGCACGACCACGACCCCCTCCGCGAGCACCAGCCCGCGCCCACCCGGCCGGTCCGGTCGGCGGTCGGCGGTCGACAGGTCCCGGAAGTCGTCGAGCCGCGCATCCGCCGGGTCGTCCACCTCGATCACCTGCGCCACCCGGGCAGTCTCCCATGCCGCGGCGCTGGCTCCGGGGGGTGACAGGACAATTGCCGAGTGTGATTAATTGATGACCCAGTGCACTGATTTGGCCGCTGACAGGTCCCGGCCGCACATGCGAACGTTGGTCTCCCGGCGGGACGGGGAGGGCAATATGGGCCAGGACGTGAGGACCGATGGCGCTACCCGGGAGGACCACGAGCGCTACCGCCGCAAAGTCCGACTGGGCCTCGACGCCCTGCGCCGGATGCTCACCGACGACGCGTTCGCCGTCGCACCGCCCACCATGGGCCTGGAGATCGAGTTCAGCCTGGTCGACCGCGACCGGCAGCCCGCGATGCTCAACCGCGTGGTGCTGGAGAAGATCGACGACCCGGCGTTCACCCCGGAACTGGGCCAGCACAACCTGGAGTTGAACGTCGACCCGCGCCCGCTGGCGGGCGACGAGCTGCGCGGCCTGGAGGACGACCTGGTCGCGAAACTGGACCTGGCCGAGCGCAAGGCCGCCGACACCGGCGCCTCGCTGGTGATGATCGGCAGCCTGCCGACGCTGCGCGCCGAGCACTTCGACCCCAGGTGGCTGTCGTCGAACGTGCGCTACCGCCGCCTCAACGACCGCATCGTCGCTGCCCGAGGCGAGAACGTGCGCCTGTCGATGGACGGCAGCCCGATGCCCGGCCAGGGCTCCTCAGAACGCCTGCGCAGCCTGCACGACTCGATCCTCGTCGAGTCGGCCTGCACCTCCACCCAACTGCACCTGCAGGTCGCCCCCGACGACTTCGCCGCGAACTGGAACGCGGCGCAGTGCCTGGCCGGGGTGCAGGTGGCGATCGGCGCGAACTCACCGTTCCTGCTGCGCAAGGCGCTGTGGCACGAAACGCGCATCCCGCTGTTCCTCCAGTCCACCGACACCCGCCCAGACGAGCTGAAGAACCAGGGCGTCCGCCCCCGGGTGTGGTTCGGCGAGCGGTGGATCACCTCGATCTTCGACCTGTTCGAGGAGAACGCCCGCTACTTCCCCGGCCTCCTGCCCGAGGTCGACGACGAGGACCCGATCGAAGCGCTGGAGGCCGGGCGGGCGCCCAGGCTCGCCGAGATGCGGTTGCACAACGGCACCATCTGGCGCTGGAACCGCCCGGTGTACGACGTGGGCCCCACCGGCCCGCACCTGCGGGTGGAGAACCGGGTGCTGCCGTCGGGCCCGACCGTGGTGGACCTGCTGGCCAACGCCGCGTTCTTCTACGGCGCACAGCGGGCGCTCACCTCCCCGGACCGTCCCGTGTGGACCCAGATGTCGTTCCAGGCCGCCGAGGAGAACCTCTCGGCCGGGGCGCGGCACGGGTTCGACGCCCGGCTGTACTGGCCGGGCATCGGCTGGGTGCCACCGGAGGAACTGGTGCTGCGCAGGCTGCTGCCCATGGCCCACGCGGGCCTGGCCGAGCTGGGGGTCTCCGCCCGCGTCGCCGACCGGTACCTGGGCGTGATCGAGCAGCGGTGCCTCACCCGGCGCACCGGCTCCTCCTGGCAGCGCGCCGCGGTGGCCGCGCTGGAGGGCCGGGGCCTGGACCGGGACAAGGCGCTGACCGGGATGCTGGGCCGGTACATGGAACTGAGCGCCACCGGCATGCCCGTGCACACCTGGGCGGTGGACCTGTAGGCCGTGCTTCGGCTCAAGCGCCGGTCTTTTGTTGGGTGTGCCCGGGTGGGTGGATGTGCTCGGCTTGGCCGTCTCCTGCAAAGCGCTGGGGTTTGGTGGGTGTGCCCGGCTGGGTGGATGTGTTTGGCCGGGGCCCCTATG
>NZ_AYXG01000231.1 GCF_000564855.1 Actinokineospora spheciospongiae
ACCCACCCGGGCGGTTGGCTCGCCGGGCCGGCGGTTCTCGGGGTGGCCAGCTAGGCAAGCGCATCCATCCACCCGGGCATTCGGTCGCCGGGCCGGGGGTTCTCGGGGTGGCTGATTGGGCCGCTGCGCCGGCGGGGTTCGCGGTGGCTGGTGGCTGGGCCAGCGGTTTCGAGGTGGTCGCCCAAGCAGCACCTCCACCCACTCGGGCATTCGCTCACCGGGCAGGCGGTTCTCGGGGGTGGCCGATTGGCCAAACACCTCCACCCACCCCGGCATTCGCTCGCCGGGCCGCCGGTTGCAGTGGTGGCTGGCGGCTGCGCCGGTGGGGGTCGGTGTGGCTGGCAGCCGGGCCGGTGGGGCGGTGTGGGGTGGCCTCGGGCGCGGTGGGCGTCGGCGGGGTGGGGCTCAGTGGCCGCCCGCGCGGAACTGGTCGAGGATGCGGCGTTCGCGCTTGGTCGGTCTGCCCGCGCCTCGGTCGCGGCGGGCCACCGGCACGGTGGTGTCCGGGGGTGGGGCGGGGGTGTGGTCGAGGAAGCAGGTCGCCGCGTCCGGGGGGCCCACTCGCTTCTGGATCACCCGCACGACCTCGATCACCCTGGTCCGGCCGTTGAGGTGGGCGCGGATCTCGTCGCCGGGGGCGACCGCCGTTGCGGGTTTGGCCGGGCGGTCGTTGACGCGCACGTGACCGCCTCGGCAGGCCGCGGCGGCGTCCGGGCGGGTCTTGGTCAGCCGGACCGCCCACAGCCAGCGGTCGACACGGGTGGACTCCACACCGACCGACCCTACTCGGCCGGGTACTCGTCGTGCCTGCGATTTCGGGTGTGCGGGTCGCCGGTCGGCCAGCCCGTGGGTGAGTCCTCCCAGCTCTCCTGCCTGCCGAACACCGTTCGGTCGAGGTAGCCCGCGAAACCGCTCAGCGGCTCCACCCCGCGCCCCTCGGTCACGTAGGTGAGGAACACGTCGTCGCCGGTGCGGACGTAGAAGCTCACCCCCGGGTACTCGCCGTCTTCGCGGGTCCAGCCCCAGTCGCGGTTGTAGGCGCTGTCGGCTGAGGAGACCCAGGGGGCCGACCAGCCCATGCGCCGGCGTCGTCGGGGGCACCCACTTTGCCCGCCGCGGCCCCACCCCGCACGACCGCGCCGGAGACCGGACCACCGATCCCGATGCCGCCACCGGGCCTCGTAGAGTCGGGCCCGCCAAGGGCTGCCGGGCAGCGGCGCGCCCGGTGAGCACCGAGGTCCACAGCTTTCTGGAGTCCATCATGCAGGTCCGCACCGCACTCCTGCTCTGCGCCGCGGTGGCGGCGCTCACGGCGTGCGCCCCGCCGCAGCCGTCGAGTCCCCCTCCGGGGACGAGCACCCCCCAGCCGCGGCCGGTCGCCCCGCCACCGGCCGGGGGCGGGGTCGACTACCAGTTGGCGCAGGGCTACCCGCCCGATCCCGGGGTGGAGATCGTCATCCGCGACCACGCCGCCTCGCCCGAATCGGGCCTCTACAACATCTGTTATGTCAACGCCTTCCAGGCCCAGCCCGGCGCTGAGACCGAGTGGGGGGACCTGGTGCTGCGCGATGCCACCGGGTCCGCGGTGATGGACGAGGACTGGGACGAGGCCCTGCTGGACTTGCGCACACCGGACAAGCGCGACCGGGTCGCGGCGAAGGTGAACGCCTGGATCGACGAGTGCGCCGCCAAGGGCTTCCAGGCGGTCGAGCCGGACAACTTCGACAGCTTCACCCGATCACGCGGACTGCTGTCCGCCGCCGACGCCCAGGACTTCATCCGCCTGCTCTCCGCGCACGCCCACGGCAGGGGGCTGGCCATCGGCCAGAAGAACACCTCCGAGCTCGCCCCCGACCGCGAACGCAACGGCCTGGACTTCGCCGTGGCCGAGGAGTGCGGCGAGCAGGGCAACTGCGACGAGTACACCGCCGCGTTCGACAACGGGGTGATCGTCATCGAGTACACCGACAGCGGCCTGACCGCCGCGTGCTCCCGCTGGGGGGACGCGCTGAGCATCGTCCGCCGCGACCGCGACGTGCTGCCCGTGGACGAGCCCGGTCACGTCCGCGAGACCTGCTGACGCCTCGCGGGTCAGACGATCATCGACGGCCAGGGCCAGCGGCGGACCCGGTAGGGCAGCCACCAGGCGAGGTCGTCCGCGGTGCCGACCAAGCCCTCCTCGACGAGGTGGGCGAGGACGTCCGGTGGCACCGAGTCGGACGGGGCACCGGGGATCAGGGTCTCCACGGCGGCGAGGTAGTGCGGGTCGTCGATGACGAAGCGGGACAGGT
Source organism: Actinokineospora spheciospongiae (assembly GCF_000564855.1). Lineage (GTDB taxonomy): Bacteria > Actinomycetota > Actinomycetes > Mycobacteriales > Pseudonocardiaceae > Actinokineospora > Actinokineospora spheciospongiae. The sequence continues at coordinate 2,292 of NZ_AYXG01000231.1, forward strand.
CGCCCGCCCTGCGGTCCCTGACCTCCAGGAACCCCGGGCCGTGGCGGTGGATGCACTTGCACAGGTAGTGGGTGTCGCGCCACCGGGTGAGGACGTCCTCGGCCTCGGGGTGGTCCGGCATGGCGCGCGGCGGGTGCAGGTGGTTCAGGCGCTGCCACACGTCCCGGTGCTTGCCCCACAGCACGGTCCAGTCGTAGGCGACGCTCCAGCTCGTCAGCTCGCGCAGGAAAACCATCAGCCACACCAGGGTCCCGGCGTCCATCCCGCCGGTGAGGTCCAGCGGGCTGCCCACGGAGACCTTGCGGACGCCCCTGGCGTACAGGTCGGCGGCCGTGGTCTGCGGGTCGCCCGCGGCGGGCTGTTCGCCCATCGCCATGTCCGGCAGGCCCAGGACGGCGTCGTCGTGGTCGCGCCAGAGCAGCAGCGGGACCGGGGCGGGGCGGAGGTCGAGGGTCGGGGTGCTCACGCGGGCACCTCCTCCAGGTCGGGGTGGGCGTGCTCCGGGTCGGCGTCGGGGCGGGGGAGCTTCATCAGGTCCTGGTTGCGGGAGATCGGTGCCACGTGGACGTAGGTGTCGCACTCGGTGAACAGCACGCCGAGCCGCAGCCACCGCGCCAGGGTGTCCGCGACCCGGCCGGGGTCCGCGTCGAGCCCGGCCGCGGCGAGCTTGCGGGACAGCGCGGCGGGGGCGTGCGGTTGGTCGAGCAGGCGGAACAGGGCGACCTCCCACGGGTCGTCCAGCAGCAGGCTCGTCCAGTCGAAACCCGTGCGGCGGCTGACGAGCAGGATGCGGTCGCCGAGGTCGGTGTGGGTGAGCCTGCTGGTGGGGAACTCGGCCTGCCAGCGGCGGGCGGCGGCGCGCAGCCGGTCCCCGGTGCGCTCGCCGACGCCGAGCGCGGCGGAGGTGAACAGGTAGGCCAGGTCCATCAGCTCGGTGCGCGGCAGGTCGTAGTTCATCGCGTACTGGGTGCCGGGGGCGAGTTCGGCGAACCCGAGTTCCGGGCGGTTGAAGTACGGGCTGAACCGCTCGATGACGATCCGGGCGACGCCCTCCACCGGGGGCAGGTGGTGCAGGGCGGGCATCTGCTCGATCACCGACCCGTAGTCGTCCTCCGCCTCGCCGGGGAACCCGTAGAGGTAGTTCCACGCGATGGACAGGCCCTCCGACGCGGCGTCGCGCAGCATCCGCACGTTGTGGCAGCCGGTCACGCCCTTGTCCATGATCTTGAGGACCCGGCTGTTGAGGTTCTCGATGCCCGGCTGCACGTTGACCAGCCCGGCCGCGGCGAGGGTGGTGAGCTGGGCGCGGTTCATGTTGGACTTGATCTCGTACTGCATCCGCAGGTCGTAGCCGGACTCGATGATCGCGGGCAGCAGGGTGCGCACGTAGCCCATGTCCAGGATGTTGTCCACGACGAACATGTCCAGCACCTGGTGCTCGCGCACCAGGTGCGCGATCTCGTCCCAGAAGACCTCCGGGCTCTTGCTGCGGAACTGCATGAACGAACCGTTGAGCCCGCAGAACGTGCAGTGGTGCTTCTCCCCCCACCAGCAGCCGCGGGCGCCCTCCACGACCAGCTTCGGGTCCACCCAGTCGCGCACCACCGACTCGTCGAGGCGCTCGAAGTAGCCGTCGTAGTTCGGCGCCACGATCTGCGCGGGCGCCAGCGGGGTGGTCGCCATCGGGTTGACCACCACCGTCCCGTCCCCGTCCCGCCAGCACAGGCCGGGCACCGCGCCCAGGCCGCCGCCGTCGCGCAGGGCCCGCACCAGGGCGGGGAAGGCGACCTCGCCCTCGCCGCGCAGCACGTGGTCGACGAACGGGAAGTTGCGGTGGATCGCCTCGCCCTGCACGCCGTCGCAGTTCGCCCCGCCCATCGCCACCCGGATGTGCGGGGCGATGCGCTTGAGCGCCCTGGCCACCGCCAGGGCGGGCACGTTCTGCTGGAAGGTGGAGGTGAACCCGACGAGGTCGGGGTTGCTCTCGGCGATGCGCCTGGCGGTCTCCTCGACGAACTCGGCCGCGGTCTCGTGCAGCTCCAGGGTCATCGCGCGCTGCTCGTCCGGCATCGGCACCAGCTCGGCCAGCTCGTCGACGCGCCAGTGCGGGTCGTCGTAGAGCGCGGAGGTGAAGACCCAGTCGCCGACGCCCTGGAAGTAGGTGTCGAGGGAGTAGAAGTGGTAGTCGCGGACGGTGAACGACCTGCGCTCGGCGATCCAGTCCACGTAGTCCAGGTTGGCCTGCACGACCTCGACCTCGGCGTCGGGCACCGCGCGGCGCACCGCCGTGCTCAGGATGCCCAGCGCCAGCGAGGGAACGTCTATCAGCGCCCACGGCATGTTGATCAGAACGATTCGCACTGCGGCCCGCTTTCGTCGTGCTCGGGTGTGTGGTTCCCGGGTCTGCCGTGGTGGGGAGGCGGGCGCCCGCCTCCCCACTGCCATCGGGTGCGGTGCCGTCAGAAACCCACGCTGACGGACACGCTCACCTCGACACTGCGGCTCTGGTCGCGGTTGCCGCTGATCGGGTCGTTCTTGATGACGCGCTTGCGCATGCGTTCACCTCCTTCCCGGGGTCTCGGCGGGGTGCCGGGTGCACCCGTTCACCCCGCCTTCGTCGGGGCGGACAGCGCCCGCCCTCCCAGCGCCGTGGCCACGAAGCGCACCACGGAGCTGATGACCTGGTGGTGGACCGCGCCGGTGTGGCCCTCGTGGCCGGACCGGGTCCACTGGAGTTCGTGCTCGACGCCGCGCGCGGACAGCGCCGCGACGTAGGCGGCCACCTGCTCCGGTGGGCAGCGGTCGTCGTCGGTGGCGGCCAGGACGAGCACCGGCGCGCGCACGGCGGCGACGTGGGTCATCGGGGAGGCGGCGGCGTAGGCGGCGGGTCGCCGGTCCGGGTCCCCGCCGAAGATGCGCCGGTCGAGGGCGCGCACCGCGGGGGTGGCGCCGCGGTACGCGGCGGCGTAGTCGGCGATCGGGTTGACGGCCGCGACCGACTGCCACAGCTCGGGCTGCACGCCCGCGGCGAGCAGGGCGAGGTAGCCGCCCCAGGACGTGCCCACCACCGCCGTCCGGTGCTCGTCGGCGACCCCGGCCCGGACCAGGTGCTCGCGCACGGCGGCGAGGTCGAGGAGCTGCGTGTGCCCGGGGCCGTCGGAGAAGTCGTTGCGCCAGGCCGCGCCGTAGCCGGTGGAGCCGCGGTAGTTCGGCCTGGCCACGGCGCAGCCGATGCCCGTGAACACCGAGACCAGGGCGTCGTAGGCGTCGTGGGCCGCCGCGTGCGGGCCGCCGTGCAGCAGGAACACGGTGGGGTGCGGTGGGGGTGAGCCCGGCACGGTGAGCAGCGTGTGCACGGGTCCGGCCGGGGTGTCGACCCACACCTCGCGCGGGGTGCCCGCCACGGCCGTGGTCCGGGGGCCGCCGAGCGGTCGCCGCCCGGAGGCGGTGCGCAGGTGCGGCGGGTGCGCGGTGTCGGTCCACACGTGGTGCAGGTCGCCGTCCGGCTGCACCTGGGCGGCCAGGATGGTCCCCCGCTGCGTCGGCAGGAGCGTGTCGGTCCGCCGGTCCAGGTCGAGTTCGCGCAGTTCGGAGCGGGCGTGCCGGTCCCGGCGCAGCAGGACCCGGCGGCCGTCGGGGTACCAGGACGGCGCGATCTCGGTTTCGGACTCGAACCAGGGCAGCTCGCGAACCCCGCCGCCCGGGGTCCACTCGGCCAGGCGGTAGGCGGTGTCGCTCGCGGTGGTCAGCAGTAGCCGTTCGTCGCCGGGCACGGGCGCGAACCCGGCCACCCACAGGCTCCGGCCCGGCAGGTGCAGGGGCAGGTGCCCACCCGTGGCCACGTCCAGCACCACCGCCGGGACCGGGTCCTCGGGGTCGCGGGCGAGCACGGCCAGGCGGCCGGAGTGCGACAGGTCGACGAGCGTGGCGTAGCCGTCGAACTCGCCGATGAGGTCGACCCGGCCGTCCGGGTGCCTGCGGTGGACCGAGAGCCCGTCGTGGCCGACGCCGACGGCGGCGGTGCCGTCCGCGGACATGGCGAGCCCGGCCGCGCGGCCGGGCGGCAACCCGGCGTCGACCGCGGCGCCGCCGCCGAACGGGGTGATCCGCCAGCGGCCCACCCCGGTGAGGTCGTCGTCGAACCACCACACCCAGGCGCCGGTCGGGTCGATGGCGCAGGTGACGGTGCCCTGCGGTCGGTCGGTGACCTGCCGGGCGCCCGCGCTGGTCCAGGCGAACACCTCGCAGCGGCCGTCCACGTCGCCGACGTACACCGCGCGGGTCGGCGCGAACTCGGCGAAGGCGGGCGGTTCCGGGAAGAACACCCGGACGTCGATCTCCACGGCGTTCACTCCCCTGCCTGTTCGGGAACGCGGTCCGGGTCGGGTGCCGCGGTCAGCGACGGCAGGACCGCGGTGGTGTGGAGGGCGATCGCGGTCAGGCCCAGCCCGAGCACCACCGCGACGAGAGCCGGGGCCAGCGCGGCGACGAGCGCGCCCGCCGCCAGCGGGGCCACCGCGCCCGTCCCCTCCCCCAGGGTGCGCAGGGCGGTCCCGACCCTGCCCTGCATCCCGTCCGGGGTGCGGGTGATCGCCTTGCTCTGGAACGCGATGCTCAGCGCGGGCGTGAGCGCCGACACCGCGGCCAGGAGGACCCCCATCACCGCCGGTGGCGGGGACGCCGTGAACGCGAACGCCACGAGGGCCATCGACCACGAGACGACCAGGACCAACCTGATCGGCGGGAAGCGGCGCAGCAGGGTGGGCGCGAACAGCGCCCCGCACAGGCCCGCGACGCCCGCGGCGGTGAGCATCAGGCCGATGGTGGCCGCGGAGGCGCCGTGCAGGCGAGCGACGAGGATGACGTGGAAGTACAGCGCGCCCAGCACCAGGTTGACGCCCGCGGCCCACACGGTCATGAACCGCAGGAACGGTTCGGCCCACAGGAACCGCACGCCGTCGGCGAAGTCCCTGGCGAAGGCGGGCCTGGTGGTCTCCACCCGCGCGGGCCGCAGGTCCGAGCCGAGGGCGCGGGCGCACAGGGCGGCGACGGCGTGGCAGGCCGCGTGGACGAGGAACGGTGCCCACGGGGCGAGTTGGTACAGGCCGCCGCCGACACCCGGTCCGGCGAGCTTGGCGGCCTTCTCCCTGGCCTGGAGGGCACCGAGGGCGCCTGCCGGGTCGTCCGGCGGGAGGATCGCCCGGATCGCGCCCGACGCGGCGGCGGCGTAGCAGGCGGTGGCCGCGCCCTCCACGACCGCGGCGGCGAACAGCACCGGCAGCGAGACCCGGCCCGTGAGCACCACCAGGGCGATCGCGCCCGCCGCGCAGGCGGCGACCAGGGCGGAGACCACCATCATCGGTCGGCGCGGCACCCGGTCGGCGCAGACGCCCGCCGCCGGGGAGATGAGCACCTCGGCCAACCCGACCGCGGTGCCCAGGACCCCCGCGGTCACCGGTGAGCCGCCGAGCAGGAGCACCAGCACCGGCAGCACCAGCGCCGAGGCGTGCGAACCGAGCAGGGTGGCCGCGCCACCGAGCCAGAACAGCCGGAAGTCCCGGTGTCCCCGCACGCCCGTCCCGACCGCCACCACCCGGTTCTCCCCCATTCTGCCGAAAGCAGTAATTGATTGCGAAGAATGAATGCAGCCGCATTCGACAACCCGCCGCCCGAATTGGCGCTTCAGCAGGATAGCGTCGCGATCCGACCGTTCACATCGGCCATTCAGACCATGTTAAAAATCTGTCCACAATGGACGAAAAGGGCAGGTCATTTCGGGTGCACAAGGCGTTCACAGCGTTCACAGTTGCCAGATTCCACAACCGCCACCGATGCCGAGGGGGATTCCATACAGGTTCCGCTGGGGCGCCGCCATGCGCCGGGTGGAGCAATTCGGAGGGACAGGCGAGCACGTCCGCGCACCGGCGTCCGCGCCTCTGGGAGACTCCGGTCATGAGTTCCCCCGGGACGGACGACCTCGATCCGCAAGACGTCATCAACCGCCACGTGAGCGTTGGCGGGGAGGACGGCCAGCGCTACATGAGGCTCATGGAAGCGAACCCCGCCGCGCTCGGCACACCGGAGGGAGCGGCTTTCCTGCGGTCGCTGGCCGAGGCGGCGGAGCGGATCACCGACCGCGAACTCGGTGTCCTGCTCGACGCCGACTGGCGGTGCAGGCTCGTCGCGGGCTGGTTGATCGGGGTGGACCGCCGCGAGCGGTTCCGCGCCCCCGTTGGCGCCCGACTGCTCGAAAGCCGGGTCGTCTTCGCCGGGCACGGTTACTGCTTCGCGCTCGCCAGGCTCGGCACCGCCGACGACGCCGACATCCTCACGGCCTACCTGGACAACTACCTCCGCGAGACGAAACTGCGGTACGACCAGGACTCCGCGTTCGGCGCCCTCCAGCACCTCGACGCGCGCCTGGGCACCCACCGCGCCGAGCGGTTCACCCAGCCGGGAGGGCTCTGGCAGCAGTGGGCCACCGCGAACCGGGCCGACACCACCGACCACAAGCAGCGGATCGACATCCTGTGCTTCCTCGTGCAGGAGGCCGTCGACGCCCACCGCGCGAGTCGCGGCACCGGAGACCCCGCCTGACGGGTGAGCCGTTCGGACGAACCAGCGGGAGTGGATCACTCGCCGGGCCGGGCGCGGCCGGTTCAGAAGGCGAACTGCTGCCCGTCGGCCGTGCGGGTCGGCGGCGCCGGGGAGGGGCCGATGGCGGAGAGGCGGTGGGTGAGCAGGGTGTTGCGGCGGCGGGGGCGGTTGTCGAGGGCGCGGAAGAGGGCGCCCCGGTGGCCGACGATCACCACGAGCTTCCTGGCGCGGGTGATCGCCGTGTAGAGCAGGTTCCGTTGCAGCAACAGGTGTGGGGTGTCGTTGGTCAGGGGGATGACGACGTACGGGTATTCGCTGCCCTGGGAGCGGTGGACGGTGATCGCGTAGGCGTGGGCCAGGGTTTCGAGTTCGTCGAAGTCGTAGGTGGCGGTCTGGCCGTCGTCGAGGGCTATTTCGATGTTCTGGTCGTCTTTGTTGATGGCGGTGATGGTGGCGGTGGCGCCGTTGAAGACGCCGTAGTCGCCCTTGGTGGGGTCGTTGCGGGTGGGCATGACCTTGTCGCCGACGCGGAAGGGGCGGTCGTCGGCCCAGTGTTCGGGGGTGGTGTCGCGGGCGGGGTTGCGGTGGTCCTGGGCGAGGCGGCTCAGGGAGGTGGCGCCGGTGGCCCTGGCCTTGCCGGGGCAGAGGATCTGGACGTCGGCGGGGGTGCAGCCCTGCTTGGCCGGGAGGCGGCGGGTGGCGATGTCGACCACCAGCTCCGCCACGTCGGCGGTCTTGTCCGCGTCGAGGTCGTGGAACCAGAACTGGGGGCCGTTGACCGGGGGCCTGCCGTGCACGACCCGGTTGGCGTTGCTGACGATCCCGCTGTCGGCGTCCTGCCGGTAGATCGTGTCCAGGCGGGTGGAGGGGATGTCGGCGACGCCCAGCAGGTCGTGCAGGACCGCGCCGGGGCCGACGCTGGGGAGCTGGTCGACGTCGCCGACCAGCAGCAGGTGGCTGCCCTCGGGGATGGCGCGCAGCAGGCGTTCGGCGATCAGGACGTCGAGCATGGACGCCTCGTCCACCACGACCAGGTCCGACGACAGCCCGTCGTTGGGGTCGAACAGGCCGCCGTCGTCGACCGGGTTGTCCCGGTGGTGCACCAGGCGGTGGACGGTGGTGGCGCGCAGGCCGGTCAGCTCCGAGAGCCGCTTGGCCGCGCGCCCGGTCGGGGCGGCGAGCGCGACGGTGGCACCGGCGGCCTTCGCCCGGCGCACCAGCGCGGCCACGGTGTGGCTCTTGCCGCTGCCGGGACCGCCGGTCAGGATCGACAGCGTCTCGGTGAGCGCCATCTCGACGGCCTCGGCCTGCCGCTCCCCCAGCGGCGGGTCCTCCTCGGCGACCGCCCCGGCCCGGCGCGGGAGCTGCGACGGCGCCGCCAGCAGCCGCCGCACGTTCTCGGCGAGCGTGCTCTCCCTGCGGTGCAGCCACGCGGGGAACACCAGCTCGTCGGCGAACAGCGCGGGCGTGCGCTCCACGACGACCGAGCCCATCTCCCGCAGCTCGTCCAGCCCGTCGCGGACCAGTTCCGGGTCCTGCCGGACCAGGGCCACCGCCGCCGCCAGCAGTTCCTCGCGCGGCAGGTAGCAGTGCCCGCCCTTGCCCCTGGCCTCGTCGAGGACGTGCAGCAGCGCCGCGCGCATCCTGGCGCCGCTGCGCTCCGGGATGCCCACCGCCACGGCGATCTTGTCGGCGATGCGGAAGCCGATCCCGTGCACCCGCTCGATGAGCTGGTACGGGTGCTGCTCCACGATCTGCCGGGCCTCGGCGCCCAGGTGCCGGTGGATGCGCACGGCCAGGCCCGGGGTGACGCCGACGCCTTGCAGGAAGACCATCACCTCGCGGATCTCGCGCTGCTCGGCCCAGCCCTCGACGATCGTCGCCAGCCGCTTGCGGCCGATCAGCGACACCCCGAGCAGCAGTTCCGGGGTGGTGTCGATGACGGTCAGCGTCTCGGCGCCGAAGCGGTCCACGATGGCCTGGGCGATGGTCGGGCCGATGCCCTTGATCATGCCGGAGCCCAGGTAGGCGCGGATGGCGTGCACGGTCGCGGGCAGCACCCGCTCGCAGGTCAGCACGCGCAGGGTGTCGGCGTGCCGGGCGGTGGACGGGCGGCGGCCGGTGACCCGCAGCGTCTCGCCGGGGCGTAGGCCCGCCAGCACGGTGCCCGCGACCTTCACCGGCTCGCCGGACTCCCCCGTGCTGAGCACGGCGACGGTGTGCCCGTCGGGTCCCACGTGGATGACCCGGTCGACCACGCCTTCCACGACCTCGTCGCTGCCCTCGGGCGCGCTGGACACGCCGGCCTCCCTCCGCACTCCTGCTGATCACGTAGGGTAGCGCCGTGCGGCGGACCAGGGTGACGGACAGCGCGGGGCGACCCCGGTGACCACCGTCTCCGCGATCGTCCAGCCGCCCCCGCCGTCCCGACGCGGCGGCCAAGGCCCCACCCGCGCGGTCCCCCTCGTCCGCGCCGCCGAGCGGCGGCTGCTGCACTGGTGCAAGACCACCGACCCGGCCCTGCGGCTCCCCGACCTGCCCGAGGGCACCGACGCGCGGGTCCTGCTACCCACCGGCGAGGCATTCGACGCCCTGCGCACCCGGCTCACCGACGCGGGGGTGGCGCACCGCTCGGTGCGGCACTGGATCGAGGACGAGGTGATCACCACGATCGGTGTGGACGCCCTCACCGTCACCACCGCCCTGACCGCCCGCGCCCGCCGCGACTGGGGCGGCCCGACCGCCGACGAGCGCGCCCACGACGCCCGCGACGCGTTCGAGGCCGTCTGGGACGCCCACGGCCCGGCCGACGTGCCCGAGGTCGAGCACGTCCCGGCCGCCGACCTGGTGCCCGCGCAGTGGCTGGAGTACCTGCCGTTCCCGACGCTGAACCCGGCGCAGGCGCACGCCGCCCCCGCCGTCCTGGGCTCCTCGGAACACCTGGTCATCACCGCGCCGACCGGGGCGGGCAAGACCGTGGTGGGGATGCTGGCCGCGCTGCGGGCGATCCTGGGCGAGCGGCGCAAGGCCGCCTGGCTGGTGCCGCAGCGGTCGCTGACCGACGAACTGGACCGCGAGCTGGCCACCTGGCGCGGCAAGGGGCTGCGGGTGGAGCGGCTGTCCGGGGAGTACCTGACCGACATCGAGCGGGTGCGCGCGGCGGACCTGTGGGTGGCGACCACGGAGAAGTTCGAGGCGATCTGCCGGGCCAGCTCGTTGCAGACCGCGCTGGCCGAGGTGGGCTGCCTGGTCGTCGACGAGATCCACCTGCTCGGCGCACCCGAGCGCGGCCCGCTGCTGGAGGCGCTGCTGGCCAGGGTGCGCGGCGCGGACTCCCCGGTGCGGATCGTCGGGCTGTCGGCGACGGTGTCCAACGCGGACGAGATCGCCTCCTGGTTGCAGGGTTCGCTGGTGTCGACCACCTGGCGGCCGACCCGGCTCACCTGGCAGCTCCCGCAGATCCCGGCCACCTCCGACCGCACCACCGACGGCCTGCTGCGGATGCGCACGGCCGTCGAGCTGACCCGGCGGGTCACCGGGGACGGCGGCAGCGTGCTGGTGTTCTGCGGCACCAAGCCCAACGTCCGCACCACCGCCCTGGCCATCGCGGGTTCGCGCGGGGCGGACACCTCCGGGGTGCACATCGACGACACCGACCGGCTGCACAAGGCGTGCGCGTCGGTCGGGGTGGGCCTGCACTACAAGGACTGGGACCACAAGCGCGAGGCCGAACAGCGCTTCCGCGACCGCGACTGGGACGTGCTGGTCGCCACCACCACGGTCGCCGCCGGGGTGAACCTGCCCGCGCGGGCGGTCGTCGTGCGCGACACCCGGGTCGGCCTGGACGACATCGACGTGGCCACGGTGCTCCAGATGTTCGGCCGGGCGGGCCGGGTCGGCGCGGGCGAGCGCGAGGGCTGGGCGTACCTGGTCACCTCGGAGCTGGAACGGGCCAACTGGCAGGCCGCCCTGGTCGACGGCTACACCGTGCACTCGCAGATCCACGACAGCCTGCCCGACCACGTGCTGGCCGAGGTCGTGCAGGGCCGGATCACCACGCTGCCCGAGGCGGAGCAGTGGTGGCTGCGCACCCTGAGCCACCACCAGGGCGACGAGGACACCGAACCGGTCACCGAGGCCGTCGACTTCCTGGTGCAGCACGGATACCTGGCGCTGGACGGCCCCAAGGTGGCCGTGACGGAACTGGGCCTGCTCACGGCGCGGCTCATGGTCGGCACCCGAGTCGGCGCGCAGCTACGGGCGGCGCTGAGCCGCGTCGAGGTCCCGACCGACCCGGACACCGCCGAGGACCTGTTGATCCACCTGGTGTCCCTGCTGGTCCCCGACCTCGCCCACGCCCCCGTCGCCGAACCGCAGCGCCCGGTCGTGGCCACCGTCCTCAAGGCGGGCGGCCACCGCGACCGCATCCGCCCCAGCACGGCGGTGTCCGGCCTCGGGTCGTCGGTCGCCTCCGCCCCCGGCGACCTGGCCCGGGCGGCGCTGCTGCTGGTCGCGCACTCCCCCGAGCTGTTCACCAGGCCGGGCCGGACGATCGTGGGCCTGCCCGCGAGCACCCTGTTCCCGGTCCTCGACCAAGCCCCGCGCCACCTGGCCTGGCTCGCGGCGCAGGGCTTCACCCGCACCGTGCACCCGTGGGTCGCCGTCATCGCCGCCGACCTGGCGCGGCGGGTCCGCTGGCGCAGGCTCGGCCCGACGCGCGGCGCCGGGCGGCTGCTGTGGATGTGCGAGCAGATGGCACCGCCCCCGCACACCGACGAGGACGTGCCCCGGCTGTGGCAGGCCGCCCGATCACGCGGGCTCACCGCACCGGACTGGCCGCAGGTCACTCCCCCGCGCGGCTGCCGCCTCGACCAGCCCGACTACGCCGCCCTGCTGCGCGACCGCACCACCGGCGCCGCCCTCACCCCCACGTCGGTCACCGGCCTGACCAGCGGTGTGCTCGTGGCCTGGTCGGACCACAAGACGATCGACACGACCGTGACCGAGCAGGTCACCGTCGACCACCCCACCGCCACCGACGCCGCTGTCTTCACCCGCCGTGGCGACTACCGGGCAACCGGCGTGCTGGCCGAGCACTACCACGTGCTGCGGGAGTGAGGTTCGCGCTAGGGCTGTGGTGGGTGAAGGCGGCCCAGAGGAGGTTGAGCGGGTGATCTGGGCTATGGCGGTGGCGTTCGCCGGGGCGGGCGAGGATGCCGGTGACGATCTCCATGGGTGGGGTGAGGTCGTCGGCGAGGGTGAGTTTGCGCAGGCCGGTGCCGGTGATGGCGGCGTCGGCGACGCGGTCGGTGGTGAGGATGGCACCGTGGAGGAGTTCGGCGGTGAGGAGGTTGAGGCCGTAGTTGAGTGAATCGATGGTGGCGATGACGTTGAGGGTGTGAGGGTAGTCGGGGCCGAACCACTGGCTGAGGAACTGGGCGAGGAGCCCGGCGCTGGGGGCGAGCAGCGGCAGGGTGGTGAGGCGGGTGGCGGTGACGGGGGTGTCGGGGAGTTCGCGTGGGGTGAGGTTGGTGAGCAGGGCGACGCCTTCGCGGTGCCATTCGAGGAAGTCGTAGTCGAGGTGGGGTTGTTGGCCGCGGTGGGTGGGGAGACTGCCGCAGACAATGTCGACCTGCTTGGCGTCCAGGCGTGCCCAGAGGTCGCGGGTACGAACGTGTTCGACCTTGAGGGTGACCTCGCGGCGTTGGAACTCCTCTACCGCGACCTGACCACCCGCCACGGCCTCACCGACCTCTACCGCCACCACCACCCCGACACCGTCGAACACTCCTGGGCACGACGCCCGGAACTGGGCTACCGCTACGACCACGCCCACTTCACCACCACACTCCTCCCCCACATCACCGACTGCCGCTACGACCACAGCACCCGCGAACACCACGCGGACGGGTCACGCCTGACCGACCACTCCGCCCTCACCGTCGCCACGACCCTCACCCCCACCCACCCGCTGCTACCGTCGGCCCCCGTCAACCCGGCCCAGCACAACGAGCCCACTCTCTTCTGACCCACCAACGGCTCGCCGGGCCCGCCCCACGACCGGCGAGGAACCACCGCACGTGCCCACCCCCACACCCCGGCACGGCGCCCGTGTCCTGCTCTTGGACCCCGGCGACCGCGTCCTGCTCATCCACGCCCGCGACCCCGACAACCCCACCCACCACTGGTGGGAACTCCCCGGCGGCGGCATCGACCCCGACGAAACCCCCGAACACGCCGCCCTGCGCGAACTCACCGAGGAAACAGGGCTCACCACCATCACCCTCGGCCGCCACCTCTACACCCGCGAGTCCCGATTCCACTACCGAGGCACCCACCACCACCGCATCGACCACGTCTACCTCGCCCACACCCGCACCACCACCCCCACACTCGCCCCCGAACACACCTCCAACGAAAAAGCCGGGCTCATCGAACAGCGCTGGTGGAACCCACACGACCTCATGGCCACCACCGACAAACTCCTGCCACCCACACTCCCCCAGCTCCTCGACGACCTCCTCCACGACCGCTTGGGCCCGCTCCCACTGAGCTTGACCAGTTGAAATCGGAAAGCCACCGCGCAGCAGTCACACCCTCCTGACCCGAGAGCCGATTGTGTCTACAGTGGATAGTCTGCTTCATGCGGTCCCAGCGGCCACCTAGACCCGATCGGGTGAAGCGTGGACTCAGTTGAGCCGTCGATGCGTTGCGGTGCAGTGGTTCCCCCTAGTCTGGCCGTGTTGCGTATGGTGTGCCCCCGGTGCTGAGTGTCTGCTGATGACCGCCCCGCCGGATGCGTCCCACACTGTAAAATCCCGGCATCGACACGCGCGTGCCTTTGCGGGGGTGGAAAGGAAGACGTGTCCGGACAGAGGAAGAACCCGCAGGCGCGCGACCGCACCATCGGCGCCCAGCTCAAGGCCCTCCGGCAGGAGCAGACGACCCTCAACCTGGAGGCCGCCGCCCGGGCGATCGGCTGGTCGACGGCGACGCTGAGCCGCATCGAGAACGGCAAGCGGCACATCACCAGCGAGGACGTGGCGATGGTCCTGACGACCTACGGCGTGCCCATGGCCCAGCGCGAGGAGTTGATCGAGAGCGCCCGAACGGGCGTACAAGCCGGGTGGTGGTCGCGCCCCCTGCCCGGGGTCCTGCCCGACGTGGGCACCCTGGCCAGCTACGAAGCCTCAGCCAGGGCGATCACCGACTGGTCGTTCAGCTTCATCCCCGGGCTGCTGCAAACAGAGCGCTACGCGGCAGGCTTGATGTCGGAGGACGGCGCCGAACCGCTGGAAGTCACAATGCGTTGGCGTGCCCGCTTGCAGCGGCAGCGGGTTTTGCCCACGATCGACTACACGGCATTCCTCCACGAGAGCGCGCTCCAACAGCCCTTCGGTGGTGTTGACGCACTCAGGGAACAACTGAGCCACCTCGTGCAGGCATCCACCCGGGGACTCGGCGTCCGCATCGTGCGCGGGCGAGTGCCACACCGGTTGCTGCTCCATCCGTGGCTGCTGCTGGACTTCCCCGACGCACCTCCGGTGCTCAACGTCGAGCTGAACGGAAGCAGTGTTTTCCTGCACGACGACGAGGTCCGCAGCTATGACAACATGCGCTCGATGCTCGATGGCATGGCTCTGTCAAGCGCGGAAAGCCGCAGTATGATCGGGCAACTACGAGAAAGGTTGTGATCATGGAGTGGCGCAAGTCATCCCGCTCGGGCAACACCGGTAACTGTGTCGAGCTGCGGCAGGACCTGGCAGCCGTGCGGGACAGCAAGCGACCCGGCGTCACCCTGCCGGCGAGCCGGACCGCCGTCCGCGAGCTGATCACCCGACTCAGCCGCTGAATCCTGGAGGGTGTGATCATGGAGTGGCGCAAGTCATCCCGTTCCGGCAACACCAGTGACTGTGTTGAGCTGCGGCAGGACCTCGCGGCCGTGCGGGACAGCAAGCGACCCGGCGTCACCCTGCCGGTGACCCGGACCGCCGTCCGCGAGCTGATCACCCGACTCAGCCGCTGAGCCACGCCGCGCGGGGTGGGTCACCACGGTGGCCCACCCCGCGCCGCGTTCAGCCGACCTGCCAGGTGGTGGCGCGCAGGTTGCTGATGCCCGCGCCCGGGAAGAACGAGACCGAGAACCAACTGGTGCCCACGGCAAGCCCGCCTGCGGAGATGGCCTTGACCTCCCCGCGCGGCAGCAGCATCAGCGTTCCGAGTTCGCTGAACGACGAGCCACGGGAAATGACGAACGGGCGCGGGTCGCCCGCCGCGTTCTGGGCGGAACCGACGACGTCGCCCCGGTCGTTCTGGTCGGTGATGCTCAGCGTGCGCCCGCCGGGCAGCGCCGTGGGCACCCCGGCCCGCCAGACGACGGCGGTGGCGTCGCTGTAGCCGACGATGTCCCCACGGGTGTTCACGGCGTGGCGGATGGTCGCGACGTTGGTCCAGGCATGGCCCGGGAGCGGGGGCAGGACGGTCACCTGACCGTTGGCGTCCCAGGCGACCGCCCGTGTGACACCCTCGACGATGATCGTGCCGACGACGGTGCCCGCGTCGTTGATCGCGTGGACGGCCACGAGTTCAGCGCCCGTGGGCATCGGGAGCGCGGTGCAGGTGCCCGCGAGGGTGCAGCGGAGGGCTTCGCGGGGTGCTTCGAAGTCGCCGCTGTCGGTCACGGCGATGACCTGGGCGCCGCCGTTCATCGCCACGGCCTGCACGGGGGTGTCGCCGTACCGCAGCGGGGTCAGCGCGCCCGCGTGCCAGATGGCGGCGCCGTTGCTGAACGGCCTGCCCTGGAAGGTGGTGACGAGCACGTCACCGCTGTCGTTGATGTCGACCGCCTCGGTGGTGGTGGCGTCCGGCAGGTTCGGGATAGTGGTGATGGCCCCGGTGGGCGACCAGGTCGCGGCGCGGTAGCTGACCCTGCCTGCGCTCGTGCCGGTGGCGTTGATGTCGTTGACCTGCACGTCGGCGGTGCTCCCCAGGCTCACCCGGCTCCCGCCCCGGAAGAGGGAGATGGTGCCCTGGTAGGTCCCGACCGCGATCCCCGAGTCGCTGACCAGGCGGAGGTGGGAGACATCGACCCAGAACGGGACCCCCGCGTCCCCCGGCCCGCTGACCGCGGCGGCGTCCTGCGCCCCGGCGACGACGAGCGCGGATGCCAGCACAACAGCGGCGGTGCGACGAACCACAGCGACCTCCAAACCAAGATAACACCCTTATTTGGGTAAGAGTGTCATCCAGAACCGTGGTTGTCACCTGTGATTTCCGGAGTGCCGGAGCCGGGCGCCCCACCCGACCGGGTGGGGCGCCCGGGGGTCACTTCAGGGCGGCCAGCGCCGAGTCGTAGTCGGGCTCGTCGGCGATCTCACCGACGAGCTGGGAGTGCACGACCACATTGGACTCGTCCAGCACGACCACCGCGCGGGCGGCGAGACCGGCCATCGGCCCATCCTGCAGCGCCACGCCGTAGTCGGTCAGGAACTCGGCGCCGCGCAGGGTGGACAGCGTGGTCACGTTCTCCAGGCCCTCCGCCGCGCAGAAGCGGGCCTGGGCGAACGGCAGGTCGGCGGACACGCACAGCACCACGGTGTTCTCCGCCTCGGCCGCGCGCTCGTTGAACGTGCGCACCGAGGTCGCGCAGGTCGGGGTGTCGACGCTGGGGAAGATGTTGAGCACCTTCCGCTTTCCGTCGAACGCGCTCAGGTCGACGTCGGCAAGGCCCTTGCCCACCAGGCTGAAGGGGGCCGCCGCCGCGCCGACCTCCGGGAAGGCGCCACCGACGGAAACCTGGTTCCCCTTGAGGGTCACAGTTGACACGTTGTCCTCCAAGATCTTCGATCCGACAACGGCGATGCTAGAGCCCGCGCCCACCGGGGCTGCCGCCCGTCCGCTGTGATCCCCGTCAGCCCCGCCCGATCGGCCGGGGCCGCCGACCCGAGCACCTCCCCCCGACAGCTCGACGGGGCACTAGAACACGTCGCGCAGGGTCTCCAGGAGGTGGGCGATGTTCGCCTCGTCGCGGCGGTAGTAGGTCCACTTGCCCCGCCGGGTGGCGACCACCAGCCCCGCTTGCCGCAGCATGGCGAGGTACTGCGAGGTGGTGGACTGCCCCAGGCCCGCCCGCCGCTGGATGTCGGTCACGCAGACACCGATCTCGACGTCGTCGGGCTCCTGGCCGGGGAACCCCATCGGCTCCTTGAGCCACACCAGCAGCTGACGGCGGGTCGGGTTGGACAGTGCCCGGAACACAGCCAGCAACTCCGCCTCAGAGAACACGCGGCGATCGTAACGCACAAACACATTGACAATTCGGGATATGACGTTCCAAGATCGTGGCATGTCGACTTCGATGCGCGTGGTGGAACTCGTCCGCTTCGGTGCCGCGGACACCGCGTTCGTCACCCGAGAGCTGCCAAGACCCGTTCCCGGCCCCGGCCAGGTGCTGGTGCGCGTGCTGGCCACGTCCGTGAACCCCCTCGACCTGCAAACCCGGCGCGGCGACTACCGCGACCAGGTGGCGCTGCCCGCGGTGATCGGCAACGACGTGTCCGGCGTGGTGGTCGAGACCGGCCCGGGGGCGGACGACTTCCGACCGGACGACGAGGTCTGGTACCTGGCGCCGGTGTTCACCGGGCAGGGGGCCTACGCCGAGTTCCACGTGGTCGACCAGGCCCTCGTAGCCCGCAAGCCCGCGGGGTTGTCGCACGTCGAGGCAGCCGGTCTCGTGGTCGTGGGCGTGACGGCGTGGGAGGCGCTGGTCGAACGCGCCGGGGTGCGGGCCGGGGAACGGGTCCTGGTGCACGGCGGGGCGGGCGGGGTCGGTTCGGCCGCCATCCAGGTCGCCCGCGCGCTGGGCGCCGAGGTGGTGACCACCGCGCGGGCGGGGGACCACGAGTTCGTCACCGGGCTGGGAGCCGACACCGCGATCGACTTCTCGGTCGGTGACCCCGTGCCGCAGGTCCGCGCACTGGGCGGGGTGGACGTCGTGCTGGACACGGTGGGCGGGGACACCCTCACCCGCAGCCCGGAGGTCCTCGCCGACCGAGGCCGCGTGGTGTCCATCGTGGACACCTCCGAACCCCAGAACCTGCTCGCCGCGTGGGGCGTGAACGCGACCTACCACTTCCTCTTCGCCAGCCCCGGCCGGGCGAAGCTCGACGCCCTCGGCCTGCTGGTCGAGCAGGGCAGGCTCCGGCCGGTGATCGGCGCCGTGCTCCCGCTGACCGACATCGCACAGGCGCACGCGCTGCTGGAAGGCGGCTCGGCCCGCGAGGGTCGCCGACGTCCACGCGGCAAGATCGCCATCGCCGTGCACCCCCTGGACGAGCATCCGCTGTGATCCCAGCCGAGGGCGACGACACCGAGCACCCGGTCGCAGGTCAGCCTGCCGCCGGGGTGCGGGACGACGACCTCGACCCAGGCGTGGGTGCCGTCCTGGCCGAGGAGGTGGCCGGAGACGCAGGGGGCGGGCAGGCCCCGCGCCCGGCATAGCGCGAGCACGAGGTGGGCCGAGTCCTGGCAGACGCCCCGGCCACCGGCCAGGGCGTCTGCGGCGGTGAGGGCCAGCAGCCGGGGGTCGCACAGGGCGGCGGCGGGGAGGCGGGTCGGACCATCGGACCTGGTGCGGTGGAGGACTGCGGTGAGGTGGAACTCCACCCGCCGTTCAACCCGGGGGCAAAACCTTCACGTTCGTGTTGCCTGCGGCGTCCGGGCCGGACCAACGGGGCACGATCCGGACTCCGAGCACCTCAGGGGCCCGCACCGACAGCCGGGCGGTTCCCGCCGGACTCCGCGCCTGCGCCGCCCAACCGGTGATCGGATACGCCGTTTGTCCGCTTGTCGGATTATCGCCGACAATCCAAGGTGGGGGGAGGACCTTCACGGGAGACGGGTGGCGGCGATGGGGAAACTCAGGCACGGCGTGGTGGCGGTGGTCGTCCTCGCTTCCGGGGTGGTCGCGGCGGGAGCGGCGCAGGCGGCGCCCGCCCGACCGGACGGCGTCGGGCGGATCACCGACCGGGTGGCGCACGCGTTGGCGGTGGAACTCGGCGAGTCCGGCGCCCGGCCCGCGCTGGGCACGGCGCCGGCCGACCCCCGGGTGCTGGACCGGCGCGGTCGGCTGGCCCCGACCCTGGCGGCGGCCAACGCCGACGTGCTGACCGCCAAGGGCCTGCCCGCCGGGTCTGCCGACCTGCTGCGGGTGCGCCTGGGTGACGCGGGCATGGCGGTCGCCCTGCGCGACGGGGTGGCCCCGCTGGTCGCGGCGGCGCCGAACGACGACGAAGCAACCCGGTTCACCGCCTACGAGCCCGGTGGGCGCGCGGTGACGCTGTCGACGGTGGAGGTCCCGTCCCGGCCGGTGTTCGTGGTCGACATCGACGTGCCCACCGCCACCCGCCTCGGCCTGGACGTCCTGCGCCGCGCGACCGGCACCCGATCCATCCAAAGTGGACCGATCAAGGCGGCGGGCGGCTACTGGGCCACCCAGGTCACCCGCGTCCGCGTCGGCGACAACCAGGAGCCGTGGCCCAAGGGTTCCTCGGAGATCTTCACCCTGGCGGGCGGCTTCGGCCCGGACGGCAAGGCCACCGTCGACCCGGTCCAGATGCCCTACCTCGACGACGAGAACCGCGACTACCACCCCAACCAGCTCCTGGTGCACTGGAACCACTACAGGTACAACGCCGCCGACGTCGTGATGATGGAGGACGACGGCGACACGAACTACTCCGCGCTGGCCACCGCCCTCGCGACCGCCCTCTTGACCATTGTGGACGGCGGCGCGTACACGCCGCTGGTGACGGCGATCCTCAACGCCATGCCCGCGAGCTGGTGGGTGGACGACCCGGACTACGTCGAGTCCTGGTACACCCTCACCACCCAGACCTCGGGCACCATCACCGGCGCGCGCGGCACCGGCGTCATGGACGTGCGGCCCTACTGGGTCGAAGAGCTCTGAGGCGGTCGGGCGGGTCGACGCGACCCCCGCCTGAACGATCGGTGGCCGACCGCGGTGGCGGTTATCCGCCTGCCGCGGAGTTGGGTGGGTGGCGGTCGTCGGAATTCGGTTAACTGTGTCCGTGTCGGGACGCAAGCAACTGGTGTTGTGGGCATTGATCGTCGCGGGCCTGCTGGTCGTCGGCTTCCGCGAAGACGCGGCGACGATCACCTGGGTGCTGGCGGTCGTGGTCAGCGCGGGGGGCGTGGTCAAGTTCCTGGTCCCGCTGCTGGAGGACCGGAACTCGAGCACCAGTACCGACGCCCAGGTCGACGACGCCGCGGCCGCACTGGCGAACAAGGTCAGGCAGCAGTGGGACAAGGAGCTGCGCGCACGGGCCCTGGTCGAGGACAAGCGGTTGCCGGTGCGGTACCGGCCGTTGCACGGCGGGCCGGAGACCGAGCGGACGTGCGACGAGTTGGTGACCGCGTACGTCGACAACCCCCGTCGGATGGTGGTCACCGGGGTGAGCGGCGCTGGCAAGACGGGCCTGCTGATCCTGCTTGCCGTGGCGGTGTTGCGGCGCCAGTCGGCGAAACCCGTTCCGGTCATCCTCTCCGTCGCGGGGTGGCACCCCCGGCAGAACTTCCAGGAGTGGTTGGTCAACGCGGTGCTCGGGGAGTACCCGTTCCTGGCGAACGAGAAGCGGTACGGACCGACCGCGGTGCTCGAACTGCTGCGCCGCGGTCGGCTGTTGCCGCTGCTGGACAACCTCGACCAGATGGGTGCCGAGCCGGACACGTCCGCGCTGCGGACCATCGAGCGCGACCTGGACAGCGGCAGGCCCCTCGTCCTGGCGTGCCAGAGCGGGTACTTCGCCGCGGCCAACGCGGCCGGGACGATCCCGGAGCCGGACGTGGTGGAGTTGCTGCCGTTCCGGCCCGACGAGGTGGTCGACCACCTGCGGTCGAGAATCCCGCAGGTCGCGGTGGACCGGTGGGAGCCGGTGCTGGAGGGGCTGCGGGAGAACGCCCAGCTCGGGGCGGCGCTGGAGACCCCGTTCATGCTGACCCTGGCGCAGGACGTCTACAGCGAGCGCGACTCCGAGCCCGCCGACCTGCTGGAGCTGGCCGACGCCGACGCCATGCGGGCGGCGCTGCTGCGGGACTTCCCACGCAGGGCGCTGGACGAGCGCCCCGGATCACCCACCGACCACGAGCCCGCCACCCGGGCGCCGGGCTGGGACCTGGACCGGCAGGTCGACTGGTTGACGTTCCTGGCCCGCGAGTACGGCGAGATCGCGTGGTGGGAGCTGTGCTCGAAGGTGCCGGGGTGGGTCGTCGTCGCCCGCGGAGTCCTGGTGGGCGGTGGGGTGTCGGCGGTGCTCGGGTTGCTGCTGCTGGGTCTGTTCGGGCGGCCCGTCCTCGGTCTCGTCGTGGGTTTCGCCCTCGGCGCCGCCGGTGGGGCGCTGCTCGCCCGCGTGCCCGCCGAGCCGCCTCGCCGCTTCGCGCCCAGGCGGCTGCGCGGCGTGGAGGTCGCGCGCGACCTGGTCTTCGCCGTGGTCGGCGCGGTCGCGGGCGCCGTGGCCGTCGGGCTCGTGTTCGGCGGGCTCCCCGGCGCGGTGACCGGGTTGCTGTTCGGCGTGCTGTTCGGGTTGGTGCGCAGGTTCACCGAGCCCACGGACCCCGCCGGGATCATCACCCCCACCTCCTCGCTGCACGACGACCGGAGGGCCGTGCTCATCGCGACGGGGTCCGGTGCCGCCCTGGGCGCCGTCGTCGGCGCGGTGCTGGGCGGCTTCGTCGGGGTCGCCGACCGGGGGCTGGTCGTGCCGGTCACCAACCCGTTCCTGGTCGGGGCGCTCGGTGCGGCGGTGGGCCTGGTCCTGGGCGCCGGGGGCATCGGCCTGGCGACCTACTCGACCAGTGCCTGCGGGCGCTACGACACGGCCCGGATCTGGCTGGCCCTCACCCGGCGCACGCCGCTGCGGCTCATGCGCTTCCTCGACCACGCCCACCAGCGGACCGTCCTGCGCCTGGTGGGTCCGACCTACCAGTTCCGGCACGAGCTGCTCCGGAAGCAGTTGGCGCGCCCAGGGTGACGACGGCGGAGCCACCGAGCTGCCAGAACGTGCGCAACGCCGAATCGTCCAACCGGTAGCGCGCCTCGGGGAAGCGGACACGCGGTTCCGCGCCCTCCACGGCGCGGAACTGGACCTCGCCGAGCGCGAACCCGACCCGTTCCAGGGCCGAGGGGGGATGGCTGAAATCGATCACGACCGGGGTCGCCGGGCGCTCGTCGGACAGGTGGAGCAGGCGCGCGGCGCGATCGGTGTCGGTCAGGTCGTAGAAGCGGTCGTCGGCGCTGAGGCGGACCACGGGGAACTCGCTGTCCCGCAGGTCCCGGCTGCACTCGCTCAACCACCGCTCCCCGAACCGGTCCTGGTTGCGCTCGAGGACCAGCAGGAAGACGAACCTGGCGAAGGCGTAGGCGACCACGCCCACCGCCACCAGTGCCACGGGTGTCGACCAGAGCAACCGGCTCAGCGCGAACACCACCACCGCGACCGCCGCCAGCACGACGTTCTGCCGGTGGGACCGCCCGAAGTCCGGCCTGCGCGGCCCCGCGAAGACGTGGGACAGCACCACCGGCGCCCGCACCAGGGGCACGGCGAGATCAGGGCGGGGCGGTGCGCTCCACCCCGGTGGCACCCCTCTGGTCACAGTCACACCTTCCCCCTGGCCGGACGCGGTGACAACCGGAGGTCGGGTGATGCCAGTGGCGCGGGGTGCAGCAACAGGGTGGACAGGGGGTGGCGGGCCACCGGGCTCCGACCACCGGGCCGGGGGAACCGCCTTCGGAGGTAGGACATCCACAACGCGGCGTAGACGATCGTGAACATCGGTCTCCGCCTGCCGAACCGGGCACCGAAACCGTCGGCGACCTCCCGCAACCCGGCGCAGATGCCGCCGAGGGAGATCCCACCGAGCGTGACCGCGGTCCGAACGCCCGCCGCCCTGTCCGGTTCCATGTCCTCATAGTCGTCCAGGAGCTGGAGGACGGAGCCCAGTTCGCGCACGAGGGCGGATTCCCTCCAGTGCAGCGGACCCGTCGCGACGCCGAAGAGCACGACCATCCCGTGGCCGCCCTTGCCCCGCGTGATGTCCAGGACCGAGGAGAACCCGACCGAGGGGTCGGTCTGCTCCCGCGACCTGACCTGGTACGCCTGCAACTCGAGGAGTTCGCCGAGCAGCAGCTCCAGGGCCGCCGGGTCCACGCGTTCGCGGACCGCCCGGTAGAGCCCCGCGAACACGGCCTCCACGTCGTTCGCGGCGGCGAAGTCCCCCGTGCGGAACAGGGAATCCAACCGGTTGTCGAGGTCGGGTCCGCCGAAGTGGTCGAACAGGTCGTCGTAGACGCGGGTGATGGCGCCGGTCAACACGGTCGGCTCGACGTCCAGCGGCAACCCGGCGGTCTCGGCGTACGCGGCGGCGAGGAACGTCAGCTTCACCCCGGGTCCCCGCAGCGCGTCGACGACCCGCTCGCGGACAACCGGGTCATCGACAGCGGCCGTGACAACGGGGACCACGACCCGCTCGAACACCGCGAGGTATTCCACGGCCCGGCGGCGAATCCCCGGAGTGGGGCGGGCCCAGCGCACGTGGCGGACGAGGGACCACAGGTCTCGGAGGGAGCCCTCTGTCCGACCCACTGGCCGCCACCCCCGATGAAGTCAGACATCCAGCGTAAGGGGTACGGCGCACGGATCGCCATAGGCGTGTCACTGACAGTTCGTGGCCATTCCGCCCGCCGGGGCCATCGGCGGTGTTCGGCTCAGCACCCGGTCAGCCGGTGCCCGTCAGCCGGTCGCGGGCCTCGGCGAGGTCGGTCAGGTGGGTGGCGAAGCCGCCGGTGCAGCGGGACGTGCGGCGGGCGCTGGTGACCACCGGGGCGGTGTCGGGGTGCACGACGCGGAACCCGGCTGCGCGCAGGTGCTCGACGAGGCGGACGTCCTCGTGCACCGGCAGCGCGGGGAAGCCGCCGACGGCGAGGTAGGCCTCGGCGGTGAAGGCCAGGTTGGCGCCGTGGACGTGGCCGCGCTCGCGGGAGTACCTGGCGCGGTAGAGGTGCGGCAGCCAGGCGGGCCAGGCCGTCCAGTCCAGGACGTCCACCTCGCCCGCCACCACGTCCGCGCGCTGGGCGAGCTGGTCGGTGAACCAGGTGCGGGGGACCCGGGTGTCGGCGTCGGTGGTGGCGAGCCAGCGGCCGGGGCGGGCGACCGTGGCGAAGCCCGCCGCCCTGGCCGCGCCGACGTTGCGGGCCGAGACGGTCACGACCGTGGCGCCCGCGGCCTCGGCCACGGCGGCGGTGTCGTCGCGGCAGGAGTCGGCGACGACGGTGACGTGGACCGGCAGCGGCGCGCGGGCGGCGGCGTCGGCGAGGGCGGCCAGGCAGTCCGGCAGGTGCTCGCGCTCGTCGTGGGCGGGGACCACGACCTCGATCCCGGTCAGCACAGGCCCTCCCGGGTGGCGACCGATCCCGGCTGCCGGGTCAGCACGTCGAGGCGGAAGTCCGGTTCGAGGTGCCCGACCTGCCGGTGCAGCGGGGAATCGGCCAGGAAGGCCCGGTGCACGGTGTCGCCGTCGGCCGGGTAGTCGGCGACCGGGTGGCGCCAGTGCACGAGGACCAGCTCCCCGTCCCTGGCCAGCGAGCCGACGGCGAGGTCGACCAGGCGCCGCAGGTCAGTCGCGTCGAGGTAGTAGCCGACCTCGGACAGCACCACCAGGTCGTGCTCGCCCGGCGGCCAGTCCCCCGGCACCTGACCGGCGTCGACCACGACGTTGTCCGGGGTGCCCGCGGCGGCCTGGGCGCGGGCGGTGGGGTCGAGGTCCCAGGCCAGCACCCGGTCGCAGCGCTGGGCCAGGGCGGCGGTCAGCACGCCGACCGAGCAGCCGGGTTCGAACGCCGACCGGTAGCGCGGGCGGGTCAGCGCGGCCAGGGTGAGCGCGTACTTGCGCTGCTCGTACCAGCGGGAGCGGAACCCCCACGGGTCCGGGTCGGCCGCGTACTGGGCGGTGAAGTAGTCGGGTCCGAGGCTCACCCGAACACCACTTCGAAGTCGCGGGTGAGCCTGCGCAGCACCGGGGGCGGCAGGATCGCCGGGTCGGGGCCGAGCGGGTTCACCTGGCTGGCGAACTCCGCGACCGCCGCCCGCTTGGCCGCGGCCACCTCCGGCGGCAGGTCGACCCGCAGCGCGGAGGACCAGGGCACGCGCTCGTCCCCCGGGGTGGACCAGTGCCACGTCCACACCGGGTACTCCAGCAACCGGGCCCCGGTGCGGGCGCACGCGCGGGCCGCGGCCCGGCCGACGGCCTCGTGGTCGGGGTGCCCGTCGCCGCGCCAGGTGGCCAGGCAGCGGGCGCCGGGGCGCAGCACCCGGGCGATCAGCGGCACGAGCGCGTCCTCGTCGATGTTCCCGTCGGGCATCCCGATCCGGTCGACCCGCGCGGCGACGCCGAGGGTGGCCAGGGCGGCGGCGGTCTCCTGGCGGCGGACGGCGGCGAGTTCGGGCTTGGTGTAAACGGTGGTGGTCGGGTGCGACGCCTCGCCGTCGGTGACCGCGATGAGGCGCACTCCGCGGGCGAGCCGGAGCAGGCCACCGACCCCCAGGACCTCGTCGTCCGGGTGCGGGGCGACCACCACGACCGGGCTCTCCGGGTTCGGCAGCGGGGGCAGGGCACCCAGCACGGGCCACGCCCGCCAAGTGCTCTCGTCGGTCCCCGTGCCCTCGATTTCGATCACGGTCGGGTTCCCAGTTCTCCGAGGCGGGCGAGGTCGCGTTCGGCGTGGCTCTGCCGCAGGTAGACGGTGAGGTCGGCGACGCGGCGGCCGTGCGCGGCGTCGGCGCAGAGCGGTCCGGCGCCGGTGGCCCGGCCGACGTGGTCGAGCACGCCGGTGGCCACCCGCTCGACCGCGGCGCGGACCCGCAGCGCCAGCCGCTCCGCGTCGGCCTTGGGCGCGGCGTCGACCGCGCGGGCCGCGTCGGCGAGGACGGCGTCCCCGGTGCTGAGCAGTTCGTCGACCGCGCCGAGGTGGGCGAGCTGGTGCGGGTCGTGGTCGGCCCGGTCGAACAGCGGTCGGGCCACCCCGCGGGCGCCGCCGAGCCACACCGCGGCGACACCGATGCCGCCGTGCCAGAAGCCGGGTCGGTCGAGGTAGGCGCCGGGGTCGCCGACCGGGCGGGCCGGGGTGGCGGCGAAGCGGACGGTGCCGCTGTCGCTGGCCGCCATGCCGGTCGCCGCCCAGGTGTCGGGCAGCGGCGCGGCGTCGGCGGTGCGGACGTGGAAGAGCGCCTGGCCACCGGGCGTCTGCGCGGTGACCAGGGCGTCGGTGAGCGTGTGCGCGCCGGAGCACCACGGCCGGTCGCCGCTGACGCGCCAACCGTTGTGGTCGTGGTCGGCGGTGAGCGAGCGGGGCGCGGCCGCCCAGACCCCCCAGTACTCCCCCGGCGCGGCCTGCTCACCGGTCAACTCGGCGAGGATGGCCGCCGCGTCGGCGTGCCCCTCGGCGAGCCGGGCGGCGGCCAGGTCGACCGCGCCGAACGCGGTCAACCCGGCCCACCGCTCGGCGGTGCCACCGCCACCGGGCAGCGGCAGGTCCGCGTGGCCCTCGTCGACCCACGCGCGGAACTGCTCGGCGGCGTCCACGTCAGCGCCGCTCGATGACCGCCTTGAACTCGGCGGCCGCGCGTTCGACCTTCTTCTGCGGGTCGGCGAACAGGGACGCGACGGCCTCGCCCAGCTTGCCCGCCGGGGGCTCGTACTCCAGGCTGATCTCCACCCCGGTGCGGCTGTTGCCCTTGTCGTCGAAGCGCACGACGCCGGAGTTCTTCACGTCCGGGTCGGAGCCCTCGACCGTCGCCCAAGCGATCTTGTGCGGCGCCTCGTCGTCGACGATGTCGGCTTCCCAGGTCAGCGTCTTGCCCAGCGGCCCGTCGACCGTCCACACGGTACGGTGGTCGGCCCCGTCCTTCGACTTCACCTCGCGCACGTCGGACATGATCTGCGGCAGCTTGGTCAGCGACCGCCACCAGTCGTAGCACGCCTGTGCGGGCGCTTCCACCTCGATGTAGTGCGCAACGGCTCCCATAACACCGGTCCTCTCACAAAGTTCGGGTCGTCGGACTGCGAATACCCGCCCCCACGCGGCGCAACCGTCGGACCGCCGACGGCCAACGTCACACACCACACCGGTTTGAGACCGGGCAGCGGGCGCAAACGCCCGGGCAATTCCTGTATGGACGCAAGAATTGTCCTTCCCGGCAGCCGAAGGCGCGCGAGCCTACACAGCGCCATTTCCCCGCGCAGGGTGAAAACCGGAGTGGGTGACCAGGCGAACACATTTGGTAACGGAATGATCTCGTCTCCCATCCGACCCATCCACCCCCGACCCGGGGCCGAATCACCAGTGTTCTCCCCCTCGGACACACCGAGGATCTGCTGGACGGGACCTCCCGCCCCAGCGGTGCCCTTCCTCAAGCAACGGAGTATGTACAGATGAAGCGCAGCATTCGCGTCGGCACCACGGTCAGCGGCCTGGCGATCACCGCCCTGCTGGCCTCGGCCTGCGGCAGCTCGGACACCGGTTCCTCGGCGACCACCACCACGCAGGCCCCGGCCGCCACCACCACCTCCGCCAGCGCTGCCGCGGACCCCGCCGGCAACCTGGTGGGCCCGGGCTGTGCCGACTACGCCAAGCAGGTCCCCTCCGGCGCGGGCTCGGTCTCCGGCATGGCCGCCGACCCGGTCGCCACCGCGGCGAGCAACAACCCGCTGCTCACGACCCTGGTCTCCGCCGTCTCCGGCAAGCTGAACCCGAAGGTCGACCTGGTCTCGACGCTGAACAGCGCCGAGTTCACCGTCTTCGCGCCGGTCGACTCGGCCTTCGCCAAGATCCCGGCGGCCACCATCGAGACGCTCAAGACCGATGACGCCCTGCTGACCAAGATCCTGACCTACCACGTGATCCCCGGCCAGATCTCCCCGGACAAGATCGCGGGCGAGCAGACCAGCGTCGAGAAGGGCAAGGTCACCGTGACCGGCTCGGGCGACTCGCTGAAGGTCAACGACGCCAACGTGATCTGCGGCGGCGTCAAGACCGCGAACGCCACGGTCTACCTGATCGACACCGTTCTGATGCCGACCTCCTGATCCCGGTCGACGGACCCGGCGCCCAGCGCGCTGAGCAACCCCACCCGGCTGTCGCTGACAGCTCCGGACTGCGGTAGCCGGGTTCACTCCGTTTCCCGGCGAACGCGGAAACTCGACGCCCGACCCACCACCCGGGTCGGGCGTCGAGCCCTTTCTCCACAGTGGACCTTCCCGCCCGGCGCGGAGGAGGTCCACCGCCGCGTCCACCGTACTTGCCGATACGGAAAGCACGGCCTACACTTTCCGACATGGAAAGTTCATGGACCCCGCAGCCGGACGAGGCCGCGACCGCGCTCGGCGACGCGCGGCGGTCGCAGGAGGGCCTGGCGGCCCGACTCCGCCTCCCGGGGCTGTTCTTCGGGTCGATCGCCGTGGCCGTCGCCACGCAGCTCGCCACCACCGCGGTCGGCCTCGCGGTCGGCACCACCTGGTCGCACCTGGTCCTGGCCGCGGGCCTGCTCGTCTTCTGCGCGGTGGCGGTCGCCCAGCTCACCCGGTTCCGCAACCTCAACGGGGTGTGGATCGCCGGGCTCGCCCACCGGGCCGTGCTCGGCACGGCCACCACCGCGTCCCTGTCCTACACCGCGGCCCTGGCGGGTGCCGTCTGGGCGGGCCACCTCGACCTGTGGTGGCTCACCGCCGTCTGCTCCGCCGCGGGCGGGATCGGCTACGCGCTGGGCGGACGGCGGTGGTTCAGCGCCTACCGCGGCGACCCGGTGGCGCACTCCCGCGCCCAGTCGCGGTGGCAGTTGCTCGCCTTCGCCACCCTCGCCGCCGCCGGTGTCGTCCTGCTCCTGGCGGCGGCCTGATGGCCGAGTTCGACCCCAACCTGCAATCCCTGCTCCGCTTCAAGCTGCTCAGCCTGCTCGCCGCCGTCACCGAACTGGAGTTCGCCGCCCTCCGTGACGAACTGCGCGTCAGCGACTCCGTGCTGTCCAAGCAGGTTTCGGCGCTGGCCGGGATCGACTACGTGCGCAGCAGGAAGGGGGTCCACGCGGGCCGCCGCACCACCTGGATCTCCCTCACCCGCACCGGCCGCCGCGCCCTCACCGAGCACATCACCGCCCTGCGCGACACCATCGCCAGGGTCGACCCCCACCTGCGCTGACGGGGCTACAGCAGGTCGTCGTCGCGGAGGCCGTGGCGGACGAGGAGGACGGCGAGGGGGCGGGCGGTGCCGCGGACCCGGTCGGCCACCCACTTCTCGAACTCGGCCGGGCTGGTCTCGTCCAGCCGGTCGTGCGGGACGCCGGTGCGGTCGTCGCCGTGGCGGTACTCGGTCCAGGTCGTGGTCAGCACCCGCCTGGCGTAGTCCTCCGGGCGGTGGCGGAAGCGGTGGCGGAACGCCTCGTCGCCGGGCTGGGCGGCCATGTCACCGTTGGCGAGCAGGTAGAAGCCCTCCGACAGGACCCAGCCGCGCCAGTTGCGGACCAGCAGCGAGAAGCGCACGACCGTGCCCAGGCCCGGTGAGCCCGCGGCCCTGAGCACGGCCCGGGTGTCGCGGATCGCCTCGACGAGCCGGTCCCGCCCCCGGTTCCAGGTGTCGAGGTTGGCCGCCCGCAGCGACTCGGCCCTGGCCCGCCGCAGGCTCGCCACGTCCCGTTCGACCGGCGCGACCCGGAACGTCTCCTCGGGACCGCCCGTGCGGAGCCAGTCGTCTGTCACAAGGCGCAGATCGGTGGGGTGCGGCAACCCGTTACGGGGATCAACGTCACGTCGGCGCCCACCCGGCGGGGTGGGCGGCGGGTGGCCAGGATGGGGGCATGGACAACACGCGACCGGTGGTGGTCGTCGGCGGTGGCCCCGGCGGCATGGTGCTGGGGTACCTGCTGGCGCGGGCGGGCGTGCGGACGACCGTCCTGGAATCGCACGGCGACTTCGCCCGCGAGTTCCGCGGCGACTCGCTGCACCCGTACACGCTGGAGCTGTTCGACCAGCTCGGCCTCGCCGACGACCTGCTGGCCCTCGCGCACCACCCGGCCCGCTCGTTCCGGTTCCACACCCCGCACGGCCCGCTGACCGTGGCCGACTACGCGAAGGTGCGCAGCCGGTTCCCGTACGTGGCGCTGATGCCGCAGTCGCGGTTCCTCACCTTCCTGGCCGAGCGGGCCGCCGAACTGCCCGCGTTCGACCTGCGCACGCACACCCGCGTCATCGACCTCCTCCGCGACGACGCGGGCGCGGTGACCGGCGTCCGACACCGGGGCGGCGAGGTCGAGGCCCGGCTCGTGGTCGCCACCGACGGCCGGTTCTCCGCGGTCCGCAAGCTCGCCGACCTCCCCGCCGCGAACCTCGGCGCCACCACGGACCTGCTGTGGTTCCGCCTGCCCCGGCTCCCCACCGACCCCCCGGACGCCGACGTCGACCTGTACTTCGGCCGCGACCACTACCTCGGCCTGCTCGGCGGCACCGACACCTGGCAGGTCGGCTACAGCCTCCCCAAGGGCGGTTACCAGGCCACCCGGGCGGCGGGCCTGGAACCGATCCGCGCCTCGGTCGCCCAGCAGATCCCCTGGCTGGCCGACCGCGTCCCGGCGCTGACCGACTTCGCCCAGACCACCCTGCTCTCGGTCGACATCAGCCGGGTCGACCGCTGGCACCGCCCCGGCCTGCTCCTCCTCGGCGACGCCGCGCACGTCATCTCCCCGGTGGGCGGCAACGGCATCCTGATGGCGGTGCAGGACGCCGTGGCCGCCGCGAACCGGCTCGTCCCCGCCCTGACCTCGGGCACCCTCGACGAAACCGTGCTGGCAACCATCCAGGCCGACCGCGAACCGGCGATCCGGCAGGTGCAGGCCCAACAGGTCCGCATCGAGCAGCGCACCGCCCGGGCCCGCGACCGCGGCAAGCCGATCACCCCGCCGCGCTTCCTGCGGGTCGTCACCGCGATCCCCGGGGTGCGCGCCCGCGCGGCCAGGGCCAACGCCTACGGCCCCAACCCACCCCGGCTCACGGTCTGACAGCAGGCGCGACGCGACCGGAGCCGATCGTCGGTGCCCGAGCGCTCCGCCGTGCGACCATGGGCGCCCACCGGAGGGGGTACGGGTGCGCGACGAGGAGCGACTGACCAACCGCGTGGACGGCGTCATCCACGGAAACTCCTTGCAAGCAGGCACAATCCACGGCGACGTGCACCTGCACGCGCGCGAGGCCGCTCCGCCGCCGCCCGAGGTGGCCGGAGCAGTGGAGAACTGGGCCGACCTACCGGAGCCACCGGCCGGCATCCGCTCGCTGCTCCGCGCGCAAGCACCGGAGGCGCAGGACTTCCCGTACCGCCTGCGCGGCGCACGGCGCCCGTCGCTGGCCGAGGTGTACGTGCGGCAGGACCTCGGCACCGGCATCGAGGAACCGGTCGACCAACCGCAGCCCGAACCGATCCTGGACGAGCGCGGCCAGGTCGTCGAGACGCACCGCGCCCCCGTCGCCAGGGTGGTCGTGCGCCCGCCGACGCGAACGGTGCGCGAAGCCCTCGACACCGCCGACCACGTGATCGTCACCGGCGGCCCCGGCCAGGGGAAGTCGACGCTGTCGCTGCGCCTGGCCGCCACGCTCACCACCAGGTGGCGCAACCACCCCGCCGAGTCGGACGAGCCACTGACCGAGCCGGTCGTACCGCTGCGGCTCACCGCCCGCGAACTGGCGACCAGGCTGGGCTCCCCCTTCCCCGAGGCACTGGCCGAGACGGCGCGCGCCGAGTACGGCGCCCTGCTGGACACCTCGTTCGACGCCCGGCTGCTCCGCGACCGGGTGGCGGGTTGCCGCTGGCTGCTGCTGGTCGACGGCCTCGACGAGGTCGCCGACGGCACCGAGCGGGACCGGCTCGTCACCGTGCTCGCCACCTGGGGCGCGGACGTGGGATCTCCCTACCGGGTGGTGCTGACAACCCGCCCGATCGACGGCGCCACCCTCGCCCCCCTGCAACGCGCGGGCGCGGGCCGCTACGAACTGCAACCGTTCGACGAGGCGGCCCTCCGCCACTTCGCCGAGAACTGGTTCGGCGACGAGGAACGCGCAGGGCGCCTGCTGCGCCAACTGCGGGCCGCCCACCTCGACGAACTGGTCCGGGTACCGCTGCTGGCCACGATCGCGGCAATCGTGTTCGAGCAGAACAGCGACCGCCCACTCCCGGACAACCGGTACCAGCTCTACGAGGCGTACCTCAAGTTCCTGCGCTCAGCCCACCCGGAGCCCGAAGGACCGTTCACGGCGGCGTACGACCCGCTGCTCGAACACCTCGGACGCATCCGGCTGGAAACCGACACCTCGCTCATCGCCGCCGCCCAGGACTGGGCGGAGCAACACCTCACCGGCCTGACCGGGGAGTGGCACGAGGAGCTGATCACCTACCTCGCCGCCGTCGGCCCACTGTCCCGCCGTGGCGACGACCTCCGCTTCCTGCACCACAGCTTCGCCGAACACCTGGCCGCCACCGCGAAGGCCCGCCTCCTCCCCGAGGAGTTCGACGCGGAGGACCCCGCTTTCGCCCACCTGCTGCACGGCGCCAACCCGCAGGAAGGCGGCAAGCACTCCCGTGCTGTCCTCCTGCACTACACCCGCCTGCACCCCGCTCAGGCCGACACGCTGATCACCTGGCTCCACCACGGCGACGGCACCCACAACCTCCTGGCAGCCCGCCTGCTCGCAACGCACGTCCCGGCGAGCGAGGACGTGGTCGACGCCTTCCTGGAGACAGTGGGCAAATGGGCGCTGACGACGCATTACCGAAGCAAAGACATCCTGTCCCAAGCGAGCCGCGCCGCCCACCACCCCGGTCTCGCCAACTGGCTCATCACCCTGGCGCATAACACGTCCGCACCCTGGGCCTCCAGGATCGAGGCTGCGGCGGCACTGGCCACCCGCCTGCGCGGAGCGGGGTGCAAGGCCGCGACGAGCCTCCTACGCACGGTCGTCGAAGATGCGTCGATCACCCTCTCCGACCGGCTCGCGGCCGCAGAAGCGCTGTCCGACTGCGGCAGCGCAGAACGCCACATGGTCAAGACTGCCTTGCGTTCGATTCTCGCAGAAAAATTCCTTTCGGGAGAGCACTGCCGGATGGCAGCGGTTCTACTGGCGACCTTCGCCGACCGAGAGCGCACCTACGCGATCGAATGCCTGGTGAAGGTCATGGCTGACCCGTGGTCCGCCGATGCGGACGCTGTGGCGGCGGCCACGGGCTTGACGGAGATCAGCGTTGACCACCACCCCCAGTGCGCCGAAGTCTTCAGCGATGTCCTGTCTCGACCGACGTCGCCATCCGTGCTGCAAAGAGCCGCCATTTTCGGCATGGCTTCCCTGGGTGGCGATTATGTGAGCAAAGCGGCAGATGCGCTCACCCGGCTTGCTCGAGATTCGCGAATTCGACTTTCAGAGCGAGGACACGCGGGACAACTTGTCGCCCAGTTGGGCCCGCAGCACCGCCCCATCGCCACGCATCTCCTACACGAGTTGACCGAGGAGTCGGCGTACGGACCCGACCAGCGTGGATTTTTGGGATCAATTCTGGCTGGCCACGGCCTCATGCAACTAGGATTGGAGTTGCTGCGATCGGCTATCAAGGACCGGACTTCGGGAACAAACGACCATTTTTGGGCTGTCCGCTGGCTGGCCGACCTGGGTCCGGAGTACCGCGATGAGGCTGCTCAAGCATTAACCCGACTGGCCGCAAATCCCACCATCTTGTCGTTCGAGCGAACGCGCGCCCTCGGGCGACTCGCGAACCTGGGCGAGCCTTATAAATCACCCGCGGTCGCCGAGCTTCGTACCATGCTCCAAGATCCAGCAGCAACCGCTGCCTCACAGGTGCTGGCAGCCAGCGAACTAGTTCTACTGGACCCGAGATTCCACCCGGCCGTTCTGAAGCATATCCAAACGATCATCAAACATTCGACAGATCCAGATGCACAGATGAACGCTCTGCGGTTGACGCGAGAGTTGAACTGCGAAAATGAATTATCAGTCGCAGAAGCGATGAGGAAACTGTGCAAACCATCCGGAATATCAGCTTGGGAAATGCACCGCGATCACTTCTACATTTATTCGGACAGCGATGTGGATGTACTGCCCGGCCAGGAGATTCTGGCCATTGCCCAAGATTTACGAGTGGCAGGAGCAATCCGCTTCGGCGCAACAATTAGCTTAGGAAATTATGGAAGGAAGTTTCGCCCCGCCGCTCTTGGCAGAGCCGTCGCACTATTGAACGATCCCACGATCATCCCTAGGTTGATCGAAGGTATCGCAACCAATTTTTACGAGTTCGGCCCCACTGCGCGCAGCCTTCTGCTTCACGCATTGCGAGACAGGCTCCACGAGTCAGAATTGAATGACAAAATGCTTTGCGGGGTTGCTCGCGCGATCGATCGCGTGGATCGGTCCCTGATCCCCGATGCAGTCGGCATGTTGCGAACTCGACTGGCGAGCAAGTCAAGTTCGACTCTCCGATGGGAGTTGGGCCGAACCTTGGCCAAACTGGCTCCTGACTGCGCCCCAGGGGTCGTGAACCTAATATTAGATGACGAAACGAGCACAAGACGGCAGTGGGAATTGCTGCTGACCGATTCGCCAGCATCGACTACCCTTTTGATCAACCGACTTCGCAAGCTGGTACGGGATCGAGACAAATCGCGTACTCAGCGCGAAGGAGCGGCAGCGCTCGTCGCACAGTTGGATGAGAACTCACGACCGTTGGCCGTAGCCGAATTGCGTTCGCAAGTCGACGACAGCAATCTGGACTTGCAGTGGCGGATCGATGCGTCCTGCGAGTTGGCGATGACTGTTGATGAGGAAGTCGACAGCAGTGTGACCTTTCATCGAGCTGTTTTCAGGGATCAGTCACAATCGATCCGCGACCGCTGCAAAGCCGGTAACAAGCTTGTCTGCCTGGATTCGTCCTTGGCTGGCGCGGTTCTCCGATCCATGCGTTCATGGTGCGAGGAGGGCCCGGTCACCGATCGCCACGCTGCCTTTGAATGGTTGATTTCGAAATCCACCCGTTCCCGCGAGGTCGAACAGTTGGCTGCCAACCTGGCGCGCGAGCCCAGCGCCGGGCCGCCCATCCTCGGCTCTCTGCTCGAATGGCTGAGCGCTGCTGATCGAGACGTGGTCGAGCGGCGGTTGCTCGCGGACCGGTGCGCGACACCGGCCGAACGAGTCACCGGCCAGAGCAGGTGGGAGCGCGTGGATCTCGCTGACGAGGCCGAAGCCGTCCTGCGGGAGGTCCTCGATGGGGAGGAAACCTCCCCATCGCAACGCGTCGAGGCCGCTATGGCTCTGGTTGAGCTGTCGCCCGCCAACACCGCCGAAGCCGTGGCTCGACTGAAGTCGTCGCTTGCCGATCCGAAGGTTGAGTACCAAGCGCATCGAGAGTTGGCGAAGCTGGATGCCACGATGCACGACACGTTCGTCGCCAGGGCGCGAGCCGTGCTCGCCGACGAGAACGAAGTCTGGGCTTCCCGGCGCCGGGCAGCGGGCTTGATCCTCGACTTGGTCCGCGGCCTGTCCGATGACCTGGCGAACTTCTTCCGGGAGGTCGCGGCCGACGACAGGCTGTCGGCGTCAGACAAAATCGACGTGCTCTGGTCGCTGCGCACCCGCGATGGGCTCGACCCGGTCCGCCGGGTCAGGGACGACCATCGGGAACACGTCGCCGCCCGGTGGATAGCGGCGAACCAGTTGCGCGATTACGCGGAGGAGGATCGGGAGGCGGGGGCGCGGGTGCTTGACGCCATTGCCACCGATACGGGCAATCGACCCACTCTGCGCTGGCGGGCCGCCGGCGACCTTATGGTGTTCGGTGAACGGGGGCGCGAGTTGGGGGCGGTCGCTCTGTCCGCACTCGTCCACGACGAGGGGATGCCATCCTCCGTGCGTTCCGGCGCCGCACTTCAACTGGGCGTCTCCCGGCCGGACTTGCGCTGGGAGATGCTTTCCATCCTCCGTGGACTTCTGACGACCGACCAACCGCCCGCACGCATCCAGGCCTGGGAGGCGATCGGGCGGTTCCAGGCCGCCGAGGCCGCGCTGGGGTTGCGTGGGATGGCCCGCGACCACGCGCTCTCACCCGGTGTCCGGCTGCGCGCCGCCTTGGCCATGATCACGTACAACCGGGACTTCCGGGAGACCGCAGCCGTCGTCGCGCGGGAGGTCGCGCACGATCCGGACTGTCCGCTGCACATCCGGTTCAAGGCTGCGCGGGCCGTGGCGCGGCTGAGTGACCTCTGCCTCGGTGAGGCCCGGGCTCTGCTGCGTGAGTTGAACGCCCAGTGGCCGCCGGCAGGCAGCGCCCTACAGCCACCCCTCAACTTGAGCTGACACGAAACCCACACGCGGTCACCGGGTGCGGATGGACCGAGTCCCCCTGGACACTCACGGACACACCCGCTGGAGTCGCACACTTCTCATTCGTGGCTCTTCACAGACCATCGACGAGGCTCAGTCGTCGGTGGACGCCCCTGGTCCGGTCGTGGCGTATCGGGCGGTGGTGGTTCGGACGGCCTCGTCGACCACCTGGGCGGCGCGTTCGGCGCTCACCTCCCAGCCCGGCACCAGGAGTGTCGGCCAGAAGACGTAGTTGGCGATCATGCCCAGGAACTGGGTGGCCGCGAGGTCCACGTCCTCGACCCGCACCGTTCCCGCCTCGTGCTCGGCCAGCAGGTAGCCGCGCACGGACTCGAAGTAGGGCAGCTTCCCGTGCGAGAACTGCGCATTGGCGAGTTCGGGGAATCGCGGCAGCTCGGCGATGACGATTCGGAACAGGTCGGTCATCCGGGGGTGGCTCAACAGCTCGGCGTAGCGGCGACCGATGGTGCTGAGCCCGTTGACGATGTCGCCTGCCTGCGGGGGATCTCCTTCGTCAGCGGTTGACCAGGACTCGGTGACCATGGCGTCGAACAGGGCGGCCTTGGTCGGGAACTGCTTGAACAAGGTGGCCCGCGAAACGCCCGAGCGCTCTGCGATCCGCGCCAGCGACGTCCGGTCGTAGCCCAGCTCCAGGAACAGCGCGGTCGCGGCCGCCAGGATCAGCGCGCGCTTCTCCTGGGCGATGCGCTGGTGGTACGTCGTCACGACCCTGCTCATGAGGCGAGCATACGAGGTGAGTGGCTTGACTCGCCTCTGCCCTCGACCTAGTGTCGGGGATGGTGAGTCGACTGGCTCACCATCGACCGCCGTTCATCACCGATGACCCCGGTCATTCACCCGCACACCGGAGGAATACCTGATGCACCGCTTCGACAACCAGACCGTGCTCGTGACCGGTGGGGCCGGTGGCCAGGGGTCGAGCCACGTGCGCGCCTTCCACGCGGAGGGGGCGAACGTGGTGATCGGTGGCATTGACGCCGAACGCGGCGCCGCTCTCGCCGATGAGCTCGGGACCCGCGCTCGCTTCACCCACCTCGATGTCACCGAGGAGAGCTCGTGGTCCGCCGCTGTGCTGGCCACCGAGAGCGCCTTCGGCGCCCTGAACGTGCTCGTCAACAACGCGGGCGTGCAGAACCCGCCCGCGACGATCGAAAACACGGATCAGGCCACGTGGTCGCGCATCCTCGACGTCAACCTCACCGGGACCTTCCTCGGCATCAAGGCCGCCGCCCCCGCTCTGCGCCGCGCGGCAGGGGGAACCATCGTCAATATCGCCTCGACCATGGGCCTGGGCGGCACGGCCCACTACGCGCCGTACGTCGCAGGCAAGTGGGCCGTGCGAGGCCTCACGCGAACGGCAGCGCTCGAACTCGGCCGGGACCACATCCGCGTGAACACCATCCACCCCGGCGTGATCGCGACCTCCTTCATCCACGAACCAGCAGCGGGTGCCACCGCGGCAATCGCCGATTCCTACTCACCCGAGCCGTTCGCCATCCCCCGACTCGGAGAACCGGTCGACGTCACCCGGCTGCTCCTGTTCCTCACGTCATCGGACGCGTCGTTCATCACGGGGTCGGAGTACGTCATCGACGGCGGACTCCTCCTCGGCCCCGCCCTCCAGGCCGCGACCGCATGAGCACTCCAGGCGCGACCGGGTCGAACGACTCCGCAGGGGATGCGTCTTCGTCCCACCTGCCCAACCGCATCCGACGAGCCATCGAGATCTTCTTCCACCGAGCACCATCCGGCCGACTCGGCTCGAAGGATGGGCTGGCAGTCGGCTGACAGGTTGGGGCGGGTGCTGACCTCCCCGCTGTTGCCCGACGACTACTTCGCCCTGCTGCGGCCACGCTGGTCCGCCCGCGAGACCACCGGCACGGTGGTGCGGCTGCGGCGCCGGCGCGGGGACGCGGTGACCGTGGTCATCCAGCCCGACTTCGCCTGGCCGGGGCACGTGCCGGGGCAGTACCTGCGGATCGGGTTGGAGATCGACGGCATCCGGCACTGGCGGGCGTACACGATCACCTCCGACCCGGACCACCCCGGTGGGGTCGTCTCGATCACCGTCAAGCGCACCGAGGGTGGGCGGATGTCGCCGGTGTTCGCCGGGCAGGTGCAGCCGGGGCGGCGGGTGTTCCTCGGGGAGGTGGAGGGTGAGTTCACGCTGCCGGAACCGTTGCCGGGCAAGGTGTTGTTCCTGTCGGCGGGCAGTGGGGTGACTCCGATCATGAGCATGGTGCGGGAGTTGCAGCGGCGGGACGCCCTCGACGACGTGGTGCACGTGCACAGCGCCCGGACCGAGAACGACATGATCTTCGGGACCATGTTGCGCCGCACCGCCGAGCGGGCGCCGGGTTACCGGCTGGTCGAGGTGCACACCGCCGAGGTGCCCCGGTTCTCCCCCGACGACCTCGACCGGCACTGCCCGGACTGGCGGGAGCGGCAGGCGTTCCTGTCCGGGCCCCGGGCGATGATCGACGCCGTGGTGGCGCGGTTCGACGCCGAGGGGCTGGCTGAGCGGTTGCACGTGGAGCGGTTCCAGCCGGTCATCGGGATCGGCGGTGGGGACGGGGCGGGCGGCCGGGTGCGGTTCCGGGTGTCCGACGCCGAGGCCGCGTGCGGGACGGGGGTGTCCATCCTGGTCGGTGGCGAGCGGGCGGGCGTGAAGCTGCCCTTCGGCTGCCGGATGGGCATCTGCCGCACCTGCGTCGGCAGGCTGCGTGACGGCGCCGTACGCGACCTGCGCACCGGGGCGGTGGAGACCGCCGACGGTCAGATGGTGCGCACCTGCATCAGCGCCCCCGAGGGCGACGTCGAAATCGACCTGTAGGACCGAGCGGAGAGGAGACGGGATGCCCGCACGACCGGCGACCCCGTACGACCCGGCGAACCCCCTGTACGCGTTGGGCGAGGAGCAACTGGCGGGCATCGCCCGCGAGTTCGACGCGCTGCACGACGAGGTGTTCGGCGACCTCGGCGAGGTGGACGCCCGCTACATCCGCAACATGATCACCTTCCACCGGCGGTTGGCGCTGCTGTCCCGCGCGGTGCTGCTGTTCTCCCGGTACAAACCGGCCTGGGTGCTGGGGGCGGCCGGGCTCGGGGTCGCCAAGGTCCTGGAGAACATGGAGATCGGCCACAACGTCATGCACGGCCAGTGGGACTGGATGAACGACCCCACCATCCACTCGTCCACCTGGGACTGGGACACCGCCTCCCCGGCGGCGGCGTGGAAGCACTCGCACAACTACGTGCACCACACCTACACCAACGTCATCGGCAAGGACAACGACGTCGGTTACGAGATCATGCGGATCGACGCGCGGCAGCCGTGGAAGCCCGCCTACCTGCTGCAACCGTTCTACAACCTGCTGCTGACCGCCTTCTTCGAGTGGGGCGTTGCGGTGCACGACCTGGACTTCGAGAAGATCCGCACCGGTCGCAAGCCCAAGAAGCAGGTGTGGGACGAGGTCAAGGCGATCGGGGTGAAAGCCCGCCGCCAGGTCGTCAAGGACTACCTGGTGTACGCGGTACGGGCTGCCGTACAACACCGGGCCGCTGCGCAAGCAGTGGGGTTCGGTGCAGCGCACGATCCTGCGGCTGGCATTCCCCGGCGGTGCCCCGCGGCCCAAGCCCGGCCCGTACGTGGAGCCGGAAGAGGTCAAGGCGGAGAAGCGGCGGCAGCGCGAGGCGGTGCCCGCGTTCCCGTGAACCCGGCCCGATGTCCTGCGACCAGTGGAGGCGACCATCGCCTGCCGCGCCCATCCGGGCCGCGCCGGAGGTGGGAACGGGACGGCCCCGCGTTGCCCGTGGTCCGCGTGCCGGTGAACGGGGAACCCGTTGCCGCCGCCGGGCCGCCGGGCGCAGGGTTGGGGCGGACAGCTCCTTCCGGGAAGAGGTGCGTGATGCGTTCCACGATCATGTGTTCGTTCGGCGTCGCAGTGCGATTCGCGGTGGTGGCCTTCGCTGCCGGGGTGCTGGTCGGGTCGGCGGCCGGAACCGACGTCCCCGATCGCGCCCATGCCTGCGTCTCCGACAGCTCTCCGCGTTGCCCGGGGTCCCCCACCCCCGACGTCTGGACCTCCTGACCGTCGCGGGAGGCCGGTGAAGTGCTCGGCGCGTGCCCTCGCGGGGTGCTCCCGCGAGGGCACGCGCCGGTTCAGGGCACGTCCACCTCGGTGAGCCCGCCCTCGGCCAAGCGCAGACCGCGGTCCACGCCGACGTCGGCCAGGAACCGTTCGTCGTGGCTGACCAGCACGAACGCGCCCCGGTAGGCGTTGAGCGCGGCCGTGAGCTGTTCGACGCCGAGCAGGTCGAGGTTGTTGGTGGGTTCGTCGAGCAGCAGCAGGTGCGGTGCCGGTTCGGCGCACAGCACGCACACCAGGGTCGCCCGCAGCCGCTCGCCGCCGGACAGCGCGCCCACCGGGAGGTGGGCCCGGGGGCCGCGGAAGAGGAACCTGGCCAGCAGGTTCATCCGGTCCGGTTCCGGCATCCCCGGGGTGACCGCCCGCAGGCTCTCCGCCGTGCTCAGCGCGGGGTCGAGCAGGTCGAGGCGCTGCGACAGGTACGCCACCCGCCCCTCGGCCCGGGTCAGCAGCCCCGCGTCCGGGGTGAGCGCGCCCGAGACGACCCGCAGCAGGGTCGACTTGCCCACGCCGTTCGCCCCCAGCAGCGCGATCCGCTCGGGACCGCGGACGACCAGGTCGAGGCCGTCGCCGAACAGGTCGCGGACCCGCAGGCGCTCGCCGTGGAAGACGGTGCGACCTGCGGGGACCTCCGTGTCGGGCAGCGACAGGGCCATCGCCTCGTCCTCGCGCAGCGACCGCTCCGCCGCGTCCAGCCGGGCGCGCGCCGCGTCGACCCGGTTGCCGTGGGTGTCGTCGGCCTTGGCCGCGGACTCCTGGGCGCGCCGCTTCAGGCCGCCCTGGATGATGCGGGGGATGTCGGTGTTGGTCCGGGCGGCGTTGCCCGACCGGCGCGCGGCCCGTTCCCTGGCCTGCTGCATCTCCCGCTTCTCCCGCTTGAGCTGCTGCTCGGCGTTGCGGATGTTCTTCTCCGCCACCTCGCGGGAGGCCTGCCGGGCGGCTTCCCACGAGGTGAAGTTCCCGCCGTGGACCTGCACCCGCCCCTGGTCCAGCTCGGCTATGCGGTCCATCCGGTCGAGCAGCGCCCGGTCGTGGCTGACCAGCAGCAGGCACCCCTTCCACTCGCGCACGACGGCGTCGAGCCGGGCCCGGCCGTCGCGGTCGAGGTTGTTGGTCGGCTCGTCGAGCACCAGCACGTCGGGGTCGGCGAGCAGTTGCGCGGCCAGCCCGAGGGTGACGACCTGGCCGCCGCTGAGGGTGTCCAGCCGCCGGTCGAGGGCGACCCCGGCCAGGCCGAGCCGGTCGAGCTGCACCCGGGCCCGGTCCTCGACGTCCCAGTCGGTGCCGACCACGGCGAAGTGCTCCTCGTCGGTGTCCCCGGCCTCGATGGCGGCCAGGGCCCGCACGACCGGGGCGATCCC
Organism: Actinokineospora spheciospongiae; assembly: GCF_000564855.1. Classification (GTDB taxonomy): domain Bacteria; phylum Actinomycetota; class Actinomycetes; order Mycobacteriales; family Pseudonocardiaceae; genus Actinokineospora; species Actinokineospora spheciospongiae. The sequence goes on from NZ_AYXG01000231.1 coordinate 43,909, forward strand.
CAGCACCTCGGCCACGGTGGGTTCCCCGGTCAGGGGCAGGGTCTGCGGCAGGTAGCCGAGCACCCCGTCGACGGTCACCGACCCCTCGGTCGGGGTGTGCTCCCCCGCGATCAGCTTGAGCAGGGTGCTCTTGCCCGCGCCGTTCGGCGCGACCAGGCCGGTCCGGCCGGGGCCTGCGGTGAAGCTCAGGTCCGCGAAGACGGGGGTGCCGTCGGACCAGGAGAAGGACAGGGCGGAACAGATGATGGAAGACACGCGGAAGTCCTCATGCGCGAAGCCGGGCGGCAGCGGCCGTCCGGGGAGGGTGGGAGGAAAGGAGCGCACGACCGGTAGCGGTGCCGCTATGCGGACACCGCTGGTCAGACGGCCGGTCTACCCGGAAACGTCGTCCTCGGCCACCATCGGTGGATCACTCCCCGTGCTCGGTCTTCACCGCCACCGTACCAGCGGGCGCCCCGGTCAGCCTCCCGCGCGCCGCAGGATGCCGTTGGCGCGGAGCAGGACCGGCCGGTCGACCATCTGTCCGTTGTAGACGGTGACGGACCCGCTCGCCCCCGCCGCCAGCACCCCGCGCGCCCACGCCACCTCGTCCGCGCCGGGCGCCATCGCCGCGTGCGCGGGCGCCACCTGGCCGGGGTGGATGCACAGCTTGCCGGTGAAACCGAGCCCCAGGGCGTGCGCCAGGTCCGAGCGCAGCGCGTCGTGGTCCCCGAAGGCGGTGGTGACCCCGTCGACCGGCCCCGCCCGCCCCGACGCGGCCGACGCGACCACCAGCGCCGACCGGCTCAGCAGCAGCGCCTCCCGCGAATCCGGGGCGACGCCCAGTTCGGCGGCGAGGTCGATGTGCCCCAGCGCGACCCGCACCACCCCGGGGACCGCGCACAGCGCCCGCACGTCGAGCACGCCGGTGGCCGTCTCGACCAGCGGGACCACCGGCCCGGGGATGGCGGCCAGGTCGTCGGGCCGCTCGGCCTTGGCCACCATGACCGCCGAGGCCCGCCCGGCCACGGCGCGGACGTCGTCCTCGTGCCAGGGCGTCCCCGCCGCGTTCACCCGCACCACGGCCGCGTTGCCCTGGTCCAGCCACGCCACCACCTCGGCCCTGGCGGCGGCCTTGTCCTCGGCGGCGACCGCGTCCTCCAGGTCGAGCACCACGGCGTCGGCACCTGAGGCGGCGGCCTTGGCGAAGCGCTCGGGCCGGGTGCCGGGGACGAACAGCAGCGTGCGGGCGGTGGCGATGTCGGTCACCGGACCATCCCAGCACAACCCCGCCGCACCGGTGGACGCGCGCCCGCGCCACTTCGCCCGACCCGGTCTGCGATTCCCCCACCGGCCCGCCACGTGGTGGCCGATTCCGGTGGGAGAACCGTTGCGCCACCTGGGTTATCGTTCGACGTTCAGCGGACGACGAGCCTGGGGGCTGCTGTGGCGGACGACATCTTCGACCACCCCGACCTGCGGGGGCCGGAGTGGGACCGGCTGGCGCGGGAGACCGCGCGGCGGGTGCGGCCGCCCAAGCGGCCCCGGCGACGGTCGGCGTTCTGGGCCGCGCACCGGCGCAAGGTCGTCGCCGGGGCGGCCGTGCTCGGGGTGGCCGTGGCGGGCAGCCTGATGCTGGACTCGGTCGACCGGGGAGCGACCAGGCCGGGCTTGGCGGTCCCGACGAGCACGACGCGGGTGGAGGTGCGGCGGGTCGACCTGGCGCAGCCGTTCGCGGGCACGCCCGCCGCCGGGTGGGCGGACGGGGCCGCCGGGGTAGTGGTGCCCGCGGCGACCCCGGTGGGCGGGTTCACCGCCGAGCAGGTGTCCGCCGCGACCGGGTTGGTGCACCGGGCCGTGGTCGCGGCGCACCTCGACGGGGAGGTGACGCACGGCCGCGGCCTCGACGGGTACCTGGCGATGTTCGCCCCGAAGGGGCGCGAGTACCTGCTGGCCAGCGGCGGGCTGCGCACCAACCTGTCCCCGGAGCACCGCCTGCTCGACGTGCCGCCGAAGGTCACCGGGACCATGACCGTGGCGGCGGGCGCGCTCGGTGAGCTGACGGTGCACACGAGGTACGCCTTCGCCTACGCGTTCGCCCCGGACGACCCCCGGACGATCACCGGGCCGATGGACCTCGTCACCGTCCTGCGCGTCGACGCCGACTACGTGGTGCGCGACGCGGCCCACTTCAGCACCGGCTTCACCGGTCTCTGGGCGCAGGGGTGGAACAGGTACGCGTACTCGATCAACTGCTTCGCCTTCGACCGGGGGGTGCTCGCCCCCGCGTTCGGCGAGCGCTCGACCGCCGCGGGCGTCGCGGAGGAGGTCAGGGCGGCGGCCTTCGACCCCACGGCGCCGATGCCCACCGCGTCGGGCTGCCCGGCGTCCTGATCGGTCCGGAGTGGACTGATCAGGCGTAGGTGTAGGAGTCCAGCGGGAAGTTCGCCGCCTCGTGCAGGCCGTTGCGGGTGGAGGTGGGGCGCAGCAGGGCCGCCTCGCCGTGGTGGTTGAAGTAGTAGCTGCGGGCGGGGGCGCAGTTGCCGACGTAGAAGACCGAGTCCTGGAGCTTGTCGGTCATCCGGGCCAGGAAGGCGTCGTTGGCCGCGTCGGTGACCTCGAAGGTCGTGGCGCCGCGCCGCTTCATCTCGGTGAACAGGCGGTTCATGTGCTTCATCTGGGCCTCGATGGTCCAGAAGTAGGACAGGCCGTTGTAGGAATAGGGGCTGTTGAGGCTGATCAGGTTCGGGAAGCGGGGCACGGTGACGCCGCAGTAGGCCTGGAACCGGGTCTCGCGCCACCACGCGCCCAGGTCGCGGCCCTCGCGGCCGATCACCTCGATGGCCGGGAAGTTGGCGTCCCACAGGTCGAAGCCGGTCGCCAGGACCAGGGTGTCGACGTCGGTCTTGCGGCCGTCGGCGGTGATGATGCCGTCGGCGGCGATGTGGTCGATCGGGGTCGTCTCCAGGTGGACGTTCGGCCGGTTGAACGTCGGGTAGTAGTCGTTGGAGAACGTGGGGCGCTTGCAGCCGAAGGAGTAGTTCGGGGTCAGCGCGGCGCGGGTCTTCGGGTCGCGCACCTGGCGGCGCAGGTGGCCCAGGGCGAGCAGTTCGGCGCCCTTGTTGGCCAGGCGGGCGCGGCGGTAGTTGAGCACGCCGACGACCATGATCAGTTCGAGGACCGCGGAGTTGACCGCCCGGACCGCGCGCTGGGTGGCCGGGAAGCGGGCGAACAGGCGCTGCACCGACCCGGGGATGCGGCCGTCGAGCTTGGGCGTGACCCAGATCGGGGTGCGCTGGTAGACGGTCAGGTCCGCCGCCGCGCGGGCGAGCTTCGGGATGAGCTGCACGGCGGTCGCCCCGGTGCCGATGACGGCGACGCGGCGGCCGGTGAGGTCGACACCGTCGTCCCAGGCCGCGCTGTGCACGACGGTGCCCGCGAAGTCGTCCACGCCGGGGATGTCGGGCTTCTTCGGCTGGGACAGGAACCCGGTCGCGGTCAGCAGGTAGCGGGCGTGCACGGTCTCACCGCCGGTGAAGCGGACCGCCCAGTGCTTCGCGGTGTCGTCCCACTCCGCGCCCTCGACCGACGTGCGGAACCGCAGGTGCCTGCGCAGGTCGAAGGTGTCGGCGACGTGCTCGGCGTAGCGCTTCAACTCCGCGCCCCTGGCGAACACGTGCGACCAGTACGGGTTGGGGGCGAAGGAGTACGAGTAGGTCACCGAGGCGATGTCGACGGCCAGGCCCGGGTAGCGGTTGACGTGCCAGGTGCCGCCCAGGTCGTCCTCGCGGTCGACGACCAGGATGTCGTCGTAGCCGAGCCGCTTGAGTTCGATCGCGGCGCCCAGCCCACCGAACCCGGCGCCCACGACGAGCGCGTCGTACCTGCGCATGGGTCGTCCTCCTCGTCGAGGTGCAGAAACCTACTGGCCGGTAGGCTACTGCCGGACCGCCGTTCGGGGCAATGACCCGCGCGCCCCTGGGGGCTTCCACCCGGAAGCGGACCCGGGTTCACCGCTTTGGCGGGATGATCTCGGCCCGGGGGCACGCGATGATGTCCCGTCTCGGAGCGGGGAGGTCGCTGTGGGTCGCAGCGCGGAGTACGACGAGTTCGTGGTGGGGATCGCCAAGGCGGTGGTGGCCGACCTGGCACCGGACGAGTCGGTCGTGGTGGACGTCGTGGGGCAGGAGTTCCTGCGCGACCCGGAACGGGTCCTGGCCGAGGACGGGCCACGGGCACCCGTGTTGGGATCGGGCATCGGCACCGTGGTGACCATGGTGACCCCGGTGGCGCTGGCGGTCGGCGCCTCGGTGTACCAGCACCTGCTGGACAAGGCGGGCGAATCCCTGGTCAAGGGCGGCGGCAAGCTGATCCGCAAGGTCTTCCGCCGAGGCGACGACTCCGATGCGGTCCGCCGGGTGGTCGAGGCCCGGGCCCTGGAACTGGGCCGCTCCCCGGAGGAAGCGACGAGAATCGCCGACGCGGTGATCGCCGAACTGAGCCGTGGCCCCGACCCCGCCTGACCCGCCCGGGGACCGCCCCCACCTCGACACGGGCGGCCCCGCCCCGGAATCCACCGGCACGGCACCTGCCGCAGGCGCGGCACCTGCCGCAGGCGCGGGCAGCAGCCCGGCGGGCGCGGTGCCCGCCGGTACCGCGTTCCGGTTCGTGACGCTGATCGGCATCGCCCTGGCGATCACCCTGTTCGTCGCGGATTCCTTCTCCGAGACCGCGTTCGCGGGGCGCGGGTTGGCCAGGGCCCGCTGTCTGGTGTTGCACGACCTCTACCCCGCCACCTCGGGGGCACTGGATCTGGACGGGCGCAAGTGGCGGGGCTACTACGACTGCCTGAACGCCCTGCGCGGCGGGCAACTGCTGTGGCTGGCGGGTGGCCTGTTGCTGCTCGCCCTCGTCACCTGGCTGATCTACCAGGCGCAGCCGTGGTGGCGAATCCGGCGCGGGAGGCTGGTGGAGTTGCGGGCGGTGCCCGCCTTGTGGGCGCGGGTGGAGCCGTTGCTGGTGGAGCTGACCCGCCGGGCCGGGTTGCCCGCGATGCCGGAGTTCCGGCTCGACCCGGGCAGCCCGAGGGCGGGTGGGGTCGCGTTCGGCACCCACCGGCGGCCGGTCGTGGCCCTGGACGTGGGGTTGGTGCTGCTGCACGGGCGGGACCGGCCCGCGTTCGACGCGGTGGTGCTGCACGAACTCGCCCACCTGCGGCACCGCGACGTGCCGATGACCTACGCGACCATCGCCGTGTGGCGGGCCGTGCTGGTGGTGGCGGTCCTGCCGTACCTGTGGGGCGTGGCCAGGGCGGTGTACGGCGGGCTGGGGTGGGACACGTCCACCGTGACGTTGCTGCTGTGGTTCCCGGTGCTGCTGGCGCTCGCCTACGCGGCCCGGACCTCGGTGCTGCGCGCCCGCGAGTTCCACGCCGACGCGCTGGTGGTGCGCTGGACCGGGGACGCCGACCCGTACCGGGCGCTGCCGGAGGTGCGGGCGCCGCGGTTGACCGCCCACCCGACCCGCGCGGCCCGGCTCGCCGCGACCAACGACCCGCGGGTGCTGCTGCTGCCGGGGTTCTGGGCGTTCTTCCTGGGCGCGGTGACCTGGCAGGTGCTGACGGGCACCGCCGAGTTCGGCCTGTCCGGGCTGTGGGTGCGCTCGGACACGGCCGGGCCGCACGTCGTGCGGGTGTGCTGGTCGGTGGGGGTGGCGGTGCTCGTCTGCCTGGCCGCGTGGCGCGGTGCGGCGTACCGGCGGGCGGGCGGGGACCGGTCCGGGGTGTTCCTGCGCCCGGCGGCGGGTCTCGGCCTCGGGCTGGCGCTGGGCACGCTGCTGGTGCCGACCGTCGTGCTGGACGAGCGGGGCCTGCGGTTGTCCCCGCTCACCTGGGGGCTGCTGGCGGTGGGCGCGGCGGTGGCGGCCCTGGTGTGCGGGTGGGCCGGGTGGTGCGCGGTGCTGCTGGGCGATCGGCTGCGCGGTGGGCGGGGTGTGGCGGTGGCGGCGGCCGTGCTGGTCGTGTGCTGGAGCTGCCTGGGGTGGCTGCTCACCGCGCACGGGTACGCGGGGGCCTGGAGCACCGTGTTCTCCCCCGCGCTCGACCGGCTCGACGCGCTGGCGGGTGGCGGTGCGGATTCGGTCGTGGTGCGGTTGGTGTTCCTGGCGTACACCGGGCCCGGTGACCGGTTCTCGGCGACCGCCGCGCTGACGCTGGTGTGGCTGGTCCCGGCGCTGCTGGCCCGGCCGCCCCGGGCCGCCTTCACCACGGGGGCGGTCGGGGCGGTCGGGGCTGTGGTCGCGGTCGTCCTCGCCGGGCTGGGGGGCGCAGGCACGCCGGAGGGTGCGCTGGTGCGGACCGCGTGGCAGGTCGTGGCCGTGGTGGCGGTGCAGGTGGTGGTGGCCTGCGCGGCTCGGCGGGCCGGGGTGGTCGCGGCGCTGGTGGCGGCGTGGTTGACCGGGGTGGCCGGGGGCGCGGCGATCTGGGTGGCGCACTGGTCCGGGGGTGGCGTGGACGCGGTCGTGGCCAGGCAGCCGTGGCACGTGCTGCCGTTCACCGCCGTCGTCGCGGCGGTGCTCGCGGCGGCGCTCGTGCGGCGGCGGGTGCCTGCCCGGCAGGCGGAGCCGGTGCGGCGCGGGGTGTCCGACCGATCGGTGGCGCGGGTCGCGCTGGTGCCCGTGGTGGTGGTGACGGTGGCGGTGTTGGTGCCGTACCCGCCCGCGCCGTCAGCGGTGGCGCTGCTGCCGACCGAACCCCCGGCCGCCCGGCAGCTCGACCCGGTCGCCGCGATGCGCGTGTGGGCGCAGGGCGGTGGCCAGGTTCTGCTGGACGACGTCGTGCAGGCCCAGGGCCGGGCGTTCTTCGGGATGGCGGCGGGTGACCGGCCCGCCCAGGTGGCGCGGTGCGCCGAGGTGGTCGACCGGATCGCCGACGCCCGGCGGTTCCCCGGGCCGCCGGTGCCGGTGGCGCGGGCGCACTGGGACATCGGGCTCGACGCCTCCCTGCGGGGTGCTCAGGAGTGTGCGCGCGTCTTCGCGGCGCCCTCAGGCAACCCCAGCCCGGTCACCGAGCAGTTCACCGCCGCCAACACCGAATTCCTGGCGCTGCTGCGGCTCCTGCCGTTCGGGGAGGCCGCGGTGCGGGCCGCCACGCCGAGCACCCCGCCCGCCCCGACGACGACGAAACCCCCGGTGGACCTGGCGACGCTGCTGCTCACCGCCGCGGACCTGCCCCCGGGCTTCACCGTGGCGCCGCCCTCACCGCAGGACGAGCTGACCTCGGACCGGCCGGAGTGCAGCCAGGACAACGCCGACGTCGGCCCCCAGCAGCCCGTGGCCCGGGCCGAGGTGCAGTTCAGCGGCCCGGGCAACACCACGATCAGCCAGTGGGTCTTCCGCTACCCGGCAGCGGCCGACCGGTCGTTGGCCGCCATCACCGACCTCTACGCCCGCTGCGCCCGCTACTCGGTCTCCTCCGGGGACATCACCCTGGACATCGGGGTCCGGGTCGTCGGTGGCACCCCGTGGGTGGCCGAGGTGACCTACGGCGGCCCCTACCTGACCCTGTACTCCCGCGAGGTCTTCGTGGTGCGCGGGGACGTCCTCACCACCCTGTCGTTCCACGGCAGGCGCCCCACCACCGCCGCGGACACCGATCGCCTCGTCGCGGCCGTGGTGGCGAAGTCGGGCGGCTGATCAGGGGGCCAGCTTGCGGTCGACCCACTTGCCGACCGGCAGCGCGACGATCACCCCGGCCAGGGCCAGGTGGACGACCATGAAGACCACCGCCGTCGGCACGCTGGGCGGGCCGCCGGTGAAGACGATCATGTGGGAGGCCCAGTGCAGCGCCTCGGGCTTCTCCCCCGCCGCCCAGACGTCGTTGGCCGCCCAGAAGGTGAGGTCGTTGAGGCCGGAGATGACGACCAGGATGGCCGCCAGGCCCGTCTTGAGCACGTTCGCCGTGCGGGCGCCGCCGAGCCGGTAGGCCATGAGCGCGAACAGGACGATGAACGTGGTGATGAACAGCTCGAACTGGTAGATGGGGGCGAAGGTGCCCTCGTCGGTCAGCGCCGTGCGGCCGTACTCCTGGATGCGCAGCACCAGTTCCGTGTCCAGGTACCCCATGTAGACGAACACGGCGAGCAGGAGCAGCCAGGGGGCGACCCTCCAGCGCGGCATCAGCGCCACCGCCGCCACCGCGCAGCCGAACGGGACCAGCTTGAGCGCGAACTCTCCCAGGTTGTCCAGGGTCTGGTCCGGCGGCAGGACGGCCATCACCAGCAGCGCGACCACGGCGGCGGGCACCACCGGGACCACCCACAGCCAGCGCCTGCGCTCGTACAGCGCGCGCACCCAGTTGAGCCGGGTCGCGGGTGGGGATTCGGGTCGGACGGCGGTCACTCGGTCTCCATGCGCTGCTTCTCCACCCAGAACGGGCCCAGCGCCAGCGCGTCCACATCGGTCTTGAGGTAGCAGGCGATCGCGTCGGCGGGGCTGGCGACGATGGGTTCGTTGTTGTCGTTGAACGAGGTGTTGACGACCATGGGGACGCCGGTGAGCTTCTCGAACTCGCTGATCATGCGCCAATACAGCGGGTTGTCGGTTTCGCTGACCGTCTGCACCCGGGCGGTGCCGTCCACGTGGGTGATGGCCGGGACGGCGGCGCGCTGGTGCTCCAGCACGTCGAAGACCAGCAGCATCACCGGGGAAGGATAGCCGCTGGCGAACCACTCCCCCGCCTTCTCCGCCAGGCAGCTCGGGGCGAAGGGGCGGAACGGCTCGCGGTGCTTGACCTTCTCGTTCATCCGCTCCTTGGACTCCGCCAGGCGCGGGTCGGCGACCAGGGAGCGGTTGCCCAGGGCGCGCGGGCCGCACTCCATCCGGCCCTGGACCCAGCCGACGATCATGCCGTCGGCGATGCGGGCGGCGGTGTGCGCGGCGATGTCGTCGACCCGGGTGTACTCCACGCCCGCGTCCTGCAGCGCCAGCTCCATTTCGGCCTCGGTGTAGTCCGGGCCGGTGTAGGTGTAGCCGGTGCGGGGGCGGGGCAGGCGGTGCTTGCCGACGGTGACCTCCAGGGCCGCGCCGACCGCGCAGCCGTCGTCGGCGGCGGCGGGCTGGGCGAAGAACTCCTCGAAGTCGGTCTCCAGCAGCAGGCGGCCGTTCATGACGCTGTTGAGGGCAACACCGCCCGCGACGCACAGGCGCTTGGAGCCGGTTTCGCGTTGCAACCAGCGGGCGATGTGCAGGCCCGCCTCCTCCAGGGTGACCTGGAGGGCGTAGGCGATGTCCATGTAGTGCTGCGGCACCGGGTTGGCCGCGGAGACCTTGGTGCGCTCGCGGGCGGGGCCGAAGGTGTCGGTGAACTTCTGCGACATCAGGTGCTTGCCGGTGGTGTGGTGGCGGAACCACTCCAGGTTCAGCTCGAACCCGCCGTCGGGGTCGAGGTGCACCAGGTCCTTGAACTGCTCCACGTACGTGTCGCGGCCGAAGGGTGCCAGGCCCATGACCTTGCCCTCGTCCATGGTGGGGTAGAAGCCCAGGTAGCCGGTGACGCCCGCGTACATCGCGCCGAGGGAGTGCGGGAACTTGATCCGGCGCAGGTCGACCATGCGGTCGCCGCGGCCGTGGGCGAACAGGGTGCTGGTGCCGTCGCTGCCGATGCCGTCGAAGGTGAGCACGGCCGACTCGTCGAACGGGCTGATGTAGTAGGCGCTGGCCGCGTGCGAGCGGTGGTGGTCGATCAGGTGGACCTTGAACTTGGTCTCACCGGTGAAGCCCAAGGCTTCGCGGACGTCGCGGCCGAGGGTGTAGGAGCGCTTGACGTGGGCCAGGACGGCGCCGCCCACGTGGTAGTCGTCGGGGCCCTTGCCGCCGCCGGTGCGCAGGGTGTCGACCATGCTCGCGGCCTTGTGCGCGTCGCCGGTCTCGTTGCGGAAGACGGCCAGGGTGCCGGGGAAGTAGCGGGCGAAGACCTTGGCGGCGTGGATGGGTTCCTTCCAGCGCTGCCAGTAGTAGGCGACGTGGTCGACGTCGGCGAGGGTGATGCCCGCGCGGTCCAGGCAGAACCGGATCGCCTCGGTGGGGAAGCCGCCGTCGTGCTTGACGCGGGTGAAGCGCTCCTCCTCGGCGAAGGCGGTGATCTCGCCGTCGCGGACGAGCGCCGCCGCCGAGTCGTGCACCCGGCTGATGCCCAGGACGTACATGCCTTGCTCCAAGCGGGAAGTGTGGGTCACGGAAGGGGGACGGCCATGTCGGGGGCGTCGAGGACGAAGCGCAGACCGGCCCGCGCCGCGCCCTCGGCCCGCCACAGCTCCCAGGGGGTGTCGGCGCTGAGCACCAGGTAGCCGAGCTTGTACCCGGCCTGCTCGTAGGCGTGCACGTGCGTGCCCTCCTCGGCGAACAGGTAGAGCCGCACGACCTCGGGCATCTCGGCGACGGCGGTGACGCCCTCGACGCGGACGAGGTGGCCGGCGCGGTCGGAGGCCAGCATGTGCACCAGGCTGGGGCGGATCGGGCCCGGGGTGAGCACCGGGGTGCCGCCGGTGGCCAGGTCGATCATCGCGCCGACCAGGTCGACCCCGGTGGCGGCCTGGACCAGTTCGGACAGCCCGTTGCCGCCGAGGCGGGCGGCCATCTCGATCAGGTACAGCTCGCCGTCGCGGCCCAGGACGGCGTCGAGGGTCAGCGGGCCGTGGGTGTAGCCGAGTTCGGCGCTGATCCGGGTGAGCATCCGCACCAGGTGCGCGTCGGTGTGCTCGGGCAGGTCGGCGGGCATCACGTGCGCGGTGGTGACGAAGAACGGCGGCGGCGTCACGGTGCGCGAGGTCACGGCGTGGAAGGCGATCTGCCCGTCGACGACCAGCGCCTCGACGGTCAGGTGGGTGCCGTCGAGGAATTCCTCCACGACCACCCGCCCGGACGGGGAGAACGCGATGGCCTCGGTGAACGCCTCGGCGAGCCGACCGGGGGTGGCGCAGGCGACGACGCCGCGGCTGCCCGAGGAGTCGACCGGCTTGACCAGGGCCGGGAACCGCAGCCTGCGGGCGGCGGCGACCAGGTCGGGTCCGGGGGCGCCCGCCACGCTGGCGTAGCTGGGCAGGTCGAGGGAGTCGCAGAGGAAGCGGAAGACCGACTTGTCCATCGACGCGGACACCGCGGCGTCGGGTAATCGGCGGGCCAGGTCCCAGTGCTCGATCAGCGCCGCCTGGGTGGCCAGGCCGACGTCGCTGGCCGGGCACAGCACGCCGACGATGTCCCCGCGCCCGGCCAGGGCGGCCGCGATCTGCTCCGGGGCGCGCACGCTGACCTGCACGAACTCGTCGGCGACGGCGACGGCGGGCGCGGCGGCGCGGAAGTCCACGCAGATCGTGCGGTAGCCCAGCTCGCGGGCGCGGTGGTAGGTGCCGACAGCGCCGTCGGCGCCGCCCAGGATCACCAGGGACTTCATCGGGTGGCCTCCAGTGCGGGGTCGGACCGCGGTTGCGCCCTGGTCGAGGGCGGCACCGCGGGCGGGGCGCAGAGCAGCTCGGCGGGGTCGACCGCCAGGCTGGACTCGCGGACGTAGTACAGGCGCGGGCGCGGCTGGGCCGCGCCGATCACACCGAGGTAGCGCACGACCAGGGCGAGCACCGGCAGCGCGCAGGCCATGAGGGCGGTTAGGCCCGCCAGCGCGCCGGAGCCGGGGACCGCACCGGCGAGGACAGCGACGGTGAGCGCCACCGCGGCGATCCCGCCGAGCACGGCCGCGGTGGCGGCGATGGTCAGCAGCCTGCGGGTGTGCCCGACGAACAGTTCGATGGCGTGCCCGGTGAGGAAACCGAGGTTCACCTTGGACACCCCGCGCACCCGGGCGCGGTGTTCGACCTGGACCACGGTGTAGCGGTCGGTCAGCCGGGGCACCGTGGCGAAGAAGTGCGGGGTGCCCAGCCGGAGGTCGACGACGGTGCGGGCGAGGTCGGCGCGCACCAGCCGGAAAGCGGTCGCCCCCCGGGGCAGTTCCATCCGCAGCACGCGCCTGCCCAGGAAGTGGAACAGGGCGGTACCCCAACGCCGGACCAGCGGGTCCTGCCGATTCGTCCGAATGCCGAACACGGCGTCATTGCCCGCTTCGGCGGCCGAGATCAGTTTTCGCGCCTCGGCCGCCGGAAACTGCTGATCGGCGTCGATGTGCAGCACCCAGGGCTTGCCCGCGTACCGGTAACCGGCCGAGAAGGCGGCCTCGAACCCGAAATTCCGGGTGAACGACAGGTAGCCCACCCTGGGGTCGGCCTCGGCCAGGGCGCGCACCCGCTCCAGCGTGGCGTCGGTGCTGCCGTCGTCGACGAAGAGGAGTTCGAGGTCGTGTTCGCCCAGTTCAGCGATGATCTCCCGGTAGCAGGGGTCGACGTTGTCCGCCTCGTTGAAACAGGGGATGACCACGCTGAGGGCGGCGACGACCGAGGGTGCAGGCATCTCGTTCCTTGGACGGGGACGACGCCCCGGTGAACGCGGGCGAAACTCGTTGGCGGAGCGGTGTGGATATAAGCCGCAAGTCCCGGACGGGGGTAGTCCTTTGCGGAGAAAGCCGCCATTCAGCTCATCGGCGTTACGACGATCGCCTTGCTCCGGGGGCGGGTTTGAAAACCGGCATCGGTCGGGATAGCTTGCGCGGCATGGTCAAAACCGGTGTCGACGCGCTGTGGCGTACAGCATACCGGCGAGTGGTGCGGTCGGCTTTCGCCACGGTCCCGTTCTACCGGGAGCGCTGGGCGCTGGGTGGTCGCACCGAACCGCGACTGGGCAGCGGGTCGGCCGAGGGCGCGGTGTCCACCGAGGACCTGGTGCGCGCAGCGGTCGACCTGGCCCCGCTCGCCGGTGGGCCGACCGGGTTCGACCCGGTGCGCGGGCTCGGCGGGCTGCTGCCACTGGCCCGGCCGACTGCGGGCGACGGCCTCCTGGTCGCGCTGGAGCACCCCGGCGCCCGCCCGGTCTGGGACCTGCCGCGCGGCTGGCGCGGCTGCCTGGTCGACGCCGAGGTGGACGACCCGGCGCTGCCGGAGGTCGGCGCGGCGCTCGGCGCCGGGCGCCCGGTGGTCGCCGTCGGACCGGACAAGGCGCTCGACGGGTTCACCGACCGCGTGCCGGGCGGTGACCGGGTCCACCGGGTGCCCCGGCGCACGCTCGACCGGCTCGACAGCGGCCCGTACGGCGTCCTGCACGACCCCGTGCTGGGCTACCTGGGCGTGCTGCGCGACTGCGGCCTGTGGCACCTGGACTGGACCCGCGTGTACGCCCGACGCACCCGGGCGGGCTTGGCGTTCACCCTGCTCCGGCAGCGGTCGCCCCGACTGGTGGACGCCCTGGTCGGCGGCGGTGTGCCCGGCCGCGTCGAGTGGTGCCCCCGGCACGCGACCCCGGTGGTTCGGACGGTCGCGGGGTGACCACCGTCGAGGTGCACGACCCGCGGTCGGACCCGGAGCCGACCGGGTGGCGGCGGTTCCAGAAGAAGGCGCGGCTGCTGCCGGTGTGGGACTACCGGCTGCTGGGCATCGAGGCGTGGGTGGCGCGCAACCCGCCGGTCCTGGCCGTGGCGCGCCAGGGTGAGGAAGCCGTCGGCGCGTTCGTGGCCATGGTGTGCCGGACCGTGCGCGAACGCGCCTACGCCCCACCGCCCGACACCCCGCGCCGCGGGTTGGCCCCGCGCTGGGTGGAGGTCTACCTGCCCGCCCTGAGCGGCCACTCCGCCTGCGTGTTCCTGCCCGGTGTGGACGACGACCGCAAGCGGGCGGCGGTGCTGGCGTTCGAGCGGGCCGTGGTCGACCGGCTCGGCCCCGGCCTGCTCGGGGTCGTCTACCGCGCGGTGGACCACGACCTGGGTCCGGTGCTGTCCGGGCGCGGCCGGGTCACGCGGGAGATCGACCCGGTGGCGGTGCTGTCCGACGTGGGCAGTGCCGAGGCGTGGGAGCGGGGGCTGCCGGACACGCTGCGCGAACGACTGGGCGCGGGTTCCCTGCGGGTCGAGTCGGCGGCGGCGCGGGCGGACCTCGACGGCCGGGAACTGGCTACGCTGCTCAACGACCACCGCGCCCGGCAGGACGCGCGGGCCTGGCGGGAGGGGCAGCGGTCCAGGGTCGGCGGCCTGCACCTGGACACCCGCAGCCGGATCGCACCGTCCTACTTGGACGCGCTGGTCCGCCGCCCGGACGTCGTGACCACCACCTACCGCACCGCCGAAGGCGACCTGGCCGCGTTCTCGGTGCTGCTCGACCACGAGGAAGGCGCCGCGTTGCAGCACTTCGCCGCCCGGCCCGGCAGCGGTCTGTGGGTCGACGCCTGCGCCCGGGCCGTGCGGCACACCGCCGACCGGGGGCGACCGCTGCTGACCGCGGGTCGCACCCTGCTCGACCGCAAGGCCGCGCTGGGCTTCGGCACCCGGCCGCTGGTGTCGGTCGCCGTTCCCCGACCGTTCCTGGGCAGACGAGGTCCGAGCAGATGACGACAACCGTGCCGACGCGGGCGTTGACCGCCACCGTGCTCGATCCCCGCCGCGACCCGGAACCGCCGGGGTGGGAGGGGTTCCGGGTCCGCCACGGCCTGCCCGCGCCCTGGGACTACCGCCTGCTCGGCGTCGAGTCGGCGCACTCCCCCAGCCCGATCCTGCTGACCCTGCTGCACAGCGGGGGCGACCTCGTCGCCGCGTTCGGGTGCATGGTCGTGCGCCCGGTCCGCTTCGGCCCGACGCTCGTCGACACCCAGTTCCCCTGGCTGTCCGGGGTGCCGAGCTGGGTGTTCGACGACGGGCTGGACGCGGCCGACCGGCTCGCCGCCCGGCGCGTCTACGAGCGCGCGATCACCCGGCGGCTGGGTGTGTTCTGCGCGGGCGTGGTCTACCGCAACGCCGCACCGGACGGGGTGGGGCTGCTCGCCGGGCGCGGGCGGCTGGCCAAGGAAACGCTCGGGACCTCCGTGCTGGACAACACCTTCACCGACTTCGAGGGCTGGCTGCGGAGCCTGACCAAGAGCAGGCGCAGCAGCGTGCGCGGGCAGGTCAAGAAGGTCGCCGCCGACCCGGACCTCGTCGCGCGCACCGACAGCGACCGCGACGACCTCGACGGGGAGGTCCTGGCGGACCTGCTGCGCAGGCACCGCGCCCGGCTGGGCGAACCCCGCTTCGACTGGCGCGGCGGGGTTTCCGGCGCGTACCTGCACGAGCTGGTGCGCCGGTCGGACGTGGCCACCACGACCTACCACGACACCGCGGGCACCCTGCTCGCCTTCGCCACCGCGCTCGACAGCCCGGACCTGGTGTTCCACCAGCACTGGGCCGCGCTGCCCCCGGAGGAGGGTGGCCGCAAGCACCTCTACTACGAGGGGTTCACCCGCGTGGTCCGCTACGCCGTCGAGCGCGGCCGACCGGCGGTGACCGCCGGGCGCGGGATGGCGGAGGTCAAGGCGCAGCTCGGTTTCACCTACCGTCCGCTGCACACCGTCGCCGCGCCGAGGCCGGTGTGCCGGTGAGCGCGGTGGAAGTCCTCGACGCCCGGTTCGACGCCGAGCCGGACCACTGGCCGGAGCTGACGGCCCGCGCCGGGCTGCGCGCGGACTGGTCGTGGCCGGTGCTGGCCGCCCAGGCGTGGGCCGCGCGGGTGCCGCAGTTGGTGACGGTCCTGCACGGGTCCGAGGGGCCGACCGGGGTGGTGGCGTCGGGGTTCGTCGGACCGACCACCCGCCGCCACCGGTTCGTCGGACCGCGCCGGGCGGGCGGGCTGGGCGGCCTGGACGTGCGCGCGCCGGGCACCAGCGCCGTACCGGGCTGGTGGTTCGACACCGACGACGGCCACGGCGGCGTGCACCGGCTGCTCGCGGAGTTCCTGCCCGGCATCCGCCGCGAACTCGGCGCGGGCGTGTGCGCGGCGCTGCTGCGGCAGGTGCCGGAGGAGGCGCTGCCGCTGCTGGAGAAGCGCGGCAGGCTCGTGCGCAAGACCGAACCGCTGGCCCACCTGCGCGCCGTCGGCGACCGGGACGCGTGGCTGGCCACCCTGCCGCGCAAGCGCCGCCAACACCTGCGCAGGCTGTTCGACACGATCGACGACGACCCGACCACCACCGTCCGCACCGGCGGCGCGGTCGACCCGACCCGGGCGGCGGAACTGCTGCGGGTCAACCTGGAGACCCACCGGGACGTGCCGATCATCCCGCTGCCGCAGTTCACCGGCCAGCTCACCGCGCTGCTCGCGCGCCCGGACGTGTTCACCATCGCCTACACCGACCCCCGCGACGACACCCTGCTGGCGCTGGGCGTGCTGCTCGACCACCCGGAGCTGCCGCTGGCCCGGCACTGGTCGGCGCTGCCGGAGGACGAGGGCGGCCGACCCGGGCTGTACTTCCACTTCTACGGTGAGCTGATGCGCTGGCTGCACGACACGGGCAGGCCCCGGGTGTCCCTGGGCAAGAAGATGGTCGACCTCAAGCGCTCCATGGGCGCGGAGTTCACCGACCAGTACGCCGCCGCTCTGCCGCTGGTGGGCCTGGCGCTGCTGGGCCTGCCGTGACCGTGCTGCTGGCCGGGGCCAACCCGGCGGTCACCCTGTCCGAGGACGGGGAGCCCACGGTCTTCGCGTCCCTGTGGTCGGTCGACTGGTCGGTGGCTGGCCGGGGCACCGCGCTCGTCGTGTGGCACCGGGGGGCCGTGCGCGTGCTGACCACCACCCCGACCCTGGGGACCTGGCTGGAGCGCACCTTCGTCCGCCACTTCCCGGAGACCGAACACCTGCCCTGGCCCACCCCCACCGTCGAGGCCACCCCGGTCACCTGCCACATCGACCTGGCCACCGGCGTCACCGCCCACGCCGCCGACGTCACCCTCACCATGTCCGACCCGATGCACCACCGCCCGTTCACCACCGACGCCTTCCCCCTCGACGGCGTCCCGCACGGCCTGACCCTGCTCCTGGCCCCGATGCGCACGGCGGCGGTCACCATCGGCGGCACCCCGGTCCCCGGCCGGGTCACCCACACCGGCCCCGACGACCGCCCGACCTCCTCGGCCTTCGCCACCACGGCCGAGGTGTGGACCCGGGAGGGGTGACGCGCACCGGGGGCCGAAAGCCGCCGTTGTCCGCACCACCCCTCGCAGCTCAGTCCGTGTCGAACTCGCTGATCAGCTCGCCGGTGAGGCGGATGCTGGTGGTGACCTCCTCGTCGCCGAGGTTGCCCATCTGGTGCAGGCACAGCAGGCGGTCGATGCCCAGGTCGGCGTAGGCGCGCAGCTTCTTGCGGCAGGTGTCGGGGCTGCCGACGATCAGGGAGTTCTGCGCGCTGAGGATGTCGAACAGCTCGTCCTCCGGCACGTCCTCGCCGCCGAGGATGCGGCCGATGAGCATGGCCGCGGGGGTGGGGGCGTCGCCCGCCTCGGCGCGCAGGAAGTCGCCGGTGGCGCCGCCGCCGTCGGGGGCGGCGAGCAGCTTCTCGTTGCGCTCCATGGCGAGGCGGAAGTCGGTGGCCGCCTCGAAGAAGGTCAGCGCATGGGTGCTGTACCAGGCGGCGGCCGCGGCGGCGCCGTTGCGCATGGCCTGCTCGTCGGTCTCCGCGCAGTGCACGAAGGTGAAGAAGCCGACCTGGTTGTTGACGAACGCGCCCGCGGGTTCGGTGCACGCCTCGGCGGCGGCCCGGTACAGGCCGATCATCCGCTCGGCGCGCTCCAGCGACTCCCACATGGTCGTGCCGAGCACGCCGACCCCGCGCCTGCCCGCCTCCTCGAACGACGCCGGGCTGGCCGCCGCCTGCCA
>NZ_AYXG01000232.1 GCF_000564855.1 Actinokineospora spheciospongiae
CGGCCAAACACATCCACCCACCCGGGCAGTCCGCTCGCCAGGCCGGCGGTTTGTGGAGTGGTCGGCTGGACAAGCGCATCCGCCCACGCGGGCATTCGCTTGCCGGGCCGGTGGTTTGTCGGGGGTGGTCGGCTGGCCGAGCACATCCACGCCGGGCAGTGGCACGGCCGGGCCGCCGGGTGGGGGGCCGGCTTTGCGGGCAGGCCCTGGGCCTACCGGTCGCGGGCGAGCAGGGCCACCGCGGCCGCCAGGGCGGCGGTGAGCACGCCGACCACCCGGGAGAGTTCGACGGCCCTGGTCACGTGGCCCGCGTCGGGCATCCGGCCGTCGCCGAGGACCGGGCGGTCCTCGACCCCGTACGGGTAGACGGTGCGCCCGCCGAGGCGGACCTCCAGGGCGCCCGCGAAAGCGGCTTCGACCCGGCCCGCGTTGGGGCTGGGGTGCGCGTCGGCGTCGCGCTGCCAGGCCAGCCAGGCGCCGCGCCGGTTGCCGCCGACGACCGGGGCGCCCGCGACGGTGAGGGCGGCGGCGAGCCGGGCGGGCAGCAGGTTGACCAGGTCGTCGAGGCGGGCGGCGGCCCAGCCGAAGTTGCGGTACCGCGGCGAGCGGTGCCCGACCATGGCGTCCATGGTGTTGACCGCGCGGTAGCCCAGCAGGCCGGGCACCCCGGCCAGCGCGCCCCAGACCAGCGGGGCGACCACGGCGTCGGAGGTGTTCTCGGCGACGGACTCCACGGTGGCGCGGGCCATCGCCGGGGCGTCGAGGGTGCGCGGGTCGCGGCCGCACAGGTGCGGCAGCCGGGCCCTGGCGTCCTCGACCTCACCGGCGTCGAGGTGCTTGCCGATCAGCGCGCCCTCGGTGGCCAGCGACTTGCCGCCGAGCACGACCCAGGTGGCCAGGGCGGTGGTGGCGACCCGGGTGAGCGGCCTGCCTCGGCCCGCGCGCTCGGCGAGGGCGCCGAGGCCGACGGCGCCACCGGCGAGCACGGCGGTGTAGACCACGCCGGGGGCGGTCGCGTCGCGGTGCAGGACCCGCTCCAGGCGCTGGGCGGCGCCGCCGAACCCGGCGACCGGGTGCAGCCTGCGCGGGTCGCCGAGGGCGACGTCGGCGGCGAAGCCGAGCAGCAGGCCGAGCGCGCGCGCCGCCGACACGATGGCTCCCCCTCCTGGCCGAGGTCTTCCGGTGCCGCGGGTCTTCCGGTGCTGTGGTCTCCGGGTTCCCGGGCCGCGGTCCCGGTGGCGCGGTGGTCCCCCGGGCAGGCGAAACCGTATCGCGGGAGCCCGCCCGGCCCGCGCGGGTGTCGGTGCCTGCGGCTATCGTGGCCCGCCGTGGAGGCAGACCAGGAGACCCGACCGGGCGCCGACGCCCAGCGCAGGCTCCAGCTCTACGCCTACCTGCAACCCCGCGAGCACCACCGGACCTACCTGGCCATCATGCGGCTGTTCACCTCGACGCTGCTGGCCGACCTGTCCGCGGGCGAGGTGTCCTCGGCGCTGGCGGCGGCCGAGCGCGACGGGTCGATCGACGTCGGCGAGTCGCACGTCGACGTGGTGATCCCCCGGCTGCGCCAGCTCGTCGAGTGGGGCAACCTGGTGCACGGCCGCCGGGAGACGATCGCGTCGAGCATCGCCGAGTTCCTGCAGGGCTCGATGCGCTACCAGGTGGGCAAGCTGGCGGTGCGGGTGCAGCGCGACGTGGACGAGCTGCTGCGGGTGCCCGAGGGGGCGCGCGAGGTGTCCCGGGAGCTGCTGCCCGCGATCGAGCGCGGCCTCGGCGAGCTGGGCGAGGCATTGGCGACGGCGATCGCCCGTTCCGACCGCGACCCGGGTTCGCTGCCCGCCCGCCGCGCCCGCGAACAGCTCGCCGAGCGGGTGACCACGCTGTTTCTGCAGCACGCGGAGCTGGCCGCCACGGTCCGCGACTTCTACGCCTACCTCGGTCAGGTCCTGACCCGCCACCACCTGGCGCCCGAGGAGATCTCCGGCTTCCGCAACCTGCTGGTGGAGTACATCCAGCTCGTCGTGGAGGACGTCCTGCGGCACACCCCGACGATCGCGGCGGCGCTGGCCGGGCTGGCCCCGCACCGGGCGCGGCTGCTGGCGCTGCTGCGGCCCGCCGAGCAGTTGGGCGCGGCCGTGGAGCGCACCCGCGGTCGCGGCGAGGCCGACTGGCAGGAGCTGGCGGACTGGTTCGCCGACCGGCCGGGCAACCCCAGCCAGGTCACCGCGCTGCGCGACGCCACCACCCGGGCCATCGGCGCGCTGCTGGCCACCGTGCGCCGGGCCACCACCGGCGGCGGGCTGCTGCCGAGCAGGCGCGCGGAGCTGGTGCGGCTGGCGGGCTGGTTCGACCGGGCCACCCCGGACGAGGCGCACGCCCTGTACGCGGGGGCGTTCGGCCTGCACTCGGCGCGCAACCTGCTGCCCGCCCCGGAGCACGACGGCGACGACGAGCACACCCCGTGGGCCGACGGCCCGGCGGTGGACGTGTCGGTGAGCGTGCGCGGCCGCGGTGACCGGGGGGCGCGCGGGCGCACCTCGCGGATCATGGACGACCCGATCACCGAGCAGGGCCTGCTCGCCGCGGCCCGCGCGGCCGACGAGCGCCGCGAGGCCGCCGCCGCCGAGCTGGCCGCCGCGGCGGCGCGCGCCGACGGCATCGACGGCGCCGTGCTGTCCGCGCCCGCGCTGCGCGCCCTCTGCGAGCTGCTGACCCTGGCCATGGCCCAGCGCGAGGGCGCCGCCGACCCGGGCAGCGCGACCGACCAGGTGCGCGGGCTGACCCTGCGGCTGACCCCGGCGCCGGGCCGCACCACCGACATCCGCAGCGAGTCGGGCACGCTGACCCTGCGCGACACCGCCGTCGACATCGCCCGCGTCCAGACCGCCAGGGCGGCCCGCGATGCGCGCTGACACCCGCTCCCGCGTCCCCGCCGCGCTCACCGAGCTGTCGGACATCGACGCCGCGAACGTGGCCCGCTGCGCGAAGGTGCTGCTGCGCCACCCGCTGCTGCGCGTCGGCGGCCCGGACGGCGACCTGCTGCCGCTGGTCTACCGGCACCGGGTGACGCTGCAGGAGATGTTCGCCGCGCTGCTGGGCTACCGGCTGGTGGTCGAGCGCCGCTTCGCCCGCCTGCACAAGGTCGGCGCGGGCGACGACCCGACCCGCGGCGAGGCGGGCCTGACCCCGCGCGCCTACGCCCACCTCTGCCTGACCATGGCCGCGCTGACCGGGGTGGGCAGGCAGGTCCTGCTGTCGCGGCTGGTGGCCGACATCCGCTCCACGGCGGCGGAGGCGGGCATCGACCTGGTCGACGACCTGGCCGACCGGCGCGCGCTGACCGCGGCGCTGCGGCACCTGATCGGCCTGGGCGTGATCACCGAGACCGACGGCTCGGTGGCGGGCCTGGTCGGCGAGTCCGGCGCCGAGGCGCTGATCACCATCCACACCGACCTGCTGGGCCAGTTGCTCTCGGGCACCTCGGACGCGCCCAGCGCCGCCGCGCTCATCGCCTCCGGGTCCGGGGCGGGCGTCGAGCACTCGGTGCGGCGCAAGCTGGTGGAGAACCCGGTCACCCTGCACAGCGACCTGTCCGCCGAGGAGGCCGACTGGCTGCGCAGGGGGCAGCGGCGGGAGTCGGTGCTGCTGGAGCGCTGCTTCGGCCTGGTCACCGAGATCCGCGCGGAGGGGGTGGCGGTGACCGACCCGGAGGAGTACCTGACCGACGTGGTGTTCCCGTCCACCGGCACGGTCGCCCGGATCACCCTGCTGGCGCTGCCGGAACTGCTGGCCACCGAGGCCGCGCCCCGCCCGGACGGCCGGGTCCCGGTGACCACGCGGGACGTCCGCGAGACGTGCGTGCGGTTGATCGAGGACTACCCGGCGGCGTGGTCGCGGCAGGCCACCGACAACGTCGACGACCTCGTGGACGCCGTGCTCGACCTGCTGCTGCGGCTGACGCTGATCGCCGAGTCCCCCGAGGGCTGGCTGTTGAGCCCGGCCGCGCACCGGTGGTTGCCGCTGCCCGATGACACTCCTGCCACCCGGGCCACCCCGGGCCGGTCCGCTGTGCCCGAGGCCCCCGAACCCGGCTGGTCGCTGTTCGACGAGGAAGGATCTCCGTGACAACCCCCGAGGCGGGATTCGGCCGCTGGCGGCTGCACCGCGGTGGCATCGTCAACATCTGGCAGTACCGCGAGCAGACCTTCGACTTCTCCGGCGGCCGGGCGATCTTCCAGGGCACCAACGGCTCGGGCAAGTCGCGCACGCTGGAGCTGCTGCTGCCGCTGTGCCTCGACGGCGACCTGCGCCACCTCGGTTCCAAGGGCGCGGGCACGGTGTCCATCCGCCGGTTGATGCTCGACGACTACGACGGCGGCCCGAACCGGATCGGCTACGCCTGGGTCGAGCTGCACCGCACCACCCCCACCGGCGGTGACGACTACCTGACCTGCGGCATCGGGGTGAAGGCGTCGGCCACCTCGCAGCAGATCAGCGACTCGTGGCGGTTCATCACCCCGTCGCGGGTGGGCACCCACTTCGCCCTGGCCTCGGCCGACCGGGTCCCGCTGGGCCCGGCCGCGCTGCGCGAGGTGCTCGGCGCCGACCGGGTGCACGACGAGGCCGCGTTCCGGGCGAAGGTCGCCGAGACCGTCTACGGCGTGCCCGCCGCCCGCTACGGCGACCTGCTGCACCTGCAGCGCACCCTGCGCAACCCCGACATCGGGCTCAAGGTGCAGGACGGGCAGCTGGAGCAGATCCTCTCCGACGCGCTGCCGCCGCTGGACGCGGGCGTGGTCGAGCAGCTGGCCACCTCGTTCGAGGACTTGGAGTCGATCAGGGAGAACATCGGCAGGCTCAGCTCGGCCGACGCGGCGATGGGCGCCTTCCTCACCGGGTACGCCGGGTACGCGCTGGGCGCCCTGCACGCCTCGGGCACCAAGGCCGACGCCGCGCGGCGCACCCTGGACACCGCGCACGCCGAGATCCGGAAGCTGCGCGCGAAGCTCGACGCCGACACCCGCGCGCACGCCGGGGCCGAGGCGCGCGTGGCGGAGCTGGACGAGCGCGACACCGAGCTGGAGACGAGCATCGACTCGCTCAAGTCGCTGCCCGCCTACCAGGGCCTGCGCGACCTGCGGGACCGGGAGAAGCTGGTCGAGCGCACCCGGGAGGCCGCCGCCGCCGCGCTGGACAACGCCGCCGTGCGGCGCAACCACGCCGACCGCGCGGTGGAGACGGTGCTGACCGTGCTGCGCAGGCTCGGCGGCGACGTCGAGGACGCGGGCGAGCTGGCCCGCACCACCACCGTCAGCCTGGTGGCCGCGGGGCTCGACCCGAGCCTGTGCCCGCCGCTGCCCACCGCCCCGGACCCGGTGCCGCGGCTGACCACCGACCGGGTGCGTGCCAAGCCGGACCCGGAGGCCGAGCCGCTGGAGATCCAGCGCCGCACCCCGCCGGAGATCGCCCCGGACGTGCTCGCCGACGCGCTGGCCGCCGCCGCGGACAAGGTGGAGGCGATCAGCTCCGAGGTCGGCGGCCGGGCCGCGCTGGCGATGAGCCTGCACGAGCGGGCGCTGCGCCTCGACCGCGACCGCCAGGACCTGGAGAGGTTGCAGGCCAAGGCCCGCGACGCGCAGATCGAGGCGACCGAGGCCGCGGGCAGGCGCAACGAGGCCAGGCAGCGCTTCGCCGGTTCCGCCGAGGTGTGGTGCGAGCGGGCGGCGGCGTGGGCCAAGGCCGGGCCGTTCGCCGACGACCACGCCCCGCGCCCGCCGCAGCCGCCGACCGCCGCGGACGTGCTGGCCGCCGCCGACGCGACCCGCGCCGCCCGCGACACCGCCCGCGCCTGGGCCGCCCCGCACCTGGCCGGGCTGCGGCAGCGGGTGGTGGCGGCCCGGCAGGTGGTCGACGACCTGGTGCGGCGCATCCAGTCGACCGAGGCGCGGCTGATCGAGCTGCGCAACGGCGTCGACGCCACGCCCCCGGCCCCGCCGTACGCCTCCGCCGAGCGCGACCCGGCCACCGGCGCCCCGTTCTACCGGCTGGTGGACTTCGCCCCCGGTCTCGACGCCGCCGCGCGGGCCGGGCTGGAGGCGGCGTTGCAGGCCAGCGGTCTGCTCACCGCCTGGGTCACCGCGGACGGCACCGTCGACCCGGAGCTGGCCGACGTGCTCGCGGCGGCCGGTGACGACGTCGCCTCGCCGCTGAGCGGCGCGCTCGTGCCCGCCGTGACCGGCTCCCCGGTGGCCGCCGCCGTGGTCGAGGCGCTGCTGGGGTCGGTGTCGTACGACGCCGACGGCCCCGGGCTCGCGGTGTGGTCGACCGGCCGCTGGCGCGCGGGCGTGCTGCGCGGCGCACTGTCCAAACCGGACGCCGAGTTCGTCGGCGCCGGTGCCCGCGAGGCCACCCGCGAGCGCACCACCGCCGAGCTGGCCGCCGAGCTGGAGCGGGTGCACGCCGAGCGCGCCACCGCCGAGGCCGAGGCGCGCGAGCGGACCGCGGCGGTGGCGGCGTGGGACGCCCACCTCGACGCGTTCCCCGACGACCGGGAGCTGATCGGCGCCAGGGCCACCGCCGAGCAGGCGCGCGCCCAGGCCGAGGAGTCCGCCCGCAAGGCCGACCGGCGCAAGGGCGAGCACGTGGCCGCCGCGGGCCGGGTCGCGGCGTCGCAGGCCGAGCTGTCCCGGGACGCGGGCGCGGCCGGGCTCACCGCCGACACCGAGGCCCTGCGGCACGCCCAGCGCTCGGCGACCGCCGCCCGCGACGCCGCCGCGACCCTGCGCGACGCCCTGGCCAAGCGGTGCGCGGGCACGGTCCGCGACCTGGTCGAGGCGCTGCACGACCACAATGCCGCCGTCGACGACCGCGCGGCGGCCGAGCGCGTCGCCGACGAGAAGTGCGTGGTGTTCCACCGGGAGGCGGCGGCGCTGTCCGAGCTGACCTCCGCCGTGGGCGGCGAGGCCGAGGAGGTGTCGCGGCAGCTCGCCGAGCTGGAGCGCCGCCGCCGGGCCGGGCGCCAGGAGCTGCCGGAGGCGCGCAAGGCCGCCGGGGAGCTGTCGAACCGGGTGGTGAAGACGCAGACCCTGCTCGACACCCGCGACGGCGAGATCGGCGGCAGGCGGGCGGCGGCCGAGGCGGCGGGCCGCTCGTTCGCCGAGGCCCTGGCCGCGCCCGGGGTGTGGGAGGCGGCGCTCGACGAGCAGCGGCCCGGGTCCGACGCCGAGGCGTTCGAACTGCTCGCGGCGGCCGTGGCCGAGAGCAAGCGCTTGCCCGGCGAGGAGAGCGCGCTGACCAAGTTGCAGGGGTTGCAGGCGTCGCTGGCCGGGACGCACAACGTGCTGCCCGAGCGGCACGCGGGCATCCTCACCGTGGTCGTCTCCGGCGAGGAGGGCCCGGCCCCGGTGGCGGTGGCCGCCCGGCGGGTGGCCGACCGGCTCGCCGAGCGGCGCGGGTTCCTCTCCGAGCAGTACCAGGGCATCTTCGCGCTGCACCTGGTGCGCGAGCTGGCCGAGCGGCTTTCCGCGCAGATCACCGTCGCCGAGGACCTGACCCGGCGGATGAACGAGGTGCTCGACTCCGCGCGCTCCAGCCAGGGCGTGCACGTGCGGCTGGACTGGCAGCCCGCGGCCTGGCTCGACGAGCCCACCCAGGAGGCGATCAAGCTGCTGCGACTGCCGTTCGCCGAGCGCACCGAGGAGCAGGACACCCGGCTCCAGCAGGTCTTCACCGAGCGGATCGAGGCCGAGCGCGACACCGCCACCGGCGGGTTCACCGAAATCCTGGCCCGCGCGCTGGACTACCGCTCCTGGTTCGCCTTCACCGTCCGCGTCCGCGACACCGGCCCGGACGGCAAGCCCCGCTCGCGGCGGCTGCGCCAGCTCTCCTCCGGGGAGACCCGGCTGATCTCCTACGTGACGCTGTTCGCCGCGGCGGCGGCGTTCTACGGGGCGATCTCGGCCGGGGTGGTGGCCTCCGCGCGGCTGGCCCCGCTGCGGCTGGTGCTGCTGGACGAGGCGTTCGAGCGGCTCGACGACCCGACGATCGCCCGGATGCTGGGGCTGCTGGTCGACCTGGACATGGACTGGGTGATCACCTGGCCCAGCGGCTGGGGCGTGTCGGAGAGGATTCCGCGGATGCACATCTACGACGTGCTGCGCCCCAGGTCCGGGCACGGCGTGGCCTGCACGCACACCACCTGGGACGGCTCCGGGATGGACCGGGAGGACCCGTGAGCGACCTGGCGGAGACCTTCGGGCGGCCCGAGTACGCGGTGCTGTGGAAGCAGGCGCGGGCGGCGGTGCAGCGCGGGCAGGTCCGCTTCGGGTTCAAGACCCCGGACGCGGCGTCGGCGGCGGCGGTCTCGGAACTGCTCGGGGTGCCGGTCACCGCCGGGGTGGGGCAGACGTTCCCGGTGGCGGAGCTGCAGGCCCGGCTGCGCGCCAGCGCGTTCCGCTGTGGACTGGACGACGTGCTCGCCGCGGTGCACGGGCGCGAGGTCGTGGCCGGGGAGTCGGGTCCGTCGCGCGACGAGTGGGTCGACGGGCTGCTGCGCGACGCGCTGGCGGGGGCGGGGCTGGGCGACCGGCCGTGGGCCGGGGCGTGGGTGGACCAGGTGCGCCGCTACGCCAAGGTCGCGCCGGAGCGGCTGTCGGGTCCGGCCGAGCGCGCCGCGTCGGTCCTGGCCCGGATCAACCTGGACCCCGCCGCGGTGCCGTCGGTGTGGGTGACGCGCGCGGAGCTGGCCGGGGTGGAGCTGGACCGCGGGCGGAAGGTGGCCGCGCTGGTGCTGCGCGCGGCGGCGCTGGCGCACGGGGTGCCGCTGCCGAAGTCGGCCGCCGAGGAGCGGCGGCTGTGGGAGCGCTGCGGGGTCGCCGCGGACGGGCTGACCTCCACCGTGCTGTGGCGCGGGTCGGTGGTGGCGCTGCGGGACGTGGCCTCGGTGGACGTGGTCACGGCGCGGACGGTGGTGTGGGTGTGCGCGAGCCCGCGCCTGGCGGAGGCCGCGGGCGGCCGGGACGTGGTGTGCGTGTCGGGGCGGCTGGGGATCGCGGCGCGGATGCTGCTGTCGCGGCTGGTCTCGGTGGGCGCCCAGTTCCGGGTGCACGGCGACTTCGACGCCGCGGGCCTGCTGGTCACCGGGCAGGTGCTCGCCCTCACCGACGGCGCGCCGTGGCGGATGGGCGCCGAGGACTACCGGTCCGCGCTGGACTGGGCCCGGGCCGAGGGCCTGGACCTGCCGCCGCTGGGCACCGAACCGGGCCCCACCCCGTGGGACCCCCGGTTGGGTGATGCCCTCCGCGCGGGCTGGGCGGTGCCGGAGGAGATGCTGCTGCACCTGCTGTTACCCGATCTGGTGTAGATTTCCCCACTTCCGTCGGCTACCGGTCGGTCACTGCCCGACTAGCGTCCACCCCATGACTGCAGGCCGATCCCGAGCCGCCACGGCGGGCGTGGCGCTGGCGGCGGGTGCGCTGCTGGCCCTGGCACCGCTGCCGCGGGCGGGTGCGCAACCGTCCGATCCGAACCAGGTCTACCGGGTGCCCGGGGCCGCGGCGCGGTCGACCGAACTGGTGGCCAGCGGCGTCGACCTCCTGGAACGCCGCTCCGGCGACGACCTGTTCGTCCTGGGCACCGACGACGCCACCCGGGTGCGGGGCATGGGCTTCGCGGTCGACGCCGAGGAGCGGGTGGTGGCCCCGGTGTCGGCCCGCGCGGCGGCGCCGGACACCTACTACGGCGGCTACCGGACGGTGGCGGCCCAGTACTCCCACCTGGACGCCGTGGCCGCCGCGCACCCGGACCTGGCCTCGGTGCTCACCTACGGCTCGTCCTGGCTCAAGGAGCGGGGCCGCGGCGGCAACGACCTGAAAGCCATCTGCCTGACCAGGAAGTCCGAGGGCGACTGCACCCGCGCCGCCACCCCCAAGCCCAAGTTCTTCCTGATCTCGCAGATCCACTCCCGCGAGATCAGCACCGGCGAGGTGTCCTACCGCTGGATCGATCGGCTGGTCGACGCCTACGGCACCGACCCCACCATCACCGCGCTGCTGGACACCACGGAGATGTGGGTCGTCCCGGTCGCCAACCCCGACGGCGTCGACATCGTCGCCTCCGGGGGCGCCTCCCCGATCCTGCAGCGCAAGAACGCCAACGATTCCCACCGCGACTGCGGCGTCGGCCGCACCGGGGTGGACCTCAACCGCAACGCGGGCTCCCACTTCGGCGAGAGCGGCACCTCGAACGACCCGTGCAGCGACGTCTACCTGGGCCCGTCCGCCGACTCGGAGGTCGAGAACTCCGCCCTGGAAGCCCTCATCGCCGACCTGTACCCGGACCGGCGCGAGGACGGCGACGCCACCGCGGCCCCTGACGACACCACCGGCATGTTCATCACCCTGCACGCCGACGCCGCCCAGGTCATCTTCCCGTGGGGCCACGACTCCACCGTCCACACCGGCAACGACGCCGCCCTGCGCGCCTTCGGCGAGGAACTGGGCGGCAAGCTCGGCTACCGGTCCGGCCAGGCGGGCGAAATCCTCTACGACTCCGCGGGCGGCACCGAGGACTGGGTGTACGACAAGCTCGGCGTGGCCGCCTACACCATCGAGGTGGGCGACAGCGACGACCGCGGCTGCGACGGCTTCCTCCCGCCCTACTCCTGCCAGGACGAGTACTACTGGCCCAAGCTCGAACCGGCCCTGGTCATGGCGGCCCGGAAGGCGGCGGCCCCCTACGCCCGACCCTGAGCTCAGAACACCAGGCTCAGCGGCATGATCACCGCCAGCGCAGTCACCGAGATCACCGTCTCCATCAGCGACCACGTGCGGATCGTCTGCCCCACCGACAGCCCGAAGTACTCCTTCACCAGCCAGAACCCGGCGTCGTTCACGTGGGAGAAGAACAGCGACCCGGCGCCCACCGCCAGCGCCACCAGCGCGGCCTGCGCGGGCGGCAGCCCCTCGACCAGCGGCGCGATGATCCCCGCGGCGGAGATCGTGGCCACGGTCGCCGAGCCCGTCGCCAACCGGATGGCGACGGCGACCAGCCACCCCAGCAGGATCGGGGAGAAGTCGGCGTCCTTCGCCAGGCCGGTGATCACGTCCCCCACCCCGGCGTCGACCAGGGTCTGCTTGAACCCGCCCCCGGCCCCCACGATCAGCAGGATGCCCGCGATGGGTGGCAGAGCGGCGGACACGCTGTCGCGCAGCCGGTCCCGGGTGAACCCGGCGGCCCGGCCCAGCGTCACCATCCCCAGCAGGACGGCGGCGAGCAGCGCCACCAGCGGGTCGCCCACGAAGTCCAGCGCCCGCCGGACGGGGTTGGCCGCGTCCAGCAGGATGTCCGAGAGCGCCTTGCCCATCATCAGCACCACCGGCAGCAGCACGGTGGCCAGGGTCGCGGCGAAGCCGGGACGCCGTTCGGAGGCCCCGGTCGACTCCGGCACCAGGTGCCCGGGCGCCTCGGCGGACACCCACCGCGAGGCCAGGCGCCCGAACAGCGGCCCGGCCACGACCACCGTGGGGACGGCGACCAGGAGCCCCAGCCCCAGGGTGATCCCCAGGTCGGCCTTCACCGCGTCCACCGCAGCCAGCGGCCCCGGGTGCGGCGGCACCAGACCGTGCAGCACCGACAGCCCGGCCAGCGCCGGGATGCCCAGCAGCATCAGCGGCTGCCCCGTCCGCTTGGCCACCAGGAGGACGACCGGGATCAGCATGACGAGCCCGATCTCGAAGAACATCGGCAGCCCGATCAGCACCGCCACCAGCGCCATCGCCCACGGCAGCATCGCCCCACTGGCCCGGCCGATGATGGTGTCGACGATCCGGTCGGCCCCGCCCGAGTCGGCGAGCAGCTTGCCCAGCATCGCACCCAGGGCGATGAGCACCCCGACCCCGGCGACCGTGGTCCCGACCCCGCCGCTGAAGCTCTTGATCAGCTTGTCCACCGGCATCCCGGCGATCAGGCCGAGCGCGCCGGACCCGAGGATGAGGGCGAGGAACGGGTGCAGCTTGACCTGGGTGATCAGCACGACGATCAGCGCGATGCCGATCAGCGCGGCGCCGATCAGCCGGGTGTCGGTGCCGGTCCACCCGGCGGCGAGGGTGGTCACGGCCGGGTGCCCCCGCGCAGCGCGGCGAGGGCGGCCTCGACCAGTTCCCCGGGGGTGTGGGCGACGTCGAGCCGGATGCCGCGCTCCTCGGGGGTGAGGGGTTCGAGGTCGGCGAGCTGGGAAGCCAGCAGCGACGGCGGCATGAAGTGCCCGCTGCGGTGGCCGATGCGCTCGGCGAGCAGGTCCGGGGAGCCGTCGAGGTGCAGGAACCACACGTCGGGGGCGGCGGCGCGGAGGGTGTCGCGGTAGCGGCCCTTGAGGGCGGAGCAGGTGACCACCCCGCCGCCGTCGGCGGCGCGGTCGGCGATCCACCCGGCGATGGCGGCCAGCCAGGGTTCCCGGTCGGCGTCGGTGAGCGGGACGCCGGAGGTCATCTTGTCGATGTTGGCCCGCGGGTGGAACTCGTCGGCCTCGGCCAGGGGCACGCCCAGCCTGTCCGCCAGCAGCGACGCGACCGTGGTCTTGCCCGACCCGGAGACGCCCATCACGACCACGACAGTGTGCTCAGTCACGAGCCCAGTCAAACCCAAAGGTAGTACTTGTTCAAGAGAAAGCCGCAGATTGGTCATATGAGTGCGATAGTGCACCCCGTGATCTCAGGACTACCCGCGAAACTGCTCGCCACACTCGGCACGGCCATCGTCAACGGCGACCTGGCGCCGGGCGCGGTCCTGCGCACCGAGGAACTGGAGCGGTCGCACGCCGTCTCGCGGACCGTCGTGCGGGAGACCCTGCGGGTGCTGGAGTCGATGCGGCTGGTCACCAGCAGGCGGCGGGTGGGCATCACGGTGCGACCGCGGGCGGAGTGGAACCTCTACGACCCGATGGTGATCCGCTGGCGGCTGGCCGGGGTGGAGCGCGCGGCCCAGTTGCGCTCGCTGACGGAACTGCGCGCGGCGGTGGAACCGGTGGCCGCGGGCCTGGCCGCCCGCAACGCCACCCCCGAGCAGGCCGGGCAACTGGTGTCGCTGGCGCTGTCGCTGCGCGCGTCGGTGACCGACCTGGAGGCGTTCCTGCGCCACGACATCGCCTTCCACCACCTGGTGCTGCGCATGTCGGGCAACGAGATGTTCACCCAGCTCGCCGAGGTGGTCGGCGAAGTCCTCAGTGGACGCACCCACCACCACCTGATGCCCGCGCGGCCCGAGGCCGAGGCGGTGCGGCTGCACGCGGCGGTGGCCGAGGCGGTGGCCCGCGCGGACCCCGCGGCGGCCGAGGCCGCGATGCGGGCCATCGTGACCCAGGCCGCCGAGGAGATGTCCGCCGCCCTGGGCGGCGCGTGAACCGGGTGGATCAGCCCGGGGATCAGCCCGCCGCGGCCCAGCCGGTGAGCATCCGGGACGCGATCGAGGTGGTCCCCGGCAGGAACAGGCCGTCGAGGGCGCCCCCCGCGGCGAGGGTCGCCCGCACCGTCTCCCGGGAGAACCAGCGTGCCTGCTCGATCTCCCCGTCGGCCGGGACCAGCGGCGCGGTGGGGTCCGCGGTGGCGGTGAAGCCGATCATGATGGACCGGGGGAACGGCCACGGCTGGCTGCCCAGGTAGCGGACGTCGGCGACCCGGACGCCCACCTCCTCGGCGACCTCGCGCTCCACGCAGGCCTCCAGGGACTCGCCGGTCTCGACGAACCCCGCCAGCACGGAGAACCGGCCCTCCGGCCAGACGGGCTGGCGCGCCAGCAGGACGCTCTCGCCGTTGACGCCCCGGCCGTCGTGCACCAGGCAGATGACGGCGGGGTCGGTGCGCGGGTACTCCTCCCGCCCGCACCCGGTGCAGTGCGTGGCCCAGCCCGCCGCCACCGCCCGCACCGGGGAACCGCAGTTGGCGCAGAACCGGGCCCGGGCGTGCCAGTTGGCCAGGCCCGCCGCGGTGGTGAACAGGCCCGCCGAGGCGTCGTCGAGCAGGGCGCCCACGGCCCGCAGGTCGTGCCAGTGCTCACCGGCCTCCGACACCGCCCCGGTCCACAGGCCCCAGGCGTTCGGCGGGGCGACGGCGCCCTCGCGCATGGGCTCGTCCGCCGGGACCGACCAGTAGGCGGTGTCGCCGTCCTGGCCCAGCAGCCGGGCCTCGGTCGGGCGGGTCGCGGACAGCTCCCGCGCCCGCCGCGGCAGCAGGGCGGTGGCGTCCTCGGTGACCGGGGTGCGGCCCAGGTCGTCGACCAGCACGACCAGGCCTGCCTGCCACAGGGCGTCGAGCGCGCCCTCGTCCTTGCGGATCAGCTCGTCCCTGGTGACGGCCGAGCGGGACAGGACGGGGAGCTCGGTGAGCTGGAACGGTTCGGTGGTCATCTCTCGCCTGGGTGGACGGGGTGGGGGCGGTCAGGGGAAGGTGACCCCGCCGAGCTCCCGCAGGGAACCGAGCTTCGCGGCGTCGCCGACGATGACCCCGGTGAACCGGCCGGGCGCGAAGAACTCCGCCGCCGCGGCGGCGACCTCCGCCACGGTGACCGCCTTGAGCCGACCCGGCTGGCCCAGCAGGTACTCCACGCCGAGGCCCAGCATGGCCAGCGCGGCGATCTGCGAGGCCAGGCCGCCCTGCGAGGAGGTGGCGATGAGCAGGGTGCCGATCGCGTACTCGCGGACGGTCTCCAGCTCGGCGGCGTCCGGCGGGGTCGCCACCATCCGCGCCAGCTCGGCCCGGATCTCGCGCAGCGCGCCCCCGGTGACGTCCGAGGCGGTGTCGGTGTCGATCAGCAGCGTCGCGCCGTCCGGGGTGAACTCCGAGTAGGAGCGGGCGTGGTAGGTGTAGCCCTTGTCCTCGCGGATGTTCTCCACCAGCCGGGAAGAGAACATGCCGCCGAAGGCCAGGTTCGCCAGTTGCAGCGCCGGGTAGCGCGGGTCGGTCCGGACGATCGACTGCGCGGAGAGCCGGAACTGCGACTGCACCGCACCGGGCCGGTCGACCAGCAGCAGGTCGCCCGGGGTCAGCTCGGGCAGCGGCGGCAGCACCGCGGCGGACGCCTCGGCGGTCCAGCCCGCGAAGGCGGCCCGCGCGGCGGCGACGGCGGTGCCCGGCTCGACGTCGCCGACGAGCACCAGCACCGAACCGCGCGGCAGCACCGCGGCGCGGTGCAGGGCGCGCACGTCCTCGGCGCCGACCTGCGCCACGTCCTCGGCCTCGGGCATCTCCCTGGTGAACGGGTGGTCGCCGTAGCGGTGCTTCTGCAGCGCCTTGCGGGCGATGACGCTGGGCTGCGACCCGGCGATGCTGATCCGCTCGATCAGCCGGGCCCGCTCCCCCGCCACCTCGTCGTCGCGGTGCACGGCGCCGGTCAGCGCGTCGGCCAGCACCCCCAGCAGCGTGTCGAGGCCGTCGGCCAGGGCGTTGCCGCCGACGGAGAGCACCTCCGGGTCGACCGAGGCGCCCAGCTCACCGCCGACCAGCGCCAGCTCGGTGTCGACGCCGACCCGGTCGCGGGTGGCGGTGCCGGTCAGCAGGGTCGCCGACAGCACCTCGGCGGTGGCCGCGTGCCGGGGCTCCGCGCCCGCGAACGGCACGCGCAGCCGCACCTCCACCATCGGCACCGTGGACTGGCGCACCGCCACGACCCGCAGGCCGTTGTCCAGCACGGTGTCCACGTAGGACAGGTCGGTGGCCGCGCGGTACTCGCCGAGCGGCGGGAGCGGACGCGGTCCCAGCTCGGTGCGCCCGATCTCCTCGGCGGTGCGGCTCACGGGTTTCCTCCTCGGAAGGCAACGGTGGGGCTGGTGCGGGTGGTGCTCACTCGGCGCTCCCCGCGGGGGAGATCGTCAGCACCGCGCGGGAGTCCGGGCGCAGCGTCGCGGCGGCGGCGGACACCGCGGCCGGGGTGACCGCGGAGATCCTCCCCGGCAGGGCGTGGACCAGGGCCGGGTCGCCGAAGAGCAGCTCGAACGAACCCAGCGCCAGGGTGCGGCTGACCAGCCGGTCGTGCTCCTTGTGCAGGGTCGCGGCCCAGCGGGCGACGACCTTGGCCAGCTCCTCCTCGGTCGGCGCGGTGGCGGCGAGCTTCGCCAGCTCCTCGTCCAGAGCGCCCAGCACGGTGTCGACCGGGACGTCCGGGGAGTGCATGGCGGTCACGATGAACGTGTCCGGGTCGCGGGCCTCGAACGGGCCGAACATGCCGCAACCCGCGCTGACGTCGGTGACAAGCTGTTCGCCGTGGACCATGCGCTGCTGCAGGCGCGACCCGTCGCCGTCGGCGAGCACACCGGCGAGGACCAGGAAGGTGAGGTAGCCGTCGAGGTCGGCGACCGGGTCCGGGATGCGGTAGCCGACCGCGACCGCGGGCACCGGGGCCAGCCGGTCGGCGATGTCGGCGCGCACCTCGCCGTCGGGGGCGGGCTCGGCGAACGACGGCCGCTGCGGCCGCGGCCGCGCGGGCACGTCGCCGAAGTGCTTCTCCACCAGTTCGCGCGCGGTCTCCGCGGTGAAGTCACCGGCCACCGTCAGCACCGCGTTGGCCGGGGCGTAGTAGGTGTCGAAGAACGCGGCGCAGTCGGCGACCGACGCCTGCTCCAGGTCCTCGAACCCGCCGTAGCCGTTGTGCGCGTTGGGGAACGTCTTGTAGAGAACCGGCGGCAGCATGATCCAGGGGAAGCCGCCGTAGGGCCGGTTGAGCACGTTGAGGCGGATCTCCTCCTTCACCACGTCGATCTGGTTCTTGAGGTTCTCCGCGGTGATCTTCGGGGCGCGCATCCGGTCGGCCTCGAGGAACAGCGCCCGCTCCAGCGCCGCCGACGGCAGCACCTCGAAGTAGTCGGTGTAGTCCGGGTGCGTCGACCCGTTGAACGTCCCGCCGGAGGACTGCACGTGCCGGAAGTGGGCGAGCTTCTCCAGGCTCTCGCTGCCCTGGAACATCAGGTGTTCGAACAGGTGCGCGAAGCCGGTGCGCCCCTCGGGCTCGGAGCGGAAGCCGACGTCGTAGTGCACGCTCACGCCCACGACCGGTGAGGTCGTGTCCGGGGCGAGGACCACGCGCAGCCCGTTGGCCAGGGTGTAGCGGTGCAGCTCGGGAACGGTCACACGGCGAGCCTACGGGAGCGCTGCCCGAGCGGGCAGCCGACGGTGTTCGCCTGTGGATGACTCGCCTGTGCCCCGGTAGGTCGCCTGCCTGCCGAGGGGTGGGTCACGCCTTGGCGAACACCTCGTCGAGCCCGGTCAGGAAGGCGCGGAACTGCTCGGTGAACCGCTGCTGGTCGGTGGCCGCGACCGGGTCCTGCGTCGCGTACCAGTACAGGCCGGGGGCACCGTCCGCGGCGGAGTCCAGCGCGCCGAACCGGGTCAGCCACTGCTCGGCGTCGTCCAGCGCCACCGCGTAGGGCAGTCCACGCGAGAACACCACCTCCCGGTCGGCCGCCGCAACCGAGTCGGGGTCGGCGGTGTTCAGATAGGTGTGAACTCCTCGGATCTGTTGCAGCAGCACACTGCCCCGCTCGGTGCGCACCGGCATGAGCCGCCCGCCGAGCACCAACCCGACCCCGACCACCGCCAGGGCGACGCCGAGCAGCGCGGGGCCGCCGACGACCCCCAGCAGCACCGTCAGCGCCGCCCCCAGGGCGAACACGACGATGCCCGCGATGACCAGCGGGCCCAGGCCGGTCGGCTTGCGGCCGAACCAGTCGTGGGCCACCGCGTCGCCGTAGACCGCGGCGCGGACCGCGGAGACGTCCGGCGGGGTGGCGCGCAGGGCGGACAGCCGCACGGACTCGGTGCCCTCGGGCAGCAGCGCGGTGTAGACGGTCCGCTCGTAGCCGCTCAGCGCGTCGTCAGCCGGGTTGCGGCGCACCAACTGCCAATCGCCGTCGACCTCGGTGATCCACAGGTAGTTGCGCACCGCCAGGTCGACCACGGTGGCGCTGAGGTCGCGCGGGTCCACCCGCTCGTCGACGACCGTGCCGACCTGCCCGGGCAGCACGCCGTCCGGCGAGGCGAACACGGCCCGCCCGGCCGCGCTGTCGAGCAACTCCACCGGCTCGACGTCGGCACCCAGCGCCGCGGCGTCGCGGGAGCGGGCCCGCCAGAGCACGGCGAACCCGGCCAGCAGCAGGAGCAGCGCCACCCCGAGCCCGGTGCCGCTGAGCGGGGTGAGCGCGAACGCCGCCGCGGTCGTGCCCGCGGCCTCGAACCGGGCGTTCGCCGGGACGGTGCCCGCGGGCAGGTCGGCGGCGAGGTCGACCCGGGCGCCCGCGTCCAGGTTCGACTGCACCACGCGCAGCACGGAGCCGCCGTCGGTCAGCGCGGACTCGCACCGGTCCTCGGTGTTGGCCGCACCGGCCAGGCAGGTGAAGTTCGAACCGCGCCGCGGGGTGAGCAGCGAGCCGCGCACCAGCACCAGCTTCGAGTCCCAGCCGCTGGCGACCTGCCAGCGGAACCGCTGGTGGTCGCCCAGGTCCTCCACCGCACCGTCCACGGTGTACTGGACCGTGGAGGCACCCTCGCCGAGCCGGAGCACGAGGTTGTCACCCTCGACCGCGGCGGTGCCGCTGCCGTCGACCCGCGGGTCGCGCACGGTGAACACCCGGTCGCCGATGCGCAGCGGGGCGGTACGGGTCATGGTCTGGCGGGCCTGCACGATCACCTGCTCGCGGACCGTCAGGCTGCCGTCGCGCTCGACCTTGAGCTGCACGTTGACGCTGCGCGGCAACGGCGGCGCGCCAACGCCCGGGGGGCGCACCGGCTTGCCGTTGGAACCGGTCGGCGGCACCGGGGCGATCGACGGCGCGGAGCCGCCACCGGGGTTCGGACCCGCCGAGGGGACCGGGAAGTCGATCGTCGGCGCGTCCGTCGGCGGGGTGGGGAAGGACGGCTGCGCCGCCCCCAGCACCACGCCGCAGGCAGTGACGGCGATCGCTGCGGCCCATTTCGTCAACACGGCAGCGAACGATAGCCCAGCGCCCATATGCTCACCGGCGTTCCGCGGAAAAGGTGCGGGGCAGTTCGTCGGACACGGGGGAAGTTGATGAGCCAGCCACCGATCGGGCCGTGGCGCCCGCAGGGGCCCCACGGGCCGGTGCCGCCACCGATGCCCGTCGCGCCACCGCCGGTGGCCCGGCCGATGCCACCGGCACCGGGGTACCCCCGGGGTCCACAGGGGACGCGGGCGTACCCGGCGGGGCCGCCGTCCGGCGGGTTCCCCACCGGCCCGCACCAGGGCGGCCCGCGGTACGACGGACCCCGGCCCGGCGGTCCGCACCCCACAGGGCCGCACCCCACGGGGCCGCAGTCCACAGGACCACAGCCCTCGGGGCAGCAGCCGGTGGGTCGGCAACCCAGTGGGCCGCAGCCCACGGGTCCGCAGCCCACGGGTCCGCAGCCCACGGGTCCGTACGGCGCACCGTACGGACCGCCGCCCGGGTACGGTCCGCCCGCGTACG
The DNA here is from genome assembly GCF_000564855.1 of Actinokineospora spheciospongiae. GTDB lineage: Bacteria > Actinomycetota > Actinomycetes > Mycobacteriales > Pseudonocardiaceae > Actinokineospora > Actinokineospora spheciospongiae. The sequence goes on from NZ_AYXG01000232.1 coordinate 19,466, forward strand.
TCCCGCCCCCCGGCTACGCCCCGCCTCCCGGGTACGGGCCACCGCCGGGGTACGGGCCGCCGCCGATGTGGCGTCCGCCGTACCCGCCGCGCAAGTCCAACACCGGGCCGATCCTGGCGATCGGCCTGGTGGTGCTGCTCATCGCGGGGGTGGCCGTCGTCGGCATCGCCAACGTGGCGCGCAAGCGGAACTCCCCCAGCGACATCGGCTACAGCTACCCGACCACCACGTCCTCCACCCACTCCACGTACTCCTCCCCCGGTTCCTCGACGACCACCCGAGGCTCGTCGAGCACGACGGCGAGCGATTCGACGACCACGACGACCGGCACCCGGTCCGCGGACCCGACCACCCGGACGACGACGCGCACCACCACCACGCAGACCTCGACCACGCCCGCGGGGCCGAGGCCGGTGCACGCGCTGGCCGACAACCCGCTGTTCTCCGCGTCCAACGGCGCCAGCAACGTCACGTGCAGCCTGCCCGCGTGGCGGACCGACCCGCAGAGCGCGCAGCAGTTCTTCACCGCCGCCCTGCCGTGCCTGGAGCAGGCGTGGGCCCCGGCGATGCAGCGGGCGGGGCTGCCCTACTTCACCCCGGGGCTGCAGTTCCCCTCGGGCAGCACCTGGGAGAGCCCGTGCGGCTCGGCGAGCCAGGGCACCTGGGCGGCGTTCTACTGCCCGACGAACAACACCATCTACATGCCGTTCGAGGGCTTGCAGACGAAGCAGAACGGCACCAACTCCGGGGTGTACCTGGCCGTGTTCTCGCACGAGTTCGGCCACCACATCCAGGCCCTGTCCGGTGTCCTCGACGCCTACTGGGACACCCGCTACGAAGCGGGCGACCAGACCGAGAAGGGCTTGGAGCTGTCGCGCCGCTCGGAGTTGCAAGCCCAGTGCTTCGGCGGCATGTGGTTCGCCGCGGGCCAGAACGGCGGCGGTTCCTTCAACGACAAGGTCATCCGCGAGATGCTCGCCGACGGCTACAACCGCGGCGACTGGCAGCAGGGCGTCCCCCGCGACCACGGCTCCCCCCAGCACTACGGCGCCTGGCAGGAACACGGCTTCACCAACAACCGCACCGGCCCGTGCAACACCTGGGCCGCGGCGTCCGCGGACGTGAGCTGATGCACCCCGACGAGGTCCCGACCGACGTCCACCTGGTCCGGGCCCTCCTCACCACCCAGTTCCCGCGGTGGGCCGGGTTGCCGGTGTCGCCGGTGACCTCGTCGGGGACGGACAACGCGATGTTCCGCCTGGGACCGTCCCTGGTGGCCCGCCTGCCCCGCATCCCGGCGGCGGTGGACAACGTGGCCAGGGAGCGGCGCTGGCTCCCCCACCTGGCGCCGCACCTGCCGGTCGCCGTCCCGGTCCCGGTGGCCCACGGCGAACCGGCCCACGGCTACCCGTTCCCCTGGTCCGTCCTGCGCTGGCTCGACGGCGAGAACCCCAGCCCCCCGACCACCACGCCACCCGCAGGTCCAGCCACCGGTCCCGCAGATCCACCCACCGGTCCCGCAGGTCCACCCACTGGCTCCGGAGATCCACCCCTGGGCCCCGGAAGCCCGCTTCCCGATGCCGGAAACCCATCCCCCGGCGGCAGAAACCCGCTCCCCGAAAGGAAAAAACACCTGCCCGAAGGGGGAAACCCACAGTCCAAAGGGGAAAACTCACTGCCCAACAGCGGACCCAGCGGCGAACCCGGCACAAAATCCGCCACCGAATCGCATGCCGATCCCCATGCCGAACCTCTCGGGGGTCCCCCCGATTTCCATTCTACCGGCGGGCACCGACAGTCCGAGGCCGCGCGAGGGCAGTTGTCCACAGGTGTGGATGAGGAGTTGGCGCGCGGGTTGGCCGGGTTCGTCGCGGCGCTGCGGGCGGTGGACCCGGCGGGCGGGCCGGAGTCGGGGCGCGGGCAGGCGCTGGTGACCCGGGACGAGCCCACCCGGGCGGCGCTGGCGCAACTGGACGGTGAGATCGACGTGGCCGGGGCGGCGCGGGTGTGGGCCGACTGCCTGGCGGTGGGGCCGGGGGACGCGGCCCCCGCGTGGTGCCACGGGGACCTGTCGCCGGGCAACGTGCTGGTCCGCGACGGGCGGTTGCGGGCGGTGATCGACTTCGGCGGGATCGGCGTCGGGGACCCGACGGTCGACCTCGTCGTCGCGTGGAACCTGCTGTCCCCGGCGGGGCGGGAGGTGTTCCGGGCGGAACTGGCGGTGGACGACGCCACCTGGGAGCGGGGGCGCGGCTGGGCGCTGTCGATCGCCCTCATCCAGCTCCCGTACTACCGGACGTCCAACCCCGCCCTGGCGGCGAACGCCCGGCACACCATCAGCGAGGCGCTGAGTCCCGGACGTTGAGCGCCCAGGTGACCAGCGGCCACTGGAGCGGGAGGCGGCCCCAGGCGATCGCGCGGGCGGGCAGCGGCTTCTTCTTGCGCTCGTAGTCGACGACCATCTTGACGTTGCCCGGGAAGACGGCGACGAAGAGCAGAGCGGCCAGGAGGCCACCGAGGCGGCGGGTCCTGGGGACGGCCACCGCGAGGGCGATGGTCGCCTCCGCGACGCCCGACAGGTACGTCCACAGGCGCCTGCCGCCGGGGAGTTCCTTCGGGACGAGCGAGTCGAACTGCTTCGGGACGACGAAGTGCAGCGTGCCCGCGGTGCCCAGGAGCAGCGCGAGCGCGATCGCCCGGCGGGAGTCGGTGGTGGCCACGCGCCCACCCTGCCACGACCGGGGTCGGGCGGGCGATGAGCCTCACCACACGGTCGGGGGGCGTGGCGGTTAACCTTCCGCCGTGAGTCGCACGTCACGGGGGAGGCACTGGTGATCAAGCCCAAACGGGTGTTCGACAGCCTCAACGACCGCGCCGAGCACGACCTCGTCGGGGTCATCCGGATGCCGGAGAGCAGCGTCAGCCCGGTCGCCTCGATCCTGCGGCGGGTGCTGTGGGCGCTGCTGGCCCTGTTCATCGCGGTGATGATCGTCTACCTCGACCGGGACGGGTACCGCGACGTCAACGAGGACGGGATCTCGTTCCTCGACGCGATCTACTACGCCACGGTGTCGCTGTCGACCACCGGCTACGGCGACATCACCCCGGCCAGCGACTCGGCGCGGCTGATCAACATCCTGGTGATCACCCCGCTGCGCATCCTCTTCCTCATCATCCTGGTCGGCACCACCCTGGCGGTGCTGACCGAGCGCTCACGGCAGGCTTTCAAGATCCAACGGTGGAGGTCGAAGGTGCGGGACCACGTGGTCGTCGTCGGGTACGGCACCAAGGGCCGCTCGGCGGTCAGCGCGGTGCTCTCCGACGGGGTCGAACCCAGCCGGATCGTGGTGGTGGACACCGACCAGGCGATGCTCGACGCGGCGTCGATGCTGGGGCTGGTGACCGTGCACGGGTCGGGCACCCGCTCCGACGTGCTCCGGGTTGCGGGCGTCCCCCGGGCCAAGTCGGTGGTGGTGGCCTCCAGCCGGGACGACTCGGCGGTGCTGATCACCCTGACCGCCCGCGAACTCGCCCCGAACGCCCAGATCGTCGCCGCCGTCCGGGAAACCGAGAACGTGCACCTGCTGCGCCAGTCCGGCGCCAACCAGGTCGTGGTGTCCAGCGAGACGGCGGGCAGGCTCCTGGGCATGGCCACCCACACCCCCAGCGTGGTCGGCATGGTCGAGGACCTGATCACCCCGGACGAGGGCCTGGCCATCTCCGAGCGCGAGGTCGAGGACAGCGAGGTCGGCGGCTCCCCCCGCCACCTGACCGACATCGTCCTGGGCCTGGTCCGCGCGGGCACCCTGCACCGGGTCGACTCCGCCGAGGCCGACGCCATCGAAGCGGGCGACCGCCTCCTCTACATCCGCAAGGTCACCCCGGCCGACGACTAGCCCACGACCGGCCCACCCAGGACCCCTTGCCCCGTCTGCGACGATCCGTAGGGTGCGCGTCCCGCTGAACCTGCCGGAGCCGGTTGTGAAATCGGCGGTGGCGGCGACGGTCAGCATCGTGCTGGCCCTGGCCTTCGCCCTGGCGGGCGGACTGGGCCAGTGGTCCTCGGCGGCAACCGGGCTGAGCAGCGCCTCGGCGACGGTGGTGGCGGGGGCGTCGTGCTCCTCGGCCGGGCCGGAACGGGTCCGGTTCACCCAGGGCGGCGGTTCCCGGGAGGCGCTGCTGGACGCGTGCGGGCACGCGGAGGGGGAGGTGGTGGACATCTCGGTGGGGGACGGGGAGGTGGTGCACCTGGTGTCGGCGAACACGGGGACGACGTTCGACGCACGGCCGGTGGGGGTGGTGTTGATGATCTTCGCGGGGATCGCCGGGGCGGGGATGGTGGAGCTGTGGCAGCGGAGCGGGCGCGGTGGGCGGGCTCGGCGGGATGGGTGGACTCAGCAGGGTGGGCGGTAGAGGTGAGGTGGGGAGGGCGGTAGAGGTGGGGTGGGCGCCCGGTGGAGTGGGCGCCCGGTGGAGTGGGCGCCCGGTGGAGTGGGC
>NZ_AYXG01000233.1 GCF_000564855.1 Actinokineospora spheciospongiae
CAGCATCTGCCACGCCTGCGGGGTGTAGTGCTTCTCGTCGAAGACCGGGGTGCCGTTGTCGGTGGGCGAGCCCAGGTTCTGGAACCGCACGATCGCGCCGATGAGGCCGATGACGGCGGTCACCAGCCAGCCGCGCAGCCGGTCGGTCGGCATCGGCCTGCCCAGGACGCGCTCGCGCAGCACAGCGGCCGGGCTCGGCCCGCTCACCTGCTCGGGCGGTGGGGTCCGGTCTGCCTCGTCCTCGACTGCGGGCGCGCTCACGCCGTGGATCGTAAGGCGCCCGGTGTGCGGTCCGCGTCGGGATGGTCGACGCGGGGCCCCGGACCGCCCGGAATCGGGCAAATCAACTGATCGTGTAGTTGTTTGCCCAGCTCAGAGGCGGTAGCAAAGTGGAGGCGGTAGCGGATTCACTGGAGACGGGGTGCGGGGTGCCTCCTGGACGGCCCACGATTCGGTCCCGGCAGGTCGCCGGTGAGCTGCGCAGGCTGCGCAAGCAGGCCGGGATGACCACCGGGGAGGTCGGTGCGCGGCTCGGCCTGTCGCAGGCCAAGGTGAGCCGGGTGGAGACCGGCAGCTCCGGGCTGCGCCTCCCCGACGTCGAGGCGATGCTCGGGCTCTACCGGGTGCCCGCGCCCCGGCGGGTGGAGATCCTGGACCTGGTGCGGCAGGCCGCCGAGCCCGGCTGGGTCCAGGTGCACGGCCGCGGCCTGCCCGAGCAGTGGCAGACGCTGGTCGACTGGGAGTCGAAGGCCTCGCGCCTGCGCAACCACCAGCCGCTGATCATCCCCGGGCTGCTGCAGACCCCGGACTTCGCCCGCGCAGTCGTGCGCGGGACCGCCCCGGCGCCGCTCTCGGCCGCCGAGCTGGACGGCAAGGTCGCCGCCCGGCTGGCCCGGCAGGCGATCCTGAGCCGCGAGTCGCCGCCGGTGCTGCACGTGGTGCTGGGGGAGTGGGCGCTGCGGGTGCCGGTCGGCGGCCCGCACGTGCACCACGGGCAGTTGCGGCACCTGCTGGAGATGTCGCGGCGCCCCCGCGTGGTGCTGCAGGTCGTGCCGTCGGACACCGAGGCGCACCCCGGGCTGGAGGGGTCGTTCGTGCTGATGGACTTCCCCGCCGACCCGGCCATGGCCTACACCGAGCACCGGGCGCGCAGCGTGTTCCTCGACGAGCCGGAGGACGTGGAGGTGTTCCGGCTGGCCTGGCAGCGCATCCTGGCGCACGCCTGGTCGCCGGAGCGCTCGACCGCGTTCCTGGCCGAACTGGCGGGGCTGCCCACGTAGAGTCCACCCGTGCGCGTCGTCGGAACCGAACTGGTCAGCAAGGTCACCGGGCACGAGTCGGTCAACGGGACCGCCTTCGGTGTCCACGCCACCGACCTCGGCGTGATGTGGTCCTCCGGCGAGCGCACCTTCGTCGTCTTCGGCGACACCTACGGCGACGGCTGGTGCGGCGACGGCGCGGGCCCGTCGACCGGCGCGGACTGGCGCTGCAACTTCCTCGCCGTCGCCGAACCCCAGGACCTCTCGGCGGGCCTGCGCTTCACCTCGGTCGTGGCCCGCGACGACGGCGCCGCCCGGCAGGTCCTGGAGCGCGACCCCGGCTCGGAGGAGGAGACCGTCATCCCGTGCGCGGGGATCGAGGTCGACGGGGTGCACTACCTGCACTACATGTCGGTGCGGAACTGGGGCGTGCGCGGCAAGTGGTTCACCAACTACGCGGGCATCGCCTTCTCGGTGGACGACGGGCACACCTGGGAGAAGCCGGGCCGGTCGCGGTGGGTGAACCGGGCGGAGAAGGACCACCCGTTCCAGATGGGCGCCTTCGCCCGCGACGACTCCTGGCTGTACCTGCTGGGCACCCCGAACGGCCGGTGGGGTTCGGCTTCCCTGGCCCGGGTGGGGTTCTCGGACATCCTGGAGCCCGCGGCGTACTCGTACTGGACGGGCTCGTCGTGGGTCGAACGCGACCCCTTCCGCGCGGTGCCGGTGCTGTCGGGGCCGGTGGCCGAACTGTCGGTCGTCCACAACACCCACTTCAACCGCTGGCTCGCCCTGCACCTCGACGAAACGCTGTCGGCGATCGTCCTGCGCACCGCGGAGACGTTGACCGGCCCGTGGACCCTGCCGCAGGTCGTCGTCGCCGGGGACCGGTACCCGGGGCTGTACGGCGGTTTCCTGCACCCGGACTCGGCCGACGGGCCGGTGCTGTACCACGCGATGTCGCAGTGGAGCCCGTACAACGTCTACCTGATGCGCACGGAACTGGCGGACTAGGCCCGGGAGGCGGTGCTACCGCCTCCCGGGGGTGCTCAGGCGTTCTCGCGGGCGAAGGTCCGGCCGCCCCAGATCAACGCCAGCACGGTCATGGCGAACAGCACCAGCGACCCGGTCAGCAACCCGTCCACGGTGAAGTCGCCCCGGAAGGACGCCCGCTCCGCGTCCACCACGTGGGTGAACGGGTTCCAGCGGGAGATCGCGTAGAGCCAGTCCGGCGCCAGGCCCCGGGTGATCGGCACGACGATCCCGGAGAGCAGCAGCACCGGCATCAGCACGGTGTTGAGGATCGCCGGGAACGCCTCCTCGTTCTTCAGCCGCAGCGCCAACGCGTACGAGCACGACGACAGGGTCAGCGACACCATCGCCACGATCACCAGCGTCAGCAGGACCGCGCCGACCGACGCCCGCAGGTCGAACAGCAGGTAGGCCATGGCGATGATCAGCAGGGACTGCACGACCGTCTGGAGCGCGTCGCGCAGGACCTTGCCCAGCAGCAGCGCGAAGCGGCTGACCGGGGTGACCCGCAACCGCTCCACCACGCCCAGGCGCAGTTCGGCCAAGAGGGCGAAACCGACGTAGGAGCCGCTGAACAGCGCCACCTGCACGATCAGCGCCGGGGTGAGGATCTGCCAGGCGGTGCCCGCCGGGAAACCGGGGGTGGTGGCGGTGATGCTCTCCAGCAGCGGGCCGAAGAAGAACAGGTAGAGCACCGGTTGCACCAGGCCGATGGCGATCCAGGCCGGGTTCCGCAGGGACAGGGTGAGGCCGCGCTCGAAGACGAGCCAGGTGTCACGCGGCAACGGGGGTCTCCTCGGCGTCGCGCAGGGAACGGCCGGTCAGGGTGAGGAAGACGTCGTCCAGGGTGGGCCGCTGGACCTGCAACGACGTGGTGGCGATGCCCGCGGCGTCCAGGGCGCGCAGGAGTTCCGGCAGGGCCCGGTCGCCCCGGGGGACGCGGAAGCACACCGGGCCGTCCGGGGCGGCGACGTCGGTGGCCGCCGGAATCCGGGCGGCGATCGCCATGGTCGTCGCGACGTCGTCGGCGGCCACGCCGACCTCGACCAGGTCGCCGGACACCTCGGCCTTGAGGGTGGCCGGGTTGCCCTCCGCGACGATCGCGCCGTTGTCGATCACCAGGAGCCGGTCGCAGAGCGAGTCGGCCTCGTCGAGGTAGTGCGTGGTGAGGAAGACCGTGGTGCCGTGCACGGCGTGCAGGGTGCGGATGTGTTCCCAGAGGTTCGCGCGGCTCTGCGGGTCCAGGGCCGCGGTCGGCTCGTCCAGGAAGAGCAGTTCCGGGCCGTGGACCAGGCCCATGGCGATGTCGAGCCTGCGCCGCTGCCCGCCGGACAGCGACTTCACCGGCCGCCGCTCCAGCCCGGCCAGGTCGAGGCGTTCGGCCAGCAGTGCTCCCCGCGACCTGGCCTCGGCCCGGCTCAGGCCGTGCAGCCTGCCCTGCAGCTCGACCTCTTCGCCGACCCTGGCCTCCGGCATCCCGCCGCCGCTCTGGGCGACGTAGCCGATCCGGCGCCGCACCCCGGTGGGGTCGGACGCCAGGTCGACGCCCGCCACGGTGGCCGACCCCGCGGTGGGCCGCAGCAGCGTGGTCAACATGCGCAGCGTCGTCGTCTTGCCCGCCCCGTTGGGCCCGAGGAACCCGACCAGCTCCCCGGCCCGCACGTCGAGGTCGACCCCTCGCACGGCCTCGACGGTCCCGCCGCGCGTCCGGAACGTCCGCGCCAGTCCGCGTGCTTCGATCACGCCGCACCTCCTTCTAGTCAAGTTTGACTACCGTTGGCGGAGATGATGCACCGCGAGTGGGGGCTAGTCAAGTTTGACTAGCTCCGGCGGGTGAGTGGGTGGTGAGAGTGCGGAATGGTGCGCAGGCAGGGCAGGGATGGGTGTGAGCGGGCCAAGGTGGGCGTGGGTGCGCGCAGGTGGGGCGGAGATGGCGCGCGGGTGGGGCGAAGGTGGGGCGCAGGTGGTGCGGGCGGGGGGTTGGCGGCGCGCGGGTGGTGAGCGGGGGCTGGCGGCGCGCGGGTGGCGCGTGCGCGGCGCGTGGGCGGGGCGCAGGTGGTGCGGCGGGGGGGGTGGCGGCGCACGGGTGGTGAGCGGGGGCTGGCGGCGCGCGGGTGGCGCATGCGCGGCGCGTGGGCGGGGCGCAGGTGGTGCGGCGGGGGGGTGGCGGCGCACGGGTGGCGAGCGGGGTTGGCGGCGCGCGGGTGGCGCGTGGGCGGGGCGCGAGTGGCGCGCTGGCGAGGCGCAGGTGGGGTGCGGGTGGGGTGAGGGCGCAGGCGGGAGTTGGGGTGCGGGTGCGGATGGCTGGGGTGGAGGCGGGGATTGCGGTGCCTGCGTGCTCGTCCGGGTGTCTGCGGTCGGGTGCCCGCGGTGGGGGTGGGGCGCTGCGCGGGTGGCTTGACGAGTGGGTGGGCGCGGGTGGGTGGAGGGCCGCTGACCGGTCCCGGGTGGATCAGTCCTGGATCAGTCCTGGATCAGTCCCGGGTGGGGTGGAGGCTTGCGGGCGGTTGGGGCAGTTGGAGGCCGCCCGCGTTGAGGCGATCGAGGAGGCTCGCGGCCCACTCCTGGTCGGCGCGCGCCTGGCCCACCCACAGGTTGGCCTGCTCCAGCACGTGCTCGGGGGTCTGGCCCGGGTCGGCCCGCCACTCGCGCAGCCGGGTCAGGGTCTCGTCGAGCGCCTTGATGCGGGTGGCCAGCAGTGCGCGCACCTCGTCGCGGTCGAGGACCGGGAGCATGGCGATCGCGGCGTTGAGCATCCACGGGTCGCCCGGGGTGGACAGGCCCTCGCGGACGAGCCGGTGCAGCTCGGCGCGGCCCTCGGGGGTGATCCGGTAGGCGACCCGGTCCGGGCCGCCGTCACCCGGTTCGGTGGAGTCCTGCTCCAGCAGCCCGTCGGCGGCGGCCTTGCGGATCGCGTGGTAGATCGAGCCCGGCTTGATCCGGGCCCAGGTGTCCGCGCTCCAGCTCACCAGCTCCGTGCGGACCTGGTAGCCGTGCGCCCGACCGGCCCAGTGCATGACGCCGAGGACCAGCATCCGCGTGGCCGACATGCGCACTCCCTCCGACGTTGTCAACCCTAGGACCGAAACCGGTGGACGCCCACCCACCGGCCCCCTCTACGCTCATCGACCATGAGTGCCCCCGTGTTGACCGCGGTGGCCTGGCCATACGCCAACGGCCCCCGCCACATCGGTCATGTCTCCGGCTTCGGTGTCCCGTCGGACGTCTTCTCCCGCTACATGCGCATGTCCGGGCACCAGGTGCTCATGGTCAGCGGCACCGACGAGCACGGCACGCCGATCTCGGTGCAGGCCGACAAGGAGGGGCTGAGCACCCGCGAGCTGGCCGACAAGTACAACCGGGTGATCGCCGAGGACCTCCAGGGCCTGGGCCTGTCCTACGACCTGTTCACCCGCACGACCACCGGCAACCACTACCGGGTGGTGCAGGACCTGTTCTCCGCGCTGTGGAAGAACGGCTACGTCACGCCCAAGACCCAGATGGGCGCGATCAGCCCGTCCACCGGCCGCACGCTGCCCGACCGCTACATCGAGGGCACCTGCCCCATCTGCGGCTACGACGGCGCCCGCGGCGACCAGTGCGACAACTGCGGCAACCAGCTCGACCCGGCCGACCTCAAGAACCCCCGGTCGCGGATCAACGGTGAGACGCCGAAGTTCGTCGAGACCGAGCACCTGTTCCTGGACCTGCCCGCGTTCGCCGAGACGCTCGGGTCGTGGCTGTCCACCCGCACCGAGTGGCGGCCGAACGTGCTCAAGTTCAGCCAGAACCTGCTCGGCGACATGCGCCCGCGCGCCATCACCCGCGACCTGGACTGGGGTGTCCCGGTGCCGCTCGACGGGTGGCGCGACGCCCCGATGAAGCGGTTCTACGTCTGGTTCGACGCGGTGATCGGCTACCTGTCCGCCTCGGTGGAGTGGGCGCGGCGCAGCGGCGACCCGGACGCCTGGAAGCAGTTCTGGACCGACCCGTCGGCCCAGGGCTACTACTTCATGGGCAAGGACAACATCGTCTTCCACTCGCTGATCTGGCCGTCGCTGCTGCTCGGGCAGAACGGTGCGGGCGACCGCGGCGGGGAGCCGGGCCGGTTCGGCACGCTGAACCTGCCCACCGAGGTGGTCTCCAGCGAGTACCTGACGATGAGCGGGTCGAAGTTCTCCACCTCGCGCGGCACGGTCATCTACGTCCGGGACTTCCTCAAGGAGTTCGGCCCGGACACGCTGCGGTACTTCATCTCGGTGGCCGGGCCGGAGAACCAGGACACCGACTTCACCTGGGACGAGTTCGTCCGGCGCAGCAACTTCGAGTTGGCCAACGAGTGGGGCAACCTGGTCAACCGGTCGGTGTCGATGGCGCACAAGAACGTCGGCGCCATCCCCCGCCCGACCGCGCCCACCGCGGCCGACGAGCAGCTCAAGGCGCAGGTCAGGGCCGCCTTCGACACGGTGGGCGCGAACCTGCGCCGGTCGCGGTTCAAGGCGGCGGCCACCGAGGCGATGCGGGTGGTCGGCGCGGCGAACAAGTACCTGTCCGACGAGGAGCCCTGGAAGCGCAAGGACGACCCGGAGCGCCGCGACACCATCCTGCACACCGCGTTGCAGGTGGTGTCCGACGCGAACACGCTGCTGACCCCGTTCCTGCCGCACTCGGCGCAGAAGGTGCACGAGGCGCTCGGCGGGACCGGGGTGTGGGCGGCGCAGCCGGAGATCCGCGAGGTCGACGACCTCGACGTGCCCGACCGCGGGTACCCGGTGCTGACCGGGGACTACGCGGGCGAGGCCGCGAAGTGGGAGTCGGTCGACATCGAGGTGGGCCGCCCGCTGGCCAAGCCGTCGCCGCTGTTCGCCAAGCTCGACGCCGAGCTGGGTGAGAACGGCCCCGAGTGGGCGCCGATCGTCACGTGAGCCCGCGCAGGTCCGAGCGACCACCGGTGCCGGAGCGCCTGCCGGTGCCGGTGGTCGACGCGCACACCCACCTCGACGCCTGTGGGGCGGAGAACGCCACCGACGTGGCCGTGCTCCTCGACCGCGCGGAATCCGCGGGCGTCGACCGGGTGATCACCGTCGCCGACGACCTGGCGTCGGCGCACTGGGCGGCCGACGCCTCGGAGTGGGACGACCGGGTGTTCGCCGCCGTCGCCGTGCACCCCACCCGCACCAAGGACTTCTCCGACGCCGACAAGGCCGCCCTGGAGGCCCTGGCCGTGCGCCCGAGGGTGGTGGCGATCGGCGAGACCGGCCTCGACTACTACTGGGACCACTCCCCGCCAGAGGCGCAGCACGAGGCGTTCCGCTGGCACATCGACTTGGCCAAGCGGGTCGGCAAGCCGTTGATGATCCACGACCGGGAGGCGCACGCGGACATCCTGCGCGTCCTCGGCGAGGAGGGCGCCCCGGAAACCGTGGTGTTCCACTGCTTCTCCGGTGACCTCGACTTCGCCAGGGCGTGCGTGGCGCAGGGGTTCGTGCTGTCGTTCGCGGGACCGGTGACGTTCAAGAACTCCGGCGCGCTGCGCGAGGCGGCGGCCTGGGTGCCGGTGGAGCAGTTGCTCGTGGAGACCGACGCGCCCTTCCTCACCCCGCACCCGTACCGGGGCTGGAAGAACGAGCCGTACGGCGCGGCCTACACGATCAGGGGACTCGCGGAGCTGCGCGGCGTCGATGTGGCGGACCTCGCAGGCGCGGTGTCGGCCACCGCCGAGCGCACGTTCCGGTTGCCGAGCGCAACATCCGACCTTTCACCGCGTGCGGTGCTGCGTTGAACGGACGAGACAATTGCTCCGAAGGTGTTGTGACAGGACTCATAACCTTGCCGGATGTGTTTGCGCAACCACCCGGGGCTCGTTACTGTCCCGTGATCGTACCCACCCGGGGCTGAACGTCCCGGTGAAAACCCGGAGCTTCGCCAGTACACGTCGGGGTGGCTGGCTGCGGGATGTCGAGACGAATGAATGCGCGGAGACGCGCTCGGACGGCGAGAGGGAGCAGGCCATCGAGTTCTCGGTTGACCTGACCCCATCGCCTGCGGAGCACGGCTCCCGCCTTCTGGAGGAAACGACCCTGTGAGCGGCAAACAGACCGACGGCCCCGGCCGTCCTGAGCACGACGGCTTCGTCGACACCGACTGGTTCACCCCGGTGCGCGCGACCGCCACGACGCTCGACGACCACGAGGCCGACTTCTCGGCCTGGAAGTCGGAGTTCCCCGAGTACGACCTGGACACCGGGTACTCGTCCTCGCTGGACATCACCGACCAGGACGTCCGCTACGCCCTCGGCCCGCAGGCCGACGAGATCATGGCGACCGCCGGGGTCGACGTCGACGAGCTGATCCGGCTCATCAACGCCGAGACCACCGTCCTGCCGTCGCTGGCGATGCTCCCGGACGAGGCGTCGGAAGACGACACGGTCGACGCCCCGCAGCGGCTCAAGGTCCGCCGCGACGGCGAGGCCCCCGGCCTCCTCGCCGCGGTCACCCGCTGGAAGTCCACGTTCCTCAAGGCCACGATCGCGGCCGTGCTGGTCACCCTGACCGGTGGCGGCGCGGCGGCCATCGCGATGAACAACACCGTCACCGTCGACATCGACGGCGAGGCCCACCAGGTCAACACCTACGCCGACACCGTCGGCGAGGTGCTGGAGGAAGAGGGCATCACGGTCGGGTCGCACGACTCGGTCAGCCCGTCCCCGTCGGCCGCCATCGCCGACGACGGCAAGATCGTGCTCCAGCGCGGCCGCCAGCTCACCATGACGGTCGACGGCGAGCAGCGCCAGGCGTGGGTGCGCGCCGACACCCTCGGCGAGGCCCTCAAGCAGGCCAACGCCCCGGTGCAGGGTTCCTGGGTCTCCGCGGGCTCCGACGCCCAGGTGCCGCTCGAGGGCATGGCCGTCGAGATCAAGACCGCCAAGGCGATCACCCTGTTCGACGGCGGCAACGCCCCCGCCCCGGTGCAGACCACCGCGGTGACCGTGGGCGAGCTGCTCGCCGAGCGCGGCGTGGCCCTCGGCCCGCAGGACGCGATCCTGCCCGGCGCCGACGTCAAGCTCACCCCCGGTGCCGAGGTGCGGATCAGCCGCACCGGCGTCACCGTGATCAACCAGGCCGAGCCGATCGCGGCCCCGGTGCAGAAGGTCGAGGACCCGGAGGCCGAGAAGGGCTCCGAGGTCGTCGTCGAGCCCGGCGCCCCCGGTGAGCGCATCGCCACCTACCGGGTGACGGAGAAGAACGGCAAGGTCGTCGCGCGCGAGGAGATCGGCTCCAAGGAGACGAAGCCCGCGCAGCCCAAGGTCGTCAAGGTCGGCACCAAGAAGCCCCCGCAGCCGGTGCAGGCCGCGCAGCCGGTCGTCTCCGGCGGTGGCGTGTGGGACTCGCTGGCCAAGTGCGAGGCGGGCGGCAACTGGGCCATCAACACCGGCAACGGCTACTACGGCGGCCTCCAGTTCAACAAGGGCACCTGGGACGCCTACGGCGGCAGCGCGTACGCCGCGTACCCGCACCAGGCCACCCGCGAGCAGCAGATCGCCGTCGCCACCAAGCTCCGCGACAGCCGCGGCGGCTACGGCGCCTGGCCGCACTGCTCCAGCAAGCTGGGCCTGCCCAAGTAGGCACGATCCTCGCAGCGCCCGCCGACGGCCACCACCGGTTTTCCGGGGGTGGCCGTCGGCGCGTCCCGGCCCGGACCCGGTCGGCGGGTCGGGGTTGCGTAGGCTCTCGCGGGTGATGGTGGGTGGATCTGCCCTGCTGGGGCCCGCGGACGTGCGCAGGCTCGCCGGTGAGCTGGACGTGCGGCCCACCAAGAAGCTGGGGCAGAACTTCGTCCACGACCCCAACACCGTGCGGCGGATCGTCGGGGTGGCCGACCTGGCACCGGACGACGTCGTGCTGGAGGTCGGCCCCGGGCTCGGCTCGCTGACCCTGGCGCTGCTGCCCGCGTGCGCGCGGGTCGTCGCGGTGGAGATCGACCCGGTCCTGGCCGGGCGGCTGCCCACCACCGCCCGGGAGCACGCCCCCGAGCTGGCGGACCGGTTGACCGTCGTGCTCGGCGACGCGATGCGGGTGCGGGCGGAGCAGTTGGGCGAGCCCACCGCGCTGGTCGCCAACCTGCCCTACAACGTTGCCGTCCCGGTGGTGCTGCACCTGTTGGCGGAACTGCCCTCGCTGCGCACGGTGCTGGTCATGGTGCAGGCCGAGGTGGCCGACCGGATGGCGGCCGGGCCGGGGTCGCGGGTCTACGGGGTGCCCAGCGCCAAGGTGGCCTGGTACGCCTCGGCCAAGCGGGTCGCCACCGTGCCCAGGACGGTGTTCTGGCCGGTCCCCAACGTCGACTCCGCGCTGGTGCTGATGACCCGCCGCCCGGCCCCCGACGCGGACCGGGCCGCGGTGTTCGGCGTGGTCGACGCCGCGTTCGCCCAGCGGCGCAAGACGCTGCGCGCGGCGCTGGCCGGGTGGGCCGGGTCGGCCGCCCGCGCGGAGCAGGTCCTGGTCGCCGCCGGGGTGGACCCGGGGGCGCGCGGGGAGCAGTTGGACATCGACGCGTTCGTGCGCATCGCCGCCGCCCGCTGAGCGCTGACCACACCGGGTACCCGCTGCGGCCGGAGATCATTACTCCGCTGGTGTGATCTCGCGCGGTGTTGTCGTGCGGCGCTTGCTTTTGAGCATCCCCATCGGGTGTACTTTGTGAGCATTCCATCCCGAGCGGCTGAGAGACCTGGCTCGTTGACGCCGCAGCAACCACCCACCGAGGGCAGGTGCTACCGCCAGGAACGATGGAGGAACCACGATGCGAATCCTCACCACCCGGCGGGTCATCGACCAATGCCGACGAGGCGTGACCGCATGTCGTCGTACGCGCGTATCTGGCTGAGCTCTCCCCAGTAGAACGTCGTCTTCGTACCACCCCAGCCCGTCCTGCCCCGGAACGTCCACTGTGGACGAGAGCCGGTCCGGAGGGCTGCCGTCGCGCCGCGTTGGAGCAAATCGTGATCACCGTTGAGAACCTGACCAAGTCCTTCCCCGGCGACGGCGGCCCCGTGCACGCCCTGCAGGACGTCACGCTGGACGTCCCCGCGGGTTCCATCACCGGCGTGGTGGGCCCCGCCGGGTCCGGCAAGTCCACCCTCGCCCGCCTCGTCGCCCTCCAGGACCGCCCCGACTCCGGCGTCATCCGGTTCGACGGGTTCAACACCTCCGGCCTCGACCCGCGCAGGCTCCGCGCGGCCCGCCGCCGCATCGGCGTGGTGCAGCGCGGCGGCCTGCTGGAGCAGCGCACCGCCGCGGGCAACATCGCCCTCCCCCTGGAGCAGGCGGGCGTCGACGGCCCCCAGCGCCGGGAGAAGGTGGGCAGGCTCCTCGACCTGATCGGCCTCACCGACAAGGCCGCCCACTACCCGGAGGCCCTGACCCCCGGCCAGCAGGCCCGCGTCGCGGTCGCCAGGGCCCTGGTCGGCGACCCCGGCCTCCTGCTGGCCGACGACCCCACCCGCGACCTCGACGCCGACGGCGCCGCGGGCGTCCTCACCGTCCTGGACCGCGCCCGCGCCGAACTGGGCGCCACGGTCCTCGTCGCCACCGACGACGCGGGCGTCGTCCGCCGCATCGCCGACGACGTCGCCCTCCTCGACGGCGGCCGGATCACCGAGGCGGGCCACCTGCTCTCGCTGGTCCAGGACCCGCGCAGCGCCGTCGCCCAGTCCCTCCTCCCGGAGATCGACGCCCCGAAGGCCGCCAAGGCCCGCCACGACCGCCTGGCCGAGGTCGTCCTCGTCGGCTTCGCCGCCGTGGGCGCCCTCCTCCCGGAGGCCACCTCCCGCTTCGGCACCACCATCTCGGTCGTCGGCGGCGGCCTGACCCGCATCGGCGAAACCCCGGTCGCCCGCTTCCTCCTCGGCCTCTCCGGCACCCAGGCCGACACCGCCCTGACCTGGATCGCCGAACGCGGCGGCCAGGTCCAGCAGCGCCGCACCGGCCCCCAGGGCCTGGTCGCCGCCTGCGCCTGACCCCCACGACGACCACCGCGCCCGCCCCACCGGCACCCCCGGCAGGGCGGGCGCGGTGCTTCCCACCCCAGCCCAACGCACCCGCTGATCCGCCCACCAGCCCCGCCGAACCCCACCGGCGCAGCAACCGACCACCCCACCAA
>NZ_AYXG01000234.1 GCF_000564855.1 Actinokineospora spheciospongiae
CACCCCACAAGCCCATCCCCACCGCCACGAGCCCCACCGCCCCCGGAAACCCGAACCTCGGCGATCCCGGCGCCGATAAGCCCGATCCCGGCAGTTCCAGCCCCGGCAGTTCCAGCTCCAACAACCCCAGCTCCAACAACCCGAGCCCCGGCAACCCGAGCTCCGACACCCAGAGCCCCGGCATGCCCATCCACACTCCCGCCGCAGTTGTCCACAGCTCCGCCGCGACCACTCCCGCCCTGTCACCCCCAACCGGTAACGTGGAAATCGGGGGTCCCCAGGCCGGGATGATCTTGGAAGTGGCCGGGGAGGCGGCGGGAACCGGTGTGGTTCCGTCCTTCGTGGACGCCGGTGCGGAGTTTGTCCACAGCCTGTCCGCGCGGGCTTCTGGAGTGTCGGTTCCCTCGGGTAGCGTGGAAATCGGGGGTCCCCAGGGCGGAATGATCTTGGGGGAGGGGGAGCCGCCCGCGTGGTTGGTGGGGGTTTTCTCCGAGTTGCTGGGGATCGCGGCGGAGGAACTGGATTCCACCGCGTTGTTCGAGGACCTCGGGGTCGAGTCGGTGATGTTGGCCGAGTTGATGACAGCCATCGAGGGGCGGCTCGGGCGGCGGTTGGAGCCCGGGACGCTGTTGGAGAACCCGACCCTCCGCGAACTCGCCGGTGCGCTGGGCGTCGCCGGTGTCGGACCGGCCGCGGTGGTGGGGGGTGACCCCCTGGTCTCCACCGTGGAGCGGCCGTCCGCGCCCGCCCCGGACCTGCCCCGGCCGGGGCGGGCGCCGGGGGGACGGGAGATCGCGGTCATCGGGATGGCGTGCCGGTTCCCGGACGCGCCCGATGTGGGGGCGTTCTGGCGCAACCTCGCGGCCAAGAGGTGCTCGGTCACCGAGGTGCCGGGCAGCCGGTGGGACACCGCGGAGTTCTACCCGGGGACGGCCACCAGCAAGTGGGGGGCGTTCGTCGACGGGATCGAGGACTTCGACGCCGAGTACTTCGGCATGGGGGCCGAGGAGGCCACGTGCCTCGACCCGACGATCCGGCTGTTCCTGGAGGGGACCGCCGCCGTGCTGGCCGACGCCGGGTACGGCGAGCGGGAGCTGTGGGGGCGTGACGTGGGGGTGTTCGTCGGGGCCCGGATGTCGAACTACCGGGAGCGGACCGGTGCCCGCGGCGGGGCCGCGGGGATGGGGACCGACCAGAACTTCGTCGCCGCGCGGGTGTCGCACCAGTTCAACTTCCACGGGCCGAACATGGTGGTGGACAGCGCCTGCTCCTCGTCGCTGGTCGGCATCCAGCTCGCCTGCCGCAGCCTGCTCGACGGGGAGTCCGAGGTGGCCGTGGCCGGTGGGGTGGACGTGCTCCTCGACGAGCAGCCCTACCTGGAGTTCAGCGCGGCGGGCGCCCTGTCGCCGGACGGCCGGTGCTTCACCTTCGACGAGCGGGCCAACGGGTTCGTGCCCGGTGAGGGCTGCGGCGTGCTCCTGCTCAAGACGCTCGACCGCGCCCTGAGCGACGGCGACCGCGTCCACGCGGTCATCCGGGCCGTCGCGGTCAACAACGACGGGCACACCATGGGGCTCACCACCCCCAACCCGGCCGCGCAGGCGAAGGTGGTGCAGCGCGCCCTCGATGCCTCCGGACTCGGTGCCCGCGACATCGGGCTGGTCGAGGCGCACGGCACCGGAACCATGATCGGCGACCCGATCGAGGTCCGCGCCCTCACCGACGTCTACCGCCGCACCACCGCCGACACCGCCTTCTGCGCCATCGGCAGCGTCAAGTCCAACATCGGCCACCTCCTCTCCGCGGCCGGGATGGCGGGCGTGCTCAAGGTCGTCCTCGCCCTCAAGCACCGCCAACTCCCGCCGACGCTGTTCTGCGAGACCCCGAACCCCCGGTTCGACTTCGCCGCGTCGCCGTTCACACCGAACACGGAGCTGCGGGCCTGGGAGAGCGCGGGGCCGCGGGCCGCCGCCGTCAGCGCCTTCGGCCTCGGCGGCACCAACGCCCACCTCATCGCCACCGAGCACGTGCCGACCACCCCGCCCACCCGCGAACCCCTGCCCGCCCCGGTGTTCCGCCGCACCCGCCACTGGCTCGACCGCCCCCACCCGCCGACGCCCCGCCGGCAGGTGGGGACGGCGCAGGCGGGTCCGGTCGTCGGGCGGCAGGAGGCGCAGACCCGGGCGGCCTGGCCGCAGGCACCGGTCACCCCGGTGAGCGGGCCGGTGGAGGGGACTGCACCGGTCGGTTTCCCAGCCGCCTCGGCGAGCGGAGCGACGGGGGGAGCTTCGCCGGTCGGGTTCTCGGCTGCCTCGGCGAGCGGGCCGGGGGGAGGGGGGCCGCAGGGCGGGTTCCCGGTTGCTCCGGTGAGCGCGTCCGCACCAGCGGCTCCTGTGGCGAGCTGGACGCCCGGGGTGGGTGGGGCCGACGGCGGGTCGCCCCCGGGTGGGGCAGTCGTGTTCGCGGGAGCGATCGGGCAGGTCGGGGGTGCGCCGCTCAATCCTGTGCAGCCCGGAGGGGCCTCCGCGCAGGACAGTCCAGTGGTCGAGCTGCCTGCCCAGGGGGGTCTGACCGCCTCCCTGCTCACGCTGACCTTCGCCCACCCACGAGCCGAGGGATGACCATGTCGACCGGTATCGAATGCCACCTGGTGCTGGCGCACTCCGACTTCGTCATGCGCAACCACCGCGTGCACGGGGTCTCGGTGATGCCGGGGGTCACCTTCCTCGACATCGTCTTCCGGGTGTTGGCGGCCCAGGGCGTCGACACCACCCGGGCGGTGGTGCGCGACGTCCTGTTCCACGAGGCGATGGTGACCAAGGACGGCCACGACCGGGACGTGCGGATTCGCATCGACCCGGCCGGGCACGTCACGGCGTCGAGCCGGTGGCTGCGCGGCGGTGAGCCGGTCTCGGAGTACCGGGACAACTTCCAGGCCGAACTGGTCTTCGCCGACCTGCCCGAGCCCGCCCCGGTGGACCTGGCCGCGCTGCGGGCGGGAACCAGGGTCGTCGACATGGACGAGCTGTACGCCAGGGCCAGGGCCGAGGAGATCCGGCACGGCAACGCCATGCGCTGCTTCGGCGAACTGCGCCTCGGCCCGGGGCACCTGCTGGCCGAACTGTCCCTCGACGCGGAGACGGCCGCCACCGACGGCGCGTTCCACGCCCACCCGGCGAAGCTGGACTGCTCCACCCTCGCCGCGTTCGGGCAGATCGCCCCGCTCAACGAGGAACCCTTCATCCCCGTCCACATCGGCGAGTTCCGCGCCCCCCGCCCCATCACCGGCCGGGTGTTCGCCTACGTGCCCCACCCCGAGGTCATCGCCGAGTCCGGTGACGTCATGCACAACGACTACACGATCGTCGACGAGCACGGCCGGTTCCTGGCGTCGTTCGGCAAGCTCACCTGCAAGCGCATCCGCTTCCCCGGGCTGATCACCCGCCTGCTGGACGTCGAGCCCACCGCCCCGCAGCC
The DNA here is from genome assembly GCF_000564855.1 of Actinokineospora spheciospongiae. Classification (GTDB taxonomy): domain Bacteria; phylum Actinomycetota; class Actinomycetes; order Mycobacteriales; family Pseudonocardiaceae; genus Actinokineospora; species Actinokineospora spheciospongiae. The sequence goes on from NZ_AYXG01000234.1 coordinate 3,478, forward strand.
CGCACCCGGCCCGCGCACCACGCCCGAGCAGGCAGCCGTGCAGCCCCAGCCCCAGTTCCAGCCCCAGTCCCAGCCGCAGGCCGAGGGGCCTGCCCCGCTGGCGGTGGTCGTCGACCACCTGCGCGGCATGGTCGCGGCGTCCCTCGGTGTCGACAAGTCCACCGTCGACACCAAGGCGGGCTTCTACGCCCTGGGCCTGGACTCCGTCGCGATGCTCGGGATGAGCCGCGAGCTGGAGGCGTACGTGGGGGCGGCGCTCTACCCCACCCTGTTGTTCGAGTTCTCCGACATCGCCTCCCTGGCACAGCACTTGCATGGCACATACAAACCCGCCGCGAGCCCACAGGCGCCCGAGTCGGGTGCCGCCCCGGGAACCGCCGAGACCACGACGATCCCGACCGACTTGACGGTGCACGCCTTCACCCCGGTGTGGTCCCGCCAGGACACCACCCCGGGCGCCACGCCCACCGCGGTCACCGTGCTCGGGGCCACCCCGGCGCTCAAGGCCGAGCTGGGCAGGCACCTCACCCTGGTCGACGGGGGTGCGACCGACTACGTGCTCATCGCCCCCTCACCGACCGACACCGACCCCGACACCGGCACCGACACCGCAGGCACCGCCGCAGCGGTCGGCGCCGGGATTCCCGGTGCGTACCGTGCGTTCACCGAGTTGGCCAAGTCGCTGGTGGAGGCCAAGGCGCCCGCCCGGGTGGTGTTCCTGCACCCGGGTGGGCCGGAGAACGCGGCTGTGGCCGCGCTCGCCCGCACGGTGACGGCCGAGACCTCCCTGCTCACCACGAAGGTGGTCGAGGCCGACCCCACGGCCGAGACCGTCCTCGCGGAGTTGGCCGACGGCTTCGCCGACTCCGAGGTCCGCTGGGTGCGGGGGCGCCGCGAGGTGGTCCGGTTCGCGCCCGCCGCGACCACGCCGGGAACGCCGAAGCAGCGCGGGGTCTACGTCATCACCGGCGGCGCGGGCGGGCTCGGGCTGCACCTCGCCGACCGGCTGGCGACCGCGTACCAGGCCCGGCTCGTCCTCATCGGGCGCCGGTCGATCACACCGGAGCTGGCGACCCGGATCGCGGGCTGGGAGGACACCGGCGCCCAGGTCCAGTACCTGCGCGCCGACATCGCCGACGCGACCCAGGCCAGGGCGGCCATCGCCACCGCGCGGGCCGTCTTCGGTGCCGTCGACGGGGTCTTCCACTGCGCCGGGCTGGTCCGGGACGGGCTGTTCTTCCGCAAGGACGACGCCGACGTCGCCCAGGTCCTGGCCGCGAAGACGGCGGGGACGCGCAACCTCCTCGAGGCGGCGGGCGGTGTGGAGACGTTCGTGACCTTCTCCTCGGTCTCGGCGACGCTGGCCAACATCGGGCAGAGCGACTACGCCTACGGCAACGCCTACGCCGAGCACCTCACCGCCGCGCACGGCGGTCTCGCGATCGGCTGGCCCTTCTGGGCCGACGGTGGGATGCGCGTCGACGACGAGACCCTGCTCCGGGCGGGGAAGGCCACCGGCACCTGGCCGCTGCCCACCGAGGTCGGCCTCGACCTGCTCTGGTCGGCGCTCGGCGGCACCGGCCGCCTCGTCGTCTCCCACGGTGAGGCGGACCGGGTCCTGGCGCTGTTCCCGCAGCCGCAAGCCCAGCAGGAACAGGGCGAGCAGCACAGCCACGGCACCGAGCCGGGCCGGGAAGCGGGGCAGGCGCCCGGGTCGCGGCTCGTCGCGGACTCCCGGGACGGGCAGGACAAGGACATAGCCATCATCGGGATCGCCGGGGAGTACCCGCAGGCGCCGGACCTCACCACCTTCTGGCACAACCTCGCCGGCGGCGTCGACAGCGTCACCGAGATCCCGGCCGACCGGTGGGCGCACGCCGACTTCTTCCACCCGGACAAGGGCACCGACGGGCGCAGCTACAGCCGCTGGGGCGCGTTCCTCGACGGGGTCGACCGGTTCGACGCGCCCTTCTTCGGCATCTCCCGCCGGGAGGCGGAGCGGATGGACCCGCAGGAGCGGTTGTTCCTCAAGACCGCGTGGCGCGCCGTCGAGAACGCCGGGTACCGGCCGGACGCCATCGCCGGGCACACCGTCGGGGTCTACGTCGGGGTGATGTGGAACCACTACCAACTGCTCGAGGCCGACGGCGTGCACCCGACCGCCATGCACTGCACCGTCGCCAACCGCGTCTCCTACTGCCTGGACCTCAGCGGCCCGAGCATGGCCGTCGACACCGCCTGCTCCTCCAGCCTCACCGCCGTGCACCTGGCGGTGGAGGCGCTGCGCGCGGGGCAGGCCACGATGGCCATCGCCGGTGGGGTCAACGTGTCGGTCCACCCGCAGAAGTACGTCCAGCTCAGCGCGGGTCAGTTCCTCTCCGCCGACGGCCGGTGCCGCAGCTTCGGGGAAGGGGGCAGCGGTTACGTCCCCGGCGAGGGCGTCGGCGCGGTGCTGCTCAAGCCCCTCGCCCAGGCCAGGGCCGACGGTGACTTCGTCTTCGGGGTCATCAAGGGCACCCGGCTCAACCACACCGGCAAGGGCAGCGGCTACACCGTGCCCAGCCCCACCGCGCAGGCCGGGGTCATCCGCCGGGCCGTCGAGGACTCCGGTGTCCCCGCGCACACCATCGGCTACCTGGAGGCCCACGGCACCGGCACGTCCCTCGGTGACCCCATCGAGATCGAGGGCGTCCGGCGGGCCTTCGGCGACCTGGAGCCGGGCGGCCGGGCGATCGGCAGCGTCAAGTCCAACATCGGGCACCTGGAGAGCGCCGCCGGGATCGCGGGCATCAGCAAGGTGGTCATGCAGATGCTGCACCGCGAGCTGGTGCCGTCCCTGCACGCGGACACCCCCAACCCGCACATTGACTTCGCCGCGTCCCCGTTCGCCGTGCAGCGCGAGCGCGCCCCCTGGCACCCGGTGGCGGGGGAGTCGGTGCTGCGCGCGGGGGTCAGCGCGTTCGGGGCCGGGGGCGCCAACGCCCACGTCGTGCTGGAGAGCGCGCCGCCGCCCGCGCCGCCGGAGCACGCGCCGGGGCCGTACCTGTTCGTGCTCAGCGCCCGCGACCGCGACGTCCTGCACACCTACGCCGGGCAGTTCGTCGACCTGTTCGCCGCCATCGAGCAGCGCGACGCCGTGGGTGACCCGGCGCTGGTCGCGGCCCTGACGACGCTGGTCGCGGACATCCTGGGCGTGCCCCAGGACGCGGTCGCCGCCGACGAGTCCCTGGCCGACCTGGGGGTCGACGCCCTCGGGCTGGACCGGGTCCGGGCGCTGCTGGCCGAGCGGGCGCCGGGGACCGTCGCCGAACTGGGCCCGTCGAGCACCTGTGCCGAGCTGACCGCGCACGCGGGTGCCACCACGCCCTCGGTCAGCCTGGCCGACATCGCCCACACCGTGCAGACCGGTCGCCCGATGCTGGCCGAGCGGGTGGCGGTCGTGGCCACCACCGCCCGCGAGCTGCGCAGCAAGCTGGAGGACTACCTGGCGGGTGAACGCGCCCCCGGCCTGTGGACCGCCCGCGCGGGCGACGACGCCTCCACCGCCGACGAGCTGGTGGACCTGTTCGCCGCCGGGGAGCTGGCCGAGCTGGCCGAGCGCTGGGTCGGCGGGGCCGACGTGCCCTGGTCGCGCTGCCACGCGGGCAGGCAGGTCCGCAGGCTGCCGCTGCCGACGTACCCGTTCAAGGAGGAGCGCTACTGGCTCGGCGAGTGGAAGGCCGCCGCCCCCCAGCCGGAAATCGCCGCCGAAACCGAGCCGGAACCCAAGCCGGAACCCGTGGCGGAGCCGCGATCCGAGGCTTCGCTGTCGGTGGCGGGCGCCACGCGCGCTGAGGTGCTGGCTGCCATCGAGGACGCCGTGTGCGCGCGGCTGTACCTGCGCCGCGACGAGGTGGACGCGCGGCTGAGCTTCAGCGAGATGGGCCTGGAGTCCGTCGGCGCCGTGGAGGTCGTGCGGGAGGTCGGGGAGCGGTTCGGCGTCGAGGTCGACCCGGTCGCCGTCTACGACCACCCGACGATGGATGCGTTGGCCACCCACGTCCTTGACCTTGGGCCCGCCCCCCGCCCGGCCCCGGTGCCGACCGGGCCCGCGGCCGCCGACGCGCCCATCGCGGTGATCGGCATGTCCGGCCGCTTCCCCGACGCGGAGGACCTGGACGAGTTCTGGGCGAACCTGGTCGCGGGCAGGCATAGCTTCCGCCCGGTGCCCAAGGACCGCTGGGACGTCGACGCGGTGCACAGCACCGACCGGCTCGCCGAAGGCCGCACCTACAGCAGGGTCGGCGCCATGCTGTCCGATGTGGACCGCTTCGACGCGGCGTTCTTCAACCTCTCGCCGCTGGAGGCGGAGGCGATGGACCCGCAGCAGCGGCTGTTCCTGCAGCAGGCGTGGGCCGGGCTGGAGGACGCGGGCTACGCGGTGGGCAAGGCTGAGAAGACGAGCTGCGGCGTGTTCGTGGGCTGCGCGCCCGGCGACTACAGCCTGCTGCTGGCCGAGGCGGGCCGGGCCGACAGCGGCCACGCGTTCCTCGGCACCACCAGCTCGATCCTGCCCGCCCGCATCGGCTACTTCCTCAACCTCGACGGCCCGACCATGGCCGTGGACACCGCGTGCTCGTCGTCGCTGGTCGCGGTGCACCTGGCCGCTGACGCGATCCGCCGCGGCGAGTGCGCCATGGCCGTCGCGGGCGGGGTGGCGCTGATGGTCACCTCGCAACTGCACGTACGGGGCAGCCGGGTCGGGATGCTCTCGCCGAGTCAGACCTGCGTCCCGTTCGACGCCTCCGCCGACGGAACCGTGCTCGGCGAGGGCGTCGGGGTGGTCGTGCTCAAGCGGCTCGACCGGGCCGTCGCCGACGGCGACACCGTGCACGGGGTGCTGCTGGCCTCCGGCGTCAACGGCGACGGCAAGACCAACGGCATCACCGCCCCCAGCGCCGCCTCCCAGGCCGCGCTGCTCGCCGACACCTACCGCCGCGCCGGGCTCGACCCGCGCGGGATCAGCCTGGTCGAGGCGCACGGCACCGGCACCGCGCTGGGCGACCCGATCGAGGTCAAGGCGCTCACCGAGGTGCACCGCCGGTCCTCCGCCGACGTCGGCTACTGCGCGATCGGCTCGGTGAAGGCCAACATCGGCCACACCACCATGGCCGCCGGGATCGCCGGTCTGCTCAAGGTCCTGCTCGCGCTGCGGCACGGCGAGCTGCCGCCCGCACCGGGCTTCGACAAGCCGAACCCCAAGGCGGACCTGGACAACAGCCCGTTCGAGGTGGTGTCGGACCGACGCCCGTGGGCGGTCGACGGCAGGCGGGTCGCCACCGTGTCCAGCTTCGGTTTCAGCGGCACCAACGCCCACCTGGTCGTCGCCGAACCACCGGCCGCGGCGAAGACCCCGTCCTTTGGCGATCACGTCATCCCCCTTTCCGCCCGCACCGAGCGGGCGTTGGCCGAAACGCTCGACCGGCTGCGCGCAGCCCTGACCGACGACCTGTCGTTGGCCGATCTCGCGTTCACCCTCCAAACCGGACGCACGCACTTCGCGGTCCGGACGGCGTTCACCGTAGGCAGCGTCGCCGAATTGCGCGAACAGTTGTCCACAGGCCCGACCCGCACCAGCGCACTGGCCCAGGAGTACGTGGCCGGGCGGGACCCGGTGTGGCCCGCCACCGGCCGCCGCATCCCGCTGCCCACCTACCCGTTCGCCCGCGACCGCCACTGGGTCCTCGACGCGCCGCGGTCCGCACACCCCTACCTCGGCGAGCCGGTCGACGGCGTGTTCACCCTGACCCTCGGACCCACCGACTGGGTCGTCGGCGAGCACCGCATCGGCGGCCACAACGTGCTTCCCGGTGCCGCGGGCATCGACCTCGCCGTGTCCGCCGCGCTCCGGGCGGGCGCCGAGCAGGTGCGGCTGTCCGACGTCCGGTGGCTGCGCCTGATCGAGGCCGACACCACCCGCACCCTGCGCCTGCGCGTCGACGGCACCGCTTTCTCCCTCTACGCCGACGATCCCGCCGCCCCGAGCGCCCGCGGCACCGTCGCGCCGTTCACCGGCACCACCGAGACGGTCGACGTCGCCGCGATCCGCGCCCGCTGCGCCGGGCGCGTGCCCGCGCACCGCCACTACGAGGACTTCACCGCCGCGGGCATCGACTACGGCCGCGCGTTCCAGGTGCTGACCGAGGTGGCGTTCGGCGCCGACGAGGCACTGGGCGCGCTGGCCCTCCCGGCGGGCACCGACCTCGGCTTCGCCCTGCACCCCAACCTGCTCGACGGCGCCCAGCAGACCGTCGCCGCGCTGGAGGCGCGCAGCGACGCGCCGCTGATCCCGTTCGCCATCGACACCGTCGAGGTGTTCCACCCGCACGTCGTCCCGGCGTACTCACATGTTGTGCGCTCCGGCGGCGAACACACCTACACGGTCCGGCTGATCGACAGCACCGGTCGGGTATTGGTCCGCTACACCGGGTTCGCCCTGCGCGCCCAGCGCAACCCGATCGAGGACACCCTCTACGTGCCGGTCTGGCGGGACGCCCCCGCGGCTCCGGCCGTCGACCCTGGCCGGGTCGCCGTCGTGCACACCGCCGACGCGGGCGCCTTCGCCGCGGGGCTGCGCGGTGCGGTCACCGTGGTCGTCCCGGACGTCGGCGACCCCGACCTGTCCGCGCTCGACGCCCCCTTCGACACGCTGTACTACGTCGCCCGCGTCGCCGAACCCGGGGTGGCGCCGGAGGTCGACCGCAGCACGCTGGGCCTGTTCCGCCTGGTCAAGCGCCTGCTCGACGCCGGGCGCGGCAAGGACCGGATCACGGTGAAGATCGTGCTCGGCGGGGCGCTCGGCGCGGCGCCGGACGAGCAGGTCCGCCCGCACGCGGCCGGGCTGCTCGGCCTGGCCAGGGCCGTCGCCGCCGAGTGCCCGCGCTGGACCGTCGGGTGCGTGGACGTCGGCCTCGCCGGGGTGCCCGCCGAGCGGGTCGTCGCGGAACCCGGCGCGCAGGACGTCGTGCTGCTGCGCGGGGGCCGCAGGCTGGTCCGCGAGTTCGAGCCGCGCAGGCTGACCCCGCCGGTCGGCGCCACCCCGTTCGTCGAGGGCGGCACGTACCTGCTGGTCGGCGGCGCGGGCGGGATCGGCTTCGCGCTGAGCAGGCTGCTCGCCCGGATCGCCGGGGCGAACCTGGTGTGGATCGGCCGCAGCCCGTTCGGCCCCGACCACCGGCGCAAGGTCGACGAGATCGCCGCCCTGGGCGGCCGGGCGCTCTACCTGTCCGCCGACGTCGCCGACGCGACCGCCTTGCGCGCCGCCGTCGCCGAGGCCCGCGCCACCTTCGGCCCCATCAGGGGCGCCGTGCACGCCGCGCTCGACCTGCGCGACCGCACGATCGCCAACATGGACGTCGACACCTTCGAGGCCGGGCTGGCGCCCAAGGTGGCGGGCTGCACCGCGCTGGCGGACGTGCTGGCCGGGGAACCGCTCGACTTCCTGCTGGTCTTCTCCTCCGCGGTGTCGTTCGTGGAGGCGGGCGGGCAGGCCAACTACGCGGCGGCCAGCACCTTCGAGGACACCTTCGCCCACTGGCTCAACCTGCGCCGCGACCACCCCGTTTCCGTTGTCAACTGGGGGTTCTGGGGCAGCGTGGGCGCTGTTGCCACCGACCGGATGCGGGCGGTCTTCGCCGGGCTGGGCGTGGAGTCGATCGAGCCCGCCGACGGCATGGCCGCGCTGCGCCGCGTGATCAACGCCGGGCTGCCGCAGGTGCTGGTCATGAAGGGCGACCGGGCGCGGCTGCCGGAGATGGGCATCCAGGTCTCCGGGCTGGCCCCGGCGCCGGTGGTCGAGCAGGTGGCGGTGGAGGGGCCAGCCGAGGCCGACGCCGTCCGCGCCTACCTGCGGCGGGTGTTCGGGGAGGTGTTGAAGTCCGACGCCGCGTCGCTGGACGAGTACGCGAC
>NZ_AYXG01000235.1 GCF_000564855.1 Actinokineospora spheciospongiae
TGTCACATGATCGCCACCCCCGGCCAAACACATCCACCCACCCGGGCAGTCGCTTGGCCGGACCGGCGGTTTGTTGGGTGGTCGGCTGACCAAGTGCCTCCACCACCTAGGCACTTGCTCGCCGGGCCGGCGGTTTTCGGGTGGCCGGCCTGCGTTCAGGACCTCCACCCACCCGGGCAATCGCTCGCCAGGCCGGCGGCTTTCGGGGTGGCCGGCCTGCGTTCAGGACCTCCACCCACCCGGGCAATCGCTCGCCGGGCCGGCGGTTTCGGGGTGGCGGATCGGCTTTGCGGACGGGCCCTGGGTGGCCGTCCGGCATGACCGGACCCGGACCCGCAGCCGTTTCGCCGGTCGCTGCCCGGGCGCCCCGGCGACCTGTCCGGCCGACCCGGTGGTCCGGGTCTACACCCGCTTTGCCCGTTGTTCGGCCAACCCGGCGATCCGGTCGTGCACCCGCTTCGCCGTGCCGGTGGCGGGTGGGTCGGGTTCGACGCGGAGGGTGGTCAGGACGGTGGCGAGCATTTCGTAGTGGCCGACCAGGAAGAGGAATTCCAGTGCCGTCTCCTCGTCCAGGTGCTCCCGCAGGGCGGCCCAGGTCGAGTCGTCGAGGTCCTGGTCGTGGTGGAGGTGGTCGACGGCGGTCAGGAGGGTTCGTTGGCGGTCGTTCCAGCCCTCGGCTCCCGGGCCCTGGCGCACGGCCTCGATGCGCTCGGCGTCGAAGCCGACCCGGGCGCCCATGCGCACGTGGTGCTGCCACTCGTACTCGCACCCCCGCAGGTGGGCGACGCGCAGGATGATGAGTTCGGTGTCCCGTCGGCGCAGGCGCCCGCCCGCGAGAAGGCGGCCGGAGAAGTGCAGCCAGGCCCGGAAGAGCTTGCGGTGCCGTCCGATGATCCCGAACACCGCCATCGGGCCCGTGCCCTCCACCACCCCCGCGAGTCGGGGGAAGACCCACCCGAGGACCCGGTTGTCCTTGAACGAGCCCTGGGCGATGCGCGGCGCCATCCCGACCGTCCTCTCCACCGACGACATACCTACCGATGGGTATACCAGTGCACCCCGCACCCCCGCCGGTCGGAAGCCCCTGTGGACAACCCCGCCGCGCCCCCGATTCCTGTCGGTCCCCCCTGGTTGGATTGATTCGGGGGCTTCTCTGAACCGGCGTCGGTCAGCCGCAGGGTGCCGCGTCGGGGTCGCGGGCGCCGCCCGGGGCCCAGCGCACGTTCGCGAACGAGGCGTCGAACGCGGCCTCGGTGTAGACCAGGAACGGCGTGTTGACGTTGCCCAGGTCCAGCCCGCCCGCGTCGAAGCAGGAGATCGGGATCTTGACCGTCTTCTTCTCCCCCACCGGCGCCTGCAGCAGCCGCGTGGCGTCGACCTCGGCGAAGCACGGGTACACGCAGTGCGCGCTGACCACGACCCGACCGGCGGGCGGCTGGTGCACGACCACGTCGAACTCCAGTGCGCTGTCGGCGCTGAGGTACGGCCGCAGGTCGGAGGTCCCGGCCGGGTCCTGCAGGTAGAGCTGGCCGGTGCCCGACCACGTGGTGCGCAGCGCGTCCTGCTGCACGTTCACGTCCGCGGGCACCACGCCGATCGTCGCGTGCGCGGCGGTGCCGTCCGCCCCGACCTCCGTGCCGCCCCAGTTCTCCGGGGAGCCGATGAAGGCCTTGTAGGGGGCGATGTCCTGCCGGTTGAAGATTTCCAGGTCCTCGGTGGCGGGGCCGCCGCCACCGCCGTCGTCGCACTCCGGGGCGGTCTCGGGGAGTTGGCCCACGGGCGTGCGCTGGCGGTCGGTGAGGCCGTAGCCGTACGGGAACAGCGGGTCGTAGTCCGGTGAACCGACGTTGAGCGGGGTCTGGCAGGGGGTGCGCGGCCAGGAGAACGAGAGCTTGCCGTCGAACCCGCCGTCGACCAGGCGGTCGGCGACTCCTCCGCCCTCGGTGCCGGGCAGCCAGGCCGCCACGAACGCGTCCGAGCGGTTCAGCTCCCTGTTGGTGTACAGGGGCCTGCCCGACAGGTAGACGCTGACCACCGGCACGCCCTTGCCCGCGACCCGGTCCAGCACCCGCAGGTCCTCCGGGTGCAGCCGGGACGCGTCCAGGCCGCGCTTGCCCAGGTCGCCGTTGCCCTCCGCGTACGGGGTCTCGCCGAGGACGGCCACCACCGCGTCGTAGCCGGTGGGGTCGACGTCGCCGGTTTCGCTGAAGGTCACGTTGGCCGCGCCGAGCTTCTCGCGCAGGCCGCCGAGGACGGTGGTGCCGTTGGGGAAGTCGGCGTTGGTGTTGCCGGTGCCCTGCCAGGTCAGCGTCCAGCCACCGGTCTGGTTCTGCATGCTGTCGGCGCTCTTGCCGACGACCAGGACCTTCGCCCGCGACCGCAGCGGCAGCACCCGGTTGTCGTTCTTGAGCAGCACCAGCGATTCGCGGACCGCCTTGCGCGCCAGCGCCCTGGCTTCCAGCGCCCGGCCCGCGTCGCGGCGGGCGGAGGGCTTGGGGGCGTCGAACACGCCGGAGCGGAGCTTGACGCGCAGGATGCGGGTGACGGCGTCGTCGATGCGGGCCAGCGGAATCTCGCCGCTCTGCACCTGGGCGATGGTGTTGGTGATGAACGCCTTCCAGTCCTGGGGGACCATCACCACGTCGATGCCCGCGTTGATCGCCCGGGGGCAACTGGCGTTGGTGCAGCCGGGGACCTGGCCGATGCCGTTCCAGTCCGACACCACGAGCCCGTCGAAGCCCAGCTTGCCCTTGAGGATGCCGTTGAGGGCCAGGTCGCTGCCGTGCAGCTTGCCCTCGTCGATGCCCAGGGCGGGGTTGGTCCAGCTATTGAACGACACCATGACGGTCTGCGCGCCCGCGGCGAGGGCGCCGTAGTAGCCCTGGCCGTGCACGTTGATCATCTCGGCGGTGGAGGACGGGTTGACGCCCTGGTCCACGCCGCCCTCGGTGCCGCCGTCGCCGATGAAGTGCTTGGCGGTGGCCAGGACGCCGTCGAGGCGCAGGCGGCGGTCGCCCTGGAGGCCCTTGACCGCCTCGTAGCCGTAGGCGCGGGTGATCCGGGGGTCTTCGGAGTAGCCCTCGTAGGTGCGGCCCCAGCGGTCGTCGCGGACCACGGCCAGCGTGGGCGCGAACGCCCAGTCCTGGCCGGTGGCGCGGATCTGCCGGGTGGTGGCCGCGGCGACGTCGCGGACCAGGCAGGGGTCGTGCGCGGCACCGAGGCCGATGTTGTGCGGGAAGACGGTGGCGCCGAAGACGTTGTTGTTGCCGTGCACCGCGTCGATGCCCCAGAGCACGGGGATGCCGGTGCGGGTGGACTTCGAGGCCTGCCAGTAGGCGTCGGCCTGGGCCAGCCAGGCGGCGGGGGCGGCGTGCTTGTCCTGGCCCGGCCAGGCGCCGCCGCCGTTGAGGACCGAGCCGAAGCCGTAGGTGCGGACGTCGTCGGCGGTGATGGCGGTGATCTCCGGCTGGGTCATCTGGCCGACCTTCTCGGCCAGCGTCATGCCCGCGACCATCCGCCGGACCCGGTGCTCGTCGACCGGGTTGGTCGGCACCCGGCTGTCGACCCTCGGCCAGTCGGCGAGGGTCGGCAGCCGGTCCTCGACCCTGGCGCAGCCGTGCCCGTCGGTCCGCGGCGGACCGACCACCGGCCGCCCGGTCGCGGCGGCGGCCGGGGTCAGCAGCGCCGCCCCGAGCACCCCGACGACCACTGCCCGTACGACGCGTGCGTGCCTCATCGCGCTCCCCGGCCTCGTTGCCTGCTTTCCTCTAGCTCACCGTGTACGGGACTACCCGACAATCCGCCTTTGGGAGCATCTCCTCTCGACAACCGAGGGACCCCGTGACGCAGCGCGTACGTCATACTTGATCCGATCGGGTGACGCCGTGGGCCGGTCGTGTCGGCAAACACCTGCTCACCTGTCGGTGGCGCCGGCTATCCTGGCCGCGCCGCACCCCGATTCCCGGTTCTTCGGCAGTCGACGGCGACCGCTACTGGGGAGTCGTCCGTCCGTGCGCCCGCGGCGCACCCGTTCTGGAGGTTCCACCCATGCAGACCCCTGCCGCCGCGCCCGCGGCCGGCGACAAGCTCGACGCGGCGGTGCTGAAGATCGCCAGTGTCGTCGTGCTGGGCGTGATCATGTCCATCCTCGACGTCACCGTGGTCAGCGTGGCGCTGCCCACCTTCCAGGAGGTGTTCGGCGCCAGCTACGCCACCGTCGCCTGGACGATGACCGGCTACACCCTGGCGCTGGCGACGGTGATCCCGCTCACCGGGTGGGCCGCCGACCGGTTCGGCACCAAGCGCCTCTACATCCTGGCGCTGGTGCTGTTCGTGCTCGGCTCGGTGCTGTGCAGCCTGGCCTGGGACATCGGCAGCCTGATCACCTTCCGGGTGCTGCAGGGCCTCGGCGGCGGCATGCTGATGCCGCTGGGCATGACGATCATGACCCGCGCGGCCGGACCGGACCGGATCGGCCGGGTGATGGCCGTGCTGGGCATCCCGATGCTGATGGGCCCGATCGGCGGCCCGATCCTCGGCGGCTGGATGCTGGAGTCGCTGTCCTGGCACTGGATCTTCCTGATCAACGTCCCGATCGGCGCGGTGGCGCTGGTCGCGGCCGTGCTGGTGCTGCCCAAGGACAACCCGTCGCCGTCGGAGACCTTCGACTACGTCGGCATGCTGCTGCTGTCGCCGGGTCTGGCGCTGCTGCTGTTCGGCGTGTCGTCCATCCCGGAGAAGGGCACCGTGGCCAGCTCCCGGGTGCTCGTCCCGGCGCTGATCGGCGTCGCGCTGGTCGTCGGGTTCGTCTTCCACGCGCTGCGGCCGCGGCACCCGCTGATCGACCTGCGGCTGTTCAAGAACAAGCAGTTGACCGTCGCCACGATCACGCTGTTCCTGTTCGCGGTGGCGTTCTTCGGCGCGATGCTGCTGGTGCCCAGCTACTTCCTGCAGGTCCGGCAGGAGACCACGCTCAGCGCGGGCCTGCTGTTGGCCCCGCAGGGCCTCGGCGCGATGCTGAGCATGCCGATCGCGGGCAAGCTCGCCGACAAGACCGGCGTCGGCAAGATCGTGCTGTTCGGCATGGGGGTGATCGCCGTGGGCATGGGCGTGCTCACCCAGATCGACGCGAACACCTCCTACGTGGTCCTGCTGGGCGTCCTCGCCCTGATGGGCATCGGCATGGGCGCGGCGATGATGCCGCTGATGACCGCCGCGCTGCAGACCCTCAACGACCACACCATCGCCCGCGGCTCGACGCTGATGAACATCGTGCAGCAGGTGGCGGCGTCGGTCGGCACGGCGGTGATGTCGGTGGTGCTGACGAACCAGATCAACGGTTCGGAGGCCATCGGCAGGCTGGCCACCAAGTCCTTCGAGCCGCAGGAGGCACCGGCCCTGGCCGCGCAGGCCCAGGCCGACACCGCCTCGGGCTTCGCGATCGCGTTCACCGTCGCGTTCGTGCTGCTGCTGCTGACCCTGGTCCCGGCCTTCCTGCTGCCCCGCAGGAAGGTCGAGACCCCGGAGGGCGCCGAGGCGCCGAAGCCGGTGATCATGCACTGAGGTCCCGCAGGGGGAAGGGGCGCACATCCGCTGGGTGTGCGCCCCTTTCTTTGCGTTTTTCCACCGGAGATCCCCGCTGCGGGTGGTTGATCGCCGACAGCGCTCACAACCGGGCGGTGGTCGGCGATGCACCGGGTGTTGCCGACGAGGGGGAGGCGCTGTGCTGCGTTCGGTGTTCGTGGGATCAGTGGTGGCCGGGTTGCTGGCGGTGTCGGTGTGGCCCGCGGCGGCGGCCGGGCCGAACACGCCGTTCCTGGGCGACCTCAACGGGGACGGCCGCGTGGACCGGGTCACGCTCGGCGCGGTCGGGCTGACCTCGACCTGCACGGTGAGCGTGCAGGACGGCCTGGTGGGCGGTGGTTTCGCCGCGGCGGTCCAGCACAGCTACGTGTCGCCGCGCACCTCCGGGCCGCTGCCGTACTGCCCGGACATGGGCGAGGTGGTGGACCTCGGCGGGAACGGCACGCCGGAGATCGTGACCACCGGCTTCTACTGGTACGGGGCGACCGACGCGCTGCTGGTGCTGCGGGACTTCGCCCCGGTGGCGTCGTTCAACGGGTTGAGCATGCCGAGCACGCTGCGCGCAGTCGACTTCGACGGCGACGGGCGCAAGGACCTGTGGAGCTCCACCGACCAGTCCAGCCGGTTGCGCACCTACACCAACACCGCGGCGGGCACCCTGGTGCCCGGCCCGTTCGAGGTGTGCAGCGACGCCTCGCTGCCCCAGCACGCCTTCGCCGACTTCGACGGCGACGGCGGCCAGGACATGCTGCTGTACCGCCGTTGCGGCCTCGGCGTCGGCCGCGCCGCCGAGCTGTACCGCGGCGGCGGCGGACCGCCGGTCGTGTTCGCCACCTCCACCACGGCGACCTACGAGGTGTTCGTGGGCGACTTCGACTACAACGGCGTGCCCGACGTGGGCCTAATCACCAAGCAGTCGGGCGGGGCGGTCACCGTCCGGCACTTCCTCAACGACGGCGCGGCGGGCTTCACCGAGCTGCCCTGACCCCGCTGGGCCCTACCGCAGGGCGACCAGGGTGGGGCCGCGCTGCTCCAAGACGATCTCACCGGTGACCGACATGGTAATCGGACCGGTGTAGCCGCCGCGGTCGACCGGGATCACACCGACGTTGGCGCCGGTGACCTCGTCCTGCACGGCCAGGCCGTTCTGGATCGGGACGACCAGCCTGCCCGCCTGCACCACCCCGGGGCCGAGCGTGGTCTGGATCGTCCACATCGGACGCAGGTCGGCCGGGGACAGGGCCACCGTGCGGGAGCCGGTGAACCAGTAGACGCCCTCCGGGCCGGTGGTCGTCAGCACGGTCGCGCCCGGGGGGTCGGTGTTGGCGGGTTCACCCAGCCCGGGTTCGTCGAGCGGGTAGTCGGCCAGGGCGATGCCCGCTGAGGTGTAGACGCGCAGCCGCGCCGGGTCGGACAGGGCGACGGCGGTGTGGGTGTCGGTCAGCGCGACGATGCGGGCGCGGGCGCCCACGACGGTGCTCGAGACGACCTCGACGTCGTCGTTGTCCTTGCCGCTCGGGGACTGGCTGCGGTAGACGGTGAGCCGGTCGGCGCCGTTGTCCTCCGGGCAGCGCTCGATGACGCCGATCTTGCCCGGGGTGACCGCGACCGAGCCGAACGTGCAGCCGTGGCGCAGGTTGGACCGGAACTGCACCGGGGTGGGGCGGGTGCCGTACTGCGAGGTCATCACCAGGTCGGAGCGCCAACTGGTGAGCAGCCGCCTGCCGGTGGTGGTGACGGTGCTGCCGTCGGAGAGCAGCCGGGTGCCGAACTCGGCGTCGGAGTTGCGGGTGCGCTCGACCTTGCCGCTGGTGCCGTCGAGGCCGGTGACCTCGCTGCACCCGCCCTTGGCGTACGGGTCGCCGTCGGGCAGCGCCCCGCCGTCGGAGGCGTAGAGGGCGAGCACGGTGCCGCTGTCGGTGCGCTGCGGCGGGGCGGTGTCGAACGGGGCGACGGTGCACAGCGCCCGGTCGCGGGCGTAGCGCCACTTGACCTCACCGGTCAGCGGGTCGCGCCCGAGGACCTCGCCGCCCATCCCGGTGGCCACGACCGCGCCCGCGACCACGGGCACCGGGGTCATCGGGCTGTCCGCGCGCCAGGTCTCGGCCAGCGACGGCGGGAACTGCAACGGCGGCTCCTGCACCGCGCCCGGCTCGGCGGCGGGGACGCGGGTGGTGGCGGCGAGGTCACCGGTCTGCCAGAGCACGACCGCCGAGGCCGCCAGCGCCACCACGAGCACGCCCGCGACGACCCAGTCGCGCTTGCCGGTGAAGCGGGTGCGCTGTCCCCTCGGGACGGTCTCCCGGGGTCCCGCCGGGACGGTCTCACGCGGCCCCGCCGGGGCAGTCTCACGCGGTCCTGCCGGGACGGTTTCGCGCGGCGGGTCGGAAGTGTGTCCAGGGTTACCCCCGGGTTCGTCCCGGTCGTTTTGGGACATTTGCCCCGCCACCGGGACGCGTTCGACCGGCTCGGTCCCCCGCGCTCCGGGACCGCCTGCGCCGACCGCGTCGTCCGCCACCGCTTCTCCCTTGTTTACCCAGGTCAGATGCTCTTGGCGCCCCACCGTGGCACATCGGCGGCGAGCGCTCAAGGGCGCTTGAGGCTACCGCGCGGAATGTGTCATCCCCGTTCGGATCGGCGGGGGTGAACCGGGGTGAAAACCACGCGGACGACAGCAGTGGATCATCGAAGTGGCCGGACCGTACAGCATACCTCCACCTCCGCGCCATCGTTGTCCCTCGAATGGAGGTAACCTCCCCCCTCGAGTCCCAGGAGGTGCGGTGAGTCCGGCAGCAGAGACAGAGGCCCCGTGGGCCCGCCGCCCGAAACGGGCGGACGGGCGACGCAACTACGACGCCATCCTCGAGGCGGCCCGGGTGGCGTTCGCCAACCGGGGCACCGGCGCGTCCCTGGAGGACATAGCCAAGGCGGCCGGAGTGGCGATCGGCACCCTCTACGGCCACTTCCCCACCAGGGAAACCCTGGTGGAGGCATCCGTGCGCGAACAACTCGACCAACTCGACCAGGCCGCCACCACCCTCACCGAGGAAGACGGCGACGCGCTGGGCGCGCTCACCGCGTGGGTGCGCCTGGCCGTGGAGCACTGCAGCACCTACCGCGGGCTGGCGAGCTTCCTGGCGGGCAGCGCGCACACCGCGGGCGCCCCCCTGCACCACACCGGCGTGATCGTGCACAAGGCCGTCGCCCCCCTGCTGGCCAAGGCGAAGGAAGCGGGCCGCATCCGGACGGACGTGACCGCCGAGGAGCTGTACGCGGTCATCACCGCCGCGGCTTGGACCAGGGAGAACTCCCCGGAGCAGGTCGACCACAGCGTGCGCCTGCTGGCGTTCGTCACCGAGGGCATGGCCCCGCAGGCAGGCTAGGAGCGGCAGGCCGGGCCCACCACCCGGCCGCCGACCACCGCCCGGCCGGGCGAACCGCAGGCCCAGCCGCCTGCCACCCGGAACCCCCAACCGAGGGCATGACCCCGCAGGCGAACCAGGAACGGCAGGCCGAGACCACCACCCGGCCGCCGATCACCGCACTGCCGCCAACCACCGGCCAGCCGAACCGCAGGCCTGACCAACAGCCACCCGGAACGCCACCGGCTCAGCCGCCCGGCCCGCCCGACCAGGCGGCAGGCCCGCCCGACCACGCGGTCCGGCCGCCACCCGGACCCCCTGGGCGCAGCGGCCACCCACCCCGAACCCGCCAGCACGGCCACCAGCCACCCGGGCCCCACGGCGCAGCCACCAGCCACTCGAAACCCTCCTCGTGCAGCGGCAACCAGCCACCCACCCGGCCCCGGCCACCTGGAACCCGGCTTGCACAACTGCCGACCACCCCGCAAACCGCCGGCCCGGTAGCCAGCCACCTGCAACCCCACCGCGCGCAGCCGCCGACAACCCCCCAAGCGACGGCCCGGGGCCGGCCACCCGAACCCCACCGTGCGCAGCCGGCGACCACCCCGCCAACCACCGGCCCGGCGGCCGACCACCCGAACCCCACCGTGCGTAGCTGCCGACCGCCCAACAAACCGCAACCCTGGCGGCCAGCCACACCGAGCCGTCAGCGGCGCAGCCGCCGACCACCCTCGCAACCGCCGGCCCGGCGACGAAATGCCCGGGTGGGTGGATGTGCTTGGGTGGGGGAAGCGATCATGTGCAAGCCT
>NZ_AYXG01000236.1 GCF_000564855.1 Actinokineospora spheciospongiae
CCTTCCCCCGCCCTGCCTCACCCCCGAACACCACCCACCTCCGCCCCACGTCCACCCCGGGCAGAACTCACCCGCATCCCACCACACCCCCACCGACAAACCCGCCGCACAACCCCCGAGTTGTCCACACCCCCCAGGGAACCCCCGAATTCCACACTACCGAGGGGGTACGACAGAAATGCGCCGACAAAGCGAGTTGTCCACATGTGGATGGACGTCGGGCAATGTCCGCCGCCGGTGGTAGCTTGCTGCTTCAACGGAGTCCGTTGGGAAAGCGCGGAGTGCCCGCCGAGATAGCCCGGTGTCGCATTACGCGCAACGGGTGATGGACTGGAAAAACCGGTTACGCAGTGACGTAACCGGCCGACAACAGCGGAGTGGGAATGGCGAAGACCCCCAAATCGGTGGTACTGGGCAACGCCCTGCGACAGGCGCGGCTCGGTCGGGACTGGAAGCTGCGCGAGTTCGCCTTCCGACTCAACAAGGACCCGGCGATCCTCTCCCGCTGGGAGACCGGCGAGCGCACCCCCGCCCCCGACCAGGTGGCACGCATCCTGACGGTGCTGGGCGTGGAGGGCGACGAGTACGAGAACATCATGACCCTCGCCTTCGGCACCCACGACCCGCAGTGGATGCCGACGACCCTGCCCGAGCAGCGCCAGCAGATGGCGGCCTACGTCGAGTTCGAGGAGAACGCCACCGCCATCACCGAGGTCAACCCTCTCTTGGTCCCCGGCCCACTGCAAACCCCCGACTACATCTCGGCCATGATGTCCCGCGACGACATCGCCGCCGAGGAAATCCCCGCCCGGGTGCACACGCGGATCAACCGCCAGCACATCCTCGACCGGCAAACACCCCCACAACTCACGGCATTCATCGGCCAAGGCGCGCTCTACCAGAACATCGGCGGCCGACAAACCATGACCGCACAACTGCGCCACCTCGTCGGCATGGCATCCCGCCCGAGAATCCACCTCCACCTGATCCCTTTCGGGGCGGGTTGGCACCCGGGCCTGGAAAGCACCTTCACCCTCATCGACTCCAGCCAGATCAACACCGTGGCCTTCGTCGGAACCCGTCGCACAACCTTGTGGCTGCATCAAGACTACGATGTCAACGCATACAAACGAGCCGTGGAGAAGGTGCGGCAGGTGAGCATGAGTCCTGACGATTCCGCGCGCTTCATCCACGAACTGGCGAACCGAATGGAGACCACAACAGATGTCCCCCCGGCCAACCTGGCGTAAGTCGACCCGCAGCACCAACGACCAGAGCTGCGTGGAGGTCCTGGGCACCCTCACCGCCCTCCGCGACTCCAAGAACACCACCGGCCCCACCCTCACCACCCACATCCCCACCCTGATCACCGCCATCAAGCACAACCACATCCCCCACCCCTGACCGAACTCCGACAGGGTCCAGGCCGCCCCCCCGGCCTGGACCTCGTCCCCGGCCGCCTGAAAGACGAGCACTGTTCAACTGCGACAGGAAACATCCCCGTACCCAGATTCCCTGCGCTTACACCTCAAGACGCACAACACTTCCCACAACCTCAGACCACGTCGTTGTCAACCTCGGGGAACTTCGCCGCGAGCCCTGGAAGACCACCGGATGCCGACCTAATGTCAGCGGACACCCGAGCTGAGGCGGTGTCCATGCCCACCGAAATCAACCGACGAACCATGCTCACCGGACTGGGTTTCGCGGCCGCGTTCACCGCGGTGGGGGTCTCGCTCCCCACCGCGGAAGCCGTTGCCCTGCCCCCGATCCGCGACACCTTCCAGGGCCTGCTGGCGTTCCTGGTCCCCGGTGGTGACCGGTTCTCCCGGCACCAGGGCGTGACCTCCGAGACCACCGGCGGGGTGGACGCCCTCGCCGCGCCCGCGCTGGAGTACACCTACGACCAGGCGATCCCGTACCCGTTGGTGGGCAGGCCGTTCGACCTGAACCTGCCGGGCGCGGCGGCGGTCGCCGCGATCCTCAACATCACCGCGAGCGCGGTGAACCCCGGTTCGAACTTCGGCCCGTTCGCCGCGGCGTTCGCGAACCTGAAGTACGCGGAGAAGGCCGAGGTGCTGCGCCGGTTGGAGCGGCCCGGCCTGGCCGACGGCACCCCGGTCCGGTTCCTGATCAACACCATCCCCACCCTGGCCGCCTTCGCCGTCTACTCCGAGGCGCCGGTGTTCGACCGGACCACCCACCAGCTCACCCGGCGGCCGGTCGGCTGGGACCTGTCCGGCTACGCCGGGGTCAGCGACGGGTGGGCGGAGTTCCAGGGCTACTACCGCGGCGTCGACCGCGTCACCGACTGAGCTGATCGAGCCGACCGAGCTGATTGAAGGAGTGCAGATGCGCGACGTGGTGGTGGTCGGGTCCGGCGGCGGCGGCCCGGTGGTGGCCAAGGAGCTCGCCGGTCGTGGCCTGGACGTGCTGGTGCTGGAGGCGGGTGCCCGGCACCTGCGCCCGGAGCAGGAGTGGACCCGGCTGGAGGACGACGCCAACAACCCGATCACCGGCGTGCTGCGGGTCGGGCCGTCGAGGCGGTCGGAGGCGCCGTGGCTGCGGGACTTCCCGCAGAACTCCTTCGTCTGGCAGATCGCCGGGGTGGGCGGCACGACGCTGCACTACTTCGGCAACTGCCCCCGCCCGCCCGCCGGGGTGTTCGCGGGCTACGACGGGCCGGACAAGGCCGAGTACGACACCGCGCACCTGTTCCCCTTCGGCTACGACGAGTTCCGCCCGTACCTGGAGTGGGTGGAGCAGACGCTGCCGGTGCAGACCGCGCCCATGGGCACCAAGGAGTCCTTCTTCTTCCGCGGCGCCGAGGGGCTCGGGCTGGCGCACCAGACGACGAAGGACGTGCACGGCCCGGCCTACCGCGCACAGGAGAACTGCATCCTGCAACCGCAGGGCACGGCGGGCCGGACCAACGACCGCCTGCAACTGCTCTACCCGGACGCGCAGGGCTGCACGTTCTGCGGGCACTGCTTCCAGGGCTGCGTCGAACCCCGGCAGGCGCCGCGCAACCTCAAGGCCCGCCGGTCGACGGACAACTCCTACGTGCCGATGATGCTCACCGCCGACGCGTGGTCCCAGGGCGGCAAGGCGGCCGAGCTGATCACCGACGCGTACGTGGTGAAGGTGCTGATGTCCAACGGTGAGGCGCGCGGGGTCGTCTACCGGACGCCCGACGGCGCGCTGCACACCGTGGAGGCGAAGGTCGTGGTGCTCTCCGGCGGGTGCGTCGAGAACCCGCGGCTGTGGTTCAACAGCGGCCTGCCCAACCCGAACGACTGGGTGGGGCGCGGGTTGACCGAGCACCACCTGGACTGGGTGTTCGGCGAGTTCGACTCCTACGTGGGTTCCTCGCGCGGCGCCGGTTCCAACGTCCGCTGCGACTTCCCCGGGTACGGCGGGGTGGAGAACGTCTGCCTGCCGCCCGCCCTGCAGAGCTTCGCGATGACCTTCAGCGACTCCGGCATCTCCGGCGTCTACGACAACGACAGCGGCGTGGGCCCGCAGGGCGCGGACACGCTCGGGCGGCTGGTCGGCAACGACCTCAAGGGCGCGCTGTCGAAGGTCGACAACCTGCTGACCGCGCTCGTGGTCACCGACGACGACGTGCAGGCGGACAACCGGGTGACGCTGTCGTCGGTCCTGCCCTCCGACGAGCACGGCCGGGTGGCGCGGGTGGAGATCCAGCACCGCAAGCGCACCGCCCGCACCCGCCGCAACCGCGACTTCCTCGCGGCCCGGTCGGTCGAGCTGATGCGGGCCGCCGGGGCGCGCGCGGTGCACCGGATGGACTGGGCGCCGCTGCTGCTGCACGTCCAGTCGAGCATGCGGATGGGCCTGGACCCGGCCACGTCCGTGCTGGACTCCGACGGCCAGGCGCGCTTCGTGCCGCGGCTGTTCATCGCGGACAACTCGGCGCTGGCGAACTCGGCCGGCGGGGCCAACCCGACGCTGACCAGCCAGGCCCTGGCCACCCGGACCGCGGAGAAGATCTTCCAGACCTGGTTCGGCGGGGACCCGTGGGTCGCGGCGGAGTCTCCCACCTCCTCGATCGACGACCGGGTGACGGCCGCGGTGCTGGACCGGGGCCTCTAGGGCACGATGGCGCCCATGAGCGAGCACGACGACCAGCAGGACGAGCACGACCACCCGCACGCCTACACCAGCACCTACGTGCTCGACGGCGAGCCGATCACCTGGGTGTTCCACGACCACGACGGCGACTGGCGGGTGCTCGGCGACACCGAGGTCACCAGTGACGACGAGGGCGTCATCACCCACATCGAGGACCTGCTCAAGCTCGACCCCGGCCTGGCCGACCTGATGACCCTCCCCGTCGGCCACGCCGCCGAGCGGGCCGTGGTGGGCGCGGCCTGGGAGATCAGCGAGCAGTCCGAGGACGACGAGTTCGACGGCGACCGCGCCTGGACCACCCAGCCGGTCCTCGACGGCGAACCCGTCGTCTGGATCTTCCACGACGAGGACGGCGAGTTCCAGTTCTTCGGCGAGACCGAGATCGACCTCGACGACGCCCGCGTGGTCGAACTCGCGGTCCTCGTCGACCGCGACACCACCCTGCCCGACCTGTCCACCATCCCCATCGGCCACGCCGCCGAGCGCGAGACGCCCACCTCCCCGTGGACCGTCGCCCCCTTCGAACCGGAGGACGAGGAGGAGTAGCCCTCCCCGCCCCCTGGCGCGTCGCCGCCCTTCTCCGCGGCGGCGACGCGCCCCCGCCCCGAATGGCTTCCCACCCGAGGCGGGGGCACTGGGGCCCCAGGGTTGCCCGCTCCCGGCAGGACAAGCGCCCCGTCCACCTGATCCGCCGATCGAGCCCGAGCCTCACCCGACTGTGCGCAACCAACCCCCTTCGTTTCACCTGCCGTACCGAACCCCTGCTCCACCCCCGACCGCGCAGGAGTTCCCGCCCCCGCCAGGGACCCCCGTGGCAACCCCCTCTGCACCCACAGCCGACGCCTGCCCACAGCCGACGCCTGCTCACAACCGACCTGCACCCACGACCGACACGGGTGCACGACCAGCACGCACCCGCCCCCACCGCCAGTCCACAGTGGACAAGCCCCGGGGGACCCCCGATTTCAACTCAACCACAGGGCACCGACAATCCGGAACCGCCGGCCCTCAGCCTGTGGACAACACCCGTTGCGACAGCACGCACCCCTCCCAGCCGTTCAGGTCGAACCGCGACTCCTCGACGAACCCGGCCGCCCGGTAGTAGTGCACGAGCCGGTCGTCCACCCCGGCGAAGCAGTCCACCCGCAGCACCGGCAGCCCCAGCCTGCGCGCCTCCGACACCGCCAGGTCCAGCAGCGTCCGCCCGATGCCGTGCCCGGCGAACCGCCGGTCGACCACCAGCAGCGTCACGTAGAGCTGCGGCCCGCTCGCGGGTGGGATGTGCGCGGGCGCCGCCGGCTGGAGCATGATCGCGCCCACCGGTTCGCCCGCCACCTCGGCCAGCCACACCATGTGGTCCCGCACGATCTTCGTCACCCGCGCGGGCCGCTCGGACAGCGGCCGCTCCCCCCACTGCCCGGCCCGGCCGCGCGCGACCAGCCAGTCGACCGCGCCGTCGAGCATCGCCAGTACGGCGGGCAGGTCGGCGAGGCCGCCGCGGCGGAGGTCGGTCGCCACCCGCTCCGGCATGCTTCCCCTCTCCCTCAACACATCCACGTAAGCCAGTGTTCCCCCGGCGCGCCGGGGAGGCCGCTTCGGACGGTAACGCGGCTCCCGTCCCGCGTACACCCCCGACCCGAACGGCGGCGGCTCCCATACACCGCCCCGCCCGCACCCGGCAAGGCCCGACCGGGCACTGTGGACGAATGAAGGGGCTGTGGATGGTTCGACGCACGATTCCGCGACTGCCCATAACGTGGACGGCATGACAGCAGCACCGGTCCTCGAACGGCTCCGAGCCGCACTGCCCGCGGGCACCCTCCTCGACGACACCGGCGGCCACCGGCACGACGAGGCGGAGTGGGCCCCGCACGGCACCCCGGCCGCCGTCGTGCGCGCCCGGACGACGGCCGACGTGCTGGCCACCGTCCGCGCCTGCCTCGACACCGGCACCCCGCTGGTCCCGCGCGGGGCGGGCACCGGGCTCTCCGGCGGCGCGAACGCGGTCGAGGGCTGCGTGGTGCTGACCACCGAGGCCATGACCGCCATCCGGGAGGTCGACCCCCAGGAGCGGCTGGCCGTGGTGGAGCCCGGCGTGGTCAACGACGTGCTCCGGGCGGCGTGCGCGGAGCAGGGCCTTTGGTACCCGCCCGACCCGGCCAGCGCGCCCTGGTCGACCATCGGCGGCAACGTGGCGACCAACGCGGGCGGGGTGTGCTGCGTCAAGTACGGCGTCACCCGCGACTACGTGCTCGGCCTGGAGGTCGTCACCGGCACCGGCGAGGTGGTCCGGCTCGGTCGGCGCACCGCCAAGGGCGTCGCCGGGTACGACCTGACCGGCCTGGTGGTGGGCTCGGAGGGCACGCTCGGGGTGATCACGGAGGTCACCGTGCGCCTGCGCCCGGCCCGACCACCCGAGCACACCGTGGCCGGGTACTTCTCCTCCGCGGTCGACGCCGGGCGGGCGGTGGCGGCGGTGGCGCAGGCGCGGCTGACGCCCTCGGCGCTGGAACTGGTCGACCGGCACTGCCTGGCGGCGGTCGACCAGTGGAAGGACATGGGCCTGTCCGTCGACGCCGAGGTGGTGCTGCTCGCCCGCACCGACGCGCCGGGGGTGGCCGGGGAGCAGGAGGCCGACGCGGTGCTGGCCTGCTTCGAGCGCTCCGGGGCGACCTGGGCGGCCCGCTCCACCGACCAGGCCGAGGCCGACGCCCTGTTCGAGGCGCGCAGGCTGGCCTACCCGGCGCTGGAGCGGCTCGGGCCGGTGCTGACCGAGGACGTCTGCGTGCCGGTGGCGGCGGTGCCGGAGATGCTCGCGCGCATCGAGGCCGCCGCGACCGCGCACGACACCCTCATCGCCAACATCGCGCATGCGGGCGACGGGAACCTGCACCCGCTGCTCATCACCCCGCCGGGGGACACCGCCGCCCGGGAGCGGGCGCGGGCGGCGTTCGAGCGGATCATCGGCGACGCCCTGGCGCTGGGCGGCACCGTCACCGGCGAGCACGGCGTGGGCCTGCTCAAGCGCGGTGGGCTGCGCGCCGAGCTGTCCCCGGCCGTGCTGGCCATGCACCGCGCGGTGAAGGCGGCGCTCGACCCGCGCGGCATCCTCAACCCGGGCAAGGTCTTCGATGTGCGCTGACCAGGGGCCCGCCGAGCGGGTGGACGCCGAGTGGTGGCCTCGGCACCGGGAACAACGCCGTCTTGCTCTCGCGTTGCACCCGGGGCGACAGGCTGGTCCCGCCACCACCGAGGACGACGATTGGGGCGGGCCGTGCGGGCAGACGTGAGCGGGATCGAGGCACCGGAAACCGCCGGTCGCGCGCGGTCGGTGTCCGAGGTGTGGATCGCCACCCACCCGGAGGACCCGGCCTTGGTAAAGTCGATGCCCGGGTCGAGAGGCGCTGCGACGGGGGTCACCCCGCCACGCTCGTCCCGCGAAGCAGTCGGCAAGGGCGTCTCCAACAGGAGAGGTGGGCCATTGGCAACTCCGTCGAGCGCCACGACAACTACCGGTGACCGGACTCGTGCCCTCGAGGAACTGCTCGCCCAGCGGGTGGCGGTCCTCGACGGTGCGTGGGGCACCATGTTGCAGGGCGCCAAGCTCAGCCCGGAGGACTTCCGGGGCGACCTGATCGGCGCGGACCACCCCAAGGACGTCACGGGTGACCCGGACCTGCTGAACCTCACCCGCCCCGACGTCATCCTCGACGTGCACCGGCAGTACCTGGCCGCGGGCGCGGACATCACCACGACCAACACCTTCACCGCCACCAGCATCGGGCAGGCCGACTACGGCCTGGAGCCGCTGGTGCGCGAGATGAACCTGGCGGCGGCCCGGCTGGCCCGCCAGGCCGCCGACGAGGCGGGCGGCCGGTTCGTCGCCGGGTCCATCGGCCCGCTCAACGTCACCCTGTCGCTGTCGCCGAAGGTCGAGGACCCGGCGTACCGCGCGGTGACCTTCGACCAGGTCAAGGCCACCTACGCCGAGCAGATCGCGGCGCTGGCCGAGGGCGGGGTCGACCTGCTCATGATCGAGACGATCTTCGACACGCTCAACTGCAAGGCCGCCATCGCCGCCGCCCGCGAGGTCGCCCCGCAGCTCCCGCTGTGGATCTCGGTGACCATCGTCGACCTGTCCGGCCGCACCCTGTCCGGGCAGACCGTCGAGGCGTTCTGGCGCTCGATCGCGCACGCCGAGCCGCTGGTCGTGGGCGTGAACTGCGCGCTGGGCGCGGCGGAGGTGCGCCCGCACGTGGCCGAGCTGGCCCGCTTCGCCAACACCTTCACCGCCTCCCACCCCAACGCGGGCCTGCCCAACGCCTTCGGCGGCTACGACCAGACCCCGGCCGAGATGGCGGCCCTGATCGGCGAGTTCGCGGGCAGCGGCATGGTCAACGCCGTCGGCGGCTGCTGCGGCACCACCCCCGCGCACATCGCCGCGATCGCCGAGGCGGTCAAGGGGATGCCCACGCGCGAGGTGGCGCGGCCGGAGCCCGTGACCCGGTTCAGCGGGCTGGAGCCGTTCGCCATCGGCCCGGACACCGGGTTCGTGATGATCGGCGAGCGCACCAACGTCACCGGCTCGGCCAAGTTCCGCAGGCTGATCGAGGGCGACAACCACCAGGCCGCGGTGGACGTCGCCCTTGAGCAGGTGCGCGGCGGGGCGAACCTGCTCGACGTCAACATGGACGCCGACCTCCTCGACAGCGAGGCGGCGATGGTGACGTTCCTGAACCTGATCGCCACCGAGCCCGAGGTGGCCCGCATCCCGGTGATGGTCGACAGCTCCCGGTGGAGCGTGCTCGAGGCCGGGCTCAAGTGCGTGCAGGGCAAGGGCGTGGTCAACTCGATCAGCCTCAAGGAGGGCGAGGAGCCCTTCCTGGCCCAGGCGCGCACCATCCGCGACTACGGCGCCGGTGTGGTGGTGATGGCCTTCGACGAGAAGGGCCAGGCCGACACCACCGAGCGCAAGGTCGACATCTGCGCCCGGGCGTACAAGCTGCTCACCGAGGAGGTCGGGTTCCCGGCCGAGGACATCATCTTCGACCCGAACGTGCTGGCCGTGGCCACCGGCATCGAGGAGCACAACGGCTACGCCAAGGCGTTCATCGACGCGCTCCCGCTGATCAAGGAGCGCTGCCCCGGGGTGCGGATCAGCGGCGGCATCTCGAACCTGTCGTTCTCCTTCCGCGGCAACGACGTCGTCCGCGAGGCCATGCACTCGGCGTTCCTGTTCCACGCCGTCACCGCCGGGCTGGACATGGGCATCGTCAACGCGGGCCAGCTCGCGGTCTACCAGGACATCCCGGCCGAGCTGCTGGAACTGGTCGAGGACGTGCTGTTCGACCGGCGCCCCGACGCCACCGACCGGCTGGTCTCCTACGCGGAGAACGTCAAGGGCAAGGGCACCAAGCGCGTGGTCGACCTGACCTGGCGCGAGGGCACGGTCGCGCAGCGGCTGGAGCACGCGCTGGTGCACGGCATCGTCGACTTCGTCGAGGAGGACACCGAGGAGGCCCGCCTGGTCGCCGCGCGCCCGCTCGACGTGATCGAGGGCCCGCTGATGGACGGCATGAAGGTCGTCGGCGACCTGTTCGGCGCGGGCAAGATGTTCCTGCCGCAGGTGGTCAAGAGCGCCCGGGTGATGAAGCGCTCGGTGGCCTACCTGGAGCCGTTCATGGAGGCGGAGAAGGAGAAGGCCCGGCTGGAGGGCCGCGAGGAGGCCGTGCGCGGCCAGGGCAAGGTCGTGCTGGCCACGGTCAAGGGCGACGTGCACGACATCGGCAAGAACATCGTCGGCGTGGTGCTGGGCTGCAACAACTACGAGGTCATCGACCTCGGGGTGATGGTGCCCGCGGCCACCATCCTCGACACCGCGGTCGCCGAGGGCGCGGACGCGGTCGGCCTGTCCGGGCTGATCACCCCGTCGCTGGACGAGATGGTCGGCGTGGCCACCGAGATCCAGCGCCGCGGCCTCAAGCTGCCGCTGCTCATCGGCGGCGCGACCACGTCCCGCCAGCACACCGCGGTGCGCATCGCCCCCGCCTACGACGGCACCACCGTGCACGTCCTCGACGCGTCCCGCGTGGTCGGCGTGGTCTCGGACCTGATGAACAGCGACCGCGCGGAGCTGCTGGCCGCCGAGACCAGGGTCGACCAGGAGAAGCTGCGCGTGCAGCACGCCAACCGCCAGCACAAGGCCCTGCTGACCCTCGCGGCGGCCAGGGCCAACCGCGAGGAGGTCGACTTCGCCGACCTGCCCACCCCCGCGTTCACCGGCGTGCGGGAGGTGTCCCCGACCATCCCCGAGCTCCGCGAGATGGTCGACTGGACCTTCCTGTTCCTCGCCTGGGAGCTCAAGGGCAAGTACCCGGCCATCCTCGAACAGCCGGTGGCCCGCGAACTCTTCGACGACGCCATGGCCCTGCTGGACCAGATCATCGCCGAGGGCTCCTTCACCGCCCGGGGCTCCTACGGCTTCTGGGCCGCCCACAGCGAGGGCGACGACATCGTCCTCCCCGAGGTGGGTGTCCGCTTCCCGATGCTGCGCCAGCAGACCGAAAAGCCCGAGGGCAGGCCCAACCGCTGCCTGGCCGACTACGTGGCCCCCGGGGGTGACCACCTGGGCGGTTTCGCCGTCGCCATCCACGGCGCCGACAAGCTCGCCGCCGAGTACGAGGCCAAGCAGGACGACTACAAGGCCATCATGGTCAAGGCCCTCGCCGACCGCCTCGCCGAGGCCTTCGCCGAGTGGATACACCTCAAGGCCCGCCGCGAGTGGTTCGAACCCGACGCCACCCCCGACCTGGCCGACCTGCACGCCGAGCGCTTCCGCGGCATCCGCCCCGCCCTCGGCTACCCCGCCAGCCCCGACCACACGGAGAAGAAGGACCTCTTCACCCTCCTCGAAGCCGAATCCCACGGCATGGGCCTCACCGAGTCCTACGCCATGACCCCGGCGGCGGCGGTCAGCGGCATCATCTTCGCCAACCCCGCCTCCCGCTACTTCACCGTGGGCCGCATCAACCAGGACCAGGTCAAGGACTACGCCGAGCGCAGGCAGATGCCGGTGGGCGAGGTCGAGCGCTGGCTCCGCCCCAACCTGTCCTACGAGCCCCGCTGATCCCGATCGCGTGGCTGTGCCCCCGGGCCTCCCCCGGGGGCACAGCCATCAGGCCGCTCCACCCGCACGCGACGGTTCGATGATCGTCACCCCGTTGCCCGGGGCGGTGTCCATGGCGGTCAGCGCGGCGGGCGCCTCCACCAGCGGGAGGTGGCGGGTGATCATGCGATCCACCGGCAGCCGACCCGAGGTGACCAGGTCCAGCAGCGCCGGGTAGGCGTGCGCGGGCATCCCGTGGCTGCCCAGGACCGCCAACTCGTAGGCGATCACCCGCCCCATCGGAACCGGCGGGTCGGTCGGCAGCAACCCCACCTGGACGTGCCTGCCGCGCCTGCGCAGCGAGTTGATCGACCCCGCACACGTCACCGCACTGCCCAACGCGTCCAGCGACAGGTGCGCACCACCCCCGGTCACCTCCACCACCTCGGCGGCAGAACCCGCGACGGCCTCCGCACCCAGGTGCCGCGCCAGGAGCAGGGCCTGCGGGGAGATGTCCACGGCCACCACCCTGGCCCCGGCCGCCACCGCGACCGCGACGGCCGACAACCCCACCCCGCCACACCCGTGCACGGCAACCCACTCCCCCGGCGCAACCCGCCCCTGGGCGACCACCGCCCGAAACGACGTGGCGACCCGGCACCCCAGGCCCGCCGCCACGTCGAACGGCACCCCGGCGGGCAGCCCGACCAGGTTGACCTCGGCGTCGTCGATCGCCACGTACTCCGCGAACGACCCCCAGTGGGTGAACCCGGGCTGGGTCTGGCGCTCGCACACCTGCTGCGCCCCCGCCGCGCAGGCCGGGCAGCGCCCACAGGCGCAGACGAACGGAACCGTGACCCGGTCCCCCACCGCCCACCCGCGCACGTCAGAACCGAGCTCGGCAACGGTGCCCGCCAGCTCGTGGCCGGGCACGTGCGGCAGCGCGATCCCCGGATCGTGCCCCTGCCACCCGTGCCAGTCACTGCGGCAGAGACCCGTGGCACCCACCTGGATGACCACCCCACCACGGGCAGGTGTCGGATCAGGCACCGACCGAACCGCGACGGGCCCGGCGAACTCCTCGAACAGCACAGCACGCATGGGCAGAACGCTACCCAGGCGAACACGGCCCCGCGCCGGGCGCGGACCGCAGGCCCAGCCACCAGCCACCCCGAACCCCAGCGCAGCCGCCGACCACCCGCCGACCACCGGCCAGGCGGCCCGCCACCAGCAGCCCCACCGGGCGCAGCGAAACCCGGCCACCCAACGAACCGGCG
>NZ_AYXG01000237.1 GCF_000564855.1 Actinokineospora spheciospongiae
AGCCTGCCTGGGCAGTGGGGCACTCTTTTCGCCCCACTCGGTCACACCAGGCACGTGATCGCTGTAGGGGCCCCGCCCAAGCAGATCCACCCACCCGGGCACGCCCCAAAAAGTCCCGGGCTTTGAAACCACGGCACGGCTGAGCAGATCAGCCCACCCCCAGCACCCGCAACAAACCCCGGTGCTGGAAACACAGCCAAGCGGAGCCACAGAGGCACCGCCAAGGGGACCAAGACACCGCCGAGAGAAACCCCGGCAGGCAGAGCGAGTCGTCCTCAGCCGCCGAAGCGGCTGAGGACCTCCCACTAGCTGAAGATCCTGCGCACCACGAGCAGGCCCACCAGCACACCCACGCCGATGAGGGCGTACTTGACCTTCGGTTCGTCGAGCTTCGAGCGGGCCTCGGCCTTGGCGTTGTCCACCAGCCGCTTCGGGCTCGCCTTGGTGCCCAGTTGGTCCAGGGTCGCGGCGAGCGCGTCACGCGCCTGTTCGATCTCGCGCTGGATGGTGTCGGGGTCGCGGGCCACGTGTCCTCCTAGGAAACCGCCGTCGGCGGGCACCACGGTAGATCACCCACCGGCCGCCCCGCGCGCCGGCCACGCCGTTACCCTGGGGCGTGGCCGTCGACACAGGCGGCCCCGGGACCGTAGCCCAATTGGCAGAGGCACACGGTTTAGGTCCGTGCCAGTGAGAGTTCGAGTCTCTCCGGTCCCACCCTTCCGCACCGACCCGCGTCAGCCTCAGTGCCGTGGCCACGGCACTGGATTCAGACACAGGTCCGACCTGGCCCGATCCCACTGCGGTCGCCCACCGCAGCGGGCACGCACGAGATCGACCGGTGACCACTGGACCGGAGACTAGTTTTAAACTAGTTTGCAACTATGCCTTCTACTGCGTCCGAGATCAACTTCAGCGACTTGTCCAACAAACCGGCCGACTCGGTGCGCAAGCTGCAGGAGGCGCCGAACCAGACACTCCTCGTACACCGGCGGGGCGGTGAAGAGGATCTGGTGCTCACGACGGCCAGCCGGGCGAACGAAGTGCGAGAGGTCGTGGCGACCACCACCACCCTCTTCATCGCCCTGATGCAGCAGCACGCGGAGGTCCGCGGGCTCGTCACGGACGTCATGCCGAAGGCCTTCCCGTGGGTGCGATTCCTGCCTCGTGAGGACATGCAGGCCTTCGTCGTCGAATTGGTCCACACCCTCGAGGCCGCGAACTCGCTCGGCACGCCTGCGCCGGTCACCCGACTGATCGCCGAGTGGCAGCACACCGCTGAGGTCCACGCCGATCCGCGACTGCTGAAGATCCTGCGCCAGGAGGGCGAGGACCTGGGTGACGTTCCCGCACCCGGGGCAGCCTCCGCGTGAGCCCGAAGAGGAACGACCCGGTCGCACCGCCGACCGTCGGCGGTGAATGGCGCGTGAGGTACAGCAAGAGCGATGCCGTCGACGGGTGGGGCGAACTGGAGAACCGTGCGGCCAACAACCTGCGTGACGCATGGGAGACCATGCGTCACGACCCCGGCCCGGGGCCGGGCAAGCCGACCGACAGACATCACCAGTTGAAAGGCAACCTGGCCGACGGCACCCACGGCGGACGACTCCTACCACGCTGGCAGATCGAGGTCACCGGCGGAGATCGCGTCTGGTACCTGCTCGACGTCGAGAAGCACACGGTGTGGGTCGAGTACGCGGGCCCGCATCCGAAAGTGACCGACTAGCAGGACTCCGGGCAGCGGCGACGACGATCGCCGGAGCCCGCGAGAACTGGTCGGCCTCGCGCAGATGCCGGGTCGAACGCCCGCGGACGGCAAACAGGTCGTCCGTCCCTCGAAGTAGGCTGGGGGCATGGCGAAGAAGCCGCAGCCGGGGACGATCGCGTCGAACCGGAAGGCGCGGCACGACTACCTGGTGCTCGACACGGTCGAGGCCGGGGTGGTGCTGGTCGGGACCGAGGTGAAGAGCCTGCGGTTGGGGCGGGCCTCGCTCGTCGACTCCTTCGCCACGATCGACGACGGTGAGGTGTGGTTGCGCGGACTGCACATCGCCGAGTACGCGTTCGGGACGTGGACCAACCACACGCCGCGGCGGGTGCGCAAGCTGCTGCTGCACCGGCGGGAGATCGACAAGCTGGCGCTGCGGGTGCACGAGGGCGGGTTGTCCCTGGTGCCGCTGTCGATGTACTTCGCCGACGGGCGGGTGAAGGTGGAGTTGGCGCTGGTGAAGGGCAAGAAGTCCTGGGACAAGCGGGCGAGCCTGGCCACCCGGGACGCCGAGCGGGAGATCGCGCGGGCGTTCTCGAACCACATCAGGGGGCGCGGGCGCTGAGCGCTGTGGGACGATTCACAGCGTGCGCGCGCCCCGACCCCTCGCCGCGCTCCTGCGGCTGGTGGACCGGTTCGAGGAGCGGGGGGTGCACGTGCCCGGGGCCGACGACAACCGGGCCGTGGCGCCGTGGCGGGACTTCGGCTGGTTGATCGCCGCCTGGCTGGTCGGGGTCGGGCTGTTCGTCCTGTTCTTCGCCTTCGCCGCCTGAGGAACCGGGGAACCGCGGGTCGCGGCCGTGGCGTCGATCACCCGGTGTGCGCCGCTGGTCACGGCTCGGCCACAGCACGACACCAGGTCCGACTCAACCCCGCATCCGCTGCGGCGGTGGACCGCGCCTGCCGTCATGGTGGAGTGCGCACACCCCCGCGTCCCCCTCCGCGAGAAAGGCACGTCCGGTGAAGCTCGCCCGTCTGACCGCGGCCGCCTGCGCGGCGCTGGTGGCCGTCGCGGGTTGCGGTGCGGACGACTCCGCCCCCACCCAGGCCCCGACCCCGCCGCCGACGACCCTCAGCGACAAGGTCGCCCGGTCCGGGGGCCCCGCCTCCCGCGGCGGCGAGCGGACCTCCCTCGGCTCCGGTCTGACCATCACCGTGTCCGAGGCGAAGTCGTTCGTGCCGACGAACTCGGCCTCGCCGCCCGCCGTGCGGGCGGTCGGGTTCGACATGGCGGTGGAGAACGACGGCCCGGCCCCCTACAAGCCGACGCTGCTGTCGCTGTCGGCCACCGCCAACGGCACCGCCACCCAGCAGGTCATCGACTCCACCCAGGGCTACACCGGCGTCGTCGGCGGCCCGGAGGTGAAGCCGGGTGAGACGCTGCGGTTCTCGGTGGCCTTCGCCGTGCCGCAGGAGAAGACCTGGGTGCACATCGGTGCCGCGCCGGAGCCGGGGGCCGGGAGCGCGGTGACGGTGTTCAGCGAAACCGCCTGAGTCGGGCCCGCTAGCGTCCACGCCATGAGCGAGACAAAGCCGGTCCCCCCTGGACGACTCTCCGCGGGCGACCCCGCCCCCGACTTCACCCTCCCCGACAGCGAGGGCAACCAGGTTTCGCTGTCGGACTTCCGCGGCCGGTCCGTGGTCGTGTACTTCTACCCGGCCGCGGCGACGCCGGGGTGCACCAAGCAGGCGTGCGACTTCCGCGACAACCTGGCCGAGCTGGGTGAGTCGGGCTACGCCGTGCTCGGCATCTCCCCGGACAAGCAGGCGAAACTGGCCAAGTTCGTCGCCGACGAGGGCCTGACGTTCCCGCTGCTGTCCGACGCGGACAAGGCGGTCATGAACGCCTACGGCGCCTTCGGCGAGAAGACCATGTACGGCAAGACGGTCACCGGCGTGATCCGCTCCACCTTCGTCGTCGACCCGGAGGGTGTGCTGAGTCACGCCCAGTACAACGTGCGGGCCACCGGTCACGTCGCCAAGCTGCGCAAAGACCTCAAGATCTGATCCGGGGCAACCTCCCGGCCCGCCGCGGCGTAACGGCTCGCAGCACGGGGAAGTTGAGTTCCGGACGGGTCAACTTCCCCGGCCGGGGGTCGCGTTCTTCCGGGCATGCGCCGTTGGCTCCTGCTCCCCGTCCTCGCCCTCGCGGTCGGTTGCTCGACCACCCCGGACCCCGGCCCGACCGTGCTGGCCGCCCCGGTGATCGCACTGCCCGCCCCGGCCGAGCAGGACACCGCCGCCCCGCTCCCACCCGCGACCACGGCGCCACGGCCGTCCGACAGACCCCGGCCGACGCCGTCCGGACCCGCTCCGACGGCGTCGGCGGTGGTCGGTGCCGTGCGCGGGGTGGACCGGGCCGCCGAGGTGGGGCTGCTCGTGCTGGACCGGGAGACCGGCACCGAGGTCGTCTCGGCGCTGCCGGACCGGCGGTTCCGGTCGGCGTCGCTGGTCAAGCTGCTGATCGCGGTGGACGTGCTGGAGGCCGGGGCGGACACCGCGACCCGGAAGCAGGTCGCGCGGATGCTGCGGTTGTCCGACGACGACATCGCCAGCGCCCTGTGGGTGCGGCGCGGCGGCGCGGCGCTGGTGACCCGGGCCGCCCGGGCGATGGGCCTGCGCGACACCCGCCCGCCCGCCATCCCCGGCCGCTGGGGCGACGTGCTGCTGACCGCCCGCGACGTGGCCGGGGTCTACACCCACGTGCTGGAGGCGCTGCCCGCCGCCGACCGCGCGCTGGTCGTCGACGCGCTGGCCGCCGCGCCGCGGTCCGCGGCGGACGGGTTCGACCAGCACTTCGGCATCCCGGACGGGCTGAGCGCGCCGTGGGCGGTGAAGCAGGGCTGGTCGGATTCGACGCGGGACATCGTCGTGCACAGCACCGGTCTGGTGGGGGCGGGGTGGCGCTACGTCGTCGTGCTGCTGACCGAGCACCCGCTGCGCACGGCCTGGTCCACGGCCGCGAAGTCGGTCACCGCCGGAGCCCGGACCCTGGACGCGGTGCTCCGATAAATTAGTTGTCGGTTGAACTATTTTTCTCGGTCGAGCGTTGTACCCGCATGAGCGGGTGGCGGAAGCGGCTGTCGGTGGCGAGCGTGGTGGTCGCGATCGCCGCGGGCCTGGGTGGTTCCACGGCCGAGGCGTGCCAACCGCCCGCTGCCGCCGTGGCTCCTGAGCAGGCCGCACCCGGCGCGGGGGCACCGGTCCCCCAAGCCCGAGCGCTCTCCGCCGACCCGGTGGTCCACGCCGTGCGGGGCGCGGTGGCGGGCGCCTCGGTGGGGCTCGTGGTGTGGGACGCGGAAACCGGTCAGACCGTGCTGTCCACCGGCGCGGACCGGGCGTTCCACTCGGCGTCGCTGGTGAAGCTGCTCGTGGCCGTGCGGGCCGCGGGCCACCCGGAGTACGCCACCCGCGTCGAGCGGATGCTGCGCGACAGCGACGACGACGCCGCCAGCGCCCTGTGGGGCCTGCTCGGCGGCGACGCGCTCCCCACGACCGCCGCGGCCGAGATCGGCACCGCGGGCGTCACCGACCCGGACATCGCGGGCCGCTGGGGCAACACCCTGCTCACCCCCGACGCCGTGCTGGCCACCTACCGGTACCTGATGGCGGAACTGCCCGAACTGCTGGCCCCGCTGGCCGCCGCGCCGCAGCTCGCCGCGGACGGCTTCGACCAGCACTTCGGCATCCCGGCCGCCTTCGACGACTGGGCGGTCAAGCAGGGGTGGGGCAACGGCAGCGGCTTCACCGCCGTGCACTCCACCGGTGTCGTCGCCGACCGGTACGTGGTCGTGCTCATGGCCGAGTTCCCGGCGGGCACCGGGTTCAGCGCCGGGGCGGCAGCCGTGACCGCCGGGGCGCAGGCCCTGGCCGCGCTGCTGAACGCCTAGCGCGCGATCACTGGGCCAGCACGCGCAGGTACGGGACCAGCAGCCGCAGGGCGCGGCCGCGGTGGGAGACGGCGTCCTTCTCCTCCGGTGCCATCTCCGCCGAGGAGCGGGTCCCGCCCTCGGGCACGAAGATCGGGTCGTAGCCGAAGCCGTTGGTGCCGCGCGGTTCCCGGCTGATCGTGCCGCGCCACTCGCCGCGCAGGGTGGTCTCGGTGCCGTCCGGGAGGACGAAGGCGACCACGCAGACGAAGCCGCCGCCGCGCCGCTCGTCGGGCACGTCGGTGAGCTGGCCCAGGAGCAGGTCGAGGTTGGCCTGGTCGTCGCCGTGCCTGCCGGACCAGCGGGCGGAGAGGACCCCGGGCATGCCGTTGAGGGCGTCGACGGTGACGCCGGAGTCGTCGGCGATGACCGGGAGGCCGGTTTCGCGGACCGCGTCGCGGGCCTTGGCCAGGGCGTTCTCCTCGAACGTGGCCCCGGTTTCGGGGGCGTCGGGGAACTCGGGGAGGTCGGCGAGGCCGACGATCTCCACCCCGTGCACGTTCTCGGCCACCAGGATGCGCCGCAACTCCGCCAGCTTCTTCTGGTTGCGGGTGGCGAGCAGGACCCGGCTCACTTGCCCGCCTTCGGCTGGGTGGACTTGGCGGGCTTCGGTTCGGGCAGGGTGCCCGGGTACGGCAGGGCCAGTGCCTCGGCCTGCACGCGGTTGATCTCCGCGCACCCCTGCAGCGCCAGGTCGACCATCTTGTCCAGGGTGGAGCGGGCGAACGTGGCGCCCTCGCCGGTGCCCTGCACCTCGATCAGGGTGCCCGCGTCGGTGGCGACGACGTTCATGTCGACCTCCGCGCGCGAGTCCTCCTCGTAGGGCAGGTCCAGGCGGATGCGGCCGCCGACCACGCCGACGCTGACCGCCGACACCGCGCAGGACAGCGGCTGGGGGTCGGCGAGCCTGCCGCCGGCGGCCAGCCAGGTGACCGCGTCGGCGAGGGCGACGTAGGCGCCGGTGATGGCCGCGGTGCGGGTGCCGCCGTCGGCCTGGATCACGTCGCAGTCGAGGTGGATGGTGTTCTCGCCGAGCGCGGCCAGGCCGATGCAGGCGCGCAGGGAGCGGCCGATGAGCCTGCTGATCTCGTGCGTGCGGCCGCCGACGCGGCCCTTGACCGACTCGCGGTCGCTTCGGGTGTTGGTGGCCGACGGGAGCATCGCGTACTCGGCGGTGACCCAGCCGAGCCCGGAGCCCTTGCGCCAGCGCGGCACGCCCTCGGTGACGCTGGCCGCGCAGAGCACCCTGGTGCGGCCGAACTCCACGAGCACCGAGCCCGCGGGCCAGTCCTGGTAGCCGCGGGTGATCTTGATGTCCCGGAGCTGGTCGTCGTTCCTGCCATCGCTTCTCACCACGTCGGCCAGCCTAGATGGGCCACTCAGACCTCGTAGCTCGCGCCCTGCCGCACGATCACCACATCGCCCCGGTAGGCCGCCCTGGCCTCGGCGAGGACGGCAGCGGAGTCGGTCCACGGCGGGATGTGGGTGAGCAGCAGCCGACCCACCCCGGCCTGCGCGGCGATCTCGCCCGCCTCCCGGCCGGACAGGTGCAGGTCGGGGATCACCGCGCCGGAGTGCGTCCAGGACGCCTCGGCGAGGAGGGTGTCGACGTCGTGCACCAGGTCGGGGAGCACGGCGTTGACCCCGGTGTCGCCGGTGTAGCCCAGGCTGCGGCCGCCGTGGCTGATCCGGAAGCTGTAGGACTCGCACGGGTGCGCGGCCGGGGCCGCGACGACCTCGAACGGGCCGACCTGGAACTTGCCGGTGTTCAGCGGCACGAAGTCGTAGACGTCGGACAGGTCGGTGACCTGCCGGTCGGCCTCGTCGGTGCCGTACTGCGCGCTGAACCGGGTCGGTGCCTCCGCGGGGGCGTGCACCGGCAGCTTGTTCGCCCGCGGGTCGATCGTCGGCGCCGGGTGGTAGCGGCGGTAGACGCTCAGCGCGGAGAAGTCGGCGCAGTGGTCGGCGTGCAGGTGCGAGAACAGCAGGGCGTCGAGCTCGAACGGGTCGCGCAGGGCTTGCAGCGCGGAGAAGGTCCCGTTGCCGAGTTCGACGCCGAGCAGGAACCCCTCGGCCTCCAACAGGTAGCCGGAGGCGGGGGCACCGGGTCCGGGGACGCTCCCGGAACAGCCGAGGACGGTCAGCAGCACGTCGGACAGCCTGTCACACGCGGGGCCCTCCGCACGATCACCGGATGGCCGAGGGGGCCACCCCGGCCAGTTCCGGGCCGAGGAACCGGCGGGCCAGGCGGTGGAACGGTTCAGCCTCCCCGGTGGTCCGGAACTCGTGCGGCCCGGGGTCACCCTCCTCGGCCACCTGACCACGTTCGGTGAGCACCCGGAAGACGTCCTTGGCGCACTCCTCCGCGCTCGACACCAGGGTCACGTCGGGTCCCATCACCACCTGGATGAGGCCGGTGAGCAGCGGGTAGTGCGTGCAGCCGAGGACCACGGTGTCGACCTCGGCCTGCTGGAGGGGTTCGAGGTAGGTCTGCGCCAGGCCGAGGATCTGGCGGCCCGCGGTCACACCGCGTTCCACGAAGTCGACGAACCGGGGGCAGGCCGAACCGGTCACGGTGATGCCCGCGGCGGCGGCGAACGCGTCGTCGTAGGCGCGGGACCGAATCGTTCCAGCGGTTCCGATCACTCCGACCCGCCCGGACCGGGTGGCGGCCGCGGCCCGCCGGGTGGCCGGGACGATCACCTCGACCACGGGCACGTCGTAGCGTTCGCGGGCGTCACGCAGACAGGCCGCCGAGGCCGTGTTGCAGGCGATGACGAGCATCTTGACCCCGTCGGCGACAAGGCCGTCGGCGATGTCCAGCGCGCGGGCGCGGACCTCGGCGATGGGCTTGGGGCCGTACGGGCTGTGCGCGGTGTCGCCGACGTAGCGCAGCCGCTCGTGCGGGAGCTGGTCGAGGATGGCGCGGGCGACGGTCAGCCCGCCCACCCCGGAGTCGAAGATCCCGATCGGCGCGCTCACGCCGGGAACACCGGGGGCGCGGTGGCCTGCCGCTTGGCGACCCCCTTGTTCGCCTGCGCGACGAACCAGGCCGCGAGGACACCGCCGACCGCCCCGAACAGGTGCCCCTGCCAGGAGATCCCCTGGTTGCCCGGCAGCACCCCGAACAGCATCGTGCCCCAGTACAGCAGCAGCGCGGCGGCGACGCCGAGCTGCACCGCGCTGCGGTTGAACAGGCCGCGGACCAGCAGGAACAGCAGCCAGCCGAAGCAGATCCCGGACGCGCCGACGGTGACGCCCGGCGCGCCGGTCAGCCACACGCCGACCCCGGAGACGACCCAGATGGTGGCGGTCACCGCGACCCACTGGCCCAGCCCGTTGGCCATGGCCAGGAAGCCGAGCACGAGGAACGGGAGCGTGTTGCCGATCAGGTGCCCCCAGCCGCCGTGCAGCAGGGGCGCCCACAGGATGCCGTCGAGCCCGGACACCGAGCGCGGGATGATCCCGTTCTGGTCGAGCTGCGCGGGCAGGATGACGTCGACCAGCTCCACCAGGTAGAGCAGCGCGGTGAACGCCCCGATCACGATCCCGGCCTGAGCCGGGTTCGGCGGCAGGACGCGGGCCGAGGGGGCCTTGACGGGCGAAGTGCTCACGGTTCGAGGCTACGTGTTTTCCGCACCCCGGGTATCCGGGACGACCCCGAGACCGGCCCCGGGGCGCACCGCTCCCCGACGCGTCAGATCAGGCCCAGTTCGCGGGCCCGGACACCCGCCTGGAACCGGGTCTCGGCGCCGAGGGCGGCCATCAGCTCGGCCACCCGGCGCCGGTAGGTGCGCACGGACAGGCCGACGGTGCGGGCGGCGGTCTCGTCCTTGGCGCCGGCGGCCAGCGCCTCCAGCACCCGCGGCGCCAGCGCCCGCAGGTCGGTCCGGTCGGCGTCCCACAGCGCCAGCGGGGCGGCGGTGGCCCACGCGGTGTCGAACAGCGAGGCGATGCCCTGCACGACCTCGGGCACCGTGACGACGCTGTAGCCGCGGGGGCCGTGCGCGGTGTCGCCCGCCAGGACGGCCACCCTGCGGTCGATCAGGACCGTCTCGTTCACCTCGCGCTCGGGCACCCGCACCTCGGCGCCGAGGTCGGCCATGGTGTGCGCGTAACCGGCGAAGGCGGGGTCGAGCAGCAGGCCCGCGCGGTAGAGCTTGCGGACCCGCACCCCCGGCGGGAACCGGGTGGCGGGCACCGACGCGGTGCGCGTGACCACCCAGGAGAAGAGCTGGTCGACGGCGCAGCTGATCTCGGTGCGCGCGTGCGCGAAGGCGTGCGCCAGCCACGGGTACAGCTCCTGCTCGCCGCGCACGACGGTGATCCCGGATGTCGTCATCGGTTCCAGTGTGCACCTGGAGCGGCACCAGGTCGGGAGCGAGTCCGGTGGCAGAGTCCTGCCAAAGCGAGCCCTCCCGCGCGGGAGGGGGCATGGTGGAGGCCATGCAGAAGAACGGGAAGCTCGGGGCGGCCGAGGTCGGCCGCATCGGGTACGGAGCGATGCAGTTGGCGGGCCCGCACGTGTTCGGGCCGCCGGAGGACCGCGACGCCGCGGTGGCCGTGCTGCGGCGGGCGGTCGAACTGGGTGTGCGGCACCTGGACACCTCGGACTACTACGGCCCGTACGTGGT
The DNA here is from genome assembly GCF_000564855.1 of Actinokineospora spheciospongiae. Lineage (GTDB taxonomy): Bacteria > Actinomycetota > Actinomycetes > Mycobacteriales > Pseudonocardiaceae > Actinokineospora > Actinokineospora spheciospongiae. The sequence goes on from NZ_AYXG01000237.1 coordinate 10,329, forward strand.
GAACGAGATCATCGCCGAGGCGCTGCGGCCCTACCCCGACGACCTGGTGCTGGTCACCAAGGTGGGCGCGCGCCGCGACGCCGACGGCGGGTGGCCGGAGGCGCTGGAGGCCGACGACCTGCGGCTGGCCGTCCGGGAGAACCTGGACCGCCTCGGGGTGGACAGCATCGACGTGGTCAACCTGCGGATGCCCGGGTTGACCGGCCCGGTGGAGCGCTCGCTCGCCGAGCCGTTCGGGGTGCTGGCCGAGCTGCGCGAGCAGGGGCTCATCAAGGAGCTGGGTGTCAGCAACGTCACCGCCGCGCAGCTCACCGAGGCGCGGTCGATCGCGCCGGTGGTGTGCGTGCAGAACCTGTTCAACGTCGTCGACCACAGCGACGACGCGCTGGTGGACGAGACCGCGGAGCTGGGCATCGCCTACGTGCCGTTCTTCCCGCTCGGCGGGTTCACCCCGATCCAGGCCGAGGCCCTGAACCGGGTCGCCGCGCGCCACGGCGCCACCGACCGGCAGGTCGCGCTGGCCTGGCTGCTGCACCGGTCGCCGAACATCCTGCTGATCCCGGGCACCTCGTCGATCGCGCACCTGGAGTCCAACCTGGCCGCGGGCGACATCGAGCTGACCGAGGAGGACCTGGCCGACCTCACCCTGTGAACCGACGACCCGGCCCTGGCCGCTGGTCGGCCAGGGCCAGGTCGACGGCGAGTTCGGCGTGCAGGCGGGTGGTCGGGAACACCGGCACCGGGCTGTCCCGGGTGGACACCAGCAGCTCGATCTCGGTGCACCCCAGGACCACCCCCCGCGCGCCCCGCTCGACCAGCCTGCCGATCACCTCGCGGTAGACCTGCCTGGACGACTCCTCGACGACCCCGAGCACCAGCTCCTCGTAGATGATCCGGTGCACCTCGGCGCGGTCGGCGGCGCCCGGGGTGAGCACGTCGAGGCCGTGCGCGGCGAGCCTGCCGGTGTAGAAGTCCTGCTCCATGGTGAAGGCGGTGCCGAGCAGGCCGACGCGGGTCAAGCCAGCGGCGGTCACGGCCTCGGCGGTCGCGTCGGCCAGGTGCAGCAGCGGCACGCCGAGCCCGTCGGTGATGCGGTCGGCGACCTTGTGCATGGTGTTGGTGCACAGGACGACGACCTCGGCCCCCGCCCGCACCAGCGCCCGGGCCGCGTCCGCGAGCACCGCGGCGGCGTCGTCCCAGCGGCCCTCGACCTGCATCCGCTCGATCTCGGCGAAGTCCACCGAGTACAGCACGCACCGCGCCGAGTGCAGCCCGCCCAGCCGCTCCCGCACGCGCTCGTTGACGATCCGGTAGTACTCCGCCGAGGACTCCCAGCTCATCCCGCCCAGCAGGCCGATCACCTTCATGGCGGCCATTGTGCCCGGGTTCAGGCCAGGGATCGGGACAGGCGCACCAGGCTCTCGGCCATGGTCCGCCCGATCGCCGCGGCGCCGAACAGGTGCAGGGCGATCGCCCGGCCGACGCCCGCCGGGGTCAGGGTCTGCGCGAGGCGCACCCGGGTCGCGCCGCCCTGCGCGGTCAGCTCCACCCGGAACACCACACCGGTGGCCCGCACCGGGGCCGGGTCGCCGTCGAGGCGTTCGGCCCGGTGCGCCCAGGCGATCACCCGCTCCGGGGTGAACTCCACGACCTCCTGGTCGACCTCCTGCCTGCGCCCCTCGAACCGGGCGTGCTGCACCCGCGCCTCACCGAGGCCGGAGCCGGTCACCACGTCCACCCGGTCGGCGAAGCTGAACCAGTCGGGCAGGCGCGCCGCGTCGGAGACCACCGGCCACACCTCGGTGACCGGGGCGTCGACCACCGCGGTGCGGGAGATTGTCGGCATGACCGGCCACCCTAGGACACGGCGGGCGACCCCGGGGCACGGCGGTCAGGCCCAGAGGTGCCCGTCCAGCCGCTCGGCGGCCTCGTCGAGGCTGCCGCTGTAGGCGCCGGTGGACAGGTACTTCCAGCCGCCGTCGCAGACGATGAAGACGATGTCGGCCTCCCCGCCCCGGTTGGCGACCTTCTCCGCGACCGACAGCGCCGCGTGCAGGATCGCGCCGGTGGAGATGCCCGCGAAGATGCCCTCGGTCTCCAGGAGCTGGCGGGTGCGGCGCAGCGCGTCGTAGGAGCCGACCGAGTAGCGGCCGGTCAGCACCTCGGGGTCGTACAGCTCGGGCACGAACCCCTCGTCGAGGTTGCGCAGGCCGTAGACCAGCTCGCCGTAGCGCGGCTCGGCCGCCACGATCTCCACGTCCGGCTTCTGCTCGCGCAGGTACCGGCCCACCCCCACCAGCGTGCCGGTGGTGCCCAGCCCGGCGACGAAGTGGGTGATCGACGGCAGGTCCCGCAGGATCTCCGGACCGGTGCCGCGGTAGTGCGCGCCCGCGTTGTCCGGGTTGCCGTACTGGTAGAGCATCACCCAGTCCGGGTGCTCCTTGGCCAGCTCCTTCGCCCGGCGGACGGCCTCGTTCGAGCCGCCCGCCGCGGGCGAGAAGACGATCCGGGCCCCGTAGGCCTGCAGGAGCGTCCTGCGCTCCTCGGAGGTGTTCTCCGGCATCACGCAGACCAGCCCGTAGCCCTTGAGCTTGGCGGCCATGGCCAGCGAGATGCCGGTGTTGCCCGAGGTGGGCTCCAGGATGGTGTTGCCGGGCAGCAGCACCCCGTCGCGCTCCGCGGCGGTGATCATGGCCAGCGCGGGCCGGTCCTTGATCGAGCCGGTCGGGTTGCGGTCCTCGAGCTTGGCCCACAGCCGCACGTCCGCCGACGGCGACAGCCGCGGCAGCCCGACCAGTGGGGTGTCGCCGAGCGCGTCGAGCAGTGAGTCGTAGCGGGCCATCGGAACAACCTCCCGGACAGGGGTTAGCGCGAGCCGCCGGCCACGGCGGGGAGGATGGTCACGTTGTCGCCGTCGGCGACCTTGGCCTCGAGGCCACCGGCGAAGCGCACGTCCTCGTCGTTGACGTAGACGTTGACGAACCGGTGCAGGGCGCCGTCCTTGACCAGGCGCTGCTTGAGGCCGCCGTGGTTGGCCTCCAGGTCGTCGATGACCTCGGAGAGGGTGGTGCCCGCGGCGGGGACCGACTTCTCCCCACCGGTGTGGGTGCGCAGGATGGTCGGGATCGAGACCGTGACGGCCATGGTGGAACCTCCGGGGTGTGCCAGTGCTACAGGGGAAGACGTGCGGGATCGCACCGGGTATTCCCGGGTGCGCGGTTGATCACTGTTCGGGTGCCCCGCCCGGGCCGGGGTCGGCGGACCGGTAGGACTCGACCACCTCGATCGGTTCCTCGGTGATCTCCCCGTCGACGATCCGGTAGGACCGCAGTTCGTGCTCCCGCGGGTCCCGGGTGGAGACCAGCACGTAGTGGGCGAACGGCTCGGAGGCGTAGGAGACGTCCGTGCGCGACGGGTAGGCCTCGGTGGCCGTGTGCGAGTGGTAGACCACCACCGGCACCTCGTCGTTGGCGGCCATCTCGCGGTACAGCCGGAGCAGGTCCGCGGAGTCGAACTCGTAGAACGTGGGCGAGCGGGCGGCGTTGAGCATCGGGATGAACCGCTCGGGGCGGTCCGAGCCGTCGTCCGGGCCCGCGATGACGCCACAGGCCTCGTCCGGGTGGTCCCGGCGGGCGTGGGCGACCAGCGCGTCCACGAGGTCTCGGCGGATCGTCAGCACGGCACCCATCCTACTGGGTGGTTACCGGGCTCCCAGTCCGTGAGAGCCGCTCACCGGTCGGCGGCCTCGGCGCGGAGCACCTGGTAGGCGACCGTGACGCTGTCCGCCGCGGCGCCGCATAGGGCGTCCAGCTCCAGCGGCCCGGCTGGCGGCCGGGTGCCGGTGGCGGCGGCGAACACCGTGGTCGCGACATCCGGCGCCCCGGCCCGGACCAGGCCGTCGCGGGCGGAGATGGCCACCCGCCTGCACCGCGCCTTGTCCAGTTCCGCGTCCACCACCACGACCACGACGGCGCCCTCGACCAGGGCCGCCACCCCGTCGACCGCCCACTCCCCGGCCGCCCGGCAGGCCAGGTGGCCCGCCTCGGCGTCGGGCGCGGGTCCGCCGGGGTTGGTCGCGGCGGGCACGATCGGCACCACCTGCCCCGGCCCCTCCCCCACCCGGAAGCCCCGGTCGCGCTCGCGCAGCCAGCGCAGCACCCCGTCGGCGGCGGCCAGCCCGGCGGGCCCGCCGGAGGCCACGCACACCGCGTCGACCCGGCCCACCAGGTTCTCCGGGGCCAGCACGTCCAGCTCCCGGGTGCCGGGCGCCCCGCCGCGGGCGTCGACGCCGCCGACGGTGCCCTCGTCGAAGAGCACCACCAGCGCGCCGCCGTGCCTGCCGAGCCGGACGGGCACCGGGGTCAGTCCTCGGAGAGGGCTTGGACCAGCGACTCCTGCACCCAGGTCAACCAGTGGTAGACGGCCAGGTGCGGGCTGCGCGGGTCGTCGTCGGGCAGCTCCTCGGGCATGTCGTCGGTCACCTCGATGGCGGTGCCCAGCGCCAGCCGCACGTCGTTGAGCGCGCTGAGCCACGCGTCGGCCTGCTCCAGCGACAGCCGGACCTCGCCGCCGTGGGTCGGGCAGGTCCCCAGCACCACCGCGGCCACCCCGACCTTGACGTCGAGCAGGCCCGGCTCGTGCAGCGAGCGCAGCATGGCGGCCGAGTCCAGGTCCTCCTTCGACGGGTTGTCGTCGTCGAGGCGGTGGAAGTCGGGCAGCAGCCGCGACAGGATCGGGTCGTCCGGGGAGCTGGTCGGCCCGGTGCGGATGCCGGTCAGCTCGGCCAGCTCGTCCTGCGGGGTCTCCTCGACCCTGGCGCGCAGCATGTCGTCGATCTGCGAGACCAGGCCGCGCAGCACGGCGGCCTCCTGCTTGTCGATGTCGGCGAAGAGCTTGTCGCCCTTGCGCTTCCACGGCTTCACGAGGTGTGCTCCATCGTCGCCCACAGGCCCGCGGCGTGCAGCTTCGCCACGTCGCCCTCGACCTTCTCCTTGCTGCCCGAGGAGACGATCGCCTTGCCCTCGTGGTGCACGTCGAGCATCAGCTTGGTCGCCTGGTCGCGGCTGTAGGCGAAGAGTTTCTGGAACACGTAGGTCACGTACGACATCAGGTTGACCGGGTCGTTCCACACGACGGTCTGCCACGGGCGGTCCTCGGCCACCACCTCGGACCCGGCCGGGTCGGCCTGTGTCTGCTCCATGTCGACTGGCGCGGTCATGGGTCAATGGTGGCACGAGCGGATTCACCGGGTTCAGCGGATCTTCATTCGAACGGAGTAGAACGTCACAGATCACTTCGGCGTCCACCGGACACACCGGACCGTTCGGCGCCCTAGGCTGCTCCGCATGGCTGGGACCACGGCACTGCTGACCGACCACTACGAGCTGACGATGCTGTCCGCGGCGCTGGCCGACGGCACGGCCTCCCGGCGCTGCGTCTTCGAGGCGTTCGCCCGCAAGCTGCCCGAGGGCAGGCGCTACGGGGTCGTCGGCGGCACCCGGCGCGTGGTGGACGCCATCACCGACTTCCGCTTCGGCCCCGAGGAGGTGGCCCACCTGCGGGCGACGGGCGTGGTCGACGAGACCACCCTGTCGTGGCTGGCGGACTACCGGTTCGGGGGAGACGTCGACGGCTACGCCGAGGGCGAGCTGTACTTCCCCGGCTCCCCGGTGCTGACCGTGCGCGGCACGTTCGCCGACGCGGTGGTCCTGGAGACGGTGGTGCTCTCGATCCTCAACCACGACAGCGCGATCGTCTCCGCGGCGGCGCGGATGGCGGGGGCGGCGAACGGGCGGCCGATCATCGAGATGGGCGGTCGGCGCACGCACGAGCGGGCCGCGGTGTCCGCGGCGCGGGCGGCGTACCTGGCCGGTTTCGGCACCACCTCGAACCTGGAGGCCGGGCGGAGCTGGTCGATCCCGACGTCGGGCACCTGCGCGCACGCGTTCACCCTGCTGCACGACAGCGAGAAGGAGGCGTTCGAGGCGCAGGTCGCCGCCCTCGGGGTGGGCACGACCCTGCTCGTGGACACCTACGACATCACCGCGGGCATCGAGACCGCGGTGGCGGTGGCGGGCCCGGAGCTGGGCGCGGTGCGCATCGACTCCGGCGACGTCGGCGTGCTGGCCCGCCAGGCCCGCGAGCAGCTCGACGCGCTGGGCGCCACCGGGACCCGGATCGTGGTCTCCGGCGACCTCGACGAGTACGCGATCGCCGCCCTGCGCGCGGAACCGGTCGACGCCTACGGCGTGGGCACCTCGGTGGTCACCGGCTCGGGCAGGCCGACCGCGGGCATGGTCTACAAGCTGGTCGAGGTCGAGGGGCGGCCGGTGGCCAAGCGCAGCTCGCACAAGGAGTCGCGCGGCGGCCGCAAGCTGGCCCTGCGCAGGCACAAGCCCACCGGCACCGCGCTGGAGGAGGTCGTCTACCCGGCCGAGGGGCCCGCCCCGGAGGCGGGCGAGCACGACCGGCCGCTGCAGATCCCGCTGATCAGGGGTGGGCAGGTCGTCGAGGACCTGCCCACCCTGGAGGACAGCCGCAACCGGGTGCGGCAGGGGCTGGTCAGCCTGCCCTGGGAGGGCCTCAAGCTCTCGGCGGGCGAACCCGCCATCCCCACCGTCCACCTCACGCGGGAGCAGTCGTGAACCAGTCGGGCAAGAACGCGCTGATCGTCGTCGACGTGCAGAACGACTTCTGCGAGGGCGGCTCGCTGGCCGTGCCGGGCGGGGCCGCGGTGGCCGCGGCGATCAGCGCGCACGTGGCGGCGGGCGGCTACGACCACGTCGTGGCCACCCGCGACTACCACGTCGACCCGGGCGGGCACTTCAGCGAAACCCCGGACTTCGTCGACAGCTGGCCGGTGCACTGCGTGGCTGGCACCCCGGGCAGCTCGTTCCACCCGGAGCTGGACGTCAGCCCGGTCGAGGCGGTCTTCTCCAAGGGCGCCTACGCCGCGGCGTACTCCGGCTTCGAAGGCGAGGGGCCGGGCGGCGCGTCGCTGACCGACTGGCTGCGCGCCCGGGGGGTGGACCGGGTGGACGTGGTCGGCATCGCCACCGACCACTGCGTCCGCGCCACCGCCCTGGACGCCGCCGCCGCGGGCTTCGCCGTCACCGTCCGCCTCGACCTCACCGCGGGTGTCGCCCCGCCCACGGTCGAGTCGGCCCTGGCCCAGCTCCGCTCCGCCGACGTCACCCTGGTGGGCACCGTCGGCTGACCCGGGAACGCCGGGCCGCCGGTCAGGAGGCCGTGGCCATCGGCGGCCGGGCGCGCAGCACCCGGTCGAGCGCCGCGCACACCCGCGCGGCGGCGTAGCCGTCCCCGAACGGGTTCGCCCGGTCGCGGACGCGCAGTTCCCCGGAGAGCACCCGGTCGGCCGCGTCGAGGACGCGGGCCCGCTCGGTGCCCACGAGCCAGGCGCAGCCCGCGTCCACGGCCTCCCGGCGCTCGGTGCTGTCGCGGGTGAGCAGCACCGGCACGCCGAAGGTGGGCGCCTGCTCCTGGATGCCGCCGGAGTCGGTCAGCACCAGCTCGGCGCGGCGCAGCAGCCAGACCAGGTCGGGGTGGTCCAGCGGCTCGGTGACGGTGACCGCCGGGTGCCCGCCGAGCGCGGCGGCGACCTGCGCGCGGACGCCCGGGTTGGGGTGCGCGGGCAGCACCGCGCGCACCCCGCGGTGGCGTTCGAGCAGCGCGCGCACGGCGCCGAGCACCCCGTCGAGCGGCGCCCCCCAGGACTCGCGGCGGTGCGGGGCGAGGAGCACCAGCCGGTCGGCCGTGCCCTCCAGCCCCCGCAGCACCGGGCTGGTGGGGCGCAGCCCGGACGCGGCGATCAGCCGGGCCGCGTCGACGGCCGTGCCGCCGGTGACGACGGTGGTGTCGGCGGGGACGTTCTCCGCGCGCAGCGCCGCCGCGGCGGCCGCGGTGGGCGCCAGGTGCAGCGCGGCGAGGCGGGCGACGAGCAGGCGGTTGCCCGCCTCCGGGGACGCGGTGCGCGGTCCCGCCTCCAGGTGCGCCACCGGGACACCGCGCCAGAACGCGGCGAGGGTGCCGCACAGGGCCGTGGTGGTGTCGCCCTGCACGACCACGGCGGCGGGGCGCACCCCGGCCAGCAGCGCGCCCAGCCGGGGCAGCAGCGCCGAGACCAGTTCGGCCTGCCCGCCCGCGCCCCGGCGCACCGGCAGCACCGCGTCGGGGGCCAGGCCGAACGGGGCCAGCGCCTGCTCGACCACGCCGACGTGCTGCCCGCTGTGCACGAGCACGGGACGCCTGCGCGGGTGCGCGGCCAGCTCCAGGGCGACGGGCGCGGCCTTGATCGCCTCGGAGCAGGTGCCCACCAGCACCAGGACGTCCTCACGCATGGCTCTTCCTCACCTCGTACGACAAGGCGCGGCCCCGGGCGGCCACCGCGTCCTCCCGAGGGGAACCGATCCATCCACAGTGGACATCCGGTCCGGGACCGCTCTTGCCCGGATCAACGACGGGACCCGGGTTGCGGAACGGGGTTTCGCCCGGAGGTGTGGTCCCCCGGCACGGGGTGTCGGTATTGCCCGGATCACCGCGCCGCACTACACGCACCGCTACCGCGCGCGTCACCCGATCCAGCGATGTTTTCCGGGTTCGCCGCACCACGATGATGTCGGACACACGCGTCACACGGGTGACGCCGACCCGCGGAGGACCCGTGGCACACCCGGAACCGGGCCCACCCCGGCGCGCGACGGCCGAACCCCCGGCCACCGCGCGCTCGTCCCTCCACTTCGGACTTGACTGGCCCGGGTCGCGGACACCCCCGCGGGCGACGCGCGAACCGGGGCGCGGGCGGTGAGCCCCGCGCTCCTCCTCGGCCTGACCCAGGCGCTCACGCTGGCGGCGGGCATCGCCTTCCTCTGCCACGCGGGCCTGGTCCTGCTCCCCCACCTGCGGCGCGGGCGTTCGGCCACCGGCGACGCGGACGCGCTGGAGTGGCACTTCCTGATCCCCTGCCGGGACCGCGAACCCGCCCTCGGCGACACGATCGGGTACCTCCGCGCCACGTTCCCCGCCGCCCACGTCTGGGTGATCACCGACCCCGGGGACGACACCGCGGACGTCGTCACCCGCCTGCGCGGTCCCCGCCATGGCGGCGACCGCCACCTGCACCTGGTCCGCGGAGCGCGCACCGGCGGGGGAGCCGCCCTCGACACCGCCCACCGCGAACTGAAGTCCTGGATGGGCGCCCACGCCGACACCGACCGCACCGTCGTCGTGGTCCTCGACGCCGACAGCCGCCCCGCGGCGAACTCCCTCGACGTCTGCGCCGCTCACCACCTCTTCGGCGACCCCGCTGTCGGCGCCGTCCGGGTCGACGTGCGGGTGGTCGACCGGCGCACCCCGCCTGCCGTGGACAGCACCCTCCGCCACCGCTTCGGCTCAGCCCTGGCTCGCGTGCAGGACCTGGAGTCCCGCGGCCCCGTCGCCGCCCACCTGCGCTCCCTGGACCGCACCGGCACCCCGGGTCTCCCCGGCCAGTTCACCAGGATGACCGCCCTGGACTCCACCGCCGACGACCCCGGCCCGTGGCGCGGCACGACGTCGGAGGACTCCGAACTCGGCACCCGCCTGGCGGGCAAGGGCTGGAAGACCGCGTTCACCGCGGACACCCACGTCGAGCAGGAGGCGCTGCCCGACCTGCGCCACCTCCTGGCCCAGCGGACCCGGTCCAACCAGGAAGCGCTGCGGCACATCCGCCACCTGCGCCGAATCCGGAACTCCGACCTGGGCCCCCTGGCCACGGCGAAACTGGTGCACCACCTCACCCGGCCGTGGACGAGCCCCCTCGCAGGCCTGGTCCGCCCGATCCCGTACCTGCTCCTGCTCGGCCACGTGGTGGGCAACCCGGCAGGCACCTGGACCTGGCTGACCGAAGGCGCGTGGGTCGCGTTCGCGGTGTACGGCGCCTCGGGCCTGCTGCCGTTCGCCGTCTGGGGCCCGATCCACCGCCACCACCACGAACCCGGCACCGGCTTCCCCAGGTCACTCGCCCACGGCTTGGCCTACGCGGTCTACGCCCGCACCGTCGACCTCACCTCGTGGCGAGCCGCGATCCGCCTGGCCCAGAGCCACAGCGGCGCACCGGGGACCCGACCCGCCAAGCGCCCGAACCTGGCGGCCGTGGCGCTCGAGCACTGAGCGGGGCCCGGCCGTCAGCCCTGCGCGGCCGGGGTGCAGGTGACCGTGCCGACCAGCAGGGTGCCGCTCTCCGGGCCGCCCTCGGGGAAGAAGCGGATCTTGAGCGCGCTCACCGTGACCGACCTGTCCTCGCGGTCCGGGGCGCTCACCGCGTTGACGGTGACGGCCGCCAGCGGCGGGTCGGCGGCGGTGGCGCCCGGGACGGTGATCGTGTGGTTGACCGGGAAGAACCACGGCGTCGACAGCCCGCTGACGCCCGCCAGGGTCGCCGCGGAGCTGACGCTGCGGCCCATCGTGGTGCAGCCCGCGCTGAACCGGCGCACCGTGATCGTCGGGCCGCCGTGCGCCCGCAGCGCGTCGATCCGGAAGTCGCGCCCCTCGGCGAACGCCTTGGCCACGCCGGTGCCCCGGTCGGGGGTGCAGGTGGTCTTGCCGGGGCCGAAGCCGACCGGGCCGCTGTCCGCGGCGGTGCCCCCGGTCGTGGCGGTGGGCGGGCCGCCCGCGGTGGACGCGCCGTCGGAGGTGCACGGCGCCAGGGGCTCCACCTCCACCGCCTCGGCACCGAGGGTGGCGGTCCCGCCGCCCACCGAGGCTTCGGCGCGCGCCGGGGCCGGGGCGGACGCGGCGGTCGGGGGTGCGGGCGGGGCGGCCACCGGGTCCGCCGCCGCGATCGCCGGGGCGCAGAACAGGGTGGACGCCAGGAACAGGGGCATCACAGCTCGCCGTGCCATTGCGGGTACCTCCATTCGGACCAGTGCCCCCAGTGCAGCCGAGCGACCACCCCGGCGCAGTGCCAGCCGGACGGGACAACCCGGTCGGGGGACGCGGTCGGGTTGTCCGACCCCACCGGTACCGTCTGCGCTGTGCCGGACTCCCTGCCTCCCCTCGGTGAGCTGCTGGCCACCGCGGTCGGTGCCGTCGGTGGCGCGGAACGACCTGGGCAGGTCAAGATGGCCGAGGCGGTGCAGGCGGCGATCCGCACCGGCGAGCACCTGGCCGTGCAGGCGGGCACCGGCACCGGCAAGTCGCTGGCCTACCTGGTGCCGTCCATCCGGCACGCGGTGGAGAAGGGCTCCACGGTCGTCATCTCCACCGCGACCATCGCCCTGCAACGGCAACTGGTCGACCGCGACCTGCCCCGCCTGGCCAAGGCCCTCGCCAAGCCGCTGAAGCGGACGCCGACCTTCGCCATCCTCAAGGGCAGGCGCAACTACCTGTGCCTGCACAAGCTCGACGGCGGCCCGGCCGACGACCTCGACGACCAGGTGCTGTTCGACCCGTTCGCCATCTCCCGCCTGGGCCGCGAGGTCACCCGGCTGCGGGAGTGGGCGAGCGACACCGAACTGGGTGACCGCGACGAGCTGGTGCCCGGCGTGTCCGAGCAGTCGTGGCGGCAGGTGTCGGTGTCGGCGCGGGAGTGCCTGGGGGCCGCGCGCTGCCCGATCGGGACCGACTGCTTCGCCGAGAAGGCGCGGGCCGAGGCCGGGCGCGCGGACGTCGTGGTCACCAACCACGCCCTGCTGGCCATCGACGCCCTCGGCACCGCCCAGGTGCTGCCCGAGCACGACGTGGTCGTCGTCGACGAGGCGCACGACCTGGTGGACCGGGTGACGTCGGCGGCCACCGGCGAGCTGTCCGCCTCCGCCGTGTCCGTCGCCGCCCGGCGGGTGGGCAGGCTGGTGGAGGAGGACGTCGCCGACCGGCTCGCCGAGAGCGGGGACGGGCTGGCCATGCTCCTGGAGGACGTGGCGGTCGGTCGGGTGGACGCGCTGCCCGACCCGCTGCGCGTCACCCTCACCGCCCTGCGCGACGCCGCCCAGCACTGCGTCACCGCGATCGGGCCGGAGAAGCGCGGCGGCGAGCCGGACGCGGTGAGCGCCCGCAAGCAGGCCCTGGCCGCCCTGGAGGACGTGCACGACACGGCCGTGCGGGTGCTGGAGGCCTTCGAGACCGACACCGCCCACCAGCGCGACGTGGTGTGGGTGACCGGCGACTTCGGGTCGCAGAACCCGCGCCCGCCGACGATGCGGGTGGCCCCGCTGAACGTGGCCGGGTTGCTGCGGGAGAAGCTGTTCGGCGAGAACACCACGGTGCTCACCTCGGCGACGCTCACCCTCGGCGGGTCGTTCGACGCCCTGGCCCGGCAGTGGGGGCTGCCGGTGGCGCAGAGCAGCGGCGTGAAGGTCGAGGGCGCCGCGATCGACAGGGAAGCCCCCGCCGACGAGGGCAAGGTCCGGTGGACCGGCATGGACGTCGGCTCCCCCTTCGACCACGCCAAGTCCGGCATCCTCTACCTGGCCAGGCACCTCCCCCCGCCGGGCCGCGACGGCCTGCCCCCGGCCTACCTCGACGAGCTGCGCGAGCTGGTCGAGGCGGCGGGCGGGCGCACCCTGGGGCTGTTCTCCTCGATGCGCGCGGCCAAGCAGGCCGCGGCGCAACTGCGGGAGGTCGTCGACGGCGAGATCCTCTGCCAGGGCGAGGACTCGACGTCACTGCTGGTCGGGAAGTTCGCCGAGAACCCGGCGACCTGCCTGTTCGGCACCCTGTCGCTCTGGCAGGGGGTGGACGTGCCCGGACCGTCGCTGTCGCTGGTGGTGATGGACCGGATTCCGTTCCCCCGGCCGGACGACCCGCTCGCCTCGGCCCGCCAGCGGGCGGTGGAGGCCAGGGGCGGCAACGGTTTCCTCACCGTCGCCGCCACCCACGCGGCCCTGCTGCTCGCCCAGGGCGCGGGCAGGCTGCTGCGCTCCATGGACGACCGCGGGATCGTGGCGATCCTCGACCCGCGCCTGTCCACGGCCCGCTACGGCGGGTTCCTGCGGGCCTCCCTGCCGCCGTTCTGGTCGACGACCGACCCGGCGGTGGTGCGCGGCGCCCTGCGCAGGCTGGCCGCCGCGGCGAGCTGATTCCCCTGTACGGCAAGACATCCCACGGAGGACGTGTGTCAGGCATTCCCGGCGAGGCGGACATCACCGTCGACGACGACGGTGTCCGGCGGCTGCTCGCGGACGGCACGGAGGAGTCGGTGTCGTGGGCGGACCTGGCCGAGGTGGCGATCCGCATCATCCCCGAGAGCGCCTGGAAGGAGGACACCTTCTTCATGCTGATGCGCGAGGGCGGCGGCGGCTGCGCGGTCCCCGCGGGCCACCCCAGCGCCGACGACCTGATGTCCCGCCTCCAGTCCCTCCCCGGCTTCGACAACGACGCCTTCGTCGAGGCGATGACCACCGACGAGGGTTTCTTCGTGGTCTGGCAGCGCTGACAAGGCCGGGCTTCGAGGGCGCACCCTAGCGTCCCGTGGCGGTGTGCAGCCTGCGCAGGGTGAACCCGAACCACACCATGCCGATGCCGCGCAACAGCAACGCCACCCCCAACCACACCGCCAGCGTCAGGATCGTCAACCCGGGCAGCACCAGCGCGAGCACCCCCACGACGAACGTCACCACCCCCAGCGCCAGCCACAGCCCCCACATCGGCAACCGCTTGCGCGCCGACAGCGCGGCGCCCACCTGCACGACCCCGCCGAGCACGAACCCGATGCCGACGCACACGGCCAGCGCCAGCAGCGTCATCCCCGGCCAGACCAGGGCGAGCACGCCGAGCACCAGCCACAGCCCGCCGAGCAGGTAGGCGGGCCACCCGGCCCGGTGCCTGCCCGCGGTGGCGATCTCGGCGGCGCCGTCGAAGATCAGCCCGATTGCGACCAGCACGGCCAGCGTCCCGGCGGCGGCGGCGAGGTCGGCCAGCAGGACGACGCCCAGCACGGCGACCAGGAAGCCCAGCACCGCGACCACCCACCACCGCCCGGTGAGCCGGTGCAGGACGCGGGTCGATTCGTGATCGGCCTTGATGGTGAACGCCCGGGGCGGGACCACGGTCATGGCGGACTCCTCTCCTCCCTCCCAGGATGGGACCGCGACGGCCCGCGCGCCTCCCGAACCCCGCCTCACCACCTCACCGACTCGACGGCGGGCGGCGCGGGGTCGACGATGGGGGCATGAGCCGCTACTTCGCCGAGTCCCCGGACGACCTGGTCGACGCCGGGCTGGCCGGGTTCGCCCTGGCGCACGCCGACCTGGTCGAGTTCACCCCGGACCCGGGCCACGTCACCGCCCGGTCGCCCGACCCGCGGCGGGTCGTCGGCCTGGTCTCCGGTGGCGGGTCCGGGCACGAGCCGCTGCACGCGGGTTTCGTCGGCGCCGGGATGCTGGACGCGGCGTGCCCGGGGCGGATCTTCGCCTCACCGCACAACCGGCAGGTGTACGCGGCGTCGAAGGCGGTGGCCAAGCCCGGCGGCGTGCTGCACGTGGTGAAGAACTACACCGGCGACAAGATCAACTTCGGTATCGCCGCCGAGCGCCTGCACCACGACGGCATCCGCTGCGCCCGGGTCCTGGTCGACGACGACGTGGCCACCGACTCCGCCGACATCGCCGTGGGCCGCCGCGGCACCGGCGCCACCGTGGTGGTGGAGAAGCTGCTCGGCGCCGCCGCCGACCAGGGCCGCGACCTCGACGCCCTGGTCGCCCTGGGCGAACGGGTCGCCGCGGGCAGCCGCAGCGTGGCGGTGGCCGCCGCCGCGCACACCTCCCCCGCCACCGGCACCCCCGCCTTCGACCTCCCCGACGACGGCATCGAGTACGGAGTCGGCATCCACGGCGAGCGCTCCGGCGCGGTCCGCCCCCACGGCCCGGTCGACGACCTGGTGCGCGACATGACCGGCAGCCTCGTCACCGCCCTCACCCTCACCCGGGGCGACCGGGTCATCGGCCTGGTCAACGGCCTCGGCCGCACGACCCCGCTGGAGCTGTACGGCCTGCACCACCGGTTCGCGACCGCACTCGCCGAACACGGGGTCGCACTGGAGCGCCACCTGGTGGGTTCGGTGGTGACGGCACTCGACATGCACGGCTTCTCCCTGTCACTCACCCGCACCGACGACGAGCTGACCGCGCTCTGGGACGCCCCCGCGCACACCGCCGCGTGGCCGGCCTGAGGAAGGACGCACAGATGACCGACTCCCCCGCCGCGGACTGGCTCCGCCGCTTCACCACCACCGCCCTCGACCGCGAGCCCGACCTGACCGCCCTCGACCAGGCCGCGGGCGACGGCGACTTCGGCGCCAACATCGCGGGCGCCGCCCGCCTCATCCAGTCCGAACTGGACGGCTTGGTAGCGGGAACCCCGGCAGCCGAGGTGATCGCCGCCGCGGCCCACGTGTTCCTGGACAGGGTCGGCGGCACCAGCGGCCCACTCTTCGGCCTCCTGCTGCAAGAGTTCGCAGCCGCGACGGTAAAAGCAGGCGACCTCACCCCAGCCGCCCTCACCGAAGGCACCACCAACGGCCTCGCCGCCATCCAACGCGTCGGCGAAGCCCAGGTGGGTGACAAAACCCTGGTCGATGCCCTGTCCCCCGCCGCAGACGCGCTCAAAGCCCTCCCACCGTCGACACCACTCACGGAGGCCTTCGCGGTCGCCGCTCGGGCAGCGGAGGAAGGAGCCGAGGCCACGGCGGGCATCCGCGCCCGCCGGGGCCGCGCCAGCTACGTGGGCGACCACGCCATCGGCGTCACCGACCCGGGCGCGATGACCATCGGCCTCCTGTTCGCCGCAGGCACCTGACCACTCGGAACCGACCCGGCCAGGCCAGGCCAGGCCGAACCGAACCAGGTCGAACCAGGGCCTGTCCTCAAAGCCAGCCCCCACGAACCGCCGGCCCGGCCAACAGACGCCCGGTGGGTGGATGTGCTCGGCGGCCAACCAGCCACCCTGAAAACCGCCGACCCGGCGAGCCAACTGCCCGGGTGGGTGGATGTGTTTGTCCAGCCGACCACCCCACAAACCGCCAGCCCGGCTAAGCAAACGCCCGGGTGGGTGGATGTGTTTGGCCGGGGGTGGCGAT